>NZ_CP107996.1:6065000-6665000 GCF_036088315.1 Streptomyces sp. NBC_00344 | reverse complement strand
CATGCCTCGACCCCGAATCCGAGGCCGAACACATCCCCCCAGCGGCCCATCATGCCGGGCCACAGGAGCCCGAACTCGAAGGAGAGCACGGTGCCTGTGACAATGCCGACGGCGAACTGGACCGCCATCACCGCGGACCACCGGCGGGCCAGCAGCAGCGCGACCGGGTCGGCCCTGCGCAGGCCCCGGTAGTGCATGACCAGGGTGACGAAGGGCAGGGCCACCCCCAGCGGTACCAGGATGATGTGCGTGGCGAGGCTGAACGCCATCAGTTCCCGCGCGGGCAGGAGCTGGGCGGGGGCGTCCGCCAGCAGGTGTGCCGTGGTGCTCATGCGTGCCTCGGTGGCTCGTGCCGTACGACCGCAGGGTCAGCCGGTGGATGGGGTGGGGTAACGGTCCCGGCAGCGGAGATCTGCGGAGCCGCCGGGGTGAAAGCACGCTCGCGGCGCGCGCCGGAGGCGAAGACCACCGCCCAGCTGAGCAGTGCGCCGGCCCGGCTGCGGAATCCGGTGAGGAACACGATGTGGATGAACAGCCAGATCAGCCAGCCGATCAGCCCGGAGGCGTGGAACCGGCCCCTCTTCACGACGGCTCTGCCGCGCGAGATGTAGGCCGCGCTTCCCATGTCCAGATAGCGGAACGGACGCGGCCTGCGGGTCCTTCCCTCGATGGCGTGGCGGATCCTGCGGCCGGCGTACGCACCACTCTGCATCGCGACTTCCGCGAGGCCGGGCAGCTTGTCCAGGCTCATCAGGTCGCCGACCACCCGGATCTCCGGATGTCCAGCGATGGTCAGGTCGGGCTGAACCCGGATGCGTCCCGCCCTGTCCTGCTCAGCACCGGTCGCCCGGGCCAGCGCCGTCGCCAGCGGTGGTGCTTCGATCCCGGCCGTCCAGAACACCGTGCGGGCCTCCACCCGCTGAACTCCGCCACTTTTATGACGCGCTGTCAGCCCCCGGTCGTCCACCTGCGTGACGATCGACTCCAGGTGGACTTCGACACCGAGAGTGTCCAGGGTCCGAGCGGCCCTGCGTGAGAGCACCGGCCCGAAAGCACCGAGCACTCCGTCCGAGCCGTCGAACAGCAGCACCCGGGCCTGGCCGGGGTCGATGGTGGAGAACTCCCTCTCGAGCGTGTGGCCGGCGATCTCCCGGATCTGGCCCGCCAGTTCGACCCCGGTGGGGCCGCCGCCCACCAGAGCGAAGGTGAGCCACTGCGCGCGTTCCTGCGGATCCGTGCTCGCCTCGGCCATCTCGAACGCCTGGTAGAGCTTGGTCCGCACCGCCAGCGCGTCCTCCAGGGTCTTCATGCCGGGGGCGAACGGAGCGAACTCATCGTGTCCGAAGTAGGACTGGCGCACGCCGATCCCCACGATCAGATCGTCGTAGGGCAGCTCGAGGGCGCCGCCGTCCGGGCGCGTCGCCCGGACCGTTCGCCCGGCAGCGTCCACATCGGTGGCCGTCGCCAGCAGGCACCGCACCTGGGGGTGGCGGCGAAGGACGGCCCGGAGCGGCTGGGCGATCTGGCCCTCGGAGAGGATGCCGGAGGCGCACTGGTAGAGGAGCGGCTGAAAGAGGTGGTGGGCGCAGCTGTCGACCAGGGTGACCTCCACGGGGGCGCTGCGCAGGGCCCGTACGGCGAAGAGGCCGGCGAAGCCACCGCCGAGGATGACCACCCGGCGGTGGGTGACGTGGTCTTCCACTGTGTGGTCAGCCTCCGGTGGCGAAGCCGGGGAAGAGCGTCATTCCGCCGTCGACGTAGAGGGTGGTGCCGACGATGTAGTCCATCAGGTCGGATGCCAGGACGGTCACGGCGTTGGCGATGTCCTCGGGGTCGCCGACCCGCCGGTAGGGGATCAACCTCAGGAGGTCCGCCTCGGCCTCGGCGGTGTCCCAGGCACTGCGGTTGATGGGAGTGCGGATCGCGCCGGGCGCGACCGCGTTGACCCGGATGTTCTTCGGTGCGAGTTCCTGGGCCAACGTCTGCATCAGCATCAGGACGCCCCCCTTGGAGGCTGCGTAGTTCACATGGCCGGACCACGGAATGATCTGATGGACCGAGCTCATACAGACGATCTTTCCGGCCGACCGGGAAACCTCCGGTACGACGCCCCGGCGGAGGAACTCCTTGGCGGCCTCACGGGCGCAGAGGAACTGCCCGGTGAGGTTGACGTCGAGCACCTTCTGCCATTGGGCGGCGGTCATCTCCGTGATGGCGGCGTCGCGCTGCAGCCCTGCGTTGGCCACCATGATGTCGATGGTGCCGAACTCCCCCACCATGCGGTCGACCATCCCGACGACCTGGTCCTCCTGGGAGACGTCCGCCTCGTGCGCGTAGGCCCGTACACCGGAGGACTTGATCTCCTCGACCACTTCCTCAGCCGCCTCGCGCCCGGACACGTAGTTCACGACGACATCGGCGCCCGCCCGGCCCAGACCGATCGCGGTAGCTCTGCCGATGCCGGAGTTGGCCCCGGTCACCAGTGCCTTCTGTCCCCGGAGAATCGGCGGCACCGGCCGCTGCCGCTCGCCCACAGCTGAGGTCACTGATCTCTCCTGTCATCGGCCGGACACCCGCAGCGGGATACAACCCTCCTCGGCGGCACCCCGGCCATGGCCAGTGGCTCGCCCCCCTCGCCCATCCGGGGCAGCGGTCTCCCTCCAACGGCGCAACACGGGAACGACCCGTCAGGTGTGAGCCGGCCCTGACATAGCATCAGCTCTGATCCAGACTTATCGGCCCCGTGTCCGGCGGGTGCGCTCCGGCCCGCTCACCGGAGTCCGCAGTACATCTGCCGTCCGTCCACTACGTCGGCCGCCGCCTCGTGAGCACGAGACGGCGGCCGAGGGTGGAAGCACGAGGAAGGGTGCGCTGCTCCCCTAGCTCCGGGCCTTATGGCCGGGTCCGGTACAGAGGGCCCAGATCACGAAGGCGTTGATGGCGATCAGCACGAGGGCCCAGAGCGGATAGTGCGGCAGCCACATGAAGTTGGCGACCATCAACAGCGAGGCGAGCACCACACCGATGATGCGGGCCCACAGCGCTCCGCGGAACAGGGCGAGGCCCGCCAGAAAGACCAGGACACCGAGGGCGAGGTGGATCCACCCCCAGCTGGTGAGGTCGAACGAGTAAGCGTAGTTGCGGGTCGTGACGAAGACGTCGTCCTTGGCGATGGCGGCGATTCCCTGGAATATCGCCATCACGCCACCGAAGATCATCATGACCGCGGCGAACGTGATCCAGCCGGACACCGCCGTCATTGATCCGCTGTGCTTGTCCGAGTCGTTCCGTGTGACGTGAGCTGTGGTCATGTCGGGGATCCTCCCGTACGGGCGGCACCTCACTGACCGGTGGCCAGCCGTCGGCGCACTCCTCCAGATTGGCACGGAAGTCGAAGGTCAGCAGATCTCCGGCGAAACGCCAGGCGCGCCGGGCAGTGCGGCGGATGTCCCGGACGGCTCCACCGGAGATCCCACCCGTGCGGAATCCTCCGGCCGGAAAGCCACTTGTCCGGCCGGCGTCGCCTCACTCTCCCTGACATGAAGAGAATTCTAGCATCGCTAGAATTATTGCCCGCGCTCTGTTAGCTTCACTGTTGTTCCTAGCGGCGCTAGCAAGGAGTTCCGGCATGCTCACCACCACCGCTTCAGGCCTCGCCATCGTGCTCGACCTCTTCGTGCTGTTCATCGGTGTGCGATTTCTGCTCCAGCCGGGGCCGGCCGCGGCTGGATACGGCGTTCCCGCACAGGAGAACGGCGACCCCGCCTACCTGACGGTCAAAGGTCTCCGCGATACCACGTTCGCGGTGATGGGTCTTGTCCTGCTGGCCTTCGCCGGCGTTCACGCCGAAGCATGGTTCATGCTTGTCGTTGCCGTGGCGCCGCTGGGCGACACACTGATAGTGCTGCGTCACGGCGGCACCAGAAGCGTCGCGTTCGGCATCCACTTCGCGACAGCTGTGGTGGTCCTGATCAGCGCGGTCCTGCTCTTCGCGGCGTGAACCGTGGCCGAGCGACCGTGGGGGCCACGCCTGCGCCCCCGGGAGCCACCGCGAACTGCAGGAGTCATCGGCTTCACCGGAGCATGCACACCCAGGGAGTCATCAGGTGTCGCTGACCGCCCGGCTTCGACGAATCCGTGAGGGTCCGCTCCGCCGACGCCGAAGCGGTCGCCGGGTGCCCACCACCGTCCGGCTGCTGGCCTACAGCAGTACGACCGGCGGCGCGCTGCCCACCCGGCGGGTGACCCTCACGGGCGGGGCAGACGGTGCGAAACCGCACCGTCATGCCGGTTCCGCCGAACTGTTCTGCATGCTCGGCGGAACCGCACAGATCCTTTCCGGTGAGCAGGTCGTCACCGTGGAGCGCGGCGACCCGGTCGTCGTACCGCCCGGGCTCCCGCACGCGTTCGCCGCCGCCCCCGGCGAGGACGCCGACATCCTCATCGTCATCGCCCCCGGCGTCGAACGGTTCGAGTACTTCCGCCACTTGGAGCGCATCACCTACGGCAAGGTTCCGCCCCAGAGCCTGCGGGAGGTACAGGAGTTGCACGACACGTACGTCGAGCGGATCCCGCCCTGGGACGAGGGGCTCTGAACCCTCGCCGGCCCGGCGGTCCGGGCCGGGCCGCGAGGGACGAAGACCGGCAGTGGCGCCCCTGCGGATCAAGGCCGGCCGGAATCAGCGCGCGTCCGAGTCACCGCGGCCTCGCACGATCTCTTTCACCTTCGCGACCGCGAAGCCCCAGCCCTGCCCGACGGTCGGTTCGGCGGGAACAGCGATCTCATCGGGGTTCGTGAGGACGTCGAGCAGAACAGGCCCCGGCGTACTGAAGGCACGCTGCACGGACTCCTCTAGATCGACGGGATCGGTCACCCGGATTCCGGTGATGCCCATGGCGGTGGCCACTGCCGCGAAGTCGGGGTTGTCCAGCACGGTGCCGAACTCCGGCAGGCCCGCCTGTTCCTGCTCCAGTTTGACCATGCCGAGGCGGCGGTTGTCGAAGACGACGAGCTTGACGGGGAGTTCGCCCGTCCTGAGCGTCATGAGGTCGCCGAGGAGCATGCTCAGGCCACCATCACCGCAGAACGCCACCACCTGACGCTGCCGGTCCAGACACTGGGCGCCGAGCGCATGCGGCATGGCGTTCGCCATGGAGCCGAGGTTGTACGAGCCGAGCAACCGCCGGGCGCCGCGCATCTCGACGAAGCGCGAGAGCCACACGGTGGCCATCCCGGTGTCCGAGGTGAATACGGCGTCTTCGGCCGCAATCCGGTCGACGACGGCCGCCAGTGCCTCGGGCCGGATCCCGTGCTCGGGGTTGTCCAGCGCCGAACGGATCCGTCCCACCGACTCCTTGTCGTGCGCCGGGTCGGCCAGACGTGCCTGGCCCTCCCGCCACGACACGAAACGCTTTCGCGCGTGGTCCAGATGTCCCCGATCACGGGCGCCGCCCTCGGGCAGCTGCTCGAGCAGATCCCGCACAGTGGCGCCCACGTCACCGACCAGGCCCACCTCGACCGGGACGCGTCGTCCGATGTGCGTGGGTTCCGTGTCCACCTGGATGACGGTCGGGCCGTCCGGATACCACTCGCGGTAGGGGAAGTCCGTGCCCAGCAACAGAAGCGTGTCCGCGTCCTGCATGGCCGAAGCGGCCGCCGGGTTGCCGATCAGCCCGGTCTGTCCGACCTGGAACTGGTTGTCGGCACCCTCGAAACCCTCCTTCGCCTTCAGGGTGAGCACCATCGGGGCGGCCAGTCGGTCGGCCAGGGTCATGACATCGTCCCGGGAGGCACGGGCGCCCTGGCCGACGAGCAGGGTGATGCGTTCGGAGCTTTCGAGCAGCCTGGCCGCACTGCGCACGGCGGCCGCCTCGGGCCGTGTCACCGTGGAGCTGAGGGAGAACCGGGCCCTGCGGTCGCCGCTCACCTCCTGGCCCCCGATGTCTGCGGGCACGGTGAGGACGGCAACGCCCTTGTGGCCCAGCGCGTTGCGCACGGCCGTCTCCAGCAGCTGCGGCAGCTGATCGGGCGAGGTCACAGTCGCACGGAACACAGCCACATCGCCGAAGAGAGCATCGTTGTCCACCTCCTGGAAGGAGTCGCTGCCCATTTCCGTCGTGGGCACCTGGCCGGCGATCGCCAGGACCGGGGTACGGCTCTTCGCGGCGTCGTAGAGACCGTTGAGCAGGTGGACGGATCCGGGGCCGACCGTTCCCATGCACACACCCAGACGACCGGAGAGCTGGGACTGGGCGCTCGCGGCGAAGGCGGCCGCCTCCTCGTGGCGGCACCCGACCCACTCCACGTCCTCGGTGGTGCGGATTGCGTCGGTCAGGGGGTTGAGCGCGTCCCCGACGACGCCGAACACCTGGCGTACGCCGAGTTCGTTCAGCGCGTCCACGATGAGACGGGCGACGGTACGGGCCACAGGATCCTCCAGGTCAGACAGTGAAGTGGTCAGGGTCGGCGGCTTGCCAGTCAGCAGCCCACGAACTCGGCGGCTCGGCGAGCAACTGGCCGGGAGCGAGCCATTCGTGCATCTCCGCGAAGGAGCGCACGGTGTAAGGGTCAATGCGCCGTTGCAGCATGTGCGGACGCAGTTCCGAAGAGTCCGCGACGCCCATCGAGGCCATGATCTGCTGGGCGCTCGCCACGGTCGCCTCCTGGAAGCGCTGAACCCGCAGCGACTTGTCTCCCACGTCCAGGGCCCGTGCGCGACGAGGGTCCTGCGTGGTGACCCCGGTCGGACAGGTGTTGGTGTGACAGCGCTGAGCCTGGATGCAGCCCACGGCGAACATCATTGCGCGCGCCGCGTTTGCGTAGTCGGCGCCCTGCAGCAACCGCTTGACCAGGTCGGCGCCGGTTGCGATCCTGCCGCTGGCGCCGATTTTGATCCGACTCCGCAGCCCCGCGCCGACGAGTGCGCTGTGCACGGTGAGCAGCCCGTCGGTGAGCGGGGTGCCCACATGATCGGCGAATTCCAGCGGAGCTGCTCCCGTTCCGCCCTCGGCGCCGTCCACGATGATGAAGTCGGGCGTCGTGCCCTCCTCCAGCATGGCCTTGCACACCGCCAGGAACTGCCGTCGCGAACCGGGGCACAGCTTGAAGCCGGTGGGCTTGCCGCCGGAGAGTTCCCGCATCCGCGCAACGAAACGAACCAGTTCACGGGGTGTGGAGAACACCCGGTGGTACGGAGGCGAGACAACGGTCTGCCCCTGCGGCACGCCCCGCACCCGGGCAATCTCCGCATTGACCTTCGCTCCCGGCAGCACGCCTCCGATCCCCGGCTTGGCACCCTGCGACAGCTTCAGGGAAACGCACTTCACGTGGGAGTGGGCAGCCTTGTCGGCGAACTTGCCGGCATCGAATTCGCCTTCCTCGGTACGGCATCCGAAGTACCCGGTACCGATTTCCCAGACCAGGTCACCGCCGTGCCGCAGGTGATATTCGGACATGCCGCCCTCCCCCGTGTCGTGGGCGAAACCTCCGGCAGCGGCCCCCCGGTTGAGCGCCAGGATCGCGTTCGCGGACAACGAGCCGAAGCTCATGGCCGAAACGTTGAGCAGCGACATGTCGTACGGCTGAGCGCAGTCGGGCCCGCCGACCCGTACTTTCGGGGGCGTCTGCGGTACCGGGCAGGGCGACATCGACGGCACCAGGAACTCATGGCCCGGCTGATAGACATCGCGCTCGGTTCCGTACGGCTCCTCGGCGTCGGTGCCCTTCGCGCGTTCGTACACGATGCTGCGCACATCACGGTCGAAAGGGCGGCCGTCGAAGTTCCGCTCCACGAAGTACTGCTGCAGTTCGGGCCGGATGCGTTCCAGCAGGAACCGGGCATGCCCGATGACCGGGTAGTTGCGCAGCACCGAATGCCGGCGCTGCACCAGGTCGTAGATACCCAACACGGCCGGCAGGGCCAGCAGGGCACCCGCGACCCACCACCACGGCGAAATCCATACGGCGGCGCCCAGCGCAGCAAGAGCTGCGACCGTCAGCAGACCGACCCATCCGATTCTTATCACCATGGCCGCGTTGCCGGACTGCGTCCTTCCATGCCTGTGAGCAGCCCAAGAGTCTTCAAAGGATCAGCCGGTACGTCCGCTCCCCTTGCGGTGCCCGCCGTGTGGCCACGCTTCCGCCGGAACACCCCGGCGGAACGGCCCCGGCCCTGGCCCCGCGGCGTGCCGCGGATCAGTGCGGAAGAGGTCCTCCGGACGGTGCCGGCGCCGCGATGAGGGGCATCAGAATCTCGTCGACGATGGCGCGTACCTCGTGGTCCGGCACCGTTCCCTGTTCCATGGACTCGGCGACGATCATGCGGGGGCCAACCGAGGCGATGCGCCGAGTCACCCGCCGCGGATCGGCCTGGCCCCGCTCGGCGGCCACATGCAAGCGGTCGAGCAGGACGTCGCGGTGCGGCCGGATGACCAGCTCCATCACACGGTCGAAGACTTCGCGGTGGCGGCCCCGCTGAGTGAGCAACGGCCGCAGCGCCCGGCCGCGCGGTTCGTCCAGCACCTGGGCGAAAGCGGTGAGCAGGGCAAGGAGGTCTCCCCTCAGGGTCCCGGTATCGGGGACGTGCAGGTTCCCGAGGCCGACGACCGGATCCCGCAATGCGGCGAGAACCAGTTCCGCGGGAGTGCTCCAGCGGCGGTAGAGCACTGACTTCCCGGTCCCCGCCCTTGGGGCGATCTTGTCGAAGCTCAGCTCCTCGAGACTGCCTGCGGCCAGTTCCTCCAACGTCGCCTCGAAGATCGCTCGGGTCAGCACGGCGCCCCGGCGACGCGTGGGCGCAGCAGCGGAGCGCGCTGCCCCGGTGCCTCCCGCACTTGCGCCGTCACAGGTGGCAGGGGTCGGCGGGACGGACGGTCGGGGGGATGCGGTCACGCCTTCCGTTATATCCGCAGGCCCGGAATCGCGTCGAACGGTAGGGACACGTACTCTTATTTAGAGTACAAATTTGTCTCCTAATTGAAAGAGGCGCCTCTCGTGGACACACGCATCGAGGACCGCGCAGCCATCGCCGGCCTGATGACCGGCTGGATACATCGAGACCTGGGTGAGTGGGACCTGCTGAGGGGCCTCTTCCACGCTGATGCCACCATCGCGATCACCTGGTTCGAAGGGCCGGCCCACGACTTCGTGGACGGATCCGCGCGCATGGGCGCATCCGACCTGCGCACCAAGCACCTGGTGGCAAGCCCCTCGATCACCTTCCGCGACGACCGGGCTCTGGTGGAGACCAACGCCATGATCATGGCCGAGAACACCGCCCTGGATCTCGGCTGCACCGCTCACAATCGCTTCTGGGACCGCGTGGAGAAGCGCGACGGCGTATGGCGGATCGTTCACCGCCAGAGCGTCTACGACATGAGCTCGTTCACCTTCCTGGCCCGCGTCCAGGACATCGACGAGAAGGCCGTGCGCCGCCATCCGCGCGAATACGCCGCCCTGGCCTACCTGCTCGAAGCGTCCGGCTTTCCGCTCGGCCGCACCTTCCCCACCCGGGGCAGTGAGCTGGAGGCCGACATGAAGGCCGCCGGCGCCACCTGGCTGCACGGCGCCCGACCCGCCGGGCCGGCCCGGGGACACTCCGGCCTCTGACACCGTCAAGGACTGCGAGTCGCGCGAACCGCGCCCGCCCTCCTCCACAGCCGACACGGCATCAGGCGCACCATCGCGAACCGACCAGGTCCGCCGGGGAGCGGCGTTCCCGCGCGGTCGGCGGACTCCCGGTCGCGAGGCCGCTGCGGTGTCGCGCGACCGGCAGTGTCACAGGGCAGCGATGCTCCACCAGCTGCCGGATGCGGCGGTCTGCGTCAGGCGGAGACAGCGGGCGCCGGCATGCGGTGTACACCTTGCACGTGGAACCGGCCACTCAGCTCGCGGTGCGGGACCCGACCGGGCCGGCGCCCCGCTGACCCTTCTGGGGCATCGGAACGAGACCCGCATGTCCTTCTGCACAGCTCCACTGCGGAAATGGTTGCATTCTTCCACCAGTCTCTGCTGCAACCAGGTGCGGCGAAGATCAGTTCTGGAGGCGCACATGTCGATGGGGAATCTGCCCGAGGTGGTGTCGCGCGAGGAGTGGCTGGCCGCGCGCAAGAGGCTGCTGGCCGAGGAGAAAGAGCTCACCCGGGCGCGAGACAGGGTCAATGCCGACCGCCGGCGGTTGCCGATGGTTCGGATCGACAAGCCGTACACGTTCGGAGGACCGGACGGAGAGGTGAGCCTGCTCGATCTGTTCGAGGGGCGGCCGCAGCTGGTGATGCATCACTTCATGTGGGCCCACGACGTCGACGCCGACGGTACCGAACACCCCCGCGACACCGGCTGCTCCAGCTGCTCGTCCGCCGCCGACGGCATCGGCAGGCTGAGGCAGCTGCACGTCCGCAACACCACGCTCGTCGCGGTCACCCGGGCGCCGTACGAGAAGCTCGCCGCGTTCCGCGAGCGGATGGGCTGGACGTTCCCCTGGTACTCCTCGGCCGGCAGCGACTTCAACTACGACTTCCATGCGACCGTCGACGAACGGGTCGCACCGGTCCAGATCTTCCACCGCACCGAGGCCGAACTCGACGGGTCCGGAACGCCGTTCACTGCGAGCATGCGCGGCGACTGGCCGGGCATCAGTGCCTTCCTCCGGGTCGGCGACGAGGTGTTCCACACCTACTCCACGTTCGGCCGTGGCATCGAAGAGTTCCACAACGGCTACCACTATCTCGACCTTTGCGCGCTCGGCCGCCAGGAGGCCTGGGAAGAGCCGAAGGGACGCGCTGTCCCACTCGGTCTGCAAGTCGGCGGCCCCAACATGCGCTTCCCCGACGAATACGACATCTGACGAGGCAGCCGGGGCGGGCACCCGCGACCACCTCCGGAAGCGCCGGACGACGCGCTCCGCACGGCGCCGACGGCCTCGAAGTGCCGGGTCACAGACGCTCTCACGGGTCTGCGAAGTCCGGATCTCGCACGTTGCCGCGTGATCTGATGGGGGATGACATCGTTCTGGACCGGCAAACGGGTACGCCTGCGCGGAATCGAGCCCTACGACTGGACAGCGTTCATGCGCTTCGCCGGTGAAGAGGAGCGGTTGGGAGTTCTGCTGCACCCGCCCCGTTCCGCCGAAGGCTACCGCTCCTGGGCGAAGGAACAGGCGGCCGCCAGACCCGAAGGCGACTGCTTCCAGCTGGCGGTCGAAGCCATCAGCACGGGCGAAACCGTCGGTGCTGTCGGTTCGCACCACGCCGATCCACGTGCGGGCTGGTTCGAGTACGGCGTCACGATCGGCGCTGATCACCGGCGGAAGGGATATGCGGCGGAAGCCGCGGAGCTGCTGCTGCGCTTCATGTTCGACGAGCGCCGCTTTCACAAATGCGAAGCGCGGATCTTCGCGCACAACGAGGCATCGCTGACACTTCAGCGCCGGCTCGGTTTCATCGAGGAGGGCCGCCTCCGGGATCGTGTGTTCTCCGCCGGTCGGCACCAGGATCTCGTCGTGATGGGCGTACTCGCCGCCGAGTTCGCCCAGTTGCACGCGCCGAGCGAACGGTGAGCTCGTCGTGGTCCGGGCCCGGTCAGGGCCACCCTTCCCGGGGTGCATTGTGTCCGTGGGCGGCGGCAGCTCGTCCCAGCCAGGCTCGGGGCACGGTGAGAATGACGGCTCTCAGTGCGGGCCAGGCACGACGGAGTCCTGGCCCAGCGGCACTCCCAGGCGTTGGGCGTCGCGCTCCGGGCGCATGAAAAGCGCTGCGAGGATGCCGGTGGCCAGCAGCAGAGCTGCCGTCACCAGCCAGCCGCTTCGATAGCCGGCCGTGACAGAAGGGGCGCTGTCCACGATCCACCCCAGGACCAGGGGCGACACGGTGCCGCCCAGAGCGAAGACGGCCACCAGGGCGCCGAGGACGACACCACGCTGGGAGGGCAGCGTGATCCGGGCGGCGGCCGTCTGCGCAGCGGTGATCATCACCAGCCCGGCCGCCATCGGGCCGAACATCATCGGGATCCTTATCCAGGGGACGTCGACGGTGGCGAACACGGTCACGGCGCCCGCCGAGACCATCAGCAGCAGCCCGGCACCGGCCCCGGCCGGCAGACGGCCCCTGGTCCCACGCCGCGATGAGCGGCGCGCCAGCAGCCCGTGCGCCAGCAGCACCACACCGTTGGCCACGGCGCCCCCACCGACGGCGGCACTCGCCTGGCTGAGGTCCCACCCCAGCACCGCTTGCAGATAGTCGGGCAGCCAGGTCAGTTTGGCGCTCATCACCCAATAGGCCGCGAACGCGCCCAGCGCCGCCGTGCCGAAGGTGCCCGAGAGGAAGACGGCACGCAGCGTCGCCCCCGCCATGCCGTCGCTTTCCGTGCTCCGCGCGACGCCCACCGGCGGGGCCAGCGGCCCCTCCGTGCCCTTCGCCGACCAGGCCGCCGTCCACAGCAGGCCGGCGATGCCCACCACGCCGAACGCCCAACGCCATCCGAAATGGGAGATCACCGCGCCCAGGGCCGGCGCTGCCACCGCGACACCCGCCGCAGCGCCGACCATGAGGACGGCGGTCGGCAGGGTGCGCTCCCGCTGTCCGAACCAGCCGTGGACATGGTGCACCGCCACGGGCGCAGCTGGACCCTCGGCGATACCCAGCAGCGCCCTGGTCGCGATCAGCACTCCGAAACCCGCCGCACCCCAGAGCATGGGCAACTGCGCAGCCGACCACAGCAGCGCCATCACCGCGAGCAGCACCGAGGTACGCATCGTGCGGGTCAGGAACGACACACCCAGCGCGGACAGCGAGAACAGACTGAAGAACGCGGCCTGGGCCGTGCCGAACTCCTGTCGGGTGAGACCGAACTCCTGCATGATCTCGGGTCCGGCCAACCCGACGACTGCCTTGTCGGCAAAGTTCACCAGCATGAAAACCAGTAGCAGCCAGGTCGTCCCCCACGCCTGCGGGCCGCCCGACGATGCGTGGGCCACGCCGGTGCGCCGTGATGCGGCAGCCGTTGCCCGCGCGGTCACATCCCTCACGGCGCGTTCACCGGGCTGTCGTCCGGCGCTCCGCATCCACAGTCGTCGTCGACGACACCCACGCTGATGGCGCCCGCAGCCCGGCGGCGCCCCTCGGTACTGCGTGTCAGCTCCGTCGCGACGTCCGTCCCTTCCGCCACGGCGGCGGACTCGGCGGCTGCCCAGTTGAACACGCCGCGTGCCATGGTCGACGGCTCCTCCTCGGCCCGGCGCGTGTACACCTGGGCCCGGATCCGGGCGACCTCGGGGTCGGCCGGCGCGGCGAGGGCGGCGATCTCGGCCAGATGTGCCGCCAGCCTCAGCTCCCCACGGCCCAGGAGCTCCACGGCCCGGCCTGACAGTGTCCGCGCGCCGCCCGCCGCATCGGCGAGTTCGGTGGCGAGCGCGGCTTCGGATGCCGGTTTGAGGTTCGCCGGGTTCTGGTCGTACCAGCCGCCCCACAGCCGCCACAGATTCCGCACGACGAACTCCGGCTCGTCGTAGGCAGGGTGCAGATACGGCTTCTCCAAGAGGCCGGCCGGCGCCTTCACGGCGTGCAGCACCTCGTCCAGGCGCGCACCGCTGTTCATCAACTCGCGGGTCTGGGCGCACAGCGACTCCAGCAGTTCAGCGGTGTCCCCCAGTGCCTGTCGGACGCGATCGGCGCCGCGGATCGGCACCCCGTGACCGGGAAGCAGCACCTCGGCGCCCAACGCCCGCATGGCACGCAGCGCCTGGGCCCACTGCACCGGATAGCGCTGCACCTTCTGCGGATTGCCGGCGTTGGGGGAGTTCCAGATGAACAGATCGCCGGTGCACAGGGTGCGCAGTTCCGGAATCCACACGTAGGTGTGGTCGTCCGTCTCACCGCGCGCGTGGAACAACTCGAAGGTCAGTACTCCCCTGCGTACGCTCAGCCGGTCACGGTAGGTCGTGTCGGGGTAGCGGTATTCCGTGGGCCATTCCAGGGAGGGGACGCCGAACTGCCGCCGGTTGATCCAGGTGTTGTAGCCGGCCGTCTGCCGGTAACGGTCGAACCGGTCCCGCACCGCCTCGTGCGCGATGACCTCGGGGCGTCCCGCGCCGTCGTCCTCGGCCTCCTTGTCGAAGGGGCCGACGCCGAAGACGTGGTCCACGTGGCCATGCGTGAACACGACCGAGCGCACTGGATCTGCCGAGAAGCGACGCACGGCCAGGTGCAGTTGTGAGGCCGTACGGATATCCCCGGAGTCCACCAGTACCAGCCCGTCCCCGGTGTCGAACACCGCCACGTTGGCGAAGGCGGGGAAGAATCCGGTCCGCTCACCGAGCGGCACGAGACCGTCTCCGGCGTGCTCTCCGGTGAAGTGGGCCAGCAGTGTCTCCTCACCCGCCCAGACCCGGTCCGCGTAAGACAAGTAGGCACTGGCACTGTGTTCCGTCATAGCCGATGGCTCCTCGAACGTCTTCCATGACGGCCCGTCCCGTTCTTGTCGGGCGGCCGCTGATCTCCGTAGAGTCTGCTGGGAAGCCCGGTCAGGAGACACCCGTCCCCCTCACAGCACAATCCGGTGGATCCTGTGATCTGTCACAATCCATTGTTCGAGAGAGGAGAGGTCCGGTGCCGACCCGTCTGCCGTCCCAGCCCAGCCCGGCGTATCCGCCGCCTTCGCCCGCTGCCCAGGCACTCGCCGCCCGGTGCGAGAGCCGGGTCAACGAACTCGCCCGCCACATGGCCCGCGACACGTTCGAACGGCTTCCCGGATATCCGGAACTGCCCGCCGATGTGAAGGACGTGGAAATCGCCGCGACGGTGCGCAACGGTCTGCGCCTCTTCCTGCGCCGCGTACGTGAACCACAGGCGCAGCCCGGCGATTACAGCCTCTTTCGCGAACGTGCCGCACAACGCGCCGAAGAGGGCATGCCTCTGCACACCCTGCTGCGCAGCCACTCGCTGGGCGTCTACGTCCTGTGGCAGGCGCTCAGAGAGGAGGCCGCGAGCGGGGAGGAGGGAGCCCTCATTGAACTGGTCGACCTCCTCCTGCACGGCCACCAGGCCATCATCGGCGCAGTGGCCGAGACGTACCTCGACGAGCAGGCGGCGATCTCCGCCGAACGCCGCGAGCACCACCGCTCCCTGATGCGCGGACTGCTGGACGGTGCGCTACCGCCCGCGGACGCCTTCGAACAACTCGGCCTCAAAGCTCCCTGCCTCGTCGTCCACCTGTATCTGCCGCCGGGACGCTCTGCGCCCTCGGCCGTCGCCGACCGCCGGATGGTCCGCCGCGTACAGACCGTCCTCGACCACGCCTTCGGCACCGATGCGATGTCTCTGCTCGACGCCGGCGGAGGCCATGTGATCGCCTCGCCCCACCCCGGCGACCCGGACGGCGAGCGCGCCTGCGAAGAGCTGTGCGCACGTCTCCGGCACGCCTGCGGAGACGGCATCCGGCTGGCGGCAGTCGTCGCCGGCTCACCCCAGGACGTGCCCGCCGGCGCCCGCACCGCCACCGATGTCGTGCAGGTCGCACGTGCCTGCGGGCGACCTGCTGGGCTGCACCGCATGGAAGATGTGCTGCTGGAATTCCACCTGTCCCGCCGTGACGAGAGCAGCGCTCGCATCGCCGCGCTGCTCGACCCCGTCGGCGACCGGCCGGAACTCATCGACACCCTGCGCGCGTACCTCGAACACCGCCAGGATCGCCGCGGCACCGCCCACCACCTCGGGCTGCACCCCAACACAGTGGACAACCGACTGGCGAAATTGACCGAGCTCACCGGTCTCGACGTCGCCTCTCCACGCGGCAACGCCCTCGCGCTCGCCGCCCTGCTGCTGCGCGGCGGCGCGCACACGCGATGAGCACGATCAGCCGGGATCGACCGTTCAGCTCATGAACGAGCCTGCGGCGGGGAATTGTTCGCGGGTGGGGGACGGCCCCTTGTTCACGTGAGCGCCGACAGCATCACCTCATCCCGGGGCACGGCGATCGCCGGCCCGGTGCCGCAGGCGGCGGCCGCGCCCGCGGCGAGGTCCCGGTCTTGACAGCAGATGTACCAGCCATGAAAATTCCGGCACATACGCGGCCGATCAAGTTCGGGAGCCCCTGATGCTGGCGCAGCTCGGCATCCCGCCGGAGCAGGAGCGGTTGTACGAACTGCTGATCAACCGGCCGGGCAGTTCGGCCGCCGACATTGCCGAGGCGGCCGGCATCACAGCCGAGCGGGCCGGGGTCCAGCTGGAGGAGATGGCCGCACGCGGACTCGTGGTCGGCGAGCCACCGCTGCCCTTCGACGGTGCCGCTCCGCAGGACGCGGCCCTGCGGACCTACCGGGCCAGCTCCCCGTCCATCGCACTCACGCCGCTGCTGGTGCGCCAGCGGACCTCGCTCGACCATGCCGATGCCACCGTCACCGCGCTCACCGAGCAGTTCCGCAGCGCCTCATCGCGGGCGGCGGGCGGTGTCGTGGAAGTCGTCTCGGGACCGGTCGCGGTCCGTCACCGACTGGAACAGCTGCTCGGCGGCTCCCGGCGCGAAGTACTGATGTTCCTGGCCAAGTCGGTGATCGCGGTGGAGCGCGGCGGCGTTCACTCGATGGAATACGACGCCTTGCTGCGCGGGGTGGACTTCCGTGCCGTCATCACCCGCAGCCACCTGGAGGTCCCCGGCATGTGGGACGACGTGCGGGAGGTCACCGGGCTGGGTATGAAGATGCGGGTGGCGGACGAGATCCCGATGCGTCTGATCGTCTCGGACCGTGCCAACGCGATGGTGCCCCTGTCGCTTGCCGATGAGCCCGGCCTTGCCGAAACCCTCGTCGTGCACGGCACCGGACTCGTGCATGCGCTGGTGCTGCTCTTCGAGCACTACTGGGAGCGGGCTCAGCCGATGTCCAGGTCCGGCGAGGGCCCGGGCCCGCCCGGAACACGGCATGGTGAGGAATCGGCCGCCCCCCGGCCCAGCGAGCAGGACCGGCAGATCCTCGCGCTGCTCGCCCTCGACCTGTCCGACCGGACCATCGCCGCCCAGCTGGACCTGTCGCTGCGCACCGTCGAGCGGAAGATCCGCGCCCTCATGGACCTTGCATCCGCCGGATCGCGTTTCCAGCTCGGTGTCGAGGCAGTGACCAGGGGATGGCTGAAGCGCTGACCCTTCGCTTCTCGCGGCGCCCAGCCGCACCACCGGCTCCGTGAACCGGCCGGGCGCGACCACATGATCCTGGCGCTCCATCGGTAGCGGCAGGTTTCCGTCATGGCGGTGAACCGTCACCCCAAAGAGTTCACCTGTGCCGCAGGTCGCGCAAAGAATGTGCTGCGTCCGCGTTCAACGCAGCTTACGGAGGGCACCACTTGAGATCCTCAGTCAGGCGTCGGCGTGCTCTGGTCGCCGTGGGTACAGTCCTCGCCGCGATAGCCGCCACCCCGTCGATCGCACAGGCCACCGCCTCTCAGGGCACCCCCGCCCCACCGTCCGGGACGATCTCCGCCGGCGCGTCCTTTGGCGCCCCCAGGACCGTCACGCTCGTCACAGGTGACCGGGTCACCGTCACCGCCCTGGCCGACGGCCGCTCGACGGCCACCGTCGAACGCCCCGCGAACCTCACGGGCGGCGTACAGACCCAGACCGTCGGCAAGGATCTGTACGTCTACCCGACCGAGGTCCTGCCCTACCTCGCAGCGGGCGTGCTCGACCGGCGTCTTTTCGATGTCACGGCCCTGATCAAGGACGGCTACGACGACGCCCGTTCGAGCAAGCTACCGCTGATCGTCCAGTACGGCGACGCGAAGGCGCGCACTGCGGACGCCATTCCCAAGGGGCTGTCCGACCGCCTCGATCTGCCGGCCGTGCACGGCCGGGCGGTCAGCGAAAACCGTGCCGGAGCGGCGGCGTTCTGGCAGGAGGTCGCTCCCGCCGATGCCCTCGGCCGGGCCAAGGCGCGTGCCGCGCTGCGACAGACAGGGGCCGGCCTTCCGGCGCAGGTGAAGGGCGCCGGTGGCGGGGCGGCCGTCTTCGGCGCGAACATCAGCCACATCTGGCTCGACGGCAAGGTCACGTCGGCCCTCGCCGACAGCACCTCCCAGATCGGCGCCCCCGGCGTGTGGCAGTCCGGCACCGACGGCAAGGGGGTGGACGTTGCCATCCTCGACCCGGGCATCGACGCGGAACACCCCGACCTCAACGGCCAGATGGCCGCGTCGCAGAGCTTCGTGCCGGGTCAGGACGTCACCGACCGCAACGGCCACGGCACCCACACCGCCTCCACGATCGCCGGCACCGGCGCCGCATCCGACGGCAAGGAGAAGGGTGTCGCCCCGGGCGCCCGTCTCCTGGTCGGCAAGGTGCTGGGCAACGACGGCTACGGCGACGAGTCCTGGATCATCGCCGGCATGCAGTGGGCAGCCCAGACCAGGCATGCCAAGGTCGTCAACATGAGTCTGGGCTCGACCGGGCCCAGCGACGGTTCCGACCCGATGAGCCAGGCCGTCAACGAACTCAGCGACGCCACCGGCGCCCTGTTCGTCATCGCAGCCGGCAACTCAGGCCCGGGCGGCATCGGCGCCCCCGGTGCGGCCACCTCGGCGCTCACCGTGGGCGCGGTCGACTCCACCGACCAGCTCGCCGACTTCTCGAGCTGGGGCCCGCGCTACCTCGACGGCGGCCTCAAGCCCGAGATCACCGCGCCCGGCGTGGACATCCTCGCTGCCCGCTCGCAGTACTCCACCGAAGGCTCGGGCCCTTACCTCACGCTCAGCGGCACCTCGATGGCTACGCCGCACGTTGCCGGCGCGGCCGCCCTCCTCGCTGAGCGACACACGGACTGGACCGGCCAGCAGATCAAGGACGCCCTGGTCAGCACCGCGCACGAGACCCCCGGCATCCCGGTGACCAAGGGCGGCAGCGGCAGGCTGGACGCCAAGGCCGCAGTCCTGGGCACCGTGCACGCCTCAGCCACCGCCTGGGCCGGTTTCTACCCGTGGCCGCACACCGCTGACCAGCCCACGGTCAAGACCGTCACCTACTCCAATACCGGCGGCTCCGACGTCAGGCTGCGGCTGAGGGCCACGGCCACCGGCACCGACGGCTCCGACGCCTCGGGAGCGTTCGCACTGTCCATGTCGGGCGTCACCGTGCCGGCCGGCGGCGCCGCATCGGTGACCGTCACCGCAGACCCGGCCAAGGCGCCGTACGGTGCCACCGACGGCCAGGTGGAGGCGACCGCCACCGACGGCACCGTCCTCTCCCACACTCTCATCGGTCTGGACCGCGAGGACGAGCGGTACAACCTCACCATCACCACAGGCGACCGCACCGGCGCGGGGATTCCGGGCACAGCGGTGATCTACCGAACCGGAGACGCGGATCCCTCTCCGGTGGAGATCCCTGCCGGCGGCAGGCTCACCCTGCGCCTGCCCAAGGGTGAGTACTCGGTGCTGATGTACGCCGACCTGCCGGGTGCGGCCGGACCCGACGACCTCGGGCTCGGTGTGCTGTCCGTGCCCCAGGTGCGGTTGGACCGCGACCGCACGGCGGCGCTCGACGCCCGCAACGCTCACCGCGTTTCCTCCGTCGCCCCGCACCGGGCTGAGGACCGGCTGACCCGGGTCGAATGGAACCGGGTTGCGGGCGGCGGCACCTTCAACGCGAACTTCCTCCTGCCGGCCGCCTACACCAGCGTCTGGGCACAGTCCACCGCCAAGGTGACCAGCGGCAGCTTCGCTTTCGACACACGCTGGCGCAAGAGCGCTCCGACACTGACCGCAACCGCCCTTCGCCCGCACCTTCCGGCGGTGGACATGTCGAGCCTGCTCGTCCAGGCCGGTTCCGCCCTCCTGCCGGCCGGACGCCGCAAGCTCCCCGTCGTGTACGCCGGCGCCGGTACCACTGCCGACTACGCGGGCCTGGACGCCAAGGGCAAAGCCGTGGTGGTCCGTTACGACCGGCAGGCCGACCCGGCCGCCCAGTCGGCCACGGACACCGCCCAGGCTGCCGCCGCGGCCGCTGCCGGGGCCAAGCTGCTGCTGGTCGTCAACGACACCGTCGGCCGGCTTTCCAGCTGGTACGGCGCCGACGATTTCGAGACCACCGGTCCCATCGAGGTGGCCGGCCTGCAGGCTGCCCAGGGCACCTCACTGATCGCGGCCGCCGGTCACCCCGGTCTGGTCCTCGACCTGGCCTCGACGCCCACGTCACCGTACGCCTACGACCTCGTCGAACGACACGACGGCGCCATCCCCGATGCCGACCTGACCTATACCCCGAAGACCGCCGACCTGGCCAGGATCGACTCCCGGTTCGCCGGCAAGGCCACCGACTCCGGTGACAACGGACGCTACGACATGCAGGACTTCGACCGGTACGGCGTCGGCTACCAGACGGCCCAGACGCTCGGTACCACCCGTACCGACTGGGTCACCCCGGGCGGCACGAAGTTCGGCTGGTACGAGGAATCCGACAACCCCGCCGTGCAGGAGCGGTCGCTGGTCACCACACCGGCGAAGGGCTCCAGGACCAGGAGCGACTGGTTCCTGTCCGTCTTCCATCCCCGGCTGAACGAGAGCCAGTCGCTGCCCGACCGGCAGGGCGACTTCTTCGTCCTCAACGTCCCGGGCTGGGGCGACTCAGGTTCCGGGCACAACGGCTTCGACCAGAACCTGTGGGGGGACGAGGACATGCTGCACGAGAAGGTCTCACTCCGTCAGGGCAGCACCGAGCTCGGCTCGACGCTCTATCAGCAACTCACGGCCACCGCACCCGGTCCGGCGCCGCTGCGTTACCAGTTGGTCGCCGAGACCAGCCAGAGCGGCGTCCTGCCGTACTCGCCGGCCACCCGCACCGAATGGGGCTTCACCTCCGGCAACGGATACGTCGACCTGCCGCTCATCCAGCTCGACTACGGCGTCGCCACCAGCCTCTCCGGCAAGGCGAAGCGCACCACCCCGCTGTCGCTGACCGCCTCGCACCTCGCCGGGGTCACCGGCGCCGGCCGGATCAGCGCGGCCACCCTCAAGGTGTCCTTCGACGACGGATCGAGCTGGGTTCCCCTCACTCTCAGACGCCAGGCGAACGGCTCCTGGACCTCCACGGTGAAGGCACCGAAGTCCGCTGCTTACGTATCACTGCGCGCCACCGCAAAGGACAGCGCGGGCAACACCGTCACCCAGACGGTGCTGAACGCCTACGGCCTCGAGTAACGCCGTGCCACCGGTGGAGGCGCGCAGATGCCCCCACCGGTGGGCCCCGTCCCAGGGCCGCCATGCCCGAAATGCCGTGCGACCGCAGCGGGTTCGGCCCGTCGGCCGATGCCCGGTATCCGCGGCCGGGGGTGACGGCGCGGCCCTGCTGCGTAACCATGGCACCCTGGCCGGTCGCGGGCCGGCGATGGGCATGGGAGAAGGGAAGCCGAGTGGACGGCGAAAGCGGTGAGGCAGCGCAGTGGTTCGAGGCGTTGGCCTCCTTCTCACCCGCCGCAGCATTCATACGGGACACCCACGGCCGCTATCTCTGGGTCAACGCCGCCTACGCGCATCTCTATCACCGGTCGCCGCGCGAGATGATGGGCCGCGTCGTCGAGGAGGTCGACCCGTCCGCCGACGCCACTACTGCGCGGGCGCTGGACCGGGAGGTACTCGAGTCGAGGAAGCCCGTCCGGCATGTGATCACGTTCGTGCAGGCCGACGGCTCTCAGGGGAAGGCCATAGGCCACCGGTTCGCGCTGGACGGCCATCGGGGCCCGCGGGTCGGCGGCATCTACGTCGACGTGACCGGACACGCCCGTGCGCAGGCGGAAAACGACGCCGCGCAGGAGGAGTTGCACGCGCTGCGGGAGCGGGCCGGGCTCGCGGTCGTGACACTGGACCTGGACGGCCGCGTGCGGCGCGCCAACACGGGCGCGGCGGAGTTGGTCGGATGGAGCCCGCCGGCGCTGGAGGGCAGCGAGGCGGTGGCGCATCTGGGCGAAGGGCTGGACGCGGCCGCGCTGGTCGGGTCGTGGGGGTCGCTCGTCGCGGGCCGGGTCGCGCGCCGTGCCGGGATGGTGGCGGTACGCACGGCGCTCGGCACCACCCGGATCGTGCGCACCGACCTGGCGTTGGTGCAGCGTTCGGGCGTGCCGGACCGGGTGCTGGCCGTCCTGAAGCCGATAGGCGCGGAAACACCGGCCCGTCCGCGGATCACGCCGACGCAGCTCCGGGTGCTGACGCTGATGGCGGGCGGCGAGCCGAACACAGCCGTCGCCAAGGCACTCGGTCTTTCGCGACAGGCGCTGGACTACCACCTGCGACGTCTGCGGACCGTGCTGGACGCCGACTCACGGCCCGCGATGGTCGCGCGCGCCTATGCCACGGGAATTCTGGACCCCACGACGTGGCCGCCGCGGGCGACCGCCGTGCCCTTCGACCGGTGATGCCCTGCTCCGTCAGAGGCCGGCCTCGGCCGATGTGGGTCCACGGCGCAGCAGGCGCAGAGCCAGACTGACGATACCGAGCAGCAGGCAGGTTCCCAGGGCCGCGCTGATGAGCAGCGTGTCCAACCGGTTGGCGGCAAGACATGCGCCGACGGCAAGCGCGACCAGGGCGCAGACCCCGCGGTCGATGATGGACTCCAGTGACAGCAGCGTGGTGCGGTACGGGGTCGTCGGTATCGCCGCGTTGATGAGGTGTCGCTGGACGGGGAAAGCCAGGCCGGTCGCGGCGGCGAACACGCACAGCCAGCCGATCGTTCCCGCGCCGCCGCTCGCGGTGGTCGCGGCCAGCGAGAAGGCCATGACGAGGCTGAGCACAGTGACGGCGGCGGTGTCGGAGAGCCGGGAGCGCACCCAGGAGGGGCGGGAGGAGCCGACCGCCTCCGCGACCGTCATCGCGGAGAGCACGGCGCCGTGTTCGGCGACCGGGACGGCCTTGGCGAGCAGAAGCGGCTGGAACAGGTTGACCTGGCAGATGCGGGCGAGGGTGAAGAGCGCCACGCCCTGCACCATCAGCGGGCCGAGCGGTTTGGATGTGCGCAGCACCGACGCGGTCTGCTTCAGGGACGTCCACAGCCCGGCGCGTTCGGCTGCGGGCACCCGGGACGCCGGGGCCAGATGGGGCGGGACGGGCGGCAGCGCCATGGCGCAGACCAGCGAGCCGGCGGCGCTGACGGCAGTCAGCACGTACGGCGCCGAGTGCGCGAGCTGCATGAGGACACCGACCAGCGGCCAGCAGGCGATCTTCGCCCACAGTCCGAGAGCCCGCGCGGTGCCTTCGGCCTGCACGTAGTGGTCGCCGGCGTCGTGCGCGTGCAGTGACTCGTACAGGTAGGCGCTTGAGGCGCCGGAAACGAGTGAGCGGGCCGTGGCGATGGCGAGGAAGTGGAGGAGGAAGCCGGTGGCGGTGGGGGCTGCTACGGGGACGAGGTTGGCTGCCGTCATGACGGCAGCGCCCAGCTGCATGCAGCGGCGCTGCCCGATCCGGTCGGCGACGAGGCCGGTGGGTATCTCCAGCAGGCAGAACGCCACGTAGTAGACGCTCTGGATGCCGAAGATCTGGCTGTCGCTGAGCCCGGCCTGCCGCTGGTACTCGTAGAAGACGGGCATCCACCACAGCAGGTTGAACAGCAGCTGGAAGCCGTTGTTGAGCCGGACGATACGGCGGGCGAGCGGGGGGAGCACGGTGCGGCGCTTGGGCTGTGAGCGCCTGAGCAGGGACAGGGGTGTGGGCATGGTGCGCCTTCGTCAAAGCGGGCGGAGGGCAGGGTTGGGTGGGGCCCCGGCAGCGCACGGGGGTGCGGGTGCCGGGGCCTCCCCGGGTCGCGGGTGGAGGTGTCAGGCCGAGTAGGGCCGGAGCTGCAGGATGTGCAGGTTGCCGTCGGCGGTGAGCAGCCACTCGATGTCGAGCGGCGCGGCGAAGGTGTAGTCCGTCGCGAAATGTGACTGCAGCAGTCGTCCCGCGAGGGCGAGTCGCGCGAGCCGGGCCCGGGTGTCAGCGTCGAGGTCGTGCTCGGCGGCGCCCAGGGACAGCGTGCGGCCCCCGCCCTCGACCGTGTTGTACAGGTACTGCATGGGCAGCGTGGTGCCGTCGACCACGGCTGCCGTCGAGCCGTGGGCGCAGTTCAGATAGACGTTGCGGAAGTCGGCCCGGTTGGTCGGGTTGCACGTGACCATCACACCGCCGAGCGGGGAGGGTTCGAAGCGCTGCACGATGACGCCCATGTAGGTGTCGTCCAGCGAGATGCCGGCCTGGTGGCGCAGCCGTACGCTGCGCGGGGAGCAGAGCGACGCCCACACCTGCCGTACGGCGTCCAGCACGCCGGGCAGGTCGGTGACCTGCGTGTGCGACTCGTAGATCCCGGCGGCGGAGAAGCCGGCCAGATCCTCCGCGTTGGAGGAGGAGCGGACCGCGAACCTGGTGGCACCCGCGAGGTGTTTGACGAGGTGGGTGTCGATGGTGCGGGCGATGTCGTCGGGCACGGGCGTGGTGCGCACCAGATGCTGGAGCTGCACGCAGACGGTGTCGATGACGTCCATCGCGTCGAGTTCCAGAGCCATCTTCAGCTTGCCGATGCTCTGCTGGATGGCGGGCGAGCCGTTCAGGAAGCGCTGCTGCAGGGCGAAGGGCAGCGCGATGCCGTCGGGGCCCGTGACGTGACGGGTGAGGAAGTCGCCTGCGGCTTCGGCTGCTTCGGTGCCCTCGGGCACCTCGAGCCGGGCTGCCAGGTGGCCGAGGAGGTTGCGGCGGGGCGGGCGTGGTACGGCGTAGTAGCCGGGCAGCCGCGGAGAGCCGTGCCGCAGCACGTGGTGCAGTTCGCCCAGGTTGGCCGCCTTGGTGCCGTAACCGTGCCGGTCGCCGGCACGCAGCTCCGGCAGCGGCAGTATCGGCAGATCCTTCACCCTGGGGGCGTCGAGGCGTATGCGCTGGGTGTGCCAGACAGGTTCGGCCAGGTCGTCAGGCTGCTCGGCGCGCTCCAGCCTCGCGCCCTCGGTGGTCACCTCGTAGCGGACCCAGGAGCCGTTCAGCTCATCGGCGGTGATCCGTTCGAGGACACCGCGCACGATGGCGTTCGGTACGCCCCAGCCTGCGGCGAGCATGTTGGTGTGTGAAAGCGGAGTGGTCGGTAGGGCGTTGACCAGGCCGGCCAGGCGCGGGATGTCGTCGGGGACGACGGGCATCGCGACGATGTCGTACCAGGCCAGATCCTCGCGGGCGGCGCGGTACTCCTCATCGCTCGCGAAACAGCGCAGCCGGCCGTCGGCCGAACCGAGGGTCAGCGGTACGAACGGGGCGGTGGACAGCAGCTCGTGGCCCTGCGCCCGCGGCATGACGGATTCCGGGATCGCCGCGACAGCCTGCTCCTGCCCGTGGTTGGCCGGCTTGACCACCAGGGCGAGGGAGGAGTCCAGATGGGCACGGACGAAGGCGTGGAACTCGGTGAGCACCGCGCCGTTCATCGTGTCGGCCTCGGTGGTCTCCAGCACCATGAACGGCTGCGGGGCGTCCTGCGGTGTGGCCGTGCCGGAGTGCAGGGAGAGCACACCGAGCAGGAAGCGGCGGTCCGGGGCGTGGTAGACGCTGTGGTTGAAGCCGTCGAGGTCGGCATCGAGCTCTTCGAGAGTGAGGCCCTCGATGCACGTGGCCACGTAGTTGACATGGAAGGAGTGCACCGAGCTGTCCAGCACGTGCCAGGTGCGCTCTTGGCGGTCCACGACGACCTTGACGTAGGGATGGCCACCGAGGACGCCGCTCAGCTGCTCGAACAGCGGAAGGGTGAGCAGGCCGCCGACGACCGCACCGTGCCGGTGCTCACCGGCCGGAGTCTGTGCCGGGGCGGTCATGCGCGCTTCCCCGTGAGGTGCTGCGGCAGAGCGGCGACGACGTTCTCGCAGTCTGCGATCAGCTCCTGCTCCGAGGCGGCCGTCACGAAGCAGAGCGCGGCCATCGCGTTGGCGCCGCCTGCCTCCTCGTAGGCGGGCATCGGGGTGCCGGGCGGCAGGCTGGCCTCGCGGACCAGCTCGATGTGCGAGCCGTCACCGAGGAGCGCCGGCCAGTCGACGGCGTCGAAGTCCCACGGCGGCAGTTCACTCCACGGGCGGCCCTCGGCATCGGCGGCAAGGATCACGAGAGAGCCTGCGGCGCCCTCGCCCCGGGTGAGCATCCGTTCCGGGTAGTCGACCTTCTCCCCGAGCAGTTGGCGCACCAGCATGCCGAGCATGTCCAGACCGTAGACCGTCTCGACCTGACGGGTCGTCATGACACCGCCGAAGCGGGCCGCCGTCTCGATCACCCACATCTCGCCGTCCGCGCCGAGCTTGATCTCGGTGTGTGTGGCGCAGTTCTCCAGCTGCAGCGCGTCGACGGCCTGCCGGGAGACCTCCTCGATGCGGCGCTGGGCCTCCGCGGGCAGGGCGACCGGGGCGAGGCCAGCCCTCTCCGTGAACGGAGGGATCGTGGGCATGCGGCCGTTGATGCACAGGGGGTGGTAGACACCGTCCGCGACGATGCCCTCGACACTCACGTAGTCACCCCAGCCCTCGCCCTCGAACCAGGCTGACGCGTCGCCGGTGACGATCTCCTCGAGCAGGAAGTCACTCACACCACCGTGGACGGAGTGCAGTTCGGCGTACCCCTGGGCGGCGGAGTCGGCCATCACGCTGCGGCCGAGCTGCCAGGCACGTTCGGCCTGCGCTTCGTCGCGCACGCGGACGTGCGCGGTGGAACCGGCGCTCCACGCCGCCTTCAGCAGCAGTGGCGGCCGCAGTCGGGCGAAGGCCTCGGTGATGTCGGCGGCGCGGTCCACCGGCGCGAAGCCCGGGACCGGTACGCCGGCCTCGTGCCAGCGGCTGCGCATCTGGCGCTTGTCGCGCGCCGCCTCGACATTGGGGCCGACACCCGCCAGGCCGAGGCGGCGGCCGGCGTGGGCGACGGCGACGACGGCGTACTCCGACAGCGTCATCACGGCGCGGGCCCCCACGATGCGCGCGTGACGGCAGATCAGGTCCACCAGGTCGTCCCCCTCCACCGGCTGCGCCTCGGTGACCGTCTCGCAGCGCGGCCACCACGTGTCCGCCGTCGCCTCCGGCAGTGGCGCGAGCGCCAGCACGTGCACCTGGGCGTGCGCGGCGATCCGGGGTATCGCATACGCCAGCGGCGGGCCGCCCTTGGCGTAGACGAAGAGAATGGGGGCGAAGGCTGTCACGGCTCTCCTAGGTCAGGCCTGGGCTGATGTCGGGCCCGGCACGTGGCCCGCAGGTTCGGGACCGTGTGCTACTCCATCACGGCACAGAGTGACGCACGCACGTTTGTGCGTACATTCGCCTTGGCGTTCGCCAAACATGCATGGAGATTCCGTGAATACTCAACGAGTCTTGTGGGTAGGGATGTTGACTCGCCGCTGTTCGCGCACTCCCGCCTGCCGGCGGGTCAGCCTTCCGGATCGTCGCCGAGTCGCACACCGGATCAGGCCTGTTCCAGCCGCCCATCGGCAGCCACGGCCGGTGGAGCGCGGCGGCGGGCACGACGTGTGCATTCAGGTGCTTACCGGGCCCCGGAACCCGATGGCCGCTGCGCCCGGCCGGTCCGCTGCTACCCGACGAGTGTCTGGGTGCCGATGACGGAGAGGAGCGCAAGCCGTTCGGCGTCATCGGTTCCGGGCTCGGCCGTGTAGATCATGATGCGCAGGTCGCTGCCGGCGACGCTGAGCACGTCACAGTCCAGCGTCAGAGGACCCACCTGCGGGTGATCGACGGTCTTGAGCGACGCCTCGTGCCCGCCCACCGCTCTGGATTCCCACAGTTGGGCGAACCGGTCGCTGTTGGCGCGCAGCTCCGCGACCAGGCGCAGCAACCGCTGGTCGGCCGGATACCGGCTCGTCGTCGCACGCAGAGTGGCGACCTGCGCGGCCTCCAGGGCGCGCTGGGACTGCGGTGTGTGGCGGACGCGGCTGCCCGAGCCCAGAAAGTTGCGCCACACCGCGTTGCGCTCCTTGCCGCGCCGCTCCCCCATCAGTGCCGTGTACAGCGGGTTGGCCAGCAGCAATGTCCACGCCGCGTCGGAGACCGCGACCGGCGTCCCGGTCAGCCGGTCCAGCATCCGCTGCACGCTCGGCGTGATGTAGGCGGGCACGGTGCCCTGCCCCGGCGGCACCAGCCCTGCGGCGTTGAACAGATGCTCGCGCTCGGCGCCGGAAAGGCGGAGAGCCCGTCCCAGAGCTTCCACGACCTGTTCCGACGGGTTGGTCGCCCGGCCCTGTTCAAGGCGGGTGACGTAGTCCACCGAGATCCCGGCCAGCAGCGCGAGCTCCTCACGGCGCAACCCGGTCGCGCGCCGGTGGCCGCCGACGGGCAGCCCGGCCGCCGCGGG
Source organism: Streptomyces sp. NBC_00344 (assembly GCF_036088315.1). Taxonomy (NCBI): domain Bacteria; kingdom Bacillati; phylum Actinomycetota; class Actinomycetes; order Kitasatosporales; family Streptomycetaceae; genus Streptomyces; species Streptomyces sp. NBC_00344. The sequence goes on along the minus strand of NZ_CP107996.1, from coordinate 6,636,692 downwards.
GGAAGCCCGGTCGCGCCAGCGCCGCACCGTGTGCCCGAACTCAGTGATCGCCATGACACCACTGTGCACCGCGTTGCCCGGCTCTTCCTGGTACTGACAGTCCCAGGAAGACGGGACGACTGGCTGACCGGGCGGTTTCACCGGACCGTGGAGGCATGACAGCAACACTGATCACCGGAGCGAACAAGGGTCTCGGTTTCGAGACCGCCCGGCGGCTCATGGCCGCGGGCCACACCGTCTACATCGGGAGCCGGGATACAGAACGCGGCCGCCGGGCCGCCGGGCAACTGGGCGCACGGGTGGTCCAGCTCGACGTCACCGACGACGCTTCCGTGGCTGCGGCGGTGAAGACGATCGAGGCCGGTGGAGGGCTTGACGTACTGATCAACAACGCGGGCATCGAAACGGAGAGGAGCGACGACAACGGGGTGATCGGCCCGGCGGACGTGACCGCCGATCTGATGCGGAGGACCTTCGAGACGAACGTCTTCGGCATGGTGCGCGTCACGCGCGCGTTTCTCCCGCTACTGCAGCGGTCCAGCGCCCCGGTCGTGGTCAACGTCAGCAGCGGCCTGGCTTCGCTGACCCGCGTCAGCACCCCGGACACCCCGGCGTACGCCTACCCCGGCGTCGCCTACCCCGCCTCCAAGGCCGCGGTCAACATGATCACCGTGCAGTACGCGAAGGCGTTCCCGAGCATGCGGATCAACGCGGTGGAGCCCGGCTTCACCAAGACGGACCTGAACGGGAACACCGGCATCCAGACCGTCGAGCAGGGCGCCGAGATCATCGTCCGCATGGCGCGGGCCGGCTCCGACGGCCCCACCGGGGGCTACTTCGACGCCGAAGGCACCCTCCCCTGGTAGACGGACCTGGCGGCGTCGCCATCGCGCCCGGACGTGCACAGCACCGAGCGTGCTCCCTGTCACCGGGCGGGCTCGGCAGCCGAGCCCGCCCGGTGATGTGGAGGGGTGCGCCGGGATCCGGCGCGGTGCGGTGGTCAGCCGCGGCGGCTCGCGCGGGCGAGGGCAGGCACGAACCGTGCCGCGTCCACGGTGCCGACGCCTGTGGCCATGTCGTAGCCGTCGACGGCGGTGTAGCCGGTCACACCCTGATAGCTGTTGTTCGTACCGTCGTTGACATCAACGACGCCGGACGACCGGTGACGGAACAGGGTGTACAACGCCTTGTTGATGTTCCCCACCCGGTGACCGGCGGCCTGGTCGGCGAGGGCGACGACGCCGGAGAACAGCGGCCCGGCCTCGCTCGTGCCACCGGAGACGTCCCAGCCGACCGACGTCGGATCGTAGCTGGAGTACACCCACGCGCCGCCGTTGACCGCTGCGGCCATCGACACATCCGGGGTGCCGCGGCGCGCGCCGACGAGGTTCTTCACGCCGTTCTGGAACGCGGGACGGCCGAAGACGTGCGACTGGCCGCCACCACCGGAGCCGTAATCGTTGTACACGCTCTCCGGCGCGGTGCGATTGCCCTTGTCGTCGAGGTGCAGTTGGGTTCCGCCGATCGACGTCACCAACGGGTCGGAAGAGGGCCATGAGTTGACGCGCTTCTTGTAGTAACCCTTGCCGTCCGCGGTGCTGTCGGTGGCACCGCCGTCACCGGAGGAGGCAAGGACGGTCACCCCGTGCCTGGCGGCGTCCTTGAACGCGTAACGGAGCTTGCCGATGCTCGAGAAGTCACCCTTGCCGAAGCCGGGGAACGTGTTCTCCGTCGCGCCGAAGCTCTGCGAGATCACGTCACCGACGCCGTGGTCGATGAGAGACTTCTCAGCGGACATCATCTCCGGCAGACCGGTCACACCTTCGGTCTCCGCGACCGCGGTCTCCACGAGCACGATCTTCGCATCGGGGGCGACCGCGTGAGCCATCTCCACATCGAGCGTCGACTCGCCGGCCCAGCCGGTCATGTCGGCGTTCTTCGGGTCGAACTTGGGGACGTGGCCCCACTTCTTGACCTGTACCTTGCTGCTCTTCAACCCGAACTGCCTGCTGTAGACGTCGAGATCGTGCTGGATGGTCGGCGAGCCGTACGAGTCGACGATGACGATCGTGCGGCCCTTGCCCGTGATCCCGGACTTGTACAGCGGGTTGAGGTTGTACGCCTGCCGGTACTGGATCGGGCTGTAGCAGGCGATCTTCCACTTCGTCCGGCACTGCTCGATGGACAGGGGACTGCTCACACCACTGACCAGCAGATGACCCGCGGCAGCCGGTACCGCCTTGGTCTGCGGTACGGCATGGGCGGGTGCTGCGATGGCACTGCTGCTCAGGGGGGTGGCTATCACCGCAGCGGCGACGAGGGCGGTGGCCCCTGCCGTTGCGGCCCCAGCACGGGGCCGGGGACGGGCTATGCGCATGAATTCTCCTTGTATGGAGCGGAGCCGCACGAAGCGGCTGCCGTGATCTCATCGGGGAGGCATGCGCGGAACAAGAGCGTTTGTCCATTGATATCGAACGCTTTGCCTAAGGGTGAATACTTGGGGCACTCATGGCCGTTTCATGAACAACCAGGAGAGCCCGGAACCGAGACCGAGGGCCCGCTGTGTCTCCCGGGGCTGACTCGCTTCCGGACGGGCACCCCGCACACCTCGGTCAGCTGTGGTGCCGGTGCAGTGGGGCCGCAGAACATCTCGCAACGGCAAACGGTCTCGTGTCGCAACGCCCGCTGACGACGTCCGGCGCCACTATGGGTCATGGACAACACGCCATCGGTCTGGAACCGTACGAACATCCCTGGGCTCGAGGTCCGCAGCTACGCGACCACGACGGTGGGGCTGCGACTGTGGGGCTGGGAAAGCATCCTCCCCCTGACCGTCCTGTGCGCAACAGCCCCGGTGACGTCCGCCGCAGAGCCCGCGGCACCTGAGGAACCTTCCGTTCCGCACTGGATGCCCGCGCCCGAATTCGGTGTTCGGCCGCAAGGATCTGATACCTGAACCACCGGTCGGTCGCCTTCCCCCACAGGCCGTCCGGCCGAACCGGGCGCGAGGGAAAGTCCCAAAATCCCGCCATGGATTCGGACTTGATACGGCAACGGGCTGCCTGCGACGTCTGTAGGCTTCTGCCACTCATCAGCACCACCGAGGGGGGACCTCACATGCACAAGACCCTTGTCACCGCGGCGGCCATCGCGGCCGGCACCCTGACTGCGATAGCCGCGTTCCCGGCCCAGGCCACCGAATACTCCTCGGCACTCAAGATCCGCGGAATCCAGTACGACGCACCCGGCCGGGACTCCAACAGCTGTTCCTCCGGAAACAGCCGCGAGGAATACCTGACGCTCGAGAACTACTCGTCATCGACGACCATCAATCTCAAGGGCTACGTCGTCAAGGACGCCACCGGCAACCATTTCACGTTCACCGCCAACCACTATCTGCAGCCCGGCGACTACATCAAGCTCCGCGGCGGCCACGGCACCGACTCCGACACCAACAACGTCGTCTACCGCAACAACTGCAACTTCATGTGGAACAACGACAAGGACACGGTCTACCTCTACAAGCCCGGCGGCAGCCGCTCGGACGTCCACGCCTACACCAGGAGCGCCAACGACCGCGATGGCAACGGCTACATCACCTATCACGGCTGAGCCGAGCTCGCCCGTAGGTGACAAGGAGTGGGCACAACCGCGGACGTGTCGGAGAAGCTGGTGGACGCGTGGCGGGCGCGGGCGTCGAAGGAGTACCCGGCGAACCTGGGGCGGATGAAGCCGCCGCGGCGCCTGACGCTGCTGGCCGCGCTGTGCCATGTGCGGCGGGACCCATGTGAATCCGTACGGCCGGTTCGAACTGGACATGAACAGCGTCGATCTGGACCTGTCCATCCGGGCGGCGGTGCCCGTCCCGCGCACTCCGCAGGGGGGAGGCAGCAGGCACCACGGCTCCGGGACTGACCGAAGCCGCGGTGCCTGCTCAGCCGGGCAGCGTGACGAGCCCCACCTCATAGGCGGTGATCACGAGCTGGACCCGGTCCCGGGCGCCCAGTTTGGTGAGCAGGCGTGACACGTGCGACTTGGCGGTGGCCACCGTGATGAAGAGGTCCTCCGCGATCTCGGTGTTCGTCCGGCCGCGCCCGATGAGGGTCAGGACTTCCCGTTCCCGCTCGGTGATGCCCTCGACCGGCCGCGGGGAGCGCTGCGGGGGGCGCCCGGCGAAGTCGGCGATCAGTCGGCGCGTGATCCCCGGCGCGATCAGTGCATCGCCGACGGCGACCACGCGGATCGCCGCGAGGATCTCGTTCAGCGCCATGTCCTTGACCACGAAGCCGCTCGCTCCGGCCCGCAGCGCGCCGTAGACGTAGTCGTCCTCGTCGAACGTGGTCAGGACGAGGACGCGCGTTGCGGTCGGGCCGGCAGTGATCAGGCGAGTGGCCTCGATCCCGTCCATGCCGGGCATCCGGATGTCCATCACCACGACGTCGGGGCCGATGTCCCTGACCAGTTGGACCGCCTCGGCACCGGTTGCGGCTTCGCCGACGACCTCCAGGTCGGGGTGATCGGCCATGACCAGGCGCAGGCCGGACCGCACCAGTGGCTGGTCGTCGGCGAGTACGACGCGTACGGGAGCGGCGGTCATCGGGCTTCCACCGGAACTCCGGCGAGGTCCGGCAGCGGCAGCCGGGCCGTCACCCGGAAACCGCCCTCGGGACGCGTCCCGGCGCTGAGGTCGCCGTACAACAGGGCGACCCGCTCCCGCATGCCCACGAGACCGAAGCCGTGGGCCGAGCTGTTCCCGGTGGCACCGCGCCCATCGTCGACGACCTCCACGGACAGCTCCTCGTCCCCGTAGTCGATGAGCACCCGACAGCGTCCGGTGCCCGCGTGGCGGACCACGTTGGTCAGCGCCTCCTGGACGATACGGAAGGCGGACAGGTCGATGTCGGCCGGCAGGGGGCGCTCTTCCCCACTGCGGCGCACATCCACATGCACCCCCGCGTCGGCCGTGGCCGCCGCCAGCCGGTCGATGTCCGCCAGACCCGGCGAGGGTGCGAGGGCTGCCTGTCCTCCCGAGGCCGCTGTACCCGGATCTGCCTGCCGGAGTGCCACCAGTGTGCGCCGAAGGCCCGACAGAGTCTCCCTGCTGGTGGTCTCGATGGCCCGCAGTGCCTCACCGGCCTCCGTGGGCCGGCTCCGGATGACTTGGCTCGCCGCCCCGGCCTGTATGGCGATGATACCGATGCTGTGCGCAACCATGTCGTGCAACTCCCGTGCGATTCGCAGCCGTTCGGCCATCACCGCCTCGGCGACCTCCTGTGACCGCAGCGCCACCGCGTGCTCGCTGCGTTCGCGGCTCAACAATGCCCCCGTGCAGGCCGCGGCCATCGCCAGGAGGCCGATCACGACGTTGACAATCAGGTTGTTCCCGTGTGAGAAGCCGCCGATGACCACGAGCTGGACGATGAGGGATCCGGCCACGGCGACGGTCGAAGCGCGCCGCGCGCAAGTGGCAACGATGAAGCCCAGAACGAGGTCTACCGCCAGATAGGACAGGAACTGGCCCTGATACCAAGTCGACAGGTTGGAGTGGGCGGGGCCAGGAGCGCCCAGCACCACGGCGGTGGACCCGAAGAGCGCCAGGGACAGAGCCAGGAGCGGCATGCGCCGTACCACCCCGACCAGCAGACTCGCGGCGAGCAGTGCCCCGAAACCGTGGGCCGTGCCCGAAGCCCGCGGCGCGCCTCCCACGAGCAGTACCACCACGAGGAGATACAGGGCACCTCCCGCCCAGGCCATGATCTTCGTTCTCGTCATCGCTGGTGTGGCCTCTCAAGAGGGAGACCGCGCTGTGCGACGCGCACGGGCATCGGGGTGGTCGGTATGGCGTCCATCCCGCGAGACTAACCAGCCCGCCGCCCCTGCGGGATCGGCCCACGGACGTACGCCCACGGGCGAAGGGGGCCTCGCGATTGCCACCCACGGCCTCATGACCGGACGGGACCCTCCCGGCAGGGTTGTCCCTGTGATCGAAGTCAACGAACTCACCAAGCGCTACAGCGGCAAGACCGCCGTCGACCGGCTGTCCTTCACCGTGCGACCGGGCCAGGTCACCGGTTTCCTCGGCCCCAACGGAGCCGGTAAGACCACCACCCTGCGGATGATCCTCGGCCTGGACGCGCCCACCGGCGGCGCCGCCACAGTCAGCGGCGTCCCCTTCCGCAGCCACCCGCGCGGCCTGCGGCACGTCGGCGCCCTCCTTGACGCGGGCCAGGTCCACGGCGGACGCACTGCCGAGGCTCACCTGTCTGCCCTGGCCCACGGCAACGGGATCTCCCCGCGCCGAGTGGACGAAGTGCTGCACGAGGTGGGGCTGGCCGAGGCAGCGCCCCGCCGCATCGGCGGCTTCTCGCTCGGCATGAAACAGCGGCTCGGGATCGCCACCGCGCTGCTCGGCGACCCGCCGGTGCTGATGTTCGACGAACCGGTCAACGGCATGGACCCGGAGGGCGTGCTCTGGATGCGCCGCCTCTTCCGGCGCCTCGCGGCCGAGGGCCGTACGGTCTTCCTCTCCAGCCACCTCATGTCGGAGATGGAGAACACCGCCGACCAGCTCGTCGTCATCGGCCGGGGCCGGCTCATCGCCGCCGAGTCGGTACGGGACTTCGCGGCACGCGGCACCCGCCTCGGCGTCCTGGTGAGCACGCGGCAGGCCGCCGAGCTGACGGCGGTGCTGACCGCCGCGGGGGCGTCGGTCGAGCCGGAGGGATCGGCGGACGCCGAGAGGTTCGCCGTGACCGGGCTGCCGGCGGACCGGATCGCAGCGCTCGCCTTCGAGAACCGGATCGTGCTGAACGAGCTGACCACCCGAACTGCCTCACTGGAGGAGGCCTTCATGGAACTCACCGCCAGCAGCGTCGAATACCAGGCAGGACAACCCCGATGACCACACTCTCCTCGGCCACCCCGACCATCTCGGCCGTGACTGCCGCCGAGCCGGCCGCCCGTTTCCGCGACCTGCTCGTCTCCGAATGGATCAAGATACGGTCCCTGCGCTCCACCCCATGGACCCTCGCACTCACCACCCTGTTCGTCATCGGGTCCGCTGCTGTAGCGGCACTGGCGGAAATCAACGACCTTCGGACGATGAGCCCGGCGGCGAGGGCCGATCAGGGATTCCATGTGTTCGTCGCGTTTCCCGCGGCCGGTTACATGACGCTGATGCTCGTCGCCGGCAGCGTCGGTGCCCTCACCGTCGTGAGCGAGTACAGCAGCGGCCTGATCCGCACCACCACCGTGGCCGTCCCCGCCCGTGGTGCGGTGGTGCTGGCCAAGGCGGTCGTCACCGCCGCGCTCTGGACCGCAGTCGGCACGGTCATCTCCCCCGGTTGCTTCCTGGTCTCCCAAGCCATCCTGAACGGGCAACAGGCCGGGGTTCCGCTCACCCATCCCGGAGTCCTCCGGGCCTTGGTGGCGTCCGCCCTGCTGGCCCCGGTCTGCGCACTGATCGGCCTCGGCTTCGGGGCTCTGATCAGGCACAGCGCCACCACCATGGTCACCAGCGCCTTTACCCTGGTGATGCTGCCGCCGATCTTCTCGCAGAGCGCCCGCTGGTCCGCCGCTGTGAGCCACGCGATGCCGGTCACGGCATGGAAGCGCCTGGTCCAGAACTGGGCACCGGATTCCCATTCGCTCGCCTACAGCGCCACAGTCCCCGGCTCGTGGGCCGTGTACGCGCTCTGGCCGTTGGTCGCTGTTGCACTCGCTGTGGTCATCGTGCGGCACCGCGACGTGTGAACGTGCCTCCGAGACGCGCATATCGCGCGCCGGAGGCACACAGGGGCAAGGTCCTCGAAGCTTGTCGCAGCCTCGATGAAACGTCTCTCATGAACGACCCTTTCCCGGAGCAAGATCAAGAGCGGTCGGCGGAAGCGGTCCGGAGCGCGGTTTCACTGTGACAACTCGCTCTCACTCAGGAGTGAGCGGGGCCCGGGCCCGGCAGCAACTGGAAGGGGGCTGCGGACGAAGCTCCGGTTGTGCGGCGCTCCGCGCAGGCGCCGATGGTGGAACAGCGCCCCCATACGAGTGATTTGGGCGGCGGCCTGCTCCCCCGGGGCCGGCCGGGCCACCATCCTGCAGCGTGTGATCAAGAACCTGACGCGTGCCGCCATGACGGTCGCCCTCACTGCGGCCCCCTTCACCATGACCGGCCCCGCGCACGCCGGAGGAACCCTCGACGTACCGCAGGCGAACCCCTGTGCGACCGTTGTCGCGTATCCGGGCTACGCCTGCGTGCCGACACCCAAACAATGCTTCACGCAGCCGTGCCCCCAGTACGACATCGTGCCGATGGCGTCGGCCCCACTGGAGGGCGGTGTCCCCGTGGAGGGCACAGCAGGCACCTTCTGACGCTCGCCCGGGGACGCGTTGGACGTCGCTTCTCATCGCCGCGGGCAGTCCTGGATCTTCGCAGAACGGGTTCGACCGGACTCCCGCCGGTTTCATGAACTGCGCACCTCCGCAGGCACGCGGGTGGTCATATCCGGGGCATCGCGGTGTCCGCAAAGTTCCCTTCCGGATAATCCGCCACGGATCACATTGTTACCCTGCGGCCATGACAGCCATGACACCCACCCGCACCGAGCCGGACCTGTCGTTCCTGCTGGACCACGCGAGTCACGTCCTGCGGACCCGTATGTCCGCGGCGCTCGCCGAGATCGGCCTCACGGCACGCATGCACTGCGTACTGGTTCACGCCATGGAAGAGGAACGCACTCAGATCCAGCTCGCCGAGATCGGCGACATGGACAAGACGACCATGGTGGTGACGGTGGACGCCCTCGAAGACGCCGGTCTCGCCGAGCGCCGCCCCTCGAGCACGGACCGGCGGGCCCGGATCATCGCGGTCACACCGAAGGGCGCCCGGATCGCCGGGCGGAGCCAGGAGATCGTCGACGGCGTCCACAAGGAAGCACTCTCCGATCTCACCAAGGAGGACAGGAGGGTCTTCCTGAGCATCTTGCACAGCCTGGTCGAGGGGCCGTTGGCAACTCCCGTCGAGAATCCGCGACCGGTCCGGAGGGCGCGTCAGCACGGAAAGCAAGGCCGAAACAAATAGTCTGCAACAAAACCATCTGCTACCTTCTCTCTTGTCGCCTCAACTGACAGGAGAGACAGGCATGTTCGCCGCACCCGCTCATTCCTCCGCCGCTCCGCGATCACTCAGGCTCGCTCTCGGGGTACTCGCCACCGGGATGCTCATGGTCGTTCTCGACGGGAGCATCGTGACCGTGGCAATGCCGGTCATCCAGAGCGATCCGGGGTTCTCCCCGCGGGTCTCACCTGGGTCGTCAACACCTACCCGGGCACTCGTCGCCTCAGTCTCCTCGCGGACGGCAGAAGCCGGGCCGCGGCGCTGACCGGCGGCCACCATCCGGCGTTCGGCGCCGGCCTCCTCGTCACACCCTTCCTCGTCGCGTCCACCGTGCTGGGCCGCACCGCGCCCCGCCGTACCGGCCGAAGGGCCCCGCACCCGCCGAGCACATCACCGCCGTCTGATCTCCGACACATCACTGCGAGGGGAAAGATCCATGAACACGAACGCGCCCGAGACCGCAAGCGTCACGACCGGAGAGGAGCAGGAGCCGGGTGGTGGACCGGCACCCCGGATTCTCTCGGAGAAACAGCTGTCCCGGTTGTTGCGGGAGCAGCAGTTCGGAGTGCTCGCGAGCGTTCGGCGTAGCGGCCACCCCCATCTGACGACCGTGCTCTATCACTGGAATCCCGACGAACGCGTCGTACGGATCTCCACAACAGCCGACCGCCTCAAGGTTCGCCAGTTGCGGCACGATCCGCACGCCGCTCTGCATGTCACCGGGCCGGATGTCTGGTCGTTCGCCGTCGCCGAGGGGCTGGCGGAGGTGTCGGATGTGACCACGGAGCCGGGTGACGCGATCGGCCGGGAACTACTCGCTCTGACCCCTGGGTTCGAGGATCCGGCGCAGGAGACGGCGTTCCTCGCGCAACTGGTCGCGGAACGGCGTGTGGTCATCAGGATCAGGGTGTCCCGCCTGTACGGAACAGCCCTGGACATCCCCACCACGGACTGATCCATGGGTCCACAGAATCCCGCACAACGCCACCACTGTGCACGGCTATTGACTGAGTGTCAGCTGTGCTGGAGCAGGCATCGCATCCGCCAGGTCAGTCCTTCGGGCAGGGAAGCGACTTGCCCCTGCCCGGACCTCGGGCGAACCACTGTCCGTCGGCGGTGCGCCACCCGGGCTGAAACTCCTTGGAGTTGGGACACAGGAAGGTGGGCAGATAGACGGCCCGGTAGTCGCCGGCATCCGGCAGCTCGCCGGTGATCTCGAACGGGTGGCCGTGCGGAGCGCTCAGCACGGCCTCCGCCGTCTTGCCCCCCACCTGGTAGTGAACCCGGTAGTGCCAGCGGCAGTGGCCCCGCTGCACCGACGCACGAAGCAGGAACGCGGTGCTCTGGTTCTGCTTCAGGACGATCTGCCGGGCCTCGGGGCCCGTGAAGTACGGCCCTTTGGCGCCGTCCTTGTGCAGCCTCGGCACCGGGGCGTCGACGGTGACGTCCAGCGGGAGGACCTCCTCACCGCCCTGTCCCGGCGCGTACACCAGGCTGCCACCGAGGGGCTTCCCGCACCGGCCGCCCTCGATCACGGGGACGATGTCGGTGACGCGTACCTCCTGACTGGCGCCGCTGCGCAAGGTGACGAGCCACTGCGAGTTGTTGACGTCCAGGAGATCGGCGCGCGCTGCCAGCGAGGCCGTTTCCAGACTGTTGACGAAGTGTGGGTCCACCGGGCCACGGGCCAGGAATGTTCCGCTGTCCTTGACGTCACGGACCTCCACGACCTGGAGTGCGTCCCGCGTGGAGAGCCGGTCGTGCAGGCCGTCCAACGGCAGTACGGCCTTCACCGCGGTCGTCAGCGCGTCCTGGAAGGTGACGGTGGCCACCCCTAGGACGATCGTGGCAAGCCAGGCCACCGGACTGCTGAGATACCGCAGGCGGCCACCGGCCGCTCCGGTCTCCGGACGGGCAGGGCGCTCCCCCCGTCGTACGCTCTTGCGGGTGAGTGCGCCCGCACCGCGGACCCTCGGTCGGCTACCCGGCATGACTCAGCCCTCCCTCACCGCGGGGTACGGGCGCCCCGGCCCGGTCGCGTTCCGCCTTCCACAGTGCGCAGACGACACATGCACCGACCGCCCAGCCCCACACCGTGCCGAAGCGGACGGCATCGGGGAACGAGACGCCGAGCAGGTCGAAGAATCGGGCATCGGCGGACGGCGACACCTGCCACCACGCCACCCTGAGTCCTGCCGCCTCCGAAACCCCGGCAAGTGCCGCTGCGAACACCGTCGCGCACCAGCACTCCGTCACCACCCGGAGCGGCCGTTTGCCCGCCGTGCTTCCCGCCACGGCATACAACGCCGCACCGAGCACTGCCAGAAGCACCAGACAGGCCCCGGCCGTGGCAAGCCACCCCGCCGTCGTCTCCGTCCGCAACGGGCGCAGACGCAGGGCCGGGTAGAGGAGACTGCGGAACGCGTCGAGGATCTGCGGGGGTCGGTAGGGCATCCACAGATCCCGGTCGAAGGTGACGGAGGCCGGGTCGCGGGAGAGCACCAGGGTGTGGCGCAACACCGGCCCTCCGGCGGCGGCCAGCAATACCACGGGGACGAGTCCTGCCGCAGCCGTGTTCCACCGGTGCCGGGCCGCGGCCGGCGATGCTGAAGCGGCCCGGGCCGCACCGGCGTCGCCGTCATCGCTGTTGCCACCCAGCGAAAGGAGGAGCCGGATCGGCTCGGAGTCGCGCGCCAGCCGGACCGCAACGCCGAGAAGCACCGGTGGCTCCCAGCCGCACCAGAGCGCGTATGCGGTGGGCGCCGGTGCGGGACGCGGCAGTGTGTACTGGATGTACCAGTGGAACCAGCCCATTCCGGGAGGCTGTGCGTCCATCGTCAGTGCCTGCAGCACCAGTTCGGCCGATCCCGCGGACAGCAGCGCGGCGCCGATGAGGAGCAGGACAAAGCCCGGTCGCGGTCCGGAGCCCGCCGCACCGCACAGCACACGGTGGACCAGCACGGTGCTCACCACCACGAAGACCAGTTGCGGAAGGTACCCGGCGGCGTGTCCGGTGTCCGCCACCACGAACCCGCCCGGCGTGGGAGAGGAGGCGTCGGTGGCGGTACGGGTGCACACGCTCTCCGTGGTCAGCAGCGGGCACACCGAACGGAAGGAGAACAGAACGACCGTCTGGGCCAGCGCATTGCCCGCGGCCAGGAACCCGGACAGGAACCTGTTCACTGCTCTCCTCCCCCGAGGTCAGCCGCCCGAGGCGGCATACGGGGCACGAGTCTGCCCCACCGGGAGGCTCGGTGTGAAATGTGTTCCCCTCAACACCCCCTGGCCGTAGCCGGATTGCCCCTTTCCATGGGCGGCCGGACCGGGTCGGCGCACGGGGTGCTGCCAGCCCGGCGGGACCGCCGGCCCGTCAGCCCCGCAGCTCCAGCCGCACCGCGACGGCCGTTCCTTCCTGGTGGGAGTCGCACAGAGCCCATGGGGAGTCCCGCACAAGCTCCCGCACCTCGTCGACCGAGGCGTAGAGGTATTCGAACCAGGGGGTCGCTGTCGCCCGGGAGCGGATGCGTACCCGGTACTCGCCGGGGAGCCGCCCCAGAGCGCGGTTCCTGGCACGGTAGGCCAGGGTCTCCGGAACCTGACTGTTACGCATGTCGCGGGTGGAGGCGAGGAGTTGTGATCCCGGGCGGGCAAGTGCCGCCAGTTGGGCGAGCACCGCCGGACTTGACTCCCTGCTGCCGAGGAAGCCGAGGTTGTTGCCGAGGAGCAGCAGGGTGTCGAACGCACCGAGCGCTTCGGCCTCGCCGAGTTCTCCGAGAACCACGGAGAGCCCGCGTTCCTCGGCCACGGCCACCGCGCCGGGCGACGAGTCCAGGCCGAGGACGTGGTGGCCGGCCTCGGTGAGAGCGAGGGCGTGCCGTCCCGGCCCGCATCCGATGTCGAGGATCCGGCCACGGGCCTGCTCACAGGCCCAGGTCTCGGCGCCGTTCCACTGCGCGGGGCCGCTGAACCAGTGCGACGTGTCGGTGGCGAAGACGGCGCCGTCGGCCCGCTCCAGTACCTCGAAGACAGACCCGGGCCGTGCCCCGGCAGCCCAGCAGCGGGTGACGAGCTCCCCGAACGCGTCTCCGACCCGGGGCTGGTCCACCTGCTCCAGCAATCCGGGAGCAACATCGGCTTGTATGGTCACGTTTCTTCTCCACAAGAAGGGTTCCGGGTTGGCCCGGCGAGGGGCGACTGCCGAACGTGTCTCAGACTTCGTCTGCTGCCACGTTCGGGTTGGCGATGCGCATCGTCAGCTCGTCGCCCACCTTGACGTCGTGCACGACGAGGGGGCAGCGCCGGCAGGCATCGATCCCGGTCTGCTGCCACCACTTGCAGCGCGGCCGCAGGTGGCACTTCGGCAGGCTCGACTCCTCCACCGACGGCGCATGCCTGGCGACCTTGGTGACCAGTCCGCAGTCGTCCCCCACGCGTTGCGCGCACTCGGCGTAGCAGTGCGCCGCGAAGCGGATGGCCTTGGTGGGGAGCACATCAACCGGGAGGAAAACGGTCGCCTCCGCCGCGGGGACCGGTGTGTCGAGGTAGGAGAGTCCGTCGGAATCGGCATGGACGCCCAGGACGACGGCTTCCGGTCGGTCGGGCTTGGAGCTCGGACACCACGCGACGTTCTCCTGCTCATCCATGCCGATTTCCTTCCTTCGGTGCGGTCAGTGGGTGGTGAGCGGGACTCAGCCGCCCGACTCGTAGACGTAGCTCGCCGTGCGGGGGGCCGCCTGGATGCGTACGGCGGCGGCGCGGACCGCCGCGGCGAGGGCGCTGATCTGGATCGTCTTGGCCATGACTGTTCTCCTTCTCTGTTCTCAACTGCGGGTGTTCCAGCGGGTGCTGTGCTTCGATTCTGGGTGCCGCGCCGGGTCAGGTGAAGGCGGTGCGGACCGGGAGAACGGGCCGTGGCCTGTAGAGGCCAGGGGGCGCGGCTGCGGATACCGTCCCGTCAGGACGGCCCGGTACCGGCTCTCAGGCCGCCGGACAGCGCCAGCGTCACGGCCACGGAGAGGGCCGCCAGCAGAGCCATCGAGGTGGCGGGTGAGCTGTGCTGGGCGACGAAGCCGGCCAGCGCCGCGCCCAGGCCCTGCACGGTCAGCATTCCGGAGGTGTGCAGACCTAGCGCGTGCCCGTGCATCTCGGGCGGAGTGATGGCCAGCAGACGCTCTTGGAGCAGCAGGCTCGCCGCGTACCCCGCCGACGCCAGCACCACGGCCACCACCACGATCGGGAAGTCCGGCCGCAGGGCGAGAACCAGGTACGGGACGGCCAGCAGCAGCCGCAGCGGGGCCGCGAGCCGATTGCGCCATCCGGCGGGGACGAACCTGCCGACCGCCGCGTCCCCGAGCAGCATGCCGAGTGCGGCGAACGCGAAGAGCAGGCCGGCCTGTTGGGGCCGGTAGGAGATGAAGAGGGATTCGCAGCCGACGATCAGACCGTTGGGAACCCACAGGGCCAGATAGATGTACCGGCGAGGGGATGACGACCACAGCACTCTGTTGTTGCCCCACGTTGCTGCGACGGAAGGCCGTCCGGCAGCGCGTGGCGCCCGCCTGCTGAGCCCGAACCGGCCGACGACCGCAGCCGTGAGCTGCAGAACCGCTCCGACCAGCAGGGTGCCGCGTGGCGAGAACGCGGTGAGCAGCACACCGCCCACAGCGAAGCCGCAGATCTGGACGATGCCGGCCGCCATGTTGAAGACGGCCCGTCCCGGCAGGTAACTCTCCTTGCTGAGAATCTCGTTGAGCAGTCCGAAGCGCACTCCGCCGCCCACCGAGGTCAGCGTGCCGGCGGACAGGAGCACGGCGAAGACGGCCCAGACAGGCAGCCCGGGGATGGCCTGCGCACAGGTGCTCACAGCCAGGACCAGCGCCAGACCTGACGTAGCGGCGCGCGGGGGCAGCCGGTCGGCGGCGGACATCAGCAGCGTCGCACCGATCACCTGGGCGAGCGAAGGACCGAACATGGCAAGAGCGGACAGCAGCGGCGAACCTGTGCGGGCGTAGACCATCGAGCCGAGCGCCAGACCGCTCACCGCCCGGGCGGTCGCCTGGAGCACGGTGGCCAGGAAGAGGGGTGTGAATTCCGGGGTCCGGAAGAGCGAGCCGTAGCGCGTCGCTGCTGCCGCCTGTGCATCCGTCGTCGTCATCGGCGTGACCTTCCCCGTCGTCGTCCCGGCCCGCGGAGCGGCCGGCACGTCTCCCGGATTCCCTGCGCGTGTGTATCCGGCTGTCATGGCTCCCCGGCGTCCGCCGTCTGCCACGCTGCCGATGGGCTCACGAGTCTGGTCGCACGACGGGCGCCGGTGAAGGGGCTGCGGGCTGAGAGAACAGGCCATGTCCTAGTCAGGACATGGCCCCGTACTCGGCGGGGCGCAGGGCGAGTTCCGTGAGCGGAGCCCCCCTGTCCGACTCGCGCGCAGGGGTGTCGGTAGGATCGCCTGTTCATGGATACGGCTGCGGTACACAAGATGATGACGATCCCGCCGGGCCGGGTGACCCTGTCGGACCGGCGAACGCAGCGCAGTTGGCCGGTCGACCTCGCGCCGTACCAGCTCGCGGCCTTCCCTGTCACCCAGGCGCAGTACGCAGCGGTCACCGGCCTGCGGCCCGGCAGCTCGCGGGGCGACCGGTTGCCCGTCGAGGGCGTTTCCTGGCTGGACGCGGTGCGGCTGTGCAACGCCCTGTCCCGGCGTGAGGCGTTGGCCCCCGCATATCACGTCCGTTCCGACGGCGAGGACGTCGACTGGGACAGATCCGCTGACGGGTACCGGCTGCCGACCGAGGCGGAATGGGAGCATGCGTGTCGTGCCGGTACGGACGGCGCGCGGTACGGGCGTCTCGACGAGATCGCCTGGCACCGCGGCAACTCCGGGGAACGGATCCACGACGTGGGCGGCAGACAGCCCAACGCCTGGGGCCTGTACGACATGCTGGGCAATGTCTGGGAATGGTGCTGGGACATCTACGATGCGGAGGTCTACGCCGGCTATCGGGTACTGCGTGGCGGTGGTTGGTTCGACGAGCGCTGGAGCTGCCGTGCCTCGGTGCGGCGGCGCAGTCACCCCACTTTCCGAATCGACGACGTGGGCTTCCGCGTCGCGCGTTCCGGCTGAGCGAGGTGGCGTGATCTCAGGTGCCGGGCGAGGGCGGAGTGGACAGGACCGACACATACGGTGCCCCGATGCGCGGGCCGGCACCGCCGGGGGAGCCTGCCCCGAGGCGACGCCGAGGGTGCCGATGGCGACCGCGAAGGACTGCTCGATCGGCGGGCCCGTCCCCCTCAGGCCGGGTACGCATGCGTTTGTGTGGCCTTGACCGTCGCCCACACCGGAGCGCCCGGGTGCAGGTCGAGCTCGGCAGCGGCGACCGTGGTCAGGTCCGCGGTGAGGGAGAGTTCGCCGGTGAGGTCCACGCGGATCTGGTCTCCGTGCGTCTCCAGTCCGGTGACCTCACAATGCCACACGTTACGGGCGCTGGAGCCGGTGGGGCGGTCGCGGTGCAGGGTGACCGCCCCGGGCGGGAACGCGACGAAGACGGGGCCGACGAACTCCTCGGTGGTGGTGATTCCGGGACCCGCTTCGAGTCGTACGGCGTGCCCGTCGGCGTGCCCCTGGTAGAGGTTGAGCCCGACGAGTTGGGCGATGTAGTCCGTACGCGGATGGCGGGCGATGTCAGCCGGGGCGCCCTGCTGGACGACCCGGCCGTGCTCGATCACCACCAGTCGGTCCGCCAGCACCATGGCATCCAGCGGCTCGTGGGTGACAAGGACGGCGACGGCCTCGAAGTCGGCGAGATGGCGCCGGAGTTGGGCGCGTACGTCGAGGCGGGTGCGGGCGTCGAGCGCAGCGAGCGGTTCGTCGAGGAGCAGCAGCCGGGGGCGGGTGGCAAGAGCGCGGGCGAGGGCGACACGCTGGGCCTGGCCCCCGGAGAGCCGGCGGGGCTTTGCGGCTGCGTGGTCGGCGAGGCCCATGCGGTCCAGCCACTCTGCGGCCCGTGCGTGGGCATCGGCCTTCGACGCGCCCTGGCAGCGGGGGCCGAAGGCGACGTTCTCGAGGGCGGTCAGGTGCGGGAACAGGAGGTAGTCCTGGAAGACGACGCCGACCGGGCGGGACTCGGGCGGGGTGTGGTCCAAGGCAGTGCCGTCGAGGCGCAGGTGGCCACCGGTGAGCGGGGTGAGCCCGGCCAGCGTACGCAGGGCGGTGGTCTTGCCCGCACCGTTGGGCCCCAGGAGCGCGACGACCTCGCCGGGGGCTGCGTTCAGTGCCACGTCGAGGTGGAAGCTGCCGCGGTCCACGACGATGTGAGCGTCGAGACCCCCGGCGGGGGCGCCGTCGGTGGCCGGGTCGATGTGCTTCATGAGGCGCTCATTCGATGGCCGGACCTTCGAAGGCCGGACGGTCGGGCAGAGACCGTGAGTGGTGGGGCAACACCCGTCATGACGCCGTCATCCAGCGATCCCGCAGCCCCGCCAGCACCGCGACCGACACGGCCAGCAGTACCAGGCTCAGGGCGATCGCGGCGGCCGGGTCGCTCTGCAGGGCGAGGTACACGGCAAGCGGCATCGTCTGCGTACGGCCGGGGAAGTTGCCCGCGAAGGTGATGGTCGCGCCGAACTCGCCGAGCGCGCGGGCCCAGGCCAGTACCGAACCCGCGGCGATCCCGGGCGCTATCAGCGGCAGGGTGACCCGGCGGAACGCGGTGAAGCGGGAGGCGCCCAGGGTGGTGGCGGCCTCCTCGTAGCGCGGGTCGGCGGCGCGCAGCGTGCCCTCGACACTGATCACGAGGAAGGGCATCGCCACGAACGACTCCGCGATGACCACCCCCGTAGTGGTGAAGGGCAGGGTGATCCCGAACCACGAGTCGAGCCACTGCCCCACGACGCCGTTGCGACCGAGTGCCAGGAGCAGCGCCACACCGCCCACGACGGGTGGCAGCACGAGCGGCAGTGTCACCAGGGCTCGCACGATGCCGCGTCCCGGGAATCGCGTACGCGCGAGGACCCACGCCAGCGGCACGCCCAGCACCAGGCTCACGGCCGTGGCCGAGGTCGCGCAGACCAGGGACAGCTGCAGGGCCTGCCACACCTCCGAACTGGTCAGCTGGTCCGGCAGGCTGTGCCAGGGAGCCCGTACGAGCAGGGCGACCATCGGCAGCACCAGGAACGCCAGTCCGGCCAGGGCGGGCAGCAACAGAGGCAGAGGCACCCCGGCAACACCCGCCCGGACACGCCGGCGCCGCGGCCCACCCCTGAGGGTGTCGGTCGCGGCACCGGACGTGGGCGGCTCGGTCACGGCTTGAGGAACCCGGCCGCCGTCAGCACGCGCCGGCCCTCGGCGGAGCGCACCAGCGCGATGAACGACTTCGCGGCAGCGGCGTTGGGCGCGTCCTTGAGCAGTGCGATCGGGTAATCGTTGATGGCCTTGGCCGACTCGGGGAACTCCACGCCGTCCACCTTGCCACCCGCCGCCTTCACGTCGGTCTTGTAGACGACTGCGGCATCGGCCTCTTTCAGCTCGACCTTCGTCAGGGCGCTCTTGACGTCCTGCTCGTAGGAGACCGGAGTGAGCTTCAGGTTGCTGGCGGCCAGGGCCTTCTGCGCGGCGGCGCCGCACGGCACCGTCTTGTCGCACAGGACAACCTTCGGACCCGGCTTGGTCAGGTCCTTGAGGGAGGTGATCTTGTCCGGGTTTCCGGGCAGGGTGGCGATCTCCAGCTGGTTGCGCACAAAGGTGGCGGGCGGGCCGGCCGCGTCCTTCTTGTCCGTCACGATCGCCATCGTCTTGGGACTGGCAGCGGCGAAGACATCAGCCGGGGCTCCCCCCGTGATGCTCGCGGCGAGTGTGTCGCTGCCGCCGAAACTGAAGGTGACCTTCGTACCCGGGTGGGCCTTCTCGAACTCCTTGCCGAGGGCTGTGAAGCTCTCCTTCAGCGAGGCGGCTGCGAAGACTGTCACGGTGCCGGAGAGCTTCTTCGACGAGCCCGTGGACGCCGAGGCGGACGAGCCCGGCGAGGCCGACGAGTCGTCGGACGAGGAGCAGGCGCTCAGTGCCAGCAGCGCGACGGCTGCTGTGCCGGCCACCTGCAGGGTCCGGCGGGTCCGGCGCGCGGAACGGGTCATCACGGGTGTACTCCCTTTGGTCTCCTCAGAAGAGACCGTCTGATTCTTCACAGAGACGTCCGGGTGGACCTCTGCGACCTCTCGACGACCGCATCGGTCGACTTGATCATGGCAACCACCGGAACGCCGGGCTCCGGCCTCAGTCCTCGGCCTGTTCCCGGCCGGCTGTGGGCACTGCCCGGAACGTCCGGAGCGATCTCCGACTGCGCCGTCACGCCACCGAAGTTCAGCCCGGTGACGAAGTCGGAGCAGTTGCGCGCCGAGCGTCCATTGTTCGTCCGCTCGGTGCGGCGCAACTCCCGCTCGAACAAAGGGGTTCCGGCCCGGTTCGATCCGGAGACCGGCTCGTCCCGCTCGGCGTGCGGTTTCCCGCCGTGGAACCAGTGCCGGAATGTGTCGGCAATGCGGCCCGATAGGGCCACTGCCTCTCTGATCCGGTAGCTGGGCATGCGCTGATCATACTGCCGCAGATGCGAGGCGTAAGTCTCCTGTTGCATCGCATGAGCCGGATTGCAAGCGGAAGGGGTAGGCATGTGCGTTTGTACAGGAGCACCCGCCGGGACAGGTACCGCGGCCGGGCCGGAAGTCGGCGCCCGCGACCGCTCGTGCCGACCGGGCGAGGGGACGGGCCCCGGCCGCGTACCGCGGCCGGAAGGACGGCCGGAGCCTGGGCTGAGACTCGGCGACAGCGCGGCGCCGCTGCGAACTCCCCGTCCGCAGATCTCCCGCGTAGCGGAATACGAGATCCACGCCGGGCGGCATCCGATCCAGGACGGACATCGGCGTTCCGACAGCGGCACGCCGGCGTGGGCGGAGGCGCTCTGTTGACGGAGGCGCTCTACTCCTCGGGAGCGAAAGCGCGGCAAGCCGTCCGTTCGCTCACGTGCGATCGATGTGCACGTTGGTGGACTTCACACGGGCAGTGGCCTCCATGCCGACCTCAAGCCCAAGTTCCTCGACGGCCTCCCGGGTCAGCAGGGAGACCAGCCTGTGCGGACCGGCCTGGATCTCCACCTGCGCCGCTACATCACCGAGCTTGACGGCAGTGACGATGCCCGGGAACGCATTGCGCACGGAAGTGACAGAGACGTCCTCCTGCCCACCGGTCTTCGCAAGCTCCACCGAGAACGCGGCCAGGTCCCGACCGTCGATGAGCCGCCGCCCACCCTCGTCCCGGTGTGTGGACACCCGCCCGGCGTCCGCCCATCGCCGCGCGGTATCGGGGCTCACGCCGAGGAGTCGAGCGGCCTGGCCGATAGTGTAGGACTGCATATGCGCCATAATAGATGCATTTTCATGGCATTTGCAAGCAAATTACCACTCTGGCATGGCAGATGCCGCACAACACCGGAAGGCCGGGGCATCCGGTCTGCGCCGGAATGCACCCGAAGCCTAGCGCAACCATGATCCAATTCGTGTACGTCGCGATCACCCTGCGCTCCGGGCGCCCGCCCGCACAGAAGCGGGCACTGTACCGGCGTATCGCCGAACTCGCCCACGCGTACGCGGGCACGGAAATGCGGAACATGGCCGTCACCCTGACCGAGAACGAGTCGGTCGACTGGTCGCTCGGCAACGGGGTCGCGCAGTACGCCGATTCGGCCGAGGGCGCCGATGCAACCGATCCGGTCCGCTCTCAGTCCGCTGCCACCGGGAATCGCCCGTTTCCTGGAGGCGTGGTGAACGCAGACCCCGCGCGACGAGTCTCCGCCGACATCGGCGTGCGAGGTTGTCGAGAGCTGTGTGACCGCGATTTCGCCGGTCACCCCGTGGCTCGCCCCATGGGAGGCGGAGGGGCCCGATCGCTCGCCGGCACCTGACCGAGAGCGTCGAGCGGTGGCGAGAGGATCTGATGTCCGACGACTCACCCTTCACCTGGTGGCGAGGCATCGAGGCGGAAGAAGCAGCCGCCTGGCACGAGGTGAAGCTCTGGCTGAACGGTCAGCTGTGGCGTCTCAGGCACCACCGCCCAACAGCCGGCGATGCACGCCTGCGCAGTCGTACCCAGGCGGGATCTCCCCCGGGTACGGGGAGTCGACGCCTCCCGACTTGCCCCAACATACTGAAACGTTCAACCCACAATCAACACCCTCGGAACTCGACCAACACCGGAGCCAAGCGCGTCGTACGCGTGAATGCGGCCGAAAAATGCACCGCATGCGCATTGACGCATGTCTCGGGCGCCCTCTACGTTCGCCTCTGTGAATCGATTCACCTTCTCCCGCTAGGGGCCGCTGTGATCAGTAGAAGGAACATCCTCGCGGGCGCCGCAGCCACGGTGGGTGCCGTGGCCGCCGGAGCCGGACCGGCCGTGGCCGCACCCGCATCCGCGCCCGCCGAGGGACGCGCGGGCAAGAGCGCTCTGCGCATCACCTCTCCGACCGTCGAGTACGTTCAGCAACCACTGGGCCTGGACACGGCCCGTCCTCGCCTGAGCTGGCCGATGGACTCGGCCGGACAAGGACAAGGACAAAGGCAGAGCGCGTACCAGGTGCGGGTCGCATCGAGCGCCGGAGATCTTTCCCGGCCGGACGTGTGGGACAGCGGCAAGGTCGTCTCGGGCGAGTCCGTCCTCGTCCCGTACACCGGACCCGAACTCAAGCCGCGTACACGCTACTTCTGGGCGGTGCGGGTGTGGGACGCCGACGACGGCGTCTCGGAGTGGAGCGCGCCTTCGTGGTGGGAGACCGGCCTGATGGACGCGTCCCAGTGGTCCGCGAAGTGGATCTCCGCTCCGGCCGCCCTCACCGACGCCCCCTCCCTGGAGGGCGGTTCGTGGATCTGGTTCCCCGAGGGCGAACCCGCGAACAGCGCTCCGGCGGCCACCCGCTGGTTCCGCCGCACCGTCGACCTGCCGGACGGCGTCATCGCGGCCACACTGGCCATCAGTGCGGACAACGTCTATGCCGTCTCCCTCAACGGCACCGAGATAGCGCACACCGACCTGAAGACGGACAACGAGGGCTGGAGTCACCCGGCCGTGCTCGATGTCCTCGACCACGTGCGTTCGGGCTCGAACACTCTGGCGGTCTCGGCGGTCAACGCCACGGTGGGGCCCGCCGGCCTGATCGGCGTGCTGGTCCTCACCACGTCCTCCGGCGAGAAGAAGGTCTTCACCGACGGCTCGTGGAAGTCCACGGACCAGGAGCCGGCCGACGGCTGGCGCGAGCCCGGCTTCGACGACAGCGAGTGGCGGGCGGCGAAGGTGGCCGCCGCGTGGGGGGCGGGGCCGTGGGGCCGGGTCGTACCGGTCGTCTCCGCTGCCAACCAACTGCGGCACGAATTCCGGCTGCCGGGCAGGAAGGTGGCCCGGGCCCGCCTGTACGCCACGGCTCTCGGCCTGTACGAGGCCCATCTCAACGGCCGGCGGCTGGGACGCGACCAACTGGCCCCGGGCTGGACCGACTACCGCAAGCGCGTGCAGTACCAGACCTACGACGTGACGAGCGCCGTGCGCGCGGGCACCAACGCGCTCGCCGCGTACGTCGCCCCCGGCTGGTACGCGGGCAACGTCGGCATGTTCGGTCCGCATCAGTACGGTGAACACCCTGCGCTGCTGGTTCAGTTGGAGGTCGAGTACGCGGACGGGACCAGCGAACGCATCACATCGGGGCCGGACTGGCGCGCCGCCGGCGGGCCGATCCTCTCCGCCGACCTGTTGTCGGGCGAGACCTACGACGCGAGGAAGGAGACAGCCGGGTGGACCTCGGCCGGCTTCGACGACCGCTCGTGGCTTGCGGTACGCGAGGCTGACAACGATGTCCCGGGGCAGATCGTCGCACAGGTGGACGGTCCGGTGCGCATCGCGAAGGAACTCCCCGCCAAGGATGTCACCGAGCCCGTGCCCGGCGTCTTCGTCTTCGACCTGGGCCAGAACATGGTCGGCTCGGTTCGGCTGCGCGTCTCGGGCGCTGCGGGAACCACCGTCCGCCTGCGCCACGCCGAGGTGCTGAACCCCGACGGCACGGTCTACACCGAGAACCTCAGGACGGCCGCCGCCACGGACCTCTACACCCTCAAAGGGGGAGGTGAGGAAACGTACGAGCCGCGTTTCACCTTCCACGGGTTCCGCTATGTCGAGGTGACCGGGTTCCCCGGCACGCCGGCCGCGCAGGCCGTAACCGGGCGGGTGATGCACACATCGGCGCCGTTCACGTTCGAGTTCGAGACCAATGTGCCGATGCTCAACAAGCTGCACAGCAACATCACTTGGGGGCAGCGCGGCAACTTCCTGTCCGTCCCGACGGACACGCCGGCCCGCGACGAGCGGCTGGGCTGGACCGGTGACATCAACGTCTTCGCTCCCACGGCCTGTTACACCATGGAGTCCGCCCGCTTCCTGACCAAGTGGCTGGTCGACCTCCGTGACGCGCAGACGCCGGAGGGCGCGTTCACGGACGTGGCACCCATGGTCGGCACCGTCGGCAACGGAGTCGCGGGCTGGGGAGACGCGGGGGTCACAGTCCCCTGGGCGCTGTACCAGGCATACGGCGACCGGAAGGTCCTCACCGACGCCTGGCCCTCGGTCCAGGCGTGGCTGCGCTATCTGGAGAAGAACAGCGACGGACTGCTCCGGCCGGACAGTGGATACGGTGACTGGCTGAACGTGTCGGACGAGACACCCAAGGACGTCATCGCGACCGCCTACTTCGCCCACAGCGCGGACCTGGGAGCGCGTATCGCCACGGAACTGGGCAAGGACACCGAGCCCTGGACCGACCTCTCCGCGCGCGTACGCACGGCATTCCGGGCGGCGTACGTGGCGTCCGACGGCAGGGTGAAGGGCGACACGCAGACCTCCTACGTCCTCGCACTGTCCATGAACCTGATGCCGGACGCCCTGCGCAAAGCGGCAGCCGACCGCCTCGTCGCCCTCATCGAGGCGAAGGACTGGCATCTGTCCACCGGCTTCCTCGGTACCCCGCG
Organism: Streptomyces sp. NBC_00344; assembly: GCF_036088315.1. Taxonomy (NCBI): domain Bacteria; kingdom Bacillati; phylum Actinomycetota; class Actinomycetes; order Kitasatosporales; family Streptomycetaceae; genus Streptomyces; species Streptomyces sp. NBC_00344. Next base: position 6,612,532 of record NZ_CP107996.1, on the reverse strand, counting down.
GCTGCTGCCCGTCCTCACCGACACCGGTCACACCGATGTCGCCTACCGGCTGCTGCAACAGCGCACGTTCCCCAGCTGGGGCTACCAGATCGACAAGGGTTCGACGACCATGTGGGAGCGCTGGGACTCCATCCAGCCCGACGGCAGCTTCCAGAGCCCGGCGATGAACTCCTTCAACCACTACGCCTACGGATCGGTGGGCGAGTGGATGTACGCCAACATCGCCGGTATCGCCGCGGGCCGTGCGGGCTACCGACAGGTCGTCATCCGCCCCCGCCCGGGTGGGGGCGTCACGTCCGCCACGGCACGGTTCGCCTCCCCGTACGGACCGGTGTCCACCCAATGGCAGCAGCGGGCCGGCGGCTTTGTGCTGTCGTGCAGCGTGCCGGCCAACACCACCGCGGAGGTGTGGATTCCGGCGGACGAGCCCAGCAGTGTCCAGCGCACCCACGGAACGTTCGTGCGTGTGGAGGACGGCTGCGCGGTGTTCGAGGTCGGCTCGGGCAGCCACCGCTTCACCGTGTGACGGACGCAGGCGCCCCGAGGTCCGTGGCCCCGGACCTCGGGGCGCTGACGCCCGCACCGCCGCTCAGCGGCTGCGGGCGCCGTTGCGCACCACTCTCCTCCGTGCCCCGCCGCCGGAAATCGCGTGGCCCGCTGTCGCGCACGATGCCCGGGAGCCCGCGCAGGCGGAACGGGACCGTCACCCGGAGGGCGCCGGCCGAGGTGCGGGCACCGCGGCCGGGCCTGCCAGATGGGAGAGGGCGGCAGTAGCCAGCGCGGTGATGCCGGCGGGGACGGCCAGCCTGGGATCCGGGCGGAAGAACGGCGAGTGGTTGGGCGGAAGTGACGCCATCTTCGCCGCGGCGGATTCCCCCGGGGTCTCGGCCCACTGGCGGGGCCCGACACAGCCCAGCATCCAGTACGCGACACGGACGCCGACAGCACCGTGGAGCCGGGATCCGGCGGACCCGAAGAGAGGGAAGTCCTCGGTGGCCGTCGACGGCAGCCACCCGGCGACGCGCTCGGGGCCCAGCACGTGTTCGTGGATGTCGCGGACGGCGGTGGCGGCCGAGGCATCCGAAACAGTGGGATGGGACCTCGAAACAGTGCGCACGGTCGGTGCGCGGGGGCATCCCGATGCCGCGCACTCCGCGGCGACGATGCGCCGCACCGCCGCTGTGACGCGGTCAAGTGCCTCCTCGGAGAACGCCCGCGCCGATATCTCCAGGGTGGCGGCGTCCGGTACCACGTTGCCCCGCGTCCCGGCGTGCAGGGAACCGACGGTGAGGACGACCTGTTCCGCGGGAGAGCTCTCCCGGGACACCACTGTCTGCAGCCGCAGCACGATCGCCGCGGCTGCGACCACGGGATCCACGGTCAGATGAGGGCTTGCGGCGTGGCCGCCCGTTCCGTGGACGACCACCTCGATCATCCTGCTGCCCGCGAGGATGGGGCCGTGCGCGTGGGCGACCATACCGGCGGGCAGCGGCGCGGTGTGCTGGGCGAGGACAACTCCGGGAGGGGCGAAGCGGGAGTACAGTCCGTCCTCGAGCATGGCCCGGGCCCCGCAAAGCGTCTCCTCCGCGGGCTGACCGACAATCATCAGCGTCCCGCGCCAGTGGCCTGCCATGGCGGACAGCAGGGACGCCGTCCCGGTCAGACAGGCCAGATGCAGGTCATGACCACAGGCGTGCATGACGGGTACGGGCCGCCCCGCGCTGTCGGGGACGACAGCCTCGCTGGCGTAGGGCAGACCGGTGGCCTCGCGTACCGGCAGGGCGTCGAGTTCGGCGCGGAGCATGACGACGGGACCGGGTCCGTTGCGCAGCAGACCGACCACACCGTGTCCGCCGACTCCGGTGGTGACCTGGAACCCCGCGGTGGTCAGACGCCGGGCGGCGAGCGCGGCGGTGCGCTCCTCGGCACCGGAGAGTTCGGGGTGCCGGTGGATGTCGAGATAGACCTCGACAGCGGGGCGCAGGACTTTCGGCAGGCCGTCGAGGACCGCGGCGGTGTCGGTCGTGACAGGGAGCATTCCTGAACTCCTTCGGGTGGGGCGGAGGGTGGCCGCAGCCGCCTGACAGTCAGGTGACTGCGGGACGTGCGTCGATCTGCCAGCAGGGCTCGCTAGAAAGGACTTCGGACAGCTGCACGGGTGTTCGCACGCATGGGTGCTCCCGGCCGCTGGGCCATGTGTTGCCGGGTTTGAACCGTCAAGGAGGAACAGCCGATGCCGCAGAACTCTCTGGAATCGCTCGCCCAGGAAATCCTGGAGCTCGAGTCCGAGACCTTCGAGATCACCGACTACTCGGACGCCAGCGAGGTCATGCTGGGCTCGTCCACCAGTTGCAGCAGCACCAGCACATGCAGCAGCACGACCAGCACCACCAGCTGCACCGCCTGATTGCCGGCGCTGTCCTCTGCCCGGCGGCTCACACCACCGCGCAGAGGACTTCGCCATGTGCGCTGCCGTTCAGGGGAACGGGTGCGGAACCCGGCGTAGTTCGGATTCACCGAGATCACTCCCCCGCAGTCCGGCGCGCCGGAACGCCGTGCGCAACCGGGGCATGTGCAGGGCGCGCTGACGGGCCCAGCCGAAGTCGATCGGCAGCAGACCGGGCACCACGGTGGCCACCGTTCGCAGCCCCATCCGCTTCTGTTCCGGTGTGGTCTGGTCGACGACGATCACGTCGTATCCCGCGGTCGTCAGTGCGTCGCGGCACAGCAGCAGGTCGTCGAGGAGATCGCTGGTACGCGGGCGTCGCTGCTCCCACTCCCCGTAGAGCTCGGCCAGCGGCCGTACGGCGGTGGGCCGGAGGTAGCCCGACGCGTGGTGGGCCATCCGGGGCAGCCCGAAGAGGGCCGCGTGGTCGGGCAGGCGGCGTACCAGGTCGAAGTCGTCAGCCATGGCTGCCAGTTCCTCCGGCCGTTCGCGGACCTGGCCCGGCAGATGCGGCAGGTACGTGAGGATCTCGGCCACCGCGGACTCCACTGCCGTTTCCGGGTCGAAGGCGGCACCGGCGGCGAAGGCGAGCGTGCCGGGGCCCCCGTCACGGCGTAACGCGAGCCCGGTGGCGACCGGCACCGGCAGGTCGACGCGGTTGTCGAAGACGTGGACGTCGTAACCCTGCAGTGCCGCGCGATCGACCATGGCGCGCGTCGCCCCTCGGGTGCAGGAGCCGAGGTCGATCTCGGTCAGCCGGGCATTGCCGTACCAGCCGAGCAGAAAGGCGTCACGCTCGATGAGTTCCAGCAGCCCGAACAGGACCGCCTCCTCCAGACAGCTTCCGGTCGCGCAGCCGTTGGAGCACTCGAAGACAAAGTTGTCCGACGCCAGACCGGCGCTGTAGTGGACAAGCCGGGCCGGAACGAGGACAGGGCGTTCATCGCGCAGGGAGTAGCCGCCCACCCACGGGATCGGGCGGTCGGGATCGAAGGGGCTGAGCAGGGGGTCGTCCCGATAGGTCTGCGGGACGTAGAGGCCGCAGTCGCGCGGGTCGAGTGCACGGTCGCCCAGCACCTGGTAGGCCTCGGTGAGCAGCACCGCGCGGTTTCTGCGGTGGGTGCCCGCATAGCGTTCCAGCCCTTCCAGGAAGGCGAGGTCGCGGCTGGCGCGGAAGGAGTTGGCCTGGCCGCTGAAGGTGACGTCGGTCAGCCCCGCGTAGCCGCGCATGAACACGCTGCCGGCCACCGGAGCGGTCGTGGGCGATGTGACGTCGGTCCAGGTCGCGGCGGCGAGCAGGCCGCAGACCTGGTTGGCCAGTGCGTCGGCCGGCAAGGCGTACGAACCGGGCGAGCGCAGCCGGTAGGTGTCCGGGGACGGCTTCGGCCGCGACACCGGCATCGTCGGCGTGTCCTGCGCGGCCGGCACGGCCGTGCAGTGCGGGCACAATGGTTCGCCGATCAAGGGCACGCTGATGACCTGCAGCGTGGCCAGGTCGAGCCGGGTGACCTGCGGCCAGGGCCGGTTTCCGTCCCGGGTCATGATGCTCTCGTACAGCGCCGCGACGGCGTCGACGACGTGCGCGGGAAGAGCCGGCCACACGCCTGCCGCCCGGGTGGCCGTGCCCGTTTCCCAGGCCTCGCGCTCGGAGCGGGTGCGCAGCCGCTGCCAGCGCATGGCCAGGCACTGCCCGCATGCGGGATGCGCCGGGTCCGATGCGCCCCAGGGACCTATGAGCACGGCGTCCCAGGTGAGATGCACGGTCGCGGCGGGGCGTGCAGCGGCGTGTGGATCGCGGCCCGCGGTCAGGGTGTCGGCCGCTCCGAGCGGCACGACGAGCGGTGGCGCCGAGCGGTGGCGCGCTGCCAGGGCGTCGCGCAGGGTGGCCGACGCGGTGTCCATGAGCGTCACCGGCGGCGCGGCGAGGTCGGTGGTCATCCGTGGTTGCTCCAGCGGAAGGTCTTGGCCGCGATCAGCGCGAACAGCACGGCGAAGCCGATCAGCCCCGCGCAGGCGAGGCCGATGTCGGCCGCACTGCCGTGGTGGGTCCGGGACAGAACACCCAGGACGCCGTCGTTGAAGTAGCGCAGTGGCAGGGCCAGAGACACGTCACGCAACCAGCCGGGCATCAGGTCGCCGGGGTAGAACGAACCCGAGAGGAAGGCCATCGGCACCATGATGCAGTTGGCGATCGCGGCCACCGCTTCGGGTGTGTTCGCGAGGCTTCCGATGACCAGTCCGAGGGCCATGAAGGTGGTGATTCCGAGGATGAGCACGGGGATGACGAGCGGCCAGCTCGCCGCGAGGCGCAGCCCGAACAGCGGCAGCAGTGCGACGCCGGTGAACAGGACGGCCTGCACCAGCCCCACCCCCACCGCGATCGCGTAGCGAGAGGCCAGCACGGACGGCAGAGACGTGGGGGTGCGCCAGATCAGGCGCAGAATGTCATCGCGACGCCAGTGCATCATGGTGAAGGCCACACCGAACATGGCGGCGTTGCCGACCCCCCAGGACAGCACACCGGGAGCGATGTAGTTGATGTACGGCGGGCCGCCGTCCTGGACGGCCTGGCCCTTGAAGATCAGGCCGAACACGACGAGGAACAGCAGGGGGAAGGCGAAAGTGAAGAAGACCGTGGTCACATCCCGTACGTAGGCATGGTAGTTGGCCCGGGTCAGTGCGGCGTACGCGCTCACGGTCAGTGCTCCGATCCGGTCAGGGCGAGGTAGGCGTCCTCGAGGGTCGCCGTGCGGGTCTGTACCGCGTCGGGGCCTGCGATGCCGTTCACGGCGACGATCACCTGGCCGGCCACCCTGGTCTCCATGACGACCTCGCCATTGGCCACCTCGGCGTGGTCCACGCCCTCGATGGCACGGGCGTGTTCCACGCTGATCCGGTCGGCCGGCACCAGCACGCGGGTGGGCGCCTTGAGGGCCCGGACCAGGTTGGCGGGGGTGTCCAGTGCTACGGCCCTCCCCTGCGCCATGATCATGACGCGGTCGCAGAGAGCCTCGGCCTCGTCCAGGTGGTGCGTGGTGTGGACAATGGTGCGTCCCTCGCTCTTGAGGTTCCGCAGCACGCCCCACAGGGAGCGCCGGGCCTCGGGGTCGAGGGCCGCGGTGGGCTCGTCCAGCAGGATCAGTTCGGGGTCGTGGACCAGCGCCGTGGCGATGGCCAGCCGCTGGCGCTGGCCCCCGGAGAGGTTGTCGACGCGGACGTCGGGACGCTGCGACAGACCGACCAGGTCCAGCGCGCGGTCCGCTGCTCCGTGCCCCAGGCCGTACAGGGCGGCGACGGTCCGCAGGTGTTCGAGGGCGGTCAGCCGGGTGAAGAACGCCGAGGTCTGCGTCTGGACTCCCAGCCTCCGCAGCAGAGCGGTGTTGCGGGGCCAGGGCGCGGCGCCGAGTACGGCGACGGTCCCGCTGTCGGCCCGCCGCAGTCCCTCGACCATCTCGATCAGGGTCGTCTTGCCGGCACCGTTCGGCCCGATGATGCCGAAGAACTCACCTCGGCGAACAGTGAGCGACACTCCGGCTACGGCCAAGACCGGCCCGTAGCGTTTGTGCACGTCGTCGATCACCACGGCCTCGGGGGCCGTGTCCACTGACGTCATCTCGGGTTCCCTTGCTGAGTGTTGGTCGTCGCCGGCCGGATTGTGCGCCGTGGGGGCGGCTGGTACGGACTCCGCACCGGATGGCGGGGCGGCCCGCGCCGTGTCTGCTTCGCCGTCTCCCGCGGTGTCGGGGGTTCGCCTGGCCCGCGCGGCCAGGCCCAGCCGCCACAGCACCAGGGCGGCCACCAGAAGGACCGCCGGCGCCGCGCCCGTCACGGTGCCGTACCGTTCGGCCAGTTGACGGCTCACGGCGGTGAGAACGACGGCGGATGCGCCGGCCGTCAGGGTGAGGGAGAGCAGTCCGTATCCGCCATAGAGGAGCCGAGCCCGCCGGGGGTAGGCTCCCGCGCCTTCGCCGCGGCCGATCACGCCGGCGGTGGCCCGTCGCAGGAACGTCCGGCTGCCGGTGGCCAGTCCGCTGACACCGACGGCGTAGCCGAGCAGCTTGTAGCCGTCGAGTGGCGGCAGCGGGACGAGGTTGCCGGCGGCGATCGCGACACCGAGCAGGAGCAGCCCGCCCAGCGCGTGACGGGCGGTGTCCTGCCGGGGGAGCCAGGCCCACAAGGGCCAGAAGGGAAGCAGGAAGACCAGGTTCATCAGGGGTCCCGCGGCGACGGTCGCGACCTGGTGACGGCGCCGGGCGAAGAACGGTACGTCCTGCACGAGGCAGTAGAGGTAGGTCACCGGCAGCCGCCAGCGCAGGCCGATCTCCGAGACCGTGCCGCCGAAGGCACGGCCGGCCAGTCCGTGCGCGAGTTCGTGGAAGGCCAGGCTCACCCAGAGCACGACACCGACGGCCAGCAGAAGCACCGGCCGGTGCGTGAGCTCCGTGAAGTCGTTCCTCAGGGCGCCGAGTTCCATGCTCAGATGGGTCAGCATCGCGGCAGTCAGGAGCAGCACGGTGCCGAGGAACGCCGGGGTCCGGGCGAAGGCGGTGCGCCGGTGGAGGATTTCGATGAGCGCGCCGGCATCGGCCACCATGCGGGTGTGCCCGTTCAGCAGTGTCGGCCTGCCGAGCTGTACGAGCAGACCGGGATGCGCCACACCCTCGCCGGCAGGGGGCGGGCCTCCGGCGAGCAGATGCCGTGCGCCGAGCAGTCCCAGCAACTGCCGCCAGTGCGCGTCACCGAGGCGGACGCCGAACCGCTGGGCGTAGGCGTCACCGATGTCGGCAAGGGTACGCCGGCCGTCGAGCCGCGACAGGACGAAGAACTCCTTGGCCCGCAGCTCGAAACGGCGTCCGCTGACGGGGTCCTTGATGGGATGGATCCGGGTCGCCCCGCGTAATACTGCGGGGCCGACGAGCAGGTCGGGCCGTCGCTGCGGGCTCAGCCCGAGGAGCCCCTGCGCGCTCACCGCGACACCTCAGGGCCGCCGCCGCACTCGCGCAGGGCGCGGGCGAGGACGTACGCCAGGAAGGCCTCGTCCCGGATGGTCACCGAGAGCCTGTTGTTGGTCATGTGCATGTAGGGGGACATCAGCATCGGGAGTGCCTGAGCCGGGTCGGTGACCCGGAATTCACCGTCGTCGCTCCAGGAGCGGAACACCAGGCTACCGTCCGCCGCAAGCGCCCTTACCCGTTCGGCCAGTTCGCGACAGTGCGCGGCCCAGCCGCGCAGGAAGTCCGGCAGCTCCCGCTCCGCCGCGCCGCCGACCGAAGCCCGGATCCCGGCGAACCGGCGCCCCAGTTCCGCACCCATGTCGTCATAGGCTCGGTCGTAGCCCTTGCGCGCGGTGAAGTCGGTCTGCGCGAACGCCCCGTCCCAGAAGGCGTGGTAGCGCTCGAGGAAGTGCGCCAGATGTGCGTCGTCCGCGAGGAAGGACGCGGACATCACCATCATCAGCTGGGCGGCGACCCCGAGCAGCACGGTACGTACATGGAGGTTCATCGACCGGAGGGACTCCATGACCAGATCGCTGGAGCGCTGGAAGTGCCACTCGGCGAGCGCGACACCGGCAGGGCCCCCGTACTTCCCGTACTCCGGCTCGTAGGGTTCGAAGCTGACCGAGTTGTTGTCCCGCAGCAGCATGCGGCCGTCCGGCCCCAGCAGCTTCTCGCGTTGTTCCCGCGGGTATTCGAGCTCGAACAGGGCGTTGTAGAGGTCCGCGAGAAAGCCCGCCTTGACCTCGTAGAGTGCCGGGCGGGCAGCCAGGAAGGCTTGCACCGCCGCGTGTGCCCGGTCACGGACCTGCCCCGTCACGGCGGCCGACGACGGCTTCAGGCGCAGCCGCACATGCGGTCCCTGCAACCAGTAGTTGATGAAGAAGTGGCCCGACAGCAGTCCCTGTGCGGTGAGTTCGTCGACGAGCGGCCGCACGCAGTCCAGCAGGAGCGGCCGCGGGCTCGCCGCGTAGAAGATGTGCAGTGCCTGCCATTCGCCGGTCTCCGGCGCTCCGCCGGCTGCGGCGGGGCCGGTCCGCATGGGTGAGGTCATGCCCGCTCACCGTTTCCTTCCTCGTCAGGTACCGGATGGGTGCACCGGGCGGGCAGCAGCTCCACGGCGAGTTCCGCGACGTGCCGGCCCCGGGCCGTACGGACATGGAGGTCGTCCTCGGCCGGCAGCATCTCCTCCAGGCGGACGCCCGCGGTCCGGTCCTTGATCAGGCCCTCCAGAGCGACCAGGGACAGTGGGCTGCCGAAGTCGACGTAGTGCGGCTTGGAGCCGCCGTCCCAGATGCCGCCGGAGGCGCCGTCGCCGGGCAGCACGGTGACGAAGACCTGTGCGGGGATGCGGTGTTCGCGCTGCCATCGAAGCCAGTGCAGATACCAGTCGGCGTCCTGCTGTCCGGGAGAGCGCCGAGGCAGTGCGGCCGCTTCCGCGAACCAGCTGCGGCGGCTCAGCACGACGGAGCCGTGGCGCACCCGGGGCCGCGATGTCACCCCGTGCACGGCTGGGGCCTGCGGAACTCCCGTCCACACATCGAGGGCGATTTTGGAGGTCGGGGAGAGAAGCAGCAGGGTGCGCGGGATCTCGGGAAGCACCATGGGCACCAGATAGCCGAGATAGAGGGGGACGACTTCCTTTCGGAGCCGCCGGGACCGGACGACGAGGCGGTCCTCCGCCGCATGGTGTTCCACCCACAGGTCGTCCAGATGGAGGCGGCCTTCCGGCGGGGCGGAGCCGGTCTCACCGGGGCACAGGATCTGGAAATCCGTCAGCCGGCCGTGCAGGTTGAGATTCGTGGTGGCCGACCCGGCGGTGATCTCGGCGAACACCGCCCCTTCCGGCTGAATCCCGCGGAGATCCTTGAGCAACTGCCGTGACAGACCCGGCCTGTCGTCGGGGGTGTCGAAGCAGTGGGTGAAGCGCGTGAAAGGGAAGCACAGACCTCCGTAGGAGCCGTTCAGCACGACCAGTGGGTCCTGGTCGCGGTCGGCGAGCTGCAGGAAGTGGCTGTGGGGGGCGAAGCCGGTTGCCAGCGGTGCGAGTTCCGCGGCGACAGCGTCCATGAACGTCTCGTCCAGCCGGATCTCATCGGTGTCACCGGTCCACGTATGCCAGGCCCCGCGCATGCGCTCGACGAACACGGCGCGGGCCCGGTCCAGGGCGGTGATTCCGGGCAGCCCGAGCCAGTTCTCCTCGGGCCGGTGGCCGTCGCCTGCGTCGTGGGGGGCTTGCTGGGAGGTGAAGAGCAGATACTGCTCGAAGAGGTCCTCGTGGAAGTCGTGGACGAGCTTCAGCAGATCGTCGCAGCGCCCTCCGTGCCCGAAGCGGGCCAGGAAGAAGCCCTTGAAGGTGAGCCGCTGGGCGAGTGCGACGTCGAAGGCGGGCAGGATGCGGGACAGGGACTCCAGCGGGCCCCCGGCCAGCTCGGCCCACGTCCGCAGATCGCCGGTCACCGGCTCCCGGGAGGCCCGGGCGTCCTCGTAGAGGAGGGTCTGCGGCAGTGATGTGCCCGGCGCCCCCAGGGACTCGGTGAGCGCGGGTAGTTCACTGCGGAGGGCGTTCAGCAGCTCCCTCCGCCGTGCGAGCGGCTCTCCGGCGTACGCCTCGACACCGGCCGCGACGCTCTCCAGGTGTGCGGCGGTCTCCACCGCCCATGGCCGGCCGATGTCCCGCAGCGCCGCCTGGAAGTCACGCAGCGGATCACGGCTGTGGACATCCGGGTACAGGCCGTCGAACTGCACCATGCCGAGCTGCAGCAGTGCCGACAGATAGCGTTCGGCATCCTCCGCGCTCGCTCCGCGCTCGGTGCACAGCCAGGCCGCCAGGTCCCGGTGGCGCAGCCGGGGAGAACGTCGGAACAGTTCGAGCAATCCCTCGAGCGCTCCACTGCGGCGCAGGAAGAACAGCCGGTCACGAGCCGCGTCGAAGCTGACCGGGGCGGTGTCGTCGCCCGCGGTCACCGAGCGGCGTACGAAACGGACTCGCTCGGCGTCGGCCTCCCAGCCCGAGGCGAGCGCGACGGGCAGATCGCCGCGGCGGAGGGGGTCCTCGGCTATGGCCTCGGCCAGCCGCCGCAGCACGACGACGTTCAGCCGCGGATGGCCCGACCATTCCTCGGCGACGTCGATGGCGCCGCCCGGTGCCGCGTCCGTGCGGAACTCCCCTACGGCGACGCCCGTGAACGTACTGAACGGGCTGGTCTTGCAGGCCGTCCGGTACAGGTAGGCGAGCAGCGAGCGCTCGATCTTGCGGCCGCGTTTGCCGCCGGCGGGTTCGTCGCCGCGGATGTACGCGTCCAGCCGGCCGTCCAGCGTCGGCGAAGCGAGCAGCAGCGCCAGACGTACCTGCTCCTCGGCCGCCAGCTCCCGAAGCGCCGTCCGTCCCCGTGCGAAGGCGTCTGCCAGCAGCTCCGGCCCCAGCGAGTGCAGATGCCCCAGCCGTTCCCTGTCGCGCAGCCAGGCCGCCAGAGCGGCCTCGGACGGACCGTCGAGCCCGGCGGGCAGCACCAGGGCCCTGTCCTGGGGCAGCCGGTTGTTGAAGACCGCGCGGCGCAGGCGCAGTACCTCACGGCGCCTGCGCTGGTCGTCCTCGTCCGCGACGAGCGCGGCGAGGGGGTCGCTCAGCATCGCGCCGAGCTCACGCAGTCGTTCCTCCTCGTCGATGATCCGGTCGGCCCACTGCCGGGCGGCCGGGCTGCGCAGCCTTTGCACCGTCTCGGACGGCAGGCCTGCCAGGCGCATCATGAAGCGCGGGGACAACTCCTGGCGCCGGTCCGCGACGGCATCGGGCGAGGGGGCGTGCCCGAGGGAGGTGTTCACCGGTCCTCCTGTCCGCCGCGCACCTGCGGGGCCGGCACGAGGTCGTAGTGGAAGTCCGCGGGGCGCCCCCGCTCGTTGCCGACGAGCATGAGCAGCAGGGGCAGCTCCCCGGTGCCGGTCAGTCCCAGCTCGTCGGCGAAGGCCACACTGTCGAAGCCGAGCGCGACACCGCAGGCGGTGCCGCAGGCGGCTGCTGCCGTGTACACCGCTTGCGCGGCGGCTCCGATTCCCGCGCTGACGAGCCGGTATCCCCGGTCGCCCACGGCGTCGAGCACCGCGTGGGTACGGACGGCCGGGACGATGACGGCCGCCGCCTGTTCCAGGTTGTAGTTGTCGAGGAAGTAGTGGGCCTGCAGGAAGGCTCCCGGCGATCCCGTCTTCAGCAGCCGCAGTTCCCCGGCATCGTGGTCATAGGCGTACGTGCCCTGTGCCACACCCTGCACATGGTTGACGAAGACGTAAAAGGACGCGAGCGGGGGGCTGCCGGCCGGTGTGACGTCGGTTGTCAGCCCGGTACCCGCGACGGCGGCCAGCAGAGCAGCAGTGAGGTGACCGGCCGGCAGCGGCCGGTCGCCGGTGAAGCGCCCGAAGCTGCTGCGCCGCGTGCGCAGCGCCCTGCGTACGCTCATCGGCATCGGTGCGGCAGTCGGCAGCAACTGCCGTGTCCCGCCGGGTGGGACGGCCGGGGCCACGGCCGGGCGCAGTGCGCCGGGCGCGGGGCGGACGGCAGCGTCGCGCACGGTGGCGCTGTGCACCTGCCGCACGGTTTCGAAGGCGATGACCCGGCGGGAGCGCTCCTGCTCGGCCCGGCGCACCGCCGATGGCCTGGTGGGGAGGGGCCGCGCGGCACCGGGCGCGGCAGGGTTCCCGGTGTCCTCCCAGCGCAGGGGGACGACGGCGAAGACCCCTTCCTCGTCCTCACGCGCACTCAGCAGCCCGCCGAGCTGCGGCTCGTCGAACCACAGGACGGGGTCCAGGCGCAGCCCGCGGGCCTGCGCCCACATGCGCCAGGTCTGGAGCAGCGCTCCGACATCCATCGTCACCACGTGGTAGGCGAAGCTGTTGTACTTGAACGCGTTCTGCCAGAACTTGACGCTGAGGACCAGGAACTGGTCGGTGTCCCGGTGCAGCCCGGGGTCGCCCACCGCGGCGCGCACCTGGCCGGAGACGTCCCCCGTCAGCAGTCGTCGCACCGCGTGGTGCGAGGGCGAGTAGTGGTACACACCGGGCGTCATGGGTCCCGCCGCACCGGACACCCAGTGGACGGCGACAGGGTAGAGGCCGCCGCCGGATGCGGTGCCGCGGGACCAGTTGGCCTGGGTGTACATCGGCAGTGTCCCCAGGTCTGTGTTGGCCTGCACGGCGAGCCTGCGGCCCACCAGGCCGTAGGAGTCGCGCAGCATTCCCCCCAGCAGCGGCAGGCTGAAGGAGGCGTCGCCGTGCGGCCCGGACAGTCCGCGCGCAACGGCGGCGTCATCGGGGAAGCCACCGTCGGGCAGAGGGAACTGCTCCGCGCCCGGGTAGTACTTCTCCTTCCTCGGCCGGTCCGCCCAGTCGGGTACGAAGTCGGCGGGCTCCATCGCGACCCGGCCGCGCCGCATTACCGCGGTCGCGTAGTCATGGGTGTCCCCCATGTCCGTCCTTTCTGTCACTGCTGTGCACGGGCTGCGGTTTCAGGGGAAGGGGTGCGGAGCGAGGTTGAGTTCGGCCCTCCGCAGATCGTGGTCGCGATGGCCGCGGGCGCGCGGGGCCGTGCGCAGACGGGGCATGTGCAGGGCTCGCTGGCGCCGCCATCCGAAGTCGATGGGGATCAGTCCCGGCACGATGACCGCCGCCGTGTGCAGCCCGGCGTCGCGCTGTTCGGGCATCGTCTGGTCCACGACGACGATGTCGAAGCCCTCGCCGGTGACGGCCGCCACGGCGGCGTCGAGGTCTTCCCAGAGGTCGTCCGAGGGTCCGTGGCCGGGGCTCAGACCCGCGACGGGGCCCGGCGGAGTGCCCGAACGGCCCGGGCGCAGAAGGAAACCGGCGTGCCGGGCCATCTCGGGCAGTCCGTAGAGCAGGGGGTGGTCGTGGAGGACCTGCACCCGGTCGAAGTCGGCTGCCAGCGCGGTGAGACGGGCCTTCTCCCGTTCGGTGCGGGACCGGAGCTTGACGGCGTCGGTTGCGATCTCGGACAGTCCCGCGCTCAAGGCCGCCTCCGGGTCCCAGCCGGCTCCGGCGCCGAAGCAGAGTGTCCCCATGCCGCCGTCGACGCGTTCCGCGACCGCGGTCACGACGGGTATGGGGAAGGTGATCCGGGTGTCGAAGAAACGTGCCCGGTAGCCGTACAGCTCGAGGCGGCCGACCATGTGACGGGTCTCGGGGCGGACGCTGGTGGCGGGGTCGATCTCAGACAGGGGCAGACCCGCGTACCAGGCGATCAGGAAGGCGTCCCGTTCGACGGCTTCCATCAGCCCGAAGAGCACGGCCTCCTCCAGACACCCGCCCGACGCACAGCCGTTGGAGCTCTCCTGGACGAAGCGGTTCTCCAGTCCGCCGGGAGCGTGGTAGTAGGCCAGGACCTCCGGCACGAGCAGCGGCCGGTGGTCACGCAGCGAATACCCCCACACCCAGGGGATCGGCAGCTCCGGCCGGAAGGGCCTCACCAAGTGCTGGTCACGGTAGAAGGCGTCGGAGTAGACACCGCAGGTCCGTGGGTCGAGGGCATCATCACCGAGCGCGGTCCACGGCGCGACGAGTGCGGTCCGCTTACCGCGGGGCCGCATCCCGGCGAAGCGTTCCATGCCCTCCAGAACACCGACCCGAACGCTGCGCGCGTAACTGCCGGTGTGGCCTCCCCAGTACGACTCCCGCAGGTACGCGCCGGAGCGCAGGGTGAAGGAGCCCACCGTCGATGCGGTCGATGTGGAAGTGAGGTCGGGTGCGACCGACGGCCCGAGCATGCCCGTCACCGGGTTGACGAACGCCTCCAGCGGCAGGTCGTAACTCTCGATGGGGCGGCTGCGGAACCCCATCGGATCCGCTTTGGGAACGATGCGCGGCTCGATCCTCGCCCCATCGGGGGTATCGGGGACGCGGCGGTCGCAGTGCGGGCACTCGCCGTCCGTGACAAGAAGCGCACGGTTGACCTCAAGGCTCTCGAGGTCGAGGAGATGCACGGTGGCGTGACCCGGGCGGCCGGCAGGGACGACGCGTTCAGTGGCGGCGATCAGGGCGGCGACGGCATCGATCGCGAAGGCCGTGACGAAGGGCCACTCCCCCGTCGTCCGCGTGCCGGCACCGAGTTCGAGTGCGTCCCGGAGGGCGCCGGGCCGCACGGCCTGCCAGCGCCGCGCGAGACAGCGCGGACACGGCGTGGCCGCCTCCGCCGGCCCTGGCGGTGGGCCGACGATCGCCTGGTGACCGTACAGGTGGACGGGTATGGCGCCCGCGGCCCCGGGGTCCGTGCTCGCGGGGGCGGACAGCTCGTCGCGGTGACCGAGCAGCGCGACCGTCGCCATCGGGCCTGAGCCCGCGCCGGCGGCACGGTGGCTGCGCAGGCTGCGGGCCAGGAGAGCCTCAACGGCTTGCCCTGCGGCGGGCTTCCCGGGCAGCGAGCCCATCGCCGTGGGGGCAGTGGGGCTCGCGGTGGCGTCAGAGAGCATCTACGGCCCCGTACGTCAGCAGGACCCGGACTACGTGGATGCCGCCGGTCCGCAGATCTGCGGAACCGGTGGGAACGGCCAAGGCGTCGAGGCTGCGGTCGCGCAGCCGGGCGAGCATCGCAGCGGTGCCGACAGGCGGCCGGTCCGGATCCCCCGCAGCGCCGGTGACGGCCAGGCTCATCGGGGCGAGGTCGCCGAGTACCGGATCGCCGGTGTCGACGGGTGCGGACGCAGCGGATTCCCGCGCGATCTGGACGCGTCCGAGCAGATCGCGCAGCGCGCCGACCGCCGCGCGGCGCCGGGTGGGGGCCGCGGTGATCGTCCAGGGCGTGTGCCCGGTGTGCGGGTCCTCGGCGCGGGCGAGCACGACCGGGGCGATCCCGTCGGCGCCGCCGAGGTCGAGCAGTTCGACCGTCAGACCCAGATTCGCTGCCGAGCGGCGCAGGAATACCGCTTCACGGTCGTCGGCCTCGTCAGCGGTCTGCGACATCGCGAGGATGTCGCACTGGGCCCGCAGCGCCCGATTGAGCGAGTGGAACGCCACCGCGGAGTACAGAGCGCGTGCGGCCGCACGCGACGGTGACGAGCCCGCTGCCGAGCCCGCGGTGGTCGGCACGAAGCTCCGGTCGTGGTTCCCGGCTCCGAAGGTCCGTACCGCGCCGGCCGGAACGAGAGCGATTCGCGCCCCGGCCAGGGAGGTCGCCTGCACCCAGGAGCGCACCGTACCTGCCGCCGCGCCGTTGCCCGACGCGATGTCGAAGGTGTCGGGTGCCAGCAGCGGCCATTTCTCTCGGGCGGCCTCCAGCGCGGCGCCCTCCACAGCTGCGTGCTGCGGGACGACCCGCTCGGTATAGACCTCCGCGGCTCTGTGCAGGGCCCGGAGTCTGGCCCCTGCCACATGGTGCACGTCGAACGCCGAGATGTCCCGTGGGCCGCCATGGCCGACCGCGAGTCGCACCGTGCCCACCTTCAGCGGAGTCTGCTCCCAGGTGTCGTCCGCGAAGGCGGTGAAGACGCCCGCGCGAGGATGGATCAGCACCGATCGGGTGTCGAGCACGGACAGCGCCGCACCACCGTCCGCCTCGGGTGTCAACGCCCCTTCCTGTGCGTCGAACTGACGAGGCATCAACTCCGATACGGTCAGGACGGACGCCGCATTCATGTCCTCGTCGTCCCGGCAGAAGGGGCAACGCGGGTGCGGCATGAGGGGCTCCGTGACGACATCGAGGGAGTCCAGGTCCTGTATCACGATGCGGCCTTCGGTCTCGGCGCTGAGCGCACCGGTGAGCAGACGGAACACCTCGTACGCCAGCAGGTTGCCGACCATGGCCGCGACCGGGCCCGCCGCCCCTCCCGCTGAACGCTCCCCCGGCTCTCCCAGAATGGCGCCGCTCCACAGGTCGGCTGCCGCGCCGGGGTCACCATTCGCGCCCAGGCGCAACGCCGCGCACGCCCAGCAGCCCACCGCCCCGGAGGTCATGACCGGCCCGATGACCGCCTGAGAGGCGAACTCCCAGGCGGGCAGCAGCCGTACGCCGCCCGGTACGCCTGCCTCCAGCAGGCCGAGCAGCGTCCGGTGGCCGCCGGTCGCCAGCACCACGTCGTACCCGGCCAGGCCATCCCATCCGTCGCCGTCACCGGGGTCCAGCCGGACGAGTTCGACGGGGCATCCGGCCTCGCCCAGAAGCCGCGCTTCCTGGAGGACCGCGGCGAACGGATCGTCGCCGGCCTGTGCCGGGAACGCGACGGCGGCGCTGCCGTTGCGTACCAGGCTCAGCGCACACCACTGCGCCACGGGCCCGTCCCCGAGCACCGCCACCCGCGTCTCGCGGAATCGCCGGAACCTGGAGCCCGCCTCACCCGCGTAGTGGTCTATGTAGTCGATCTGGGGCGCGAAACGACGCGCCACCTCATCCGTCAGCTCGTCCAGGCCGTCACTGCCGGGCTGCACATCCCGGGCGAAGCCCCGACCGTAGAGCGCACCGACCAACTCGGCCACCATGGCGCGCTGCTTGTCGCCCAGGCCCGCACATATCTCTCCGACACGGCTCGCCCCGTTCAGGTGGGGAACGATGAGGGAGGCGAACCGGTAGGCCGATCTGCCCTGCAGAGTAAATCCTCCGTGCGCGCTATGAAAAACAACTCCGGAAGGCGTCTCCGTATAGAGAACATCTCGCCTGATCCGGGGATGGGAATGCGCGACTTCCTCATATGCAGTGGTCATGCCTTCAGTTACTCCCGTTCAGGCGCAGTCGTGGGGACAACGGGTACCACAGAATTCGGAAAGTGATATCCGGAGACCGAACCGACACTTCTCCGACTAACTTCTCAGACCTTCGGCGACACATCGGGCCAGGCGGCATCCGTCCGCAACTCCATCGCGCCACGGGCGACGATTCGGAGCAGATCGTGCATTCGATAGTGGCCCTCCGGGCCTTCCTCGATCAACCCGGCGCCGATGAGGGTTTCGAGAACCTGGGCGGCACCACCGGATGGAAAGGACTTGTCCGCTGAACCCTCGACGGGCGGAATTGAGGAACGCGCCGATGACGGGTCTCCGCCGCGAAGGGCGAAGGCCGGGAGCACCCGCCCTCCGGGCGGGGCCGAGAGATCATCGCCGCGCAGCACGGCGATCTCCAGGCGCTGCAGTGCGGGGCCGGGGTCCACCCCCAGCTCGGTGCGCAGATACTGCTTCACCCTGCGGTATTCACTCAGCGCCTCGGCGCGCCGGTCGGTGCGGTGGAGGGCCTGCACCAGCTGGGCCCAGAACGGTTCGTGTGCGGGATGCGATCGCGCCACCGGCCATAGCTCGGCGAGCACTTGGCGACATCGGCCGAGGGCGAGCTCGATGTCGAAGACCCGCTCCATCGCCCGTAATCGCTCCTCGGTCAGGCGTGGCACGACCTCGCGCTGAAGGATGTCGGAGTGGATGTTGGCCAGCAACGGCCCCTGCCACAGAGACAGCGCGGCCCGCAGGATACTGAGTTCCACCGCGGGGTCCCGCTCACTGTCGGCGCTGCGCAGCAGGTCCCTGAAGGCGATCAGATCCAGCGATCCGGAGTCCGCGGTGATCCGGTATCCGCCGGGGACCGCCTCAATGAGGTTGCCCGCGATCCCGTACTTGATGAACACCTGGCGCAGACGTTGGACACAGGTGTGCAGCGCAGATTTCGCGGTCGCCGGTCGCCCTTCTCCCCATACCACTCTCTGCAGAAATTCAGCAGACACCGTGGAATTCGGATGCAAGAGAAGCGCCGCAAGGAGATTCGCTGGTTTCGACGGTTGCAGCGCAACGAGATCAGCGCCGTCCGCTATTCTTACCGGCCCAAGTGTGAGGAACTTGGGATTGAATTCATCGGAATCGAATGAAGAGCCCGGTCCTGACTCTTCAGACTCTTCTTCACCATGGTCGAATTGCCTTTTATGCATTTCCGCCCACACTCCCCGTTGCCGCCGTGAACGTAGCACGCACACGTACCCCTCACAAGAGGGACCGTACGAAGAGAACAGGACTGAGCGGGAAGCCGTATGCACCATTTACCCTAAAACATCTACGCGTGTCGACTACTCACTCGTTTCCCCTGCCATTCCCGTGCCTCTCTCCTTCGGGCGGGGTCCGGCCCGTCGCTCGCTCCGGCTCCAAGTCCTCCGTGGCGACCGGACACGCTCCGCCGCCCTTTGCCGGCCCGCGTATTTCAGGACCGCCAAAGGCGCCGCAAATGATCAAGAAGCGGGAAGCCGGTGGACCGGGTCCCGCGGGTCAGCCCGGGGCAGGGAACGCAGCGGTGAGGACAGGGGCCGGGCGCCGGATGCGAGCGGCTCAGGGGCGCCTGGCGGCGAAGGGTCCGCCGCTGTGGAAGGCCAGTTCGGCGAAGCGTTCGCCGATGCGTTGATGTGCGGCGGCGTCCGGGTGGATCTGGTCCGGCAGCGGCAGTTCGTCGAAGTCCGCCTCGCCGTAGAGGTCGCGGCCGTCGAGGTGATGCAGATGGGCGTCATCGGCTGCCCGCTGCTCCACGATGCGGGACAGCTCGTTCCGGATGACGTTGAGCGTCAGTTTCCCCGCGGCGCGCTCCGCGGGGTCCCCCAGCGCCGTGAACTGCAGCTTCCCCTGGCCGATATCCGTGAAGTCCGGGGCGCTGGGGCCGGGGACATGCTCGTGGATGGGGCAGAGGATGGGCGAGACGACCAGCAGCGGAGTGGCGGGGTGTCCCTCGCGGATGGTGTCGAGGAAACCGTGCACGGCCGGGGTGAACGCGCGCAGCCTCATCACGTCGGCGTTGACGAGGTTGATGCCGATCTTGATGCTGATCAGGTCCGCAGGCGTGTCCCGCATGGTCCTGGCGGTGAACGCATCGAGCAGGGCGCTGCCACTCAGGCCGAGGTTGATCAGTTCCGCGCCGCCGAGGGAAGCGGCCAGGGCCGGCCAGGTCGTGGTGGGGCTTGCGGCGTCGGAGCCGTGACTGATCGAACTGCCGTGGTGCAACCACACCCTGCGGCCCCCCGACGGCACAGCCTCGACAGGGGCATCGGTGCGCAGGGCGACCAGCTGGGTGATCTCGTTGTGCGGCAGCCAGATCTCGACGTCCTTCACACGGTCGGGGAGGCCGGTGAACCGGACGGTGCCGACCGGACCGGGCAGGGTCGCCGCGGACCCGGTGGTCATGTCGAGCATCAGCACGTTGCCGCCGGTCACACTGGCCCGGCCGGCGGGCTTGCCGTCAACGAGCAGGTCGTACACGCCGTCCGGGCGGGACGGGGCGCCCTGATAGGCCATCTTGGTACGGAGCGTGTCCAGCTCGATGGCGGCGGCGCGGGTACGGAACACCAGCCGCACACCCGAGGGTTGGGCCTCCGCCATGGCCAGCTGCCCGTCGGCGCACTGTGCGCGGACCCACGCGGGGAGCCGGTGCGGCAGCACACCGTGCTGAGTGCGCTCCAGGTCGAGCGCCCCGCGCAGGAGGCCGGCCGTCACGGGCGTGGTGATCCAGTCCGTGTCCGAGGGCGACGTGGACGACCGGGGGACGGCATCATGCTGGCTGTTCATGATCTCAGCCTCTCAACCGGACGACTCATCCGCACGTCGGTTTTCGGCCCCTCCCCCTCGCTCGACCAGCGGCGCCGCACACGGCCGCACGGAATCGGACGAAGCGCGCGGGTACAGGAATCAGCCATGTCCTCGCCTCCGCAGCCGGATGCGGATGCCCGCTGCCGGCGCAGAATCAGTCGCACAAAGGGGTAGCCAATACTCATCCGCTGTCCGGACGGGTGCGCATCCTGGTCGTGGCGGTCCTTCCGGACCACCCGAGCACGGCCTGGTGGAGTCGCTGCCGGCGGCGGCGCCCTGCACAGTCGGCCACCCCGGGAGCGAGAGGTGCTGTCGGACATGGCGGCAGAGCTCAACAACACAGCGATAGCGCGGGCCCTGTCGCTGACCGTTCAGGCCGTCGAACGGCACATCTCGGCGCCGTCAACCACAAACTCGGAACGGACGCGGGCAGCGAGGACCATCGTCGCGTCAGGGCCGTGCCCCCTGTTCCTCGCCGCACGACGGGGCTGACACGTCCCGCAGTGTGACGGCCGGTCCTTTGCCCGCCTGTGTATGCACCGGGAGTTGAGTAGCCACTCCCCTGGTCCGCGACGAACCGCCCACGGAGACTGAACGCGACCAGTGATCACCTTCCGCCGCCGTGCTCCGTCCCGTCCCGCTCACAAGGTCCGGGCGTGCCCGGCCATACCACGCCCCCTCGTTCGTCGCGCCGGGCCGCAAGAGACATGTCCGGTGCGGCCTGCCACGGCCGGTACGTCTGTCTGCTCCGAGCACGACAGCGGGTGCCGGAAGCACGGCGCCGCACCGTTTCAGGACCGGGCACGATCCATCAGCACAGGAACCCATGGAACCCCTTTCGCTCTCTCCTCATCTCCCGGTGACGGGCCCCTGGCCCGTTCTCGCCACCGGTTCACCGTTCGCCGGCCGGGTCGGCGAACTGGAGCAGATCCGCCGGGTGCTGCTGTCCCGGCGTGGCCCGCGTGGCGTGTTGGTCGCCGGCCCGGCAGGCATCGGCAGGACCCGCCTGCTGCAGGAGGCGTGGGCGCTCGCCCCACGCCGCCGCCTGATCAGCCTTCAGCCGCGCGCCGAGTGCGGCACACCCGGTGATGGCAGAGGCTCACTCCGCTTGCCCGTCACCGCACGGGCTCTGGCCGAAGTCGCCCGACTCGCCGGGCGGGACCGGGCGCAGGCCTGGCTGCTGAGCGTCGACGACGCACATCTGCTCGGCCCCGAACTGTGGCCGCTGCTGCACGAGGCCGCAGGGTACCCGGCGGTCAAACTGGTGGTCTCGGTGACCAGCGACGGGCACCGGCTGCCGCCCGAAATCCAGGCCCTGTGGAGTGACCGGGCTCTCGTCCGCATGGACCTGCAGCCGCTGGACGCGGCCGGCGTCAGGGAGCTGACGGACTCCCTTCTGGAGGGCGGGCTGGGGCAGAGCAGCGCGGCCCGGCTGGCCCAGTTGTGCGGCGGGAGCCCGCGTCTGCTCCGGGAGGTGGCCCGTGCGGCTGTCGATCAGCGTCTTCTGGCCCGGTCGGAGGGCAGTTGGCATTTCGTCGGTGAGCAGCTTCCGGTCCCGCCCTCGGTCCTGGAGCTGGTCGATCCGCAGTTGCGGAGCCTCGGCGAGGCGGGCCGCGAGATCCTGGAGCTGGTCGCGCTGGCCGGACTGCCGCGTCTGACGTCCGTCGAGCGGTTCTGCGGAGCCGAACTGCTCGAGGAGCTGGAACGGCAGAACCTGCTGCGGATCGTCGACGGCGGCACCGATCCGGCCGGCGGACCACGAGTACGCATCGCCCACCCGCTGGCCTCCTACGCGCTGTCCTGCGGGCTGCCACCGCTGCGCCGTCGCCGTCGGCTGCGGGACTGGCTCGCCGCCCATCACGGTCTGTCCGCTCTGATGGCCGACGACGACTGCCTGCGCCTCGCCGAGTGGCATCTGGACGCCCACGAGACCCCGCCACGAGCCCTGTTGGACCGGGCGGTCGAGCAGAGCCTGCGTGAGCTGACGCTGCCGAGTGCGGTACGGCTGACGCGGGCCGGCTGGCGGCACTATCCGGGCGAGGACACCGCCGAACTGCACGCGCGGGCGCTGACCGCCAGTGCCGACTTCCCCCGGCTGGCGGGGTTCATCACGGCGGTGCGCGAGCGAGGTCCCGGATACGCCAGGTCCCTGGAGCGTGCCGAGGCACACGGCATGCTGCTCCAGGCCCGGTACAAGGATCTGGAAGGGCTGCTGCCGCGGCTGCCTTCCGGCGAACAGGCCTACTACCGGATGGTCGCCCGTTACTTCCAGGGCGGGTTCGCCGACGCCCTTCACCAGGCGGAAGTGCTGCGCCGGAACGGACCGTCCCGGCACGCCCTGGAGGCGGGGCTGATCATGATGGGGGCGCTGTGCCACATGGGCCTGCCCGATCAGGCTCTGCGCCTGTACGCCACGCTCCGCGAGGAGGTCGACGGGGCGCCGGGCGGGCCTGCGAAGTTCCACGCGGACTCACTGGAGGAACTGCACGCATCGGCGCTCCACTACTGCGGCCGGTTCGACGAGGCGGAACGGATCTACTGGCGGGAGTACTCGCAGGCGGTGCAGAACCACCATGTCCGCGTCGACGCGCAGCGCGGTCTGGCCCTCGGCCATCTGCTGCACGACCGGGGGATCATCGAGGCCGCCCTGAAGTGCTTCACGTTCACTTCCAGTTACCGCGTGGGATGGCGGCAGTGGCAGGTCAAGGCCGGGATCCACGCGGCGCTCGCGGTCACCTGTCTGCCGGCGGACCGACGGCCGGACGACCCGTTGCCCGACGGGCTGACGGCGGGCGAGGCCGGACACTGCGCGGTGTTCCTGGCGGTGGTGGAGGCCCGGCGCCATCACGAGAGAGGCGCTACCGGCGCGGCCGTGCGGGTGCTGCACGACGCGGTGGCGGGGGCCCTGGCGAACGGAGCGCATGCCGACGTCGCCATCGGGCTGCACGAGTGCGCCAGGCTGTCCCTGCCGGCCCCGGAGCCGGCCGTCGCCGAGATGCGCCTGGAGGGCGCGTTCCTGCGGGCCCGGGTGGCGTACGCGGAGGCGTACCGGTCCCGCGAGCCCAAGCTCATGGGGCGGGTGGCACGGGCGTTCGCCGACATGGGTGCCGCGTTGTTCGCGGCCGAGGCGTACGCCGAACTCGCGCGCTTCCACCAGCGAGCCGGCGGTGTCAAGGCCGCCACGGCAGCCACTGCACAGGCCCGGGAGCTGCTGCGCGGATGCGGACCTGTGGACACTCCGCCGCTGCGATTCCTGGGCCAGTCGTCACTCCTCTCGGACCGGGAAAGGCTGATCGCGAGCCTGGCGGCGGGCGGTCTTTCGGACAAGGAGATCGCCGAGCGGTTGTCCGTGTCGGTGCGCACGGTCAGCAACACCCTGTATCGCGTCTACCGGAAGCTCGGCGCCGAGAACCGCCGTGACCTGCGCACACTGATGGCCCGGCGGAACGGCCTATGACGGAGCGCCGCCGGGGTACCGGGCCGACCGGACGGGTGGCGGGCCGAGCCCCCGGCGTCAGAAGGCCGAAGTGCCGGACGAACCGTTCCTCCGCCGGGCGACGCGGTCTCAGCGGCGCCGTCTCAGCGCCGGGGGCCGCTGTGTGCCGGTGAAACGCATCAGGGCCTCGGTGTCCGTCATATACGCATCGACGGCCTGTCGGGCCGCGGCCTCGTCGCCCGCGGCCACCGCCTCCGCCACCGGGTGGAGGCGGCCCGCGGCGGCGACGGCGTCCTGGAAGGGCTGGGCGAGCGCCTGACGCACCGGAAGGTAACCGCCGAACAGGGTGTTCATCATGAGCAGATACACACGGTTGCCCGTGGCGCGGGCCAGCGTCCGGTGGAACTCCGCGTCCGCAAGCTGCACCTGACTGCTGTCGGCGCCCGCGCGTACCGCAAGGACCTGCTTCCGCAGCGCCGCGATGTCCTCCGCAGTGGCCCGGCGCGCGGCCAACTCCCCGATCAGGGTGCCGACTTGCCTCCGCACCTCGAAGATCTCCCCCAGCCAGGCGTCGTCGCGCAGCACCAGCACCGGCAGCAGCTCCGCCGTTCCCAGACGCCAGAAGTCCCGGACGCGCGTACCCACACCGTGGCGGGTCTCGACCAGACCGGACTTCATGAGACGGACAAACGCATGCTTGAGTGTGGTGCGGTTGACCCCGTAGGAGGCGGCGAGTTCACGCTCCGGCGGCAACAGCGCGCCCACCGCGTGCCGGCCGTCGATGATCGCGTCCCGCAGCCGGCGCTCCAGGGCGTCGACCGTCGTGTCACGGATGATCGGGTCCTCCATCGGCGCCACTACCGCTCTCCCCAGTCAAGCGCCGCCCGAGCGGCCGTCCGCCCTTGCCGTGCGCACACCGTACAAGGCCGCTGAGCGGGCCCGCCGGCCGGTCACGCCACCCCGTCCGGTCGTGCTCATGCGTTGACGGACGGCGCTCATGGAAGGTAACTCTACACATGGCCGGTCCACTGGCTCAGCCACTGAGTCTCCTCCTCGGAGGATCCGTGGCAAGCCGCCGGCCGGTCGCCGTACGGCGTCATGACACCGCTGACGCGCAGGAAGTACCCGATGAACACGACAGGCCCAGCCGGTCTTGCCCGGCCCGAACGACACTGGCCCCTGCTCGGGCGCGACGCGGAACTGGACGAGGCAGCCCGCGCACTCGTTGATCCGCGCGGCAGCGGTGTGCTGGTGTCCGGGCCGTTCGGCACCGGCCGCAGCAGACTGGCGCACGAGTGCTGGCAGCTGGTCGGGCGCCGGGGCCACCCCCTGTTGCGCGTCACGGCCACCGCCGCGGCCCACTCGGTGCCGCTGGGTGCCCTGGCCCCTCTGCTGCGGCCCGGTCCCGACGGATCCCCGCCGACGCTCCGCGGCGGCCAGGTCTCCGCACGGCGGCGGCCCGTACTGCTCCTGGACGACGCCCGTCACCTGGACGGCGCGTCGGTCCGGCTGCTCGCTTCCTGGCTGCACAGCGGCCGGGTGTCCCTGATCGCCACCGCAGGCGTCACGGCTCCTCCCGTGTGGCCGGACCTCGCGCTGCACCCCGTCCGCCTGCGGGCCCTGCCCCGGTCCGTGGTGCTTGCGCTAGTGGAACTGGCCCTGGACGGCGCGGTCGAGCGCAGAGCGGTCCGGCTGCTGAACGAGGCCAGCGGCGGACGCCCAGGCGACCTGCGGGAACTCGTCGACGGCGCGGTGCGGCGGCGGGACTTGGTGTCCGAGGGTGATCTGTGGCGTCTGGCCGGCCCGCTCACGGCGACCCCGCGGCTGCGCAGCCTGATCGAGAGCAGGCTGCGTCGCCTCGATCCCCAGCACCTGGACCTCCTGCAACGGCTGGCGGTGTGCGGGCGGCTCCCCCTGGACCCCGCGCACCGAGGACCGGCGGAACTCCTCGCGGACGAGGGCTGGGTGCGCGTCGTCGAGGAGGGGACGCACACCTGCGCCGAACTGGCCGGTCCGCTCTGCGGGCCCGTGCTGCGCGAGAGCCTTCCCGTCCAGCGGATCCGCCGTATTCTCCGGGACCAGGCCGCCCGCTCAGGGGGCAGGGACACCGGCCCCGCAGGTCTGCTGCGGCAGGTGTGCTGGCGCCTCGAAGCAGCCGACCGCGTGGACCCGGACGAGCTGGAGCACGCCGTCGTGCTGGCCCGCCGGGCCCAGGACCACGCAGTCGCGCTGCGGCTGGCCCGGGAACTGGTACGGGTGCGCCCCCGTCCCCGCTCACTGCTGCTGCTCGCCGAGGAGCTGTACGAAGGCGGTCACCGGCAAGAGGCGGGGCAGACGGTACGGCGGGCACTGTGCGAGTCCACCAGTGACGACGAGAGGCTGGCGGCGGTGGTCCTGCACACCCAGAGCCTTGCGTTCGGTCTGCTGCGAGTGGACGAGGCCTTGACGGTCAACACAGCGGCCCGGCAAGCCTTCGCCGGGCACCCGGACGTGGCGGTTCTGGGCGCGAACGAGATCGCGTTGTGCAGTCTGGCGGGAGACGTACGGCGCGCGGAGCAGGTATGGAGGACGGTCGCGCCGGCGCCGGGATCCCGGGCCGGCGTGGTCGCGGCGGCCCCCCGCGTGTACTGCCTGACCGAGACGGGACGCACCGGTGAAGCGGTGCGAGCCGCCCGGCGTTCGCGGTCCGGGGACCGGCCGTGCACCAACGCCGACACCGTTGCACACCCGGCGCTGCTGGTCGGCGCCGAGGCCCGCGCACTGGCCGAGGCCGGATCGCTCGCGGCGGCGGATGAGCTGGCGCGTGAGGGATACGACCTCGCGGTGGACGCCCATGCCGGCAGCGCCCAGATCTGGCTCGCGGAGCACATCGGCTGGATCGGCTATCTGCGGGGCCGGCTGCACGAGTCCCGGATCTGGTACGGCAGTGTGCTCAGGCATGCCCGTGAGGCGGGACTGCGCGCCGGGGAGTGGGCGGGCCTGTGCGGGCAGGCTCTGACCGCAGCGGTACTCGGTGACATCGGCCCTGCGGAACAGTGCTGGCAGGAGGCAAGGAGCTTGCGTTCCGGCCACTGGTGGCGTCCGGAGGCGGCACTGGTCAGCACCTGGCTGGCGGCGGCGACCGGCCGCACGGTGCAGGCCCGGGCCCTGGCTCTGGACGCCGCGGAGGCGGCGGGCCGGCGTGGGCTGCTGACCACACAGTCACACCTGCTGTGCGACGCGGCACGGCTCGGCGCCGCCGAGGAAGCTGCGGGGCCGCTGCGGGACCTGGCTGCCGGATCCGACAGTGCGCTCGTCGCCGCCCGCGCCGAACTGGCGCAGACGCTTGCCGCAGGACAGCCCGGTCAACTGGAGCGATGCGCCGGCCGGCTGGCCGCCCTGGGCGCGGTGCTCCTCGCGGCGGAGGCCTGGAACGCCGCCGCCACCGCCTACGTCCGCAAGGGGGCCGGGGGTCTTGGGCAGGCTGCCCTGGGACGTGCCCTGACGCTCATCGGTCCGGGCCCCGGCGCTCGCACGCCGGGGCTGGTGCCGCCGTCGGTGCGCTGCCGGCTGACCGCGCGTGAACTGCAGGTGGCCCTGGCCGCGGCGAGCGGCCTCGGCAGTGGTGAGATCGCCGTGCGGTTGTCCGTCGCGGAACGCACCGTCGGCAACCATCTGCAACGGATCCGCACGAAGCTCGACGTCCCGGACCGGACCGAGCTGAGCACGGTGGTCCACTGCCGCGCGGAGTCCGACGCGCGGTGAACGGTGACGCCGAACGGGGCTCCGGAGCGCCACGGGCGGCGGGGGCCCTCAGCCGAGAGCGGCGCTCAGTTCATGGCGGGAGGCGACGCCGAGCTTGCGGTAGATCCGCTGCAGATGGTTGTCGACGGTGCGCACCGAGAGCACCAGCCGGTCAGCGATCTGCCGGCTGGTCAGGCCGTCCGCCGCGAGCAGCGCGACGTCCTGCTCACGGCTCGTGAGCGGGCGCACCTCGGCAGGCGCCGGACGCGGAGCGGTGACACGGTCCTCCCCGCACCGGGCCAGCAGCCGCCGCGCCAGCACGGTGGCTGCCGCGGCGGCGCGCGTCTCACCGGCCCGTGCTGCGGCGGCGGCCGCATCGGTGGCGGCTTCCGCTCCCGCCATGTCGGCGCCCAGCCGCCCGCACCGTTCGGCCGCCTCGCGCAGCCTCAGGTGGTCGTCGTCGGCGAGCGCCGCAGCCAGGCGCGCCCTGGCGTCGGCCAGCGGACTGTCGCCCGCCGCGGCGAGTTCGGCCAGTCTGGCACGGACCTCGGAGGCGCGGCCGAGCCGCGCCGCGTCCGTCAGGAGCCAGCCCTCGTAGGAGGACATCCCCGCCTCGCGTGCCTGTCCGGCCGCGTCGGCGAGTGTCCGGTGCGCCTCTTCGGTTGCGCCGCGCGCCGCGCTCCGCCAGGCGACGGCGAGCTGCCGCATCAGCCGGGAGGCGTGCTGCTGTTCCGTCTCCGGGTTGTACAGCGCCTCCAGTTCGCTGCCTGCCCTTTCGACCCTGCCCGCCATGGCATGCACCACGGCCAGTCCGGCGCCAGCGAAGACCGCCGCACGTCCGGCCCGGTGCCCGTGCGCCAGGCCCAGTGCCTCGGTGAACCAGTCGTGGGCCGGTCCGAGGTGACCGGCGATGAGTTCGCAGCGGCCCAAGTGCGCGGCGAGCCAGATCTGTGGCGCCTGCGCCCGGGCACCGACGGCCTGGGCGAAGGCGGCCCGGCCGACCTCGCGCGCCTCCTGTGTGCGGCCGGCGTCGGTCAGCGCCGCGACACGGTAGATGGCCGGTCCGCTGCCGTGCGAGGAGGGACTGCCCGGCCGCTGTTCGCTCTCGGCGGCGATCAGTGCTTCGTGCACGGTGCGCGCCAGTTCCACTGCCTCGGCGGTGCGGCCGGAGTAGGACAGTCCCAGGGACCGCTGCAATTGCGCCCACATCCGCAGACGCGGTACGGCGATCTCTTCGGCGTCGGCCAGCAGGCGCAGCGCGTCGGGCACTCGGCCGCCGTAGAGCCGGTACGCGGCCTCGTTGACGCGCAGCACTCGCCGTCCGTTCTCGTCCAGCCGTGCTGCGGCCCGGGTGTTGGCCTCCAGCGTGCGTGTGGTGTCGCCGAGACCCCAGTAGAGGTTCTGGGTGCGCTCCATGGCAGCGGTGAGCACGTCCTCGTCCCGCTCCGCCAGGCGCTCCGCTGCACTCAGGCACTCCTCGGCGGCCTCCCACCGGCCGGTGTGGTGGAGCGCCTCGCCGCGCAGCAGCCGGACCTCCGCTGTCGCGTCGCGTTCCCGGACCCCGGCCAGCAGGGAGACGACCGCCGGATAGTCGCGTACATGCCGTGCCATACGGGCCGCGGAAAGCAGTGCGCCGAGTCCGACCGGCAGCCCGGCCGCCCGTTGCCAGGAAGCCAGGCGCAGTGCGTCCTCGCGGCGTCGGGCGCCCAGTGCGGTGAGGCGGGCGGCCTGTTCGCGATAGATCTCGCGTCGGCGCACGGCCGGAATCCCGCGGCGGATCACCTGACCGTGGAGGGGATGGTCCAGCGCGCACACGACGCGTCGTCCGTCCATGCGTACGCGCACGAGTCCTTGCTCCTCCAGCGTCTCGAGGTCGTCGGCCCGGCCATCGCCGTGCTCCAGGGCATCGAGCGGCAACGGCTCACACAGGGCGAGGAGTTCGAGCAGCCGGCGCTGGCTTGCGGTGCGGTTGTCCAAGCTGCGACGGATGATGCCGGTCAGGCGCCGGGTGCCGGTCAGCCTGCCGGTCAGCCGCCACAGTCCGTCCTGGCGCGCCAGGGAGCCGGAGTCGAGGGCGCCGACGGTCAGTTCGCGCAGGATCAGCGCGTTGCCGCGCGATGCCTGAAGCAGGGTGCTCAGTGAGGCGTGCTCCACCGGACCCCTGAGGAAACCACGAACGAGATCGGCTACCTCGCTCTCGCCGAATGCGGCAAGGTCCAGGCGTCGGGTGCTGTCCTCGTACTCGAAGGACTCCACCACGTCAGTCAGCGGCGCCGGGGTGCGTACGGTGCCCATCAGGAAGACCGAGCCGGTCCGTGCGAGGTGACCGAGCAGCACGGCGGAGGAGTTGTCCAGCAGGGGGAGGTCATCCACCAGCACCACGCTGCGACGGGGCCGCCCGTCGCCACGGTGCGGGGTGAAGGCCGTCACCGCGGCGTGGAACGTCTGCACCGGGTCGTGCACGGGAGCGTCCGGCGGCAGCAGGTGACCGATGGCGCCGAGCGGCAGCGCGGCGCTTGCCGTGGTGGCGACGACATGTTCGGTGCGGTACCCGCGTCGCTCGGCACGGCGTACGCATTCCTCTGCGAGACGGCTCTTGCCCACACCGGCCGGACCGTGCACCAGCAGAACGGAGACGGCGTCGGCTCCGAGATGCGCCTCGAAGGCGGCCAGTTCCTCTTCCCGGGCAGCGAACGGCCATCGGTACCGTTGGCCGGCTCCGGTCGGGCGCACCCGGCCGTGGCCGTCGGCGCGGTGGCCGTTCCCTGCCGAAGTCGGCCGGGCGGACGTCACGTGTTGCTCCTTCCTGTCATGCCGCTGTGAACGGCACCGATGTACCGGCGGGGCCGGCCCGGCCCCGCCCTCTGCTCAGTCTGGTCCTCCCCGCCGGCCCGCACATGAGCAGCCGTTGCTCATGTGCGACGGTGCTCATCGGTACCGGCCGCCGTGCCCCGCCACACCAGGACGGGGCGTGTCCGCTCCCGCCACTCAGACCGGATCGTGGTCGCTGTCCGGCCGGAGGGCCGCTTCCGACACGGCGAGCGCCATCGCCATGATGGTGAGCTGCGGGTTGACCTCCGGGCAGCTGGGCAATGCGGAGCCGTCCGCGATGACGACCCCCCGCACCCCGCGCAGCCTGCCCGCCCGATCCGCGGGAGCCCGTTGAGGGTCGGCACCCAGAGCGACGGTACCGGTCGGATGGAAGGCCGACAGGTGGAGCTGCCGGGGGGTCACCGGTGCCAGGACGGTATCGAGCTCGGCGGTGCTGCGGACGGCCGGGGAGCCGGGCACTCCGGTGAGGACCTCCTCGGCACCCGCTGCCAGCAGCAGTTCGCCCATGGCCCGTATCGCATGCAGCAGCTTCTGCCCGTCCTGCGGATCGAGGCGGTACAGGGGCACCGCCCGCTCCCGCCCCAGGACCCGGCCGCGAGGCCGGTCGGCGATCATCGCACCGATCGTGGCGAGATGTCCGGCGCGGTCGAGGCCGGTGCGCAGTGCCCGGCCCGCGCCGGGCAGCACGAACGAACTCAGGCCCGGCGGCGGCGCGGTGGCCTCCAGCAGGATGCCCCGGTCGTGCAGTTGTTCCACACCGGCGCTCTGCAGCACCGCCGGTGTCCCGGCGACCGGCTCCGCGAAACGGCCCGCGACGCTGGTGGCGGGGTGGACCGCGAGATTACGTCCGGTCATCGGGTGGCCCCCGAGCCCGGAACGGCGCAGCAGCAGCGGCGACTGGAGCGCACCCGCGGCCACCACCACCAGCGGGGCGAGGATCTCGAAGGAGCTGCCGTCGGGCCGCCGGGCTGCGACTCCGGCCGCCCGCGGGCCGCCCGGGCGGTCCCGGTCGACCAGCAGCCGCCGCACCCTGGCCGACGTGATGATGCGGGCGCCGTGCGCGCAGGCATCGGGCAGCACTGACAGCTGCACACTCTGCTTGGCACCCGTCGGGCACCCGACGACGCATTCGCAGGAGCCCCGGCAGCCCGGTGCGTTGCGGCGCAGGGCGTCGGCCCGCCAGCCCAGCCGTTCGGCGCCGAGCAAGGTGAGACGGCCGTTGGTCCCGAGGACATCGATCGGCTGCCGGGCCACCGTCAGCGTGCGCTCGACCTCGTCGAGCCGCTCTCCGAACGCGGTGACCTCGGCGAGCGGCAGTCCGAAGGCTCGCCGCCAGCGCTCCAGCACCCGGTCCGGAGTGCGGTAGCAGGTACCGGAGTTGACGATCGTGGTGCCGCCGACCGCCCGTCCGGTGGGCAACAGCACACTGGGCGCGCCCAGCATCACGCTCGCTCCTCCGTCGCGATACAGCTCACCGAACCGGTCGAGCGGCGTACGGCGGGCGAATTCCTCGGTGCCGTGGTGACGGCCTTCCTCCAGTACGAGCACCCGGAGCCCGGCCCGGGCCAGGGTGCGGGCTGCCATGGCACCACCGGCGCCCGAGCCGATGACGACTGCGTCGGCGGTACGCCGGTCGGGCCACTGTGCCGACGGCACACAGTCCAGTGGCGGGTCGGGGGGCGCCACCGGCCGGGCCCCCTGGGTGCCGCGGCGGGCGTGGTACTCGGTACCGGCCGCGAGCAACACCGGGGTCTTGACCAGATCCATCAGGTGCGCCATCGCCGGCCGGGCAACCAGCGCGGTGACGGCGCGTTCCCGCTCGGCCGGGGTGCCAAGCATCAGTGACCGGCCGGTGCGGGCGCGGGCGTACGTGTCCGCCGCGGCCGCCGCCGCGCTTATCGCCGCCCGGACGGCGCGGGGCATGGCGGCGAGAGCCGAGTCCAGGCGGACTGTCACCGCACGGACCGTGGCCGCATCGTCCTCGGCCAGCAGCGCGGCCACCAGACCCTGAGTCGCGGCGTTCATCGCTCTCCCACCTCCGCGTGCGCGGTGCCGCGCAGGGTCCATTCGGACTCCGGACGCCAGCTGCCCCACCACCGCTCCAGGACCACGTGGGCGTCGGCGCCCACACTGTTGCGGCACACCGCTCGACTGCCGTCCGGGTCGGTGTACTCCAGTGCCAGGGTGCGTTCTTCGGGTTGATGCACGGTGACCCGGATCCTGCGTGGGCCGGCCCGTCCGGTCACGCTCCAGGTGGGCAGGCCGACCTCAGCGCGGAAGCGGCCCAGGCCGAACCAGCCGACGGCTGACCGGGTACCGCGCCGGGGCCAGTCACGCCCCGAACGGCGCAGCCGGAGGAACACCAGCGGGGGCAGACGGTTGAGGCCGGGGCGCCGGGCGACCGCCGCCACGACTTCCAGAACGTCCCCGCCGCCGAGATCGGCGTGCAGCCAGGCCCAGCGCCGGGCGTTGCCATGGCCGTAGATCCGTCCGGTGGCTCCGGGGGCGTCGGCGAGGGTGAGATCCGCGCATGGGCCGCGGACCGTGCCGGTGTAGCGGGCCCGGCCGCCCGGCACGATCTGTGCGGCCGGCAACAGGCCGTAGCGCCACGCCCAGGCGGGGAAGGTGTGAAGGGTGCCACCCTCCTGATGTTCCGTCAAGTCCCAGGTGTAGGGACCGCAGCTGCCGCGCAGCCTGCCGGGACCTGCCGCGACGTCCGCGGTACGGAAGCCCGCGGGGTCGGGGGTGGCGGGTTCCGGGCCGAACCTGGTGTGGGCGACCGGCCCTTCGGGCGGGCACAGGGCCAACCAGCCGTGCGCATGGGCCGCGCCTCCGTCGTCCGGGGCGGTCACCTCGTGGTGCAGCCACAGCCCGGTGCCGGTCGCCGGGTCCGTGATGGTCGTGTACCACACCTCCGTCCGGCCCGGCCGGCCGTTCCACCGCGGAGCGAGCTGCTTGTCGCCGTCCTCCACCACGGGAAAACGGAAGCCGGCGAGGAACGGCAGCAGGGCGCCGGTGAGCGAGAAGCGCACCGTGCCCCGGCCCGCCACCCGCTGCTGTTCGTCGTGGAGCGTGAAGGGCATCACGGTCATGGAGGTCAAGGGGTGGCGCGGCGAGACGGACTTCCAGCCGTCCAGCCGGTAGATCTGTCCGTCCATCCGAAAGGAGAGGCGGTAGCGGATACGGCGCCTGGCGATCGGCGAGATCTCCATCTCGCCCTCCACGGAGCCGTCTTCACCCCAGCCACGCACCCGCAGCTTCCCGCTCACCCGGGCCTGAGTGGTGCGCCAGGGCAGCAGGAGGGTGCCGGTCCTGACCGCCAGGTCCAGCCGGACAGGCCGGGTCTCACGCTCCCCCGCCAGGAGGACCGTGCCGGTCATGGTCTCGGTGAACTCGGTACGGCGTTTCGTCATCGGGCGGCCCCTCCCCGGTCGGTGACGGCGCATCGGCCTGCAGCGGCCGGGATTCCGCTCGTCACGGTGGCGGACGACGCACCTCCGGAACACGTCGCCGTGGGCGGGCTCTTCATCCGACAGCTCCCTCATCAGGCCCCTTCGCCGGTCGATACCGACAACAGTGGCTCAGTGGATGAGCCACTCAACCAATGGGAAGGAAGAACGTCAAGAGTCTTCACGGCGGACCAGCGCGAAGCGGCACCCTTCCGAGCCTCCGCGGCACGCGGTTCCACGCCGCCCACCCAGGCCTTTCACCTGGCTCGCACGGCCACCTGTCCGGCCGCCAGAACCCCCTGGCCCGCAGCCAAGTGCCGACACCGCCGCACTCCTGCCGGGCCGGCCTGCCGCCTCGCTCACGTGCGGCCTTCCGGCGCGATGCCGCATGCTGGACCGTACGACTGCGGGACCGACACCGAGCGGTGCTTCCGGGCGCCCCGCACCGGCCCACGGATCGGGCGCCGCACGGCGGCACGACGGCACGACGGCACGACGGCACGACGGCACGACGGCAGGCGAGGAGACGGCGCGGACCATCAGCCGCAGGCGTGCTCCCGAAGGTGCCAGGGAGAGCCGTATGCGTTCAGACGGTCGAGGAACGGCCGGGCCGGAAAGGCCTCCGGGCCGAACACCCCCGCACCGGTCCAGACATTTTCCGCGATGAGCTCCATGGCGATCACGGGATTGACTGCCGTCTGCCAGACCACGGCCTGTGCGCCGTATTCCTGCATGGACCACTGGTTGTCGACCACGTGGTACAGATAGACCTCCCGCGCGACACCGTCCTTCCGGCCCTTCACCCACGTCCCGGCGCACGTACGGCCGCGCATCTGCGGACCGATGGCCGCAGGATCCGGAAGGCAGGCGGCGACCACGTCGCGTGGCGACACCTCGACACCGCCGGCCCGCACCTTGTCGGTGCTGTCCAGGCCGAGTCGCTGAAGGGTCTTGAGGGTCTCGATCACCTCGCTGCCCAGCCCGTACTTGAAAGTGACCCGGCCGGCTTCGACCTGCCGGGGAATCAGCACCACTTCCTCGTGCTCCACGTTGACACACTCCAACGCACCGATGCCTTCCGGGAATTCGAAGACCTCCGGTCCGCTGAACGGTTCGGTGGTGTACCACTTGCGATGCGACTCATAGACGACCGGCGGGTTCAGGCACTCCTCGATCATCGTCCAGGTGGAGAAGGACGGCGCGAACGCGAGCCCTTCCACGACCAGGTCCGCTCCGTCCCGTACCCCGATCTCCTCGATGTCGTCGAAGAGTTCATCGGCCGCGTGACGGGCGAAGACGTCGGACATCCCCGGCTCCACACCCATGCCGAGCAGAGCCAGGGTCCCTCTGTCCTGCCACCGGTCGGCCAGGGCGAACTGTTCGTCACCGAGCTTGACTCCGCACTCCTCGAAGGGCCGGTCCGGGTGGGGGCGCGAAAGCGACATGGCCATGTCCAGGTAATGACATCCGGCGTCCAGAGCGGCCCGGAACAGTGACATGACGAACCGGGGGTCGGTTGCGTTCAGGAGCAGGTCGCAGTGGTGCTCCCGGAGCAGCGCAGCGACGGCAGCCTGGTCTGATGCATCGGCCTGTACCGGGACGAAGCGCGGGTCACCGACGCCCTGGGCGGCGGAACGGGCCCGCTCGACGTCGTAGTCAGCCACCACCATGCGCGAGAAGAAGCCGTGCCGGGCAGCGATCTTGACCACCGCGCCCCCGACGCCTCCGGCACCGACCAGCAGAATCCGCATACCACACACTCCCTGGGTAAGGCCCTTCCGGACGGCGCCTCGTGACGTTCCCGCAGCACCGGATCAGCGCCGACCGGACCGGCGGCCGGGGTCCGGTTCCTGTGCGGAGACCGGGATGATCTCCTTTCGGAAGAACGCGGGGCTGATCACCCGGTACACCAGCATCAGGATCGCGCCGAGGATCAGGGCGCCGATACCGGTGACGAAGACGCCTCCCAGGTGCCAGTGCGGCGGAATGGGGAGGGTCCACGACGTGCTGCCGTAGTCGGGCGCCGCATAGACGATGCACGCGTCGATGAAAAAGTAGAACAGCAGGATGCCGCCGAGAGCCGGCATGACACCCTTGGTCCACAGTGTGCGAGGGCTGTCCAGGAGGACTTTGCGGAAGTACCAGACGCAGGCGAATCCGGTGAGCCCGTAGTAGAAGGCGATCATCAGGCCGATGGAGCCGATGGAATCCTCCAGCAGGTTTCCGCTCAGCCGGGTCAGCAGCACATAGAACCCGATCGATGCCAGGCCCATGCCCACGGTGGACCACGTGGGGGTGAGGAATCTGGGGTGGATGCGGGCGAACTTCGCCGGTATGGCCTTGAAGGCAGCCATCGACAGGGTGGTGCGCGCGGTCGGGAGAATGGTGGTCTGGGTGGACGCCGCAGCGGAGGTGAGCACCATCAGGATCAGCAGTTTGGTGAGAACCTGCCCCAGCGCTCCGTTGCCGAAGATCTCGCTGCCGAGGTTCGACAGGACATCCCCGGAGTTGTCCGGGTTGGCCAGGCCGATGCCGTGGCTCCCCACGCCGGCGAAGCTCTGCGCGGACGTGGTCACCAGCAGATACACCACGAGCAGTGTGACGGTGGAGATGACCGCCGCCCGGCCCGGTGTGCGGCTGCGGTCCGCCGTCTCCTCGTTGATCGACACGCAGGTGTCCCAGCCCCAGTAGATGAACACCCCGGCGAGCACACCCTTGGTGAGGGCATCGAGCGAACCGATGGCGGCCGGGTTGAACCACGACCAGTCGATGTGTGCCGATGTGCCCGGGGCCGATCCCCCGTACACCTTCACCAGCGCGGTGACGGCCAGGACGAGGAGCATGATCACCTCGACGGTGAGCAGCGCCTTCTGGATGTTGGCCGAGATCTCGATGCCGATGTAGCAGATCCACGTCATTACCGCGATCCAGATCACGCCGGCCACCGTGGTCCACAGCGTGCTGTCGGCCACCCCGTCGGCGCCGACGAGCTGGAATCCGTACTGCCCGGCGATCTGGGCCAGGTTGGCCATGACGATGATGTCGGCGGCGACGATGCCCCAGCCGCCCATCCAGCCCGTATGCGGGCCGAAGGCCCTGGAGGCCCAGGTGAAGGTGGTGCCGCAGTCGGGATCGGCCTGGTTGAGTCCCTTGTAGCCGTAAGCGATCAGGAACATCGGGACGAACGCCAGGATCATGATGATCGGCGACTGGACGCCGACGACCGCGACGATGACGCCGAGCGTCGCGGCAAGGCTGTAGGCGGGTGCGGTGGACGCCAGACCGATGACGACACTGGCGAACAATCCCAGAGCGCCGCCCTTCAGTCCTTTGTCCGTCGTGGCTGAGGGCGGTTCCGATGGGGAATCCGGGGAGTGGGCTGGAGACGAGGCCATGGGTTCCTCCGCTCGCGAACCAAGCGGTATTTTCCGGGAAATTCTCCTCCTTCCGCCTTCGGCTGACAACTGCGGGCCGGTTCGTCCGGCTCGTCACGGGGCCCGGCTTCAGTCCGGCGGCGGGTATTCCCGGGTGTCCTGGACGGGATTACCCGGAGTACTCCGTTCCGCCGGACCGGGGTCTGCCGGCGGCCCGAGCCCGGCACCGCCCCGCAGACGTTCGAGATCGGACGCGCGTACCTGGATGACCAGCAGGGCGATCAGGGCCGCGATCACGGCGAAGACCGCCGCGACGACGAAGGCGCTCGTGACACCCGAGGTGAGCACCTGGCTGCTGAAGGGCGGCGGCAGCCGGCCGGTGCGCTGGAACTGCAGCCGCTCGGCCGGTGTCGCCCGGGCCAGGAACTTCGGGATCTGGTCGGTGGCCTCGTTACGGCTGGCTGAGCCGAAGGTCGTGACCAGGATGGACAGCCCGAGTGAGCCGCCCACCTGCTGGGTGGCGTTGAGGATCCCGGAAGCGGCCCCCGACTCGTGCGGCGCGACGCCGGAGACCGCCATCAGCGTCAGGGACACGAACTGCAGACCCATGCCCAGGCCGAACATCAGCATCGGTCCGAGAATGCTGCCCAGGTACGAGCTGTGGATGTCGGTCAAGGTCAGCCACGAGAGGCCGCCCGCGGCCAGGATCGCGCCGGTGACCAGGAAGGGTTTCGGCCCGTATTTCGGCAGCAGCTGGGACGCGAGCCCCGCGCCCACCGCGATGACGGCGCTCACCGGGAGGAAGGCAAGGCCGGCCCGCAACGGGCTGAAGCTCAGTACGTCCTGCACGAAGAGGGTGAGGAAGAAGAACATCCCGAACAGGGCTGCGGCGAGGGACAGCATCATTCCGTAGGTGCCCGCCCGGTTGCGGTCGCGGAACATGGCCAGCGGGGTGATGGGCTGTCTCGATCCGCGCTCGATCGCGATGAACACAGCGAGCAGTACCACGGCGGCGCCGAAAGCACCGAGCGTCAGCGGATTCGTCCATCCCTCCTCCGAGGCCCGGATGAAGCCGTAGACGAGGAGCACCATGCCGGCTGTGGAGGTGAGTGCCCCCATGATGTCGAACTGTCCAGGACGGCGTTCGGACTCCCGGATGAAACGCGGCGTGGCGACAGCGATCAGTATCCCGATCGGCACGTTGACGAAGAAGACCCAGCGCCAGTCGAGCCATTCCACGAGCATGCCACCCGCGATCAGGCCGATGGCACCGCCGCCGGCCGAGACAGCGGCGAACACGCCGAAAGCCCGGTTCCGTTCCGGCCCCTCCCGGAACGTGGTGGTGATCAGCGCCAGAGCCGTGGGAGAGGCCACGGCACCACCTACGCCCTGCAGGGCCCGCGCGGCGAGCAGTTGCCAGGACTCCTGTGCCAGACCGCCGAGCAGCGAGGCGAGTACGAACAGCAGGACGCCGGCGAGGAACACGCGCCGACGGCCCAGAATGTCGCCGAGCCGGCCACCGAGCAGCAGCAGGCCTCCGAAGGTGACGGTGTACGCGTTGATCACCCAGGACAGGTTCTCCGTCGAGAAGCCCAGCGCGCTCTGGATATGCGGCAGCGCAATGTTCACGATGGTGATGTCCAGCACCACCATCAGCTGGCACGAAGCGATGACGAGCAGAGCAATCCCGTTACCGCCCCCGCGCCGTGTGGCCGGAGACTGCCCGGAATTCTCCTGAGAGCTCATCATGGGCACATGCCTTGCGACGGGGAATGAGGCTGTCCACTGATCACGCTAGGTCAGGCCCGGCGGCGCCACCACTCGGCTGGAACGACCCTCGACGGCCCGACTTCAAGCGTTCAAACGCCGCGGGCGGCGCGCTGTCAGGTCCGGGGTGCTGTGCCGCTCCCCTCCGGAGCGGCAGCCCGACGACGGGCGGGCCGGGGAGACGGTGAAGCGCCGGCCCGAGGAACGGACCGCACTGCCCGAACTCGCGAGCCCGGGCGCCGGCGTGACCGGCCCCCTGCCGCCCCCGCACGACGCCCGGCTGGGAAGTCCCAGCCGGGCGTCTGTCCGCACTGCTCACGGCTTGATCAACCGACCACGTGTGGCAACGACCACCCGAATTCGCCACCGGGTGGAGCCGAGACCGTCAGAAGACGGTGGTGATGCAGTCGATGAGGGCGTTCAGCCATGACTGGCCTGCGGCGGCCTGGTGAATGTGTTCACCCGCTGCCAGGGCCCCCGCCACGCACCCGGCGATGGATCCTAAGCACCTCACTCCTTCACGCCAGCGTGCCGGCCTGGATTTCCGTCCGGGCCGACACGGCATGATCACGACCTCCAAGACCTGACGCCCCGTAGTGAAGTGAGCCCCCGTCAGGGGGCCCGCAAGGCGATTCCCTGCGAGCGTCTCAGCATGAATGTGGTCACGCGAGCAGGACGGGTTGCACGAGTCGCAACGACTGTCATGGGGTTCCTCCAGCATTTCGAGCCCTTCCACATGGCCGGACGACTGACCGGCACCGGGCCCCCGCGCGAACGCACGGAGGTTCGACACCGAACAGGCACCAACTCTCGGAAAGGCAGCGGGTATTGCTCCTGCACGAGCAGTCTTCCGTATGCGACTGTTTCGAACCAGGCTTTCCCTTACGGCAGTTGCAGAGCGCCGGCGATCGGCGCACCGGACAACGGAGCGGGGGCATGACCACCCGCGTCACGGCCCGGCCGGGCAAGCCCCGAACTCGGGATCCCGGGCGAGGGGTACTGTCACGCAGGCGACCGCAAGCACCGTGTGCGTGCCGCCTCCGCAGGCAAGGCGATACGTGCACGGATGCGGGTGGAGGCGAAATCTGCCGTGTCCAGCAGGGTGACACCGGCATCGAGCGCGGCCCCGATGATGGCGACGCCCTCCGTGTCGGCACGCCCGTAGACCTCCCCGGACATCGCGTTGCAGCCGAGTCCGATGGAGGAGGCGTCAGGAGCGCTGGAAGGGGGGCGTCGAGTGCGCATGAGGATTCCCTTCCGTTGAACGACACCGGGCGTGGCGTCCCGGATATCGCCTCCCCACTCCTATCATTAGCGAGGGCCCTCACAATGAAGGGCCCCCACGCTGTCGGAGAGAGCCATCGACCGGCCGGCGACGGCCGCCCGGGCTCCGGCATCGTGACGTCGTGGGTGCCGTCGAGGGTCGTCGGCGAGCAGAAGATGTTCCGCCTGGGGAGAAGCGACTCCGCGCGCGGGCTCGAGCGGCAGGCGCTCCGGCGCACCCGGACGCTCGAGGCCTCGTCACCCGACGCCGTCTCCCCCGGGGTTGTCCGCACCCGGTGGAGACGGCGGATATCAGTGTCCTGCGCTGTCGGCATCGCCGTTCGCGTCCGCGGAATCAGCGGCGCGTTCGGCGTCGTCGACCTTCTTCTGCATCTGCGCCAGCTGGTCCGGTGCAGATGCCGAGCTGCCGCTCGAAGCGGCCGGGGCCGGCTCGGCAGGATCGGTGGACGACGAGCAGGCCGTGGCGGCCAGCAGCGGAAGCGCGAGCGTGGCCATCACCCACAGGGTCCGACGCCGGTGACTCATGACGCGGGGGCCGTCTCGTCCTTGGCGCCGGCGTTGTTCGCCCCGCACCAGGTGCCGACATCCTTCAGATCCGGCGCCTTCTTCTCCAGGGTGGCCAGAAGACCCTTGCGCGTGGTGAGCCGGTCGCCGAGGAAGGCGGCGATGGCGGTGTGATTCGCCTTCTTCGCGTTGGCGATGCGCTGCTCCAGGTACTTGATGGAGCCACGAGTGCCGGCCGTGCCCTCCATCCGCTTGATCCGCTTGTCGATCCTCTTCTCCAGCTTGGGCACCCGCCGGCACAGCTTCTTCGCCCCATCGCCCTTGGGGCCGTTGGCGTGCGCAGCCGCGGCAGCTGTCCTGGCCGGGCTCGCCGTGCCGGCGGCGTATGAGGGCGCCGCGGCTGCCGTGGTGGCGAGGACGAGGCCCGTAAAGGCTGCGGTCATGGTCGCTTTGCGACGCTGCATGAGGTTCTCCATTCCGTGTGCTGCTCGGACAGGCCGGCGGCCCCGGCCCCATGGGACAGAGCGGCAGGCCGCGTGAGCACGCTAGGAGCGGTTCTTGTGGTTTCTTTGTGGCCCGGTTCAGCGCCGGGCAGCCGTCCGGCCCGGCACACCCCGGATTCGGGGCATCACCTCGTGGCGGGCACCTGGCCAGCCGTACACGGACACACGGTGCTGACGCGTGAGGACGAACGTCAGAGATGCGCCGGGTCGAATTCCTGTCGCTGCGGGGCCGTGTCGGACAGCCAGGTCCGGTGCCACGGAGCCGCCGTACGGGGCCGGTCCTGCCGCGTCACGGGAAAGGTGATCTCGAATCGCGCTCCCCGTCCACCGGGGCCGTCCAGGACACGCAGCCGGGCGCGGTGGAGATCCGCCTGTTGCGCGACCAGTGTCAGGCCCAGACCCGATCCCGGGCTGTCGGCACGGCGCTGAAAGCGCTGGAAGACCGTCTGCCGGTGCTCCGGCGGCACTCCGGGCCCACGGTCGTCCACGGTGAGGACGACCGCCGGCGTGCCACCGTCGTGGGCCGCCCGCAATCGCACGGTCACATGCGCTCCTCCGTCCGCGGATCGGCCGTGCGCCAGGGCGTTGGCGAGGAGGTTGTCGAGGAGTGACCGCAGCCCGGGCTGCCATCCGTGCACCGTCAGGCCTTGATCGCTTTCGAGCGTCACCTCGGTCCCGGGGTGGGCGCGGCACACGTCGGACACCGAGGCGTCCGCGAGATCGGCCAGATCTACGGGCACGAAGGCGTCCGTCTCAACCAGGTCTCCCTGGGCGAGTGCCCGCAGCATCACCAGCAACCCCAGCAGACGGGCATGTCCGCACCGCAGGTCGTCCACGGTCTCCGCGCGGTCGGCGGGGTCGAGTTCGTGGAAGGCGTCGAGGATGTCGAGACTGGTCTGCATGCTCATCAGCGGGGTGCGGAGCTCGTGGGAAGCGGCGGCGGAGAACGAACGGGCCGTGGCCAGCGCCTCCGCGGTACGAGCGGCTTGTTCGTCGTAACGTGCGAGGAACGTCTGCAGGGTGTGGGCGAGGTCATCGACCTCGGTGATCCGCGTCGGAGCGTGGTCCAGACGGGCCGCGCTGGTACGGGGGTCCAGGCCGCTGGTCCGCTGCTGAAGGCGC
Organism: Streptomyces sp. NBC_00344; assembly: GCF_036088315.1. Classification (NCBI taxonomy): domain Bacteria; kingdom Bacillati; phylum Actinomycetota; class Actinomycetes; order Kitasatosporales; family Streptomycetaceae; genus Streptomyces; species Streptomyces sp. NBC_00344. The sequence continues at coordinate 6,570,561 of NZ_CP107996.1, read as the reverse complement.
CTCAGCGGCCTCGCGGCGCCTGCGGCCAGCGCCCACGCCAGGGCAGCGGACACCGGTGCGGCGAGCAGCGCGACGGCGATCACCCGGCCACGCACCAGCCGGATCTGAGCCTGGCTCGCGGCCTCGGGAGAGAACAGCCACAAGGTCGTCTGCTGTGCCCCCTCCCCACTGCCGGCCACCGGCATGGTTACGGCACGCCACGTCTTTCCGTCGGAGCGGACCGTGACCGGCTTCCTGGTCCGAGCCGGGAGGCGTACGGCCGGGTCGGGCTGCGATCCGTCCATGACCGTGCCGTCCGGTCCCGTCAGGCGGATGCCGATGTCCAGCGCGGCGGTGAACAGCTTGCGCTGGCGCGCCTGCTCGGCGCGAGGGCGGTCGGCCGATGTGGCCCGGAGCAGTCCGCGGGCAGCCGTCGCCACACTGCGCGCGCGCTCGTCGAGCCGTTGGTCGGCCTGCGCGTGCATGTCCTTGCTGACCAGGCCCACCAGCACCCAGCCCGAAGCCAGCACGAGCAGGGGCACCACAGCCCCGACCACGAGCGCGATCCGAGTGGACAGCCTCACGACCGTATCCCCCTCTCGCCGCTCCCGTCGGCGCGCAGGGCGAAGCCCACGCCGCGCACCGTGTGCACGATCCGCGGCCGTCCGCCTGCCTCCAGCTTGCGGCGCAGATAGCTCACAAAGGTGTCCACCACATCGGTGCGGACGTCGAAGTCGTAGCCCCACACCCGATCCAGCAGCTGATCACGCGTCAGGACGAGTTCCGCGTTACGGGCCAGAACCTCCAGCAGGTCGAACTCGCGCCGGGTCAGCTCCACCGGTCTGCCGTCGAAGTCGGCGGTGCGCCTCGCTGCGTCGAGCACCAGACGCCCGACGCGTATGGCGTCGTCGGCTGCCGGCGGCCGACGGCGCAGCAGAGCATGCAGCCGCAGCACCAGCTCGTCCAGGGCGAACGGCTTGACCAGGTAGTCGTCACCGCCGGCCTGCAGTCCGGCCACCCGGTCCGCCACCTCGTCCAGAGCTGACAGCATCAGCACAGGTGTGTCGTTGCCGTCGGCCCGAAGCCTGCGGCATACCTCGATGCCGTCGGTCCCGGGCATCGAGATGTCCAGCACCACGACATCGGGCGTCTCGCTGCTCACCTTCTCCAGCGCGGTCCTGCCACCGTCCGCCAGGCACACGGTGAACCCGTTCAACCGCAGGCCGCGCCCCAGTGACCGCCGGATCGACGCATCGTCGTCCACCAGCAGGACCCGTCCACAGCTGGCCGTCACACCCATTCCCGCCTCCGCACGCCGCTCCACCGACCACCGACCACCGACCACCGACCACCGAAATCATGCACCACGCTGCGGCGGGACTCCCAGGGGCCTCACGCTGCTGCCGGCCGCCCGGTCCGAACGACCACGAAGGGGCGGGCATCGGTCAGGCCTCGCGTTTCCCGGCAGCCGGGGCACGCGGTCGGGCCGGAGCCGCGGCCGACCGGCCAGGAGAATGCGGAGGGGAAATGGCGTTGCGCGCTCCGTGACCGGCCGGGATCCTCGCGTACCGGAGAGGGTAAAGATGGTCCACATCGTCCTGAACGTGTCGGCGCGCGATCTGGTGCATGCGGATCTGGCGTCGTGCGGGTGGTCGGGTTCCGCACACCACTTGGCAGGCGTCTCCGAGCAGTTGGAGCGTGTCCTGCTCTCGGAGCTCGGCAGCTCTACGAACGACTGGGCTACGTCGCAATCGGCCGTCAGCCTGATTCGTGGGATGAGCAAGCCCCTGACGGATCTCTGCACCGCCACGAAACGATGTGCGCGCTGATGCGCAAGGACCTCTGCTGAGCACGTTCACCGGCGACGGTTTGCGCGCTCAGGGCACCCGGTCGGCTCACATCCGAGTTGTGGCTGCCTGCTGTTCGATTGCACGTCGCACCGGACGAGCCGAAGGCCACCGCGCGCATGACGCGAGAGTGTCGGACGGCGTCGTCACCCTGTCTCCGCTGTACGCCGTGCCGACGACACCGGCGCGTATACCTGGCAGGCGAGGACGAACCGCTGGTGCGCCGGCTGAACGGGCGCCGGGACGCGAACGGGGGCTGAGGCGTACTGTCGCCGGTGCATGGAGCCATCGCCCGACCGGATCACCCGTTCAGCCGGACGCGGGGCTGCTCAGCCGGACGCGGGGCTGCGGAACTCCATCTTCACGACGTCGGCCGACACTCTCATGAACGCACTGACCTCACCGTCCAGCTGTGCTCGCGGTTCGTCCATCAGTGTGATCGAGACCGGCGCATGTTCTGCGAGGGAGATGGTGCTCCTGGAATCAACAGGCCCGTGCAGCACTCCGGAGCAGCGCCCGCCCTCAAAGGTGAGCTTGGCCTCCAGGCTGAGCATATGAGCGTCCTCACCCTCGGTGGTGAGCAGCGCCGGTCCGGTGTACTCCTGGTCGTCGATCATGCATTCAGCATCTACCCAGCTGTCAGACACCGCACATCGAAGGGCTCGCCCCTGCCCTCAGTTCGAAGTCGGTGTGCGCCGGTGCGCTGCCGGCTTCCGGACCTCCTCCGGACCCGGTCTCCGTGCCGGGCGCCCGTCCGTGAGTCCGCCAGGGACCCACGTGGCGGTGTCCCTACCGGCCGAGCGAGGATGCGGCCACCGGCGTCTGTGCGGGTCCTGGTCCCGCTTCGCCGACACCCTCGCCCGACGGCTCACCGCTGTCACCGGGTACCGCCCCGGTCAGGTGTCTTTGCCGGAACTCCGTCAGGAGCAGGCTCACGCCGGCGTCCGAGTCCGGCATCTGCTGCCCGTACCGGTCGTGCAGATAGTGCCGCCACTGCCCAACGGTGGGGACGACACCCAGATCGTCGACGTAGTGACAGAACACGGCGAAGTACCACTCGCCTGCCCTCTTCACATCGAGGACGCGTATCGCCGGCTCACCGGCGGGTTCCGCCCGACGGCCGCCCTCGTCGGAGCCGTCCGGTCCGGTCATGGCCCCCCTCGCATCCGTTTTGCCGCCCCTCGCGACACCGGCCCGGTCCGTTCCCTTCACGAAGGCTCCCCACGCCTCCGGGTGATCCAGGTCCGCCTCGGTGGGCATACGCCCCGCGGGCAACGCCGCCGGGCGGTTGCCCGCCGACGGAAGCTCTCCACCGGCCTGTTGGCCGGCCTTCGCGGCGAAGGCTGCGGCGGCGAGGCCGGAGGGGCCTGTTTCGGCGAGCGGGACGCCGTATTTGGCGAGCCGCAGGGGCATCAGGGATTCGATGGGGGCCTTGCGCCGCCAGTTGCGGCCGAACCGGGCCTGGAGGCGGGCCCGGTAGATCAGCCGGTCCTGTTCGAGCTTGATGACCTCGTCGTAACTGCGCAGCTCCCAGAGCTTCATGCGGCGCCAGAGCCGGAAGGTGGGAATGGGGGAGAGCAGCCACCGGGTGAGGCGGACGCCTTCCATGTGCTTGTCGGCCGTGATGTCGGCGATCCGGCCGACCGCGTGGCGTGCGGCCTCGACGCAGACCACGAACAGGATCGGGATCACGGCGTGCATCCCGGTGCCGAGCGGGTCCGGCCAGGCAGCCGCGCCGTTGAAGGCGATCGTCGCCGCCGTCAGCAGCCAGGCCGTCTGCCGCAGCAGCGGGAACGGGATGCGGATCCAGGTCAGCAGCAGGTCCAGCGCGAGCAGCACGCAGATCCCCGCGTCGATACCGATCGGGAAGACCAGCGAGAACGTGCCGAAACCCTTCTGTTCGGCAAGCCTGCGCACGGCCGCGTAAGAGCCCGCGAAACCGATCCCTGCGATGATCACCGCGCCTGCGACCACGACGGCGATGAGTATCCGGTGCGTGCGTGTCAGCTGCATCGCGGGCCCCCCGTTCGAATGTCACCGCTCATGATCATCCTGTCATCGAACGACTACGTCTGTCAGGCCGGTCGGGCGGGAGACCCGATGACTCAGCCCCTCTGCTCCGCCCGATCCGCCTTTTCCGCCTGCTTCACCGCAGATTCGCTGATCGACGGAATCTTCACCGGTCTCGATCCGCCACTACGGGGCGTCCGGAGCCGAGGCTGCTCCCCCGCTACCGTCACCGACGAGAACGGCCACCAGCCGCTCCGCCTGCTCGCGGGTGTCACCCGCGCCGTTCCAGCTGGTCATCAGGATGTGATGCAGGGTGCCGACGAGGGCGAGCGCCATGGAGGCGGTGTCGCCCCCTGCAGCGAGGCGACCGCGACGCTGTTCGGCATCAAGATATGCCGTGATCGCATCCTGGATCACCGTGAAACCGGGGGCGCCGGCGGCCAGCGCCTGGCGGATCCGGTCGGAGGCCCCTGGGCGGGTCATGGCAACGCCGACGATCGCGGGATGCAAGGAGTTCAGGACGGCGAGCGCGACCGAGACGAGATTGCCGGCCACAGTGGCCAGGCCGGCTCGTGAGCGGAGATCTGCCGTCCGGCTCGCGGTGCGCGAGAAGCGGTCCAGGACCAACTCCGCCACGAATTCGTCCAGTCCGGCGAAATGAGCGTTCAGCACACCCTTGGCACAACCTGCTTCCGCGGTGATGGCCCTTCCGGTGAGCGCCCCCGGCCCCTCCCTGACGAGAACCCGTTCCGCCGCGTCGAAGAGCCGTTCGCGAAGGTCGGGAATCGCCACTCCACGCGGTGACATAGGGCCTCTCCGGTTCCGAATTCGCGACGCTCCCCGGAAGCGAGGGGGATTGCCGGTATGGGCGCACGCCCATACTATTTGGGCGTGCGCCCATACTAGCGGCCGAGGGCGCCGCTCACTCAGGGAGGTACCTCATGCACATCGTCAACACCGCTCAGGCGCAGGCATGGAACGGGTACGAGGGCGAGCACTGGGCCCGGAACCAGGGCCGTTGGGACATGGTGAACCAGAGCTTCAACCCGCCGTTGCTCACCGCCGCCGCGATCGGGGAGCGCGACCGGGTACTTGATGTCGGCTGCGGTTCCGGAGCCACGACCAGACTTGCGGCCTGCCTGGCCAGGAGCGGCCGGGCCCTGGGTCTGGACATCTCGGCTCCGATGCTGGCACGCGCCGTGGAGACCGCACGGCTCGAGGGGATCGGCAATGTGACCTTCGAGCGTGGAGACGCCCAGGTCCACGCCATCGATGCCGGCGCATTCGACATCGTGATCAGCCGCTTCGGAGTCATGTACTTCGCCGATCCCGTTGCCGCGTTCACCAACATCGGCCGCGCTCTGCGCCCCGGTGGCCGACTGGCGTTCATCTGTGCTGCGGAAGCCAGGACCAATGAGTGGCTCGAAGCCATCATGACACTGCGGGACATCCTGCCCGTCGGTGATTTCGGTGCACCGGGCAGCCCCGGAATGTTCTCCCTGTCCGATCCGGACCTCACCTGCGCGATGCTTGCAGGCGCTGGATTCGAGCACATCGGCGCGGAGCGCCTGGAGGTGTACGGGACGTGGGGGCAGGACGCCGACGACACTGCGGCGTTCCTCCTCGGTTCCGGCCCCGGACGCCACCTGACCAGCCAGGTCACCCCACCGATCCGGGATCGGGCAGGCCGGAGACTCGCAGACAGTCTGCGCGCCCACCGGAAGAACGGGGAACTGCGACTGCGCAGCACCGCCTGGCTGATCACCGCCGATCGCCGGTCCTGAGCCGAATCACCTCGTGGGCCCCGCCCGGCATTTTCCTGGCGGGCGGTGACCGAGACGGCAGGGGACCGCACCTTCGGCCTGGTCTGCGGCGGCGACGGGGCGGGGCGCGCGGGGACCGACGTGCCGGAAAGCGAGGCTCCGCAGGTCAGATGGCAGAGGATGCGAGGGCCCGCCTTCCGGGGGATGGTGGAGTCATGGGGGCACCGCCACCTCGCCACTCGCTTCCCCAGGGGCAGCTTCAGGCGTCGCAGCGGTGAAGGAGGCCCGCGCCGGTCTTTCCCGGGCAGGCTTGGACCACACCTCTCGTCGTTGAGGGCTGCTCATGGATGACAGCACGAAGGTCTCTCTCGCCGCCGCCGTCGCGGCGGGCTACGTACTCGGTCGCACCAAGAAGGGGAAGCTCGGTCTTGCCCTCGCGTCGCTGGTGGTCGGCCAACGGCTACCCCGCAATCCGCAGGAACTTCTCAGCCAGGGTGTCCGCAGACTCGCGGAGAACCCCATGGTCGCGCCCTTGATCGAGCAGGCACGCGACGAGGTGTTGTCCGTCGGACGGACCGCACTGTCCGCGGCAGCGAACCGCCGCCTCGAGTCCTTTGCCGACGCCCTGGAACAGCGCACCTCCGCACTACGGGAACCCCGTGCGGAGGAAGACGAGGAAGAGGACGGCGACGCGGAGGACGACTTCGAGGAGGACGAGGAAGAGCCCGAAGAGGCCACCGACGGCGGGCCGGAGGATGAAGAGGAGCAAGACGAGGAGGAAGAAGAGGAAGAGGAGGAGCCTCCTCGTCGCCGTCCGGCGAAACGAACAGCCAAGCAACCCGCGAAGAAGACACCGGCCAAGAAGGCGCCAGCCAAGAAAGCAGCCGGGAAGAAAGCGCCTGCCAAGAAGGCAGCACCCAAGAGGACTCCGGCCAAGAAGGCGGCAGCCAAGAAGTCCACTGCCCAGAAGTCGTCGACCAGCAACCGCCGCAGGAGGTAACTCTCATGGCCACGAAGGACGACGACTCCACGGAAGAGAATGCTTCCGGCCTCGACCGGATCAAGGAAGAGCTGGCCGCGTATGCGGAAGCGCGAGGCCAGCGGTTGGTGGACTCCGCCGGCAGCAAACTCTCCGACCTGGCACAGGGCTTGGGCGATTCCGCCGACGGCAACGGTGGTCTGATGGATGTCGGGAAGCGGGTGCTCGGCGGCGAGAACCCGGTCAAGGCATTCGTCGGCGAGAAGGCCGGTAAGCTCAAGGACAAGGCTGTGGACACCGTCAAGAATGCCGTCGGGAGTGGCGGCAAGGCCGGGAACACCAAGGTCACCAACATCATCGAAGTCATCGACATCGGCAAGCCGTTGCGTCTGGTCTACGACCGGTGGACCGAACTCGAAGAGTTCAGCTCCTTCACCAAGGGCGTCACCAGCGTCAGCAAGTCGGACGAGATAGAAAGCGACTGGAAACTCAAGATCGCCTTCTCGAACCGCAGCTGGAAAGCCACCGTCCAGGAACAGGTGCCCGACGAGCGCATCGTATGGACGTCCGAGGGCGGCAAGGGATCGACGCGCGGCGACATCAGCTTTCACGAACTGGCCCCCAACCTCACGCGTGTCGTCGCCGTGGTCGAGTACTACCCGTCCGGCTTCTTCGAGAAGACCGGCAACATATGGAGAGCCCAGGGACGACGGCTGCGCCTGGATCTCAAACACTTCCAGCGCTATGTGACCCTCACCGACGACGAGGACGTCGAAGGCTGGCGCGGCGAGATCCGCGACGGGGAAGTCGTCCGCAGTCATGAGGAAGGGCTCGAAGACGACGAGCGGCCGGATGACGAGGAAGAGCCCGACGACGAGGAAGAGGACGAGCCCGAGGACGAGGACGACGAAGACTACGAGGACGAAGAGGAATTCGAGGACGAGGAAGACGAAGAGGAGGAGTGAGCACGCTCAAGTCGGCGGACGCCCGAGCCCGGCCGCGGTACGAAGACCGGGCCGGGCGTCTCATCGGGCGCGGGTCGGACGGTGGCCTTGCCCCGGCGAGCGGGTCGGGCGGAGCGGTCACGCAAGTCCGCTGTGTCAGGCGCGGTGACTGCTGTAATAGCCGGCGATCTGCTCGTGGTAGCCCGCGTCTTCGACATGCTTGTCCTTGTCGAATTCCGGGGAGTTCTTGATCTGGTCCTTGGTGAGGTCAACGAAGATCTTCCGCTCCGCTTCGTCGATGATCCGCACCGTACCCGCGGGGAGCAGGACGTGCTTACCGAGGATCCATACGCCGGTATCGACGACCAGGTAGGCGGAGTTGACGTCGTCCGAGTGTTTGTCGACCTTTCCGACACTGCCATCGGTGGCCTCGACCTTGTAACCGGTCAGGTCGATACCGGCGGCGTGACCGGAGGTCGGATGGTAGCCCCAAATATTGTCACTCATACAGCTCCCTCATTGAAACGCTTCGGATTCGACAGCGTTGAAACCCGTGGTCGCACGTCACCACCCGAAGGGTAGGGACGTGTGCTCAGAACACCGCATGCCCCGCACCTCTCCACTCACACAATCGGACACACAAAGGGCAACGCTTCATGGGTGCTTTTCCTTCGCGGTGCGGCAAAGGAAAGGGGTGGGTTCCGGCATGACCGAGCCGGAACCCACCCCATCGGGGACTTTCAAGAACGCCGTCTACCAGCGATACCAGCGGCCACGCTTGCCGCCTGCCGTCGGGCGGATGACGAAGCCGAGCAGCCACACCACCAACACGATAACGGCGATCCACCACAGAGCCTTGAGTGCGAAGCCCGCACCGAAAAGGATCAGAGCGAGCAGGAGAACCAGAAGAACAGGAACCATTGTTATCAACCTCCGAAGCACCGAGTGCCCCGGAAGAACCAGCTCACTCCTGTAAATCTTATGTAGTCCTTACGGCACGCTGTGTCACGACAATTTCCATGTGGCAACTGTCCGGGGTTTGAGCCCCCGACCTACGGCCAGACGTCCGGATGACACCGTTTTCGATACCGAGGATGTGAGTGGCTGTGGCAGCGGACGAGAAGGCGCGAGCCAAGGGTGAGCAGGCCGAGGGCAAGGCCAAGAAGGTGGCCGGCGGCGCCGTGGGCAACGAGTCTCTCGAGACCGAGGGGCGCGCCGAGGAGTCCACGGGCGACGCCCGCCAGGCGAAGGAGAAGGCCAAGGACGCCTTCAAGCACTGAGTGCCAACCGTCCCGCACTCGTTGGTCCCGGCGGATTCTGACTGCCGGGACCAACCGCTGTCCGGCCACCCCCAGCCGTGACAGTGAGGGGCCGGCGGACGTGACAGGACATCTGCACCACCTACCGGCAACCATGCGACAAGACCCGTAGCGCGCTCGGCCCGGCAGGGTCTCCGCCGCGGTCACAGCCCTTCGCCACCGTGCCCCGAACAGGAAAAGTAGCTGCCCTGGGGCAACAATGAAAGCAACCGACAGCGAGGGCGGTGGAGCCAGTGACATCGGATGAGCACCACCTCGCGGAACCCGAAGACCCGGATGCGCCGGACCAGGGCCGCACACCAGGGCACTACGGCAGCGAGGTGTTTCCGGCGGAGGCTCGCGGCGAAGGCGAGCGTATCGATCTCGGCGCCCGCGCCTACGACGGTGTGACGATGGCCCGGCTCAAAGCGCTGGGGGCGGGGCCGGGCTGGGACTGCCTGGACGTGGGCGCGGGGACGGGCTCTGTCGCCCGGTTGCTGCTCCAGGACGCGGGAGTGGCGAGGGTCGTCGCGGTCGACCAGGACGTTCGGTTCCTGGAAGCGCATCCGATCCCCGGCCTGACCGCCGTTCGGGCGGACATCACGGCCGAGGACTTCCACCTGGGCCGCTTCCGTCTGGTGCACGCCAGGTTCGTGCTGATGCATCTGGCAGACCGGGAGCGACTGGTCACCGCGCTCAGCAGGATGCTCGCACCCGGTGGTGTGCTGGTCCTGAGCGACGCCGCTGATCCGGTAGCGTCCGCCGGGGGCGCCACCGACACCCCCTTCACCAGGGTGATGCGCGCCATGTGGCAAGGACTCAGGGAAAGCATCGGCACCGACATCTCGTGGGTCGCCACCTATCCGCAGCTGCTGCGCGGCGCCGGACTGGCCGCGGTGGCGGCCGAGCTGCACGTGCCTCCGCTGGAGCCCGGCAGCCCCATCAGCCGTTTCTGGGCAGATACCTGGGACCGGTCCCGAACGGCGATGCTGGCCACCGGGCTGGTGGATGACGCGGCGATCGCCGCGGGAATCCGGTATCTGGACTCACCCGAGTGTGCCGGTCTGTCACCGGGGATGATTACCTGCTGGGGACGGAAACCCGAGGAGACCGGCCGCGCCGGCCGGCAGTGACGGTCGTGCGAGGAACACCTCGGGGAGACCCACCGGTACCCCGGACTCCTCGCCGTTCAGCACGCGCCCTGGATGATCGATGCGGTGAGACGTCCGGCCGCCGCGGGGTCCAGGGGTTCGTGACCCAGCAGGAAGCGGTACCAGAAGACGACGTACACCTGATCCACCAGCAGGTCAAGGTCGCATTCCTCGGGGAGTTCGCCACGCTCCCGGCCCCGGACAAGGACCTCGTGCAGCGCAGCACGCCGGGCCCCGGTGAACTCCCGCATCATTGGACCACCTGATCGGCGCGGTCCCACATCGCGTCCAGCAGGACGGCACCCTTCGACGGCCACCAGCGGTAGAGGGTCTGCTTGCCGACGCCCGCCTCGCGCGCGGTGGTGCTGACGGTTACTGACGCGCCGTCCGCTTCCGCGAGCAGCCGCAGCGCCGCGTCGAGGATCGCCTGTCGCGCGGCTTCAATGCGACGGCGACCGGTGTGGGGTCGCGCCGGCCGGCTGACGGTTCGCCGGGAACAACGGCCCCCTGCGCTGCAGAGCGTGCGCCTCGCCATCCATGTACCCGGTCGATCACCGGCTCCGGCTCCCGGCTGCCCCACGAGGCGCCGGACCACCGACGCCGGCACCTTCCGCAGCTGCGAGGTTCTTCGGGGTGCTGTGCCGGAGCTCGGTCTACTTGGCGGCGATGATGTCCGTGGTCCGGATCTCCGGCTCGCGGGCCAGCAGATCGGGGGCGATGTCGCCGAGCGCCTTGGCGATCTCGCCCCCCAGGTGCGCCGCACGGCCCTCCTCCGACTCGAAGGTGTCGAAGATTCCGAACTCCCTGCGGCCTGTCCTGAAGGCGTACCAGGTCACCGTCTGCTCCTCCGCATCGGCCAGCGCACGGCCGCTCTCCAGGAAGGCGGCCAACGCGTCCTCCTTGCCGGGTTTGGCTTCCAGGCGGACGAGCAGACCCAGTTTCACCGACATGCGAATTCTCCTGCTCTTCAACCGGATGAGTCCACGGGGGCGTGCTGAGACCCGTCCCCGTGGCGAAGCGGATCGGCGTCTCTTCCTACCAGTCGGCGGGCAGCCGGCAGGCCTCGGCCACGGAGCAGTTCCGTACGGAGCACCAGCATTCACGCGAACGCGGGACGGCACGGGACGGGCACGTCCGCCGGACCGGAGACGACAGGCCGACCGCTGTCCGATGTGCCGGCTGGGGTGGTGTCCGAACACCCGCCCCCTCCGCGCCGGCGCGGAACACCGGTGCTGGTCCGACAGGGTGATCCGCGCCCGCCCTGCCGGGGCGCGACCCCTGACTCCGCCTGATTGCCTGTTAGTTTCGCCCTTCTCTGCACGCCGATCGGGCAGAGCCGTCCGACGGACGTGGGTCTTACCGCAGTAGAAACGGAGCCGGGTGTGAGTGATCCGAACGAGGGTCTGAAGAGTTCGGCCATTCCCTCACTGGATCGCAGAGGATTCTTGAAGTCTGCCACCCTCGCCGTGGCCGGGCCGGCCGTCGTGGGCGCTGCTGCCACACCCGCAAAGGCGAGCGTAGGAGGCGCTGTTGCCCGGCTCATGGACACTCCTGGCGAAAGCCGGGACGCGGAATGGATCAAGGGCGCCCTCCAGGTAGCGGTGGAGCTGGAACTGGCAACCATCCCGCCGTATCTGTGCGCGTGGTGGTCCATCAAGGACCGCTCCAGTGAATGCGCCCGTCTCATCGCCGGGATCATCAACGATGAGATGTACCACATGGGGCTGGTCTGCAACCTCCTGGCGGCCGTCGGCGGGACACCGAGGATCGCCGACGCGGTGCCCAGCTATCCCGGACCGCTTCCCGGAGGTGTCCGGCAAGGCCTGACCGTCTATCTCTCCGGTCTGACCAAGGGGTATGTCCACGATGTCATGATGGCCATCGAAGCTCCGGAGGCCCCACTGGCACGGGTGGCAGGGCCGCCGAGTATCGGGTCTTTCTACACCGCGCTGCTGACTGCGTTTCACGAGGTCGGCCCGGCGCTGTCGCCGCAGCGACAACTGCCGCACCGGGTAGGCGCCGACAACCTGGTCGTGATGCGGACCCTGGACGACGTCGAGAGGGCCATCGAGATCATCAAGGAGCAGGGCGAGGGCACCGACGCATCGCCCGATGCGCCGTTCAGCAATCACACACCCGCCCACTACTACGCGTTCGGCGAGATCTACCACGAACGGCGGTTGAGCGAGTCCAACGGGGTGTGGGAGTTCACCGGAGCGGCCGTCCCGTTCCCCGACGCGCGTCCGATGGAAGTCGTTCCCTCGGGCGGCTGGCCTTCACCGGCCGGGCGTGTCCAGCGGCTCCTTCGTGAGTTCGACCGGAAGTTCACCACGATGCTCAACGACCTCGAAGATGCCTGGGCCACCGGTGATCCAGGTGCGCTCGACAGCGCGGTGCGGGCGATGCGCTCACTGGAATCGCCGGCCATCAGTCTGATGGGCATCCCGACACCCGGGGGTTCCGGTACCTACGGCCCGCAATTCCGTTCATTGCCGCGCCGCCCCGGCGCGACAGTCGGTGCGACGTCCTGACCCGGCACATGCCCGGAGGACACCGAACACGGCAGTCGCTCCGGCCGTCAGGCGGTCCTGAGGTGACGCGGCGATCCATGCGGTCACCCGTGCGTGCCGATTGACCCTGCGCCGAGGCGACCCCACACGTGAACCGTCACGGGGTCTGCACGCGCCGCAACCACGGCGCGTTGCCGGAGCCACCCGAGCGAGCTTCGCCGGCAGTGCTCGCCGGGCGGCGGCTCGGCCGTGATCACGGTCCACTGCTGACCTGCTGCCAGTGCTCCGGCACCAACCTGCCCTGGGTGCCCGCGGTGCGTGTCATGCTCTGAGGGATCTTGATGAGAGCGTGGGCGCTTGCCCGCCCGCGATGTCCGCCGATGGGAGCCCTCGCCAATGGCCCGTCAGATGCCCCGGGACCACAGAAGCCAACACCCTGGATATCCGGCTGCGGCGGCGGTGTTCGCGGTCGGCATGGCCGGGACCACACTGCCCACCCCGCTGTACGGGCTCTACCGGGATCAGCTCGGCTTCTCCGAGCTGATGGTGACAGTGGTGTTCGCCGTCTACGCCCTTGGGGTGATCGCCACTCTGCTGCTGGCGGGCAACGTGTCCGACGACGCGGGGCGACGGCCCGTGCTGCTGTGCGCCCTCGCGTTCTCGGCGGCCAGCGCCCTCTGCTTTCTTTTCGAGGGCGGCCTTGTTCCGCTGTTCGCCGGCCGGTTGCTGTCGGGGCTCGCCGCTGGACTGTTCAGCGGGGCGGCGACCGTCACGGTGATGGAACTGGCGCCACCCGGCCGGGAGGGGCGGGCCGGGCTGGCCGCGACGGCCGCGAACATGGGCGGGTTGGGCTGTGGCCCCCTGCTGGCGGGGCTGCTTGCCGAGTACGCACCGTGGCCGCTGCGCCTGACGTTCGTGGTGCATCTGACGCTGGTGGCAGCTGCCGGGGTGCTGACCTGGTTCCTGCCGGAGACGGTCCGCCACGCGAGTGGTCGCCTTCGGCTCCGGCCTCAGGGGCTCGTGGTGCCGGCCGAGGTCCGGGGTGTCTTCCTGCCCGCGGCGCTCGCCGCGTTCGCCGGTTTCGCTCTGCTCGGGCTGTTCACGGCAGTGGCCCCGGCCTTCGCTGCCGAGACTCTCGGGGTGCACAACCTGGCCGTTACCGGGGCGGTCGTCTTCTCCGTCTTTCTGGCCTCCACGATCGGGCAGTCACTCATGGGCCGAGTGGGGGTCCGCCGAGGCCTGCCGGGCGGATGCTTCGTCCTGGTCGTCGGACTGGTGCTCGTCGGCACCTCGTTGGCAGTCGAGTCACTGCCCGTGCTCGTGTCCGGCGCGATCTGCGGTGGGCTCGGCCAGGGGCTCTCGTTCCGCGCGGCGATGACCGCGATCAGTGGGGCCGCACCGCCGGAACAGCGGGGCGCGACGGTCTCGGCATTCTTCGTGGCCGCCTATGTCGGCATCTCCCTTCCGGTGGTAGGTGTCGGCGCTCTGACCCTGTGGCTGGGACTCAGGGGCGCCGGACTCGTTTTCACGGCCTGCGTCATGGTGCTGGCGCTGTCCGCTGGACTGTATGTGGCACGGCGGTTCGCCACCGAAGACTGAAACCCACGGGCTTCCACCGCCGGTTGCACTCCTCATGACGCACCGGAAGCCGGGACGCACGGCGAGTGGGCCCGCGTCCACCAGGGCGCTCGCACCGGCCGCTGCGGTAGCGGGCGGACATGCGAAAGCCCGGCCCTTGTGACGGGCCGGGCTCCGCTGGGTGGGATTTGCGTGAATTACCCCCCGTGGGGCCTTATGCCCCCGGTGTACCGGGCCTCGCGCCAACGCGCCCAGCAACCACACAAACGGATTCGTCCGGGCTAGCAGACGTCCCCACGACCTGGTGTTGCCCGATCGACTCGGGCCTTAACCACGTCCATTAGGCGTTGTTTCCCTACCGGAGTCAAACCGTCCGGTGCCCGTCGGATACCACCGGACAGTGCAACCGTCATCGACCTGCACCGACAGTTGTTTCTTTGTGTCACCGGTGTCACCTTCCGCCAATTCCCCGGATGGGACCGGATTCAGGAAAACAACTCGAGTAAGCATGGGACGCGGAGAGGGCACTGAGGCGGTTGAACACGGAGCGGAAAGTTGTGGCTAAAGGTTCAAAGACCAAGGAAACGGATTTAGTTGTGACCTGGTTGGAGACGGGCTTATCGTGGTCGAATTCAGGTTCCCGAACGGGTGATCCCGGTCAACGCCAACTGACCACGTCGCTTTGATCGTTTTCGGGGCCAACCGGGCTAGAGACAAAAGACCAAGGAAATCCGATGAGCCGTCTCCTCATGTCCTGTGCCGACTTCATCGCCGGTCGAACCGGCAGCCGTGCGGCACCCGCAGGACCGGACGCCACCGCGTGCGTCTCCCACCTCCCGTACGCCAGCGAACGCCACCTCGTCGTCCCCGTACGTCTGGTGGTGCTTGTGATCGTGCTCGCCTGCTTCGTCGCCGGCTTCGCGGCACTGCTGCGCGACGGTTACACGCCGACCGACACGGTCAGCGTCCTGTCCCTGGCCTCCGTCGCCGCTCTCGAAGCCGTGCGCCGCGCCAACGTCCTGGTCCGCCGCCGCTGACGGCGCCGTCACCCCAACCCCGTGTGCCGGTACCGGCCCTGCTCCGGCAGGGCCGGTACCCGCGCACCCCGGCGCCCAGTACTTGGGAGGACTCCATGGGACGCCCCGAGAAGACCATCACCACGTACAGCACCCCCGCAGGCGGCTTCGGCTGCCGGCTGCGCGGCGCACGCGACCGCGCGGGCAACCCCGGCTATCGGAAGATGGCCCAGGTGTGCGGCCTGAGTTTCGCCACTCTGTCGAAGGCCGCGGCGGGCGACCGGATGCCCACCTGGCCGGTTACCCAGGCCTTCCTCATCGCCCTCAACCACCTCTCCCCCGGCGGACGGCCCCGCGAGGACCTGGCCGACTGGTACGAGAAGTGGGAACGTGCCACGGAGCGCGACCTGGAACAGCCCGGCGGGCTGCGCCATCACACCCCGCGCCATGCCCGCACGGAAAAGCCTGTGGTGCGGCCGCGGACCGCTGAACCGCTCAATGCCACCACCGCCCTGCACTTCATGCAGCAGCTGCGGATCC
Organism: Streptomyces sp. NBC_00344; assembly: GCF_036088315.1. Classification (NCBI taxonomy): domain Bacteria; kingdom Bacillati; phylum Actinomycetota; class Actinomycetes; order Kitasatosporales; family Streptomycetaceae; genus Streptomyces; species Streptomyces sp. NBC_00344. Next base: position 6,554,946 of record NZ_CP107996.1, on the reverse strand, counting down.
TCAAAGCCTGGACGGAACTGTCGATGGAACAGATCTCCAGGCGCACCACGCAGTGGCCCCACGGCCAGCGCCTGGCGACCAGCACCATCAGCGACACCTTGCGCCGCGACGCATTACCGAGATGGGCCTTCGTGCATGCGTTCGTCACCGCCTGCGGAGGCCGCCGCACCGACCTCATCGCCTGGGAAACCGCCTGGAGCAGCATTCGCATCGCCCAGCTACTGGCCGCCGCTCCCAGTCCCACCGCGGGGCTGCGCAGTATCAAGAAGGAGATGGACCTGGCCACCGGCGCGGCCGTCGAACGTGTGCAGGAAGCCGCTCAGCACCTGAGGCTGGCCGCCCGCATTCCTCACCAGCCCACCGACGAGAACTGGCTGCGCCCCGCCGTGACCTCGCCCGATGACATGCCGTCGGAATGGGTAACGCCTTCGGAGGTACCCGCCGCATGGCTCGCCGCGGCTCTCGAACCTCCCAGCAATCAGGCCGCCTTCGACGGCGACTGAGATCTGTCCCGCCCGTGATCCCGCAGGGCGTCCGCCGGGGACCATGGGGTGACCCCGGGGACAACCGACGGCCGGGCCTGCGTACGTGCTTCGCAGGCCCGGCCGTTCAGCCGTACAGCACCGGGCCTATCAATGCCGCCGACGCCCGGTGGCTGTCAGGAGGATGTCGCCCCGTCGTCGGGCACCGCGGCAGGGCCGAGCATGTGCGGCAACACGTTGGCCAGGTAGTCCTCGACGGTCGCTACGATCCCCACATCCGCGTGGGCCCGCTCGGACAAGTACCAGCGGTGCTCCAACAGGTCGTGGTAGAGCTGCGCCGCATCCATCCGGCCGCGCAGCTCCAACGGAACGGCACGCACGGCCGGCCGGAAGACGTCGCGCACCCAGCGGTGGGCCAGTACTTCGGGCCGCGCTCCCAGGGGGTCGCCCGGCGCGTAGTCGTCCTGGGTGGCCATCCAGCTCTCCAGGTCATTGAGCAGGCTCCGCGCCTGGTTCTCCTCGGTGTCCAGACCGGTCAGGCGCAGCAGTTGCCGCTGATGGTGGCCGGCGTCCACCACCTTCGGCAGGAAGGTCACTGAGTCGCCGGCCGGTGAACGCTGGATCTGCATCTCGGCGACATCGAATCCCAGATCATTGAGCCGGCGTATACGCCGGTCGATGTAGTGCCGTTTGCTCGTCGGGTAGACCGACTCCCTGGTCAGCTCATGCCACAGATCTGCGTAGCGCCGGACGATCGTCTCCCCGAGGGTCACCGGATCGACCGAAGGATGAAGCGAGCCGCCCGCCTCCAGGTCCATCAGCTCGCCTGCGATGTTGACGCGGGCCAGCTCGATGTCGTACTCACGCTGTCCAGAGGTGAGCTGCGGCTGGATCTGCCCGGTCTCGGCATCCACCAGATATGCGGCGTACGCGCCGGCGTCGCGGCGGAACAGGGTGTTGGAGAGCGAGCAGTCGCCCCAGGCGAACCCGACCAGGTGCAGTCGCACCAGCAGCACAGCCAGCGCGTCCAGCAGCCGGTTCATGGTGTCCGGCCGCATGGTGGTCTCGAACATCGACCTGTAGGGCAGCGAGCCATTCAGGTGGCGGGTGATCAGAACCGGTTCCAGCTGCTCGCCGTCCGGGCCGACGCGCCCGGTCACCACGGCGATCGGATCGACGGCGGGAATGGCGAGGCGATCGAGATCGCGCAGTAGCCCGTACTCGCGCACCGCCGCCCACTCGCTCACCTCCTTGATCGCGACGACTTCCTCACCTGCCCGTGCGAAACGCACCACGTGCCGGGAGATACCACGGGGCAGCGCCACCAGACTCCCCTCCGGCCACTGTTCGAGCGGGATATTCCATGAGAGGTCGAGGATGTCCGTCGGGTGCCCCGCATCGGTAGCTCTGATCTGCAATGTCATGGCACTCCTCAGGCTCTCGTCCGCCGTGGTCGAGCAGCGGTCATGGTAGATGGCCTCCTCCCCCGGCGGCGCACGACCCGGTACCCGGGAACTCCACGGCCCGCACAGGAGGCGGCCGACAGCCGGGAGGATGATCCGGGACAGCCCCTCCGCGCCGGCAAGTACCGAGGACAGCCTCCTGGGCCGCCGCCCATCCCGGACCGGCCCGCCTCCGCTCGCTCCACCAGGCACACACTGAACACACGGAGCACCAAGGGTCCCATCCGATGGCCGGAGGGTGTCACGTGAGGTAAGCAGAGGTATGAGTTCGCTGCGGCTCCCGCGCTCACCCCAAAAGCCACGACGGTACTCGATGCCTCTCTTGGCGGTGCCGTTCGCGCTGATCGCGGTCGTCACCGTGGTGGACCTCCTGGCGCCGCCGGATGTACATCTCGGGCCGTTTCTGGTAGCGGCACCCGCGGTGACGGCGTCGTTCGCCGGCCCCCGCATGACGGCCCTCGTCGGCGCTGTCGCCGTACTCGCGCAGTCGCTCGTCGCCGGCGCTCGCACCAGCCTCACCGACCTCAACCACACCTACCAGATCGTGGCGCTCTTTCTGATCTCCGTCTTCGTCACCTTCTTCGCCTATCTGAGGGAGAAGCACGAACGGGAGATGTCCCATCTTCGATGGGTGGCTCAGGCAGTGCGGCAGGCGGTGATGCCGCCCCTTCCCGAGCGGAGCGGCGCGTTGCACATCTCGTCCGTCTACCTCGCCGCCGAGGCCGAGGCGCAGCTGGGCGGCGATCTGTACGCCGCCGTTCGCCAGGCAGGTGGAACGCGCGTGATGGTCGGCGATGTGCGGGGCAAAGGCCTCGACGCCATGGGTGAGGCGGCCGGACTGCTCGGTGCCTTCCGAGTGCTGGCACACCGGGAACCTGGGCTGCCCGAGGCGGTGGCCCAGCTGGACGCCGCCGTCACAGCGGACGGGACCGGCACCATGAAGCCGGGGCGCCAGGAGGGCGGCAGTGCGGAGGCCTTCGTCACCGCGGCCGTGATGGATATCCCTGACACCGTTCCGGAACTCCGTCTGGTCAGCTGTGGTCACCCGCCGCCACTCATCCTGCGCGCCGGCCACGTGCATGCGCTCGATGTAGGGGACCCCGCACCGCCCCTGGGGCTCGGGCATCTGCTCGACGTGGTGTTCGAGGAGCAGACCTTCGCCTTCGGCGTGGGCGACGTCCTGCTGCTGTACACCGATGGGGTCATCGAGGCCCGCGACGCCTCGGGGCGTTTCTATCCCTTGTCCGACCGGCTGGCGTCCTGCGGCGGGGGCGGGCCGGATGCTCTGCTTCAGCATCTGTGCGCCGATCTCCTCGATCACGCCGATGGTCACCTTGGGGACGATGTGGCCATGGTCGCCATCGAACGGCTTCCGGCAGACCGATGACGCATCTGTACCGCACCCACCTCGCCACCGCCCCGTTCCAGAAAGCGCGACCCGCTCCACCTCGGTTGTCCCCTTCAACAGCTCTGCGCGCTCCGCGCTCAACGCAGTCCATGCAGAGGCTGTGCGTGTTGCCGACAGGTACTCCTGGCCCTCTGTCGACGGGATGGCGCTGAGCTTGCCCGCCGATCGACTCCGCCCGTGCCCATCCAACAGGCCGCACCTCACGCGAGGTTGTGGAGGGCCCCGTGAACTGCGCCGGCCGCCCCCCGGGGCGCACGACCGTGTGGTGAACGTGTCCGAGCCCCGGAACGACCGGCTCTGCGCAGGCGGTCAGCGGTGGGAACGGTGACTCCGGATGCGGGGCTGGGCTTTTCGGGTGACGGTGGAGACACTCACGTATTCCAGCCATGGGAGAGTCATGATCGTCAAACTTTTGCATGAGAAGGGCCTCCGGAGCGACCACGCCTACACCGTCGCGTGCCTTGCCATCGGACTATCCGTGGCCTCGTGGGTGACGTCGATGAAGGTGGAACCGCTGGGCGTGGACCGTGCCGACCGGTGGGGGATCTTCGTCGCCACCTGGCCGGCGACCTGGTTCGGCCTCGGAGCGGCACTCGAGCAGTACGAGAGGGCCGAGACGGCCGGGCCCATTGCGTCGACCTTCGGGGACGGCTGACTACGGAGGTGAACCCGCCCGTCAGCTCGTCGGCATCCTCGACGGACGGGCACGCTGCCCGCCGGCCCTTCCGGACGCCGGCGGTACCGCGCATCATTCGGTACCCCACATGCTTGATCTTGTACGGTCGGTGCTCTGTTCCGATGCCCGCCACCCGGTGACGCAGAGCCCAGACGAGGATCAGCGATGGACGTAGCCGAGAACCGCAATGTGCCGTACATGCCCGGGGACGGTGCGCGAAGCAGACTGCTCGACGTCTATCAGCCCGGCACCGTACGGCCCGGTATGCCCAGCGTGCTGCTCTGGCACGGCATAGGTGCCGACGAGCGCGACGTCCTGGCGCCCCTAGCCCGCGAGATCGCGGGGCGCGGCATGCATGTCTTTGTTCCCGACTGGCGCTCCGACATGCCCGACGGCGGGCGTTCCCACCTGCTGGCATCCCTGCGTTACACACAGGAGAACGCCACCGCTCACGGGGCGGACGGACAGCGCATCGTGCTGGCCGGATGGTCGGCGGGAGCGGGCGCGGCGGCCGGGGTCGCTCTGCGGCCCGAACTCTTCGACGGCTGGCGGCCGGCGGCCGTGGTCGGCATCGCCGGCGACTACGGCAGGCCCGCCCGCACCACCGGCACAGCCCCGCTGGACGACCTGGCGGAGGTGGAACCGACCGGCATTCCGTTCGGGCTCATCCACGGTTCAGGCGACTCGACGCTGGGCAGCGGCAGTTCGCGTGCGTTCCACCGTGCGCTGCGGCACCACCAGTGGCCCGCGCAGTTCGACGAACCCGACACCGACCACGCCGGCGTCATCATGTCCGAGTACGATCCGGCGCTGCGCAGGTGCCGGAGCACATCTGCCCCGCATGCCCTGCGAGCCGGAGCGTGGACTGCCCGTCTCATCGCCTCGGCGGCTGCGCCGCCGGCATCGGACGGTGCCTCACGGACGCGGGCTTCGGTTCACCACGGTGAGGGGCCCGCCGTCCCGTGACGGTAGCGGGCGCACCCGCCCAGTAAGTGAAGCCGGGGCAGAGCTCGAGGCCGGACGCGGAGCATCCGCCGTGGGCGTCGCCGGTCAGACGACCCACTCCGCCGTCATCCCGGTGACCGCGCTGCCGTCGAGGTCGGCAAGCTTGGCGCCGACAAAAGCCCGTGCCCAGTCGGACGTCTGGCAGCGGAAGGCGGGGTGCTCGGCCGTCAGCGTCTCCACCACGACGGCCGCTGCCTCGGGCGACGTCTGGGCCGCGGCGAACGCATCCGCGGTACGCGCAAGATATGCCTGCATGGGGGGCGCGTACGGGCCCGCCTTCTCGGCACGTTCCTGCACGGAACGGACATCGACGTTGCGGACGAACTCGCTTGCTACGGCGCCCGGCTCGACAAGGCTCACCCTGACGCCCAGGCGTGCGGCAACGGGGTGGAGGGACTCCATGTACCCCTCGACCGCGAACTTGGCTGCGCAGTAAGCCTCGTTGAACGGCTGGCCGATCACACCACCGACGCTGCTCACGGTGATGATCCGTCCCTGCGCGGCTCGCAGGTGCGGCAACGCGGCAGCGGTCACGGTCAGCACACCGAAGAAGTTGACCTCCATCACCTTCCGCGCCTGCTCCACACCATCGATCTCCAGCGTGCCCACATGCCCGGCGCCCGCGTTGTTGATGAGTGCGTCCAACCGTCCGTGGTCGGCGACGACGGAGGCCACGCACAGCTCGGCGGAGGTGGTGTCGGTGACATCGAGCGGCCGGATCTCGACTCGGTCGGCGACCCCCGCCTGTTCGGCAGCGGTCCGCAGCGCCGGTGCCCTTGTGGTGTCGCGCATGGTGGCTACTACCCGCCAGCCCGCGCGGGCTGCGGCGACTACCGTTTCCAGGCCGATACCGCTCGATGCTCCGGTGATCAGCACGGTGGGCGGAGCAGAGTCCACGGCGGCGGCTCGATTCTGTGGGAGGAGTTGATGCCCGTCTCTCGCGGGCTCGGCGCGGTGTTCCCCTTCCGGGGGCGCACCGCCATTCTGCTGGCTGGAGCGAACTCGAAGCCAAATGGGCGCGACCGACGGTGCTCCACGCGAGCGAGCCGCGGGCATCGCCACCACCCGCCGGTGGCACGGCCCTTCGTGGACACGACCGGACTCTGCGGTCGAGCAGCCTGCCGGCTCACCACCCGCGACGGCCCCCCCGCTTCGGCTGCCCGTCCACCAGGACCGCACCCGGAGGACCTGCCCGGACGTCCGCCCGTCACCTCACATGGCCTCGACCGCGGCTTTGATCCGCTGCCCGAACGCAGGTGCGTCCTTGCGGGCTGCGCCGACGGCGAGTCCGGCCAGGAGTTTGCCCACGCCGTGACCTTCCAGGACGTTGAAGATACGTACCCGGGTGCCCCCCTCGCCTGTGGTCTCGAGGTCATATCCTCCCTCGACAGCTGTCACCAGGTTCTTGGACCGCTCATGCCAGCGGATTCGGTTCGGCGGTTCGAACTCATTGATCTCGAATTCCCTCGCCGTCTTCATACCCGCGTCCTTGACAGTGCTTCGGTACACCGTGCCCACCGCCGTCGGCCCCGGCGACGTCTTTTCGATCTCGATGACGCGAGGACTGAACTCACGGTCATGCTCTCCATCGGCCAGATAAGCGAAGACCTCACCTATCGGACGTTCGATATCTACTTTCGCTTCGAACTGGTTACTCATGGATGCTCCTCATCAGTCATTCACGTCGCGGATTCGGCAGATCGGTCAGGGACCTGATGCACAAGCCAGACGGCAACAGTGCTGCTCTTCGTCTGTCACGGGGTAATCGATGAGTGAAAGCCATGGCGTCGAATGAGCGTATGCCTGCAGGCCGACGGCGACAGTCACCGCTTCGGCGTTCGCGTTGACCTGATTTTCACACGCGGCCATAAATAGATTGTACTGCCGCACAACGGAGGCAGCAGGCTGGGCACGGCCCCGAGCGACCCGCCCGCCGTGTGAGCTTCAGGAGGCCGGTCCACTTCTATTCACCGTACCGGCCGCCGCGCGCTGATCCGCTGCGGACTGCGGGAGACCCCATAGAATCTGACCGGATCAGAGGAATGCGCACAGCCGAAAGCAGGGTGCATGCTTGCCGTTGCGATCATCGTGGGAATTCTGTTCGTCTGGACGCTTCTCGCGCACCGGCTGGCGCGATGGAGTATTTCCGCACCCATTGCCATGATGGCAGCGGGTATCGCGCTGACCAGCGGCTCGCATCCCCCACTCCATTTCGACCTCGACACACACACCTTCGAGCACGTGGTCGAGGTGATTTTGGCTCTGCTCCTCTTCGTTGATGCCATCGAAGTCCCCGGAGGGGTCCTCGGCAGAGAAAAGGCCCTTCTCACACGCCTGCTGGCAGGTGCGCTGCCGCTCACCCTGTTCGCTGCGTTCCTGACCGCCCTCGCCTTCTTCCCCGATCAGCCGGGCTGGGTCCTGGCGATCCTCGCGACGGTCGTCGTGCCCCTGGATCTGGCACCCATCTATGCGGTCATCCGCGACAGCAGGATCCCCTCGCGGCTGCGCGACGTACTCAATGTGGAGGGAGGCCTGAAGGACGGCATCATCTCGCCGGTCTACCTCCTCTGTATCGCCGCCTACACAGAATCCCACGGCAAGGGTGCCCACTACGCGGACGCGGTACTCGAAGCAGTCGGCGCAGCCTCATGGGCCGTCGCCACGGGCCTGGCCGTGGGCTGCACGGCAGGATGGCTGATGCGCCAGTCCTGGTCACACCGGTGGACCGAGCCCTCAGCGCTGCGGTTGGGTGTGCTCTCGGTTCCCCTGGCCGCGTACACCTTGTCCGGGGCGCTGGGTGGGAACGGGTTCGTCGCCTCCTTCGTCGCGGGTGTGTGCTTCGCCCCGGCAGCGAGGCAGCTCCCGGAAAGCGCGGTTGAGATGACCGCTGATCTGGCCACTCTCCTGACCATCGCGCTGTGGTTCCTCTTCGGGCAGATCGTCAATGACCAGTTCTGGGACGGACTTCACCTCGCGGTGATTCTCTACGCACTGATCGCCATCTCACTGGTCCGTATGGTCCCGGTCCTGCTGTCACTCGCGGGGTCGGGGCTGAAACTGACCGACAAGCTCTTTCTGGGCTGGTTCGGTCCCCGGGGCGTGACATCCATCGTGTTCGGCTCCCTTGCGGTCACCGAACTGCCGCCCAGCAGTGGTGACTTCGTTTCCGGCATCATGGTGATGACAGTCATGATGAGCATCGTGCTGCACGGCCTGAGCTCCGAGCCGATCGGCCGGTTCTACGGACGCGCCAGGAAGGCCGGGACACCCGCTCCCACCCGCTGAACCGCCTGTCGGCCGGGCCGCCCTCAGCCGTGATGCGTTCCGGCGCCCAGGGTCATGGCCTCTCGCCGGTGAGGGCCTCGGCGCACGCCCTGCCACGTGCTCATGCGCGCAGCCGGCATGGTGAGAACGATTCGCCTGTCGTGGTGCGTGCGATCCGTGCGCCGGGATGCCGGCGTCATCCACACCCGGAACACCGCCCCGGCGGCAGCGGGGGCTCAGCACCACCCCCCACACGGTCCTCAGCCCCACTGACACGGTCAGGTGCTCCGTCGCACACTCATCGACATCGGTTCGCACACCGACACACCGACCAATCGCTTCCGGGGGAGCACGTCATGCCAGAGCACATCCGATCCGGATTCACCCGGCGGGGGATCGTACGCGGGACGGCCGCGATCGCCGCGGCAGGCGGGATCCTCAGTATGGGTGGTGGAAGGGCCTCGGCCGTGCCGTCCCGGGCCGCGCGCCCGCACCCGGCCGGCCAAGACCGACACCATCCCTTCCTGAGCGGTGCCTTCGCGCCGGTGACCGAAGAGCTCACCGTGTTCGACCTGCCGGTGACCGGGCGTATCCCCCGCGAGCTGGACGGCCGCTATCTCCGCAACGGGCCCAATGTTCTCGGTCTTGAGGATCCGCGGGCGCACCACTGGATGCTCGGCGACGGGATGGTGCACGGAGTACGACTGCGCGAGGGCCGCGCGGAGTGGTATCGCAATCGATGGGTCAGGTCCGCCGCCGTCTCGCAAAAGCTGGGCGAACCCGGCCCTGGCCCCGTTCCGGACAACGACTTCGCGTGCAACACCCATGTGATCCCGTACAAGGGGCGCATACTCGCGATGCAGGAGAGCGGCCCGCTGCCCTACGAACTCGACGGCGAGCTGAACACGCTCCGCCCGTACGACTTCCGCGGATCACTGAGCGGTGCGTTCACCGCGCACACCAAATTCGACGCCAAGGCCGACGAACTGCACGCGATCACGTACTACCCGACGTGGGACCACGTACGGCACCTCGTCGTGGACCGCTCGGGGCGAGTGGTGCGAACGACGAGGATCCCGGTGGCCGACAACCCGATGATGCATGACTTCGCACTGACCGAGAAGCATGTGGTGATCTTCGATGTGCCGGTCACATTCGATCCGGTGGCGGCCGAGGCCGGTGCGTTGGTGCCGTACGTCTGGAACGACAGGCACCCGGCGCGGGTCGGCGTGCTGCCGAGGGATGCGAGCAGCGCGGGCGGGCTCCGGTGGTTCGAGGTGGCTCCCACCTTCTATTCGCACACCCTCAACGCCTACGACGAGGGCACGTCCGTGGTCATCGACCTGACCACGATGCCGGCGCCGTTCTACGCGGCGGGACGCGGCACCGACGGCCCCACCGCGCTCGGTACACCCGCCCTCGACCGCTGGACCGTGGACCTGGTCCGGGGCCAGGTCCATACGCGACGCATCGACGACCGGCCGCAGGAATTTCCGCGGGTGAACGAGTCACTGGTGTCCCGACGGCACCGCTACGCCTATGCGGCGGGGGCCGCTGAGATGTGGCAGGCGTATCTCTCCGCCGACGGTGTGCCGCCGGATCGTTTCTTCACCAACGCCCTGATCAAGCACGATCTGTTCCGCGGTACCACCCAGGTACACCGCTTCCCGCGGAACGCCGCGGTCGGCGAGGCCGTGTTCGTCCCTTCGGAGGCGCATGCGGCCGAGGACGACGGCTATGCCCTCGCCTATGTGCACAATCCGGAGCGCGGCGCAGCCGATCTGGTGATCCTGGCCGCGGAGGACTTCTCCGGCGAGCCGGTGGCGCGCATCCATCTGCCGGGCCGGGTCCCGCTGGGCTTCCACGGAAGTTGGGTCCCCAGCTGACGGACGGCAGGGTGGGCACGGCGCGCGCGACGACTCGCCGGGCCGAGGGTGGGCAAGGGGGTGCCCGAGGGGCAGAGGGCTGCGGCACGCGGGCAGCCACGGGCCGACGAATCGACGCCGTGCCTGTAGCGTTGAATCCGATTCCCGCCGCGGGAATTCAGTCGCGCCGTCGATGAACCAATTGAGGTGCCATGGGCTCCGAATCAGCGTCGTCGTCCCCGGGCAGTGATTCCGTACCGGCGGACACGTCGGACACCCGGGGCGGATCCAGGGGTATGCGGCCGGCCTCGCTGGTGACGTTCGTCCGTGAACTCGACCCCTCGGTGGAGTTCTACCGCGAACTGCTGCTGATGGAGGTGACGACCCGGGCACCCACAGCCGCGTTGCTCACCAGCGCCGACGGATGGCAGCTCTATCTGCGCGCCATGGGCAGCCATGCGGAACATTCACTCGGCGCCGTCGGGATCCAGTACGTCATCTGGACCGCCGCCGATCGCGACGACCTCCTCAGGTGCGAGCGCCTGCTCAAGGCACGCTCGGCGCATGTGTCCACCCGGGACGTCGAGGGACTCACCCTGGTCGAGGGGCGCGACCCGAGCCATCTGCCGCTGGTGGTCTCCTACCCCGGCCCGGACCAAGCCGTGCGCCACGAGATCATCTCCCGTATCTACGCCTGGTGATCAGTCACTCCCGGAGTGAGTGATCACTCCGGATGCGTCCGTCCCGGCGTCACGGGGTGCCGCGCGGCGCCGGGGTTCGCGGTGCGGAGGCTGTACGGGTGCGGTGAGCGGCGGGGACGCGGAGATCGGGCATTCCTGCGGGGCGCCGGCCGACACACTGACGGGCTGCCCGTGGTGGAGGAACTCCAGCGGTGGCCCGTCCACCAAGGTGTAGACGGCCGATTCCGCCGTCACTTCGACCCGCAGACGCCGCCGTTTGGGGGACACCACGAAAGCGAGCCTGGTGAGGCCCGGCGGCAGGCGGGGAGCGAAGCTCAGTTGCCCGATCTGGTCGCGCATGCCACCGATTCCGGCCACCAGGGCGATCCAGCTGCCGGCGAGAGCCGCGATGTGCAGGCCGTCCCGGGTGTTGTGCTCGAGATCGCCGAGGTCCATCAGCGCAGCCTCGGCCAGATAGTCGTGGGCCAGTTCAAGATGACCCACCTCGGCAGCCATCACGGCCTGAGTGCAGGCGGACAACGAGGAGTCCCGCACAGTGAGCCGTTCGTAGTAGGCGAAGTTCCGTGCCTTCTGCTCCTTGGTGAACGCGTCGCCACGGCGGGTCATCGCGAGGACCAGGTCGGCTTGTTTGATGACCTGCTTCCGGTACAGGTCGAAGTACGGGAAGTGCAGCATCAGCGGATAGTCGTCCGGTGTGGTGGCCGCGAAGTCCCACACCCTGTGCGATGTGAAGCCCTCGGACTGCGGGTGGATGTCGAGGGTCGTGTCGTAAGGGATGTACATCGCCTTGGCGGCATCCCGCCACTCAGCCATCTCCTCGTCATCCACGCCCAGTTGACGCGCTCGCTCCGGGTTGCGCTGGGCCGCGTCGGATGCGGCACTGAGGTTCTGCTGGGCCAGCAGGTTGGTGTAGACGTTGTTGTCCGCGACGGCGCTGTATTCGTCAGGGCCGGTGACTCCGTCGATGCAGAAGCGCCCTGACGGGTCATGATGCCCCAGGGACCGCCACAGCCGTGCGGTCTCGACGAGCAATTCGACCCCGATGGTCTCCTCGAAGGCTTCGTCCCCTGTCGCGTCCACGTAGCGGATGACCGCGTCGGCGATGTCGGCATTGATGTGGAAGGCCGCGGTTCCGGCCGGCCAGTAGCCGGAGCATTCCTCGCCGTGGATCGTCCGCCAAGGGAAGGCCGCGCCGTCCAGACCGAGTTGGCGTGCACGCTCGATGGCCATCGGGAGCGTGCTGTGCCGCCAGCGCAGCGCGTGGGCGGACGCCTCGGGTGCTACGTAGTTGAGCACCGGCAGTACATATGCTTCGGTGTCCCAGAAGCAGTGTCCGTCGTAACCGGGACCTGTGAGGCCCTTCGCCGGGATGGCCCTGCCCTCGGCACGGGCGCCCGCCTGCAGGAGATGGAACAGCCCGAAACGCACGGCCTGTTGCACTTCGGTGTCCCCGTCGACCTGTACGTCCGCTCCGGCCCAGAAGTGGTCCAGATGAGCCTTCTGTTCACGGAGCATGCCTTCCCAGCCGGTCCGCCGGGCACCGGCGAGCGCCGCATCCGCCTGATCGCGCACCGCGGGCAAGGAGCGTGCCCCCGACCAGCCGTACGAGACAAACTTGACCAGCCGGAGCGGCCGCCCGGGCTCCAGTGAAGCCGTCACGGTCACCCGCCCGAGATCAGGGAAGCTCTCCGCTGAGGTCTCGGTACCGGGCGGGCCGTCAACGACGTGGTCCATCGCGGCCGCGACGCACAGGTCGCTGTGACGGGTGGAGTGCAACAGCCCGGCCCGGGTCTCTGCCGCCGTATGCGCCTCACCCACCAGTGGCGCATCCAGCACGGCGGAGACCCGGGGGTCACCCCCGGGCTGCGGCAGCTGCTCGTTGGCGACGAGCTCGGACTGGATCACCACCCTCACCGGGCCGTTCAGCGGTTCCACCTCGTAGCAGACCGCCGCGATCGACCGCTGCACGAAGGAGACGAGCCGGGTGGAGGACACCCTCACCGCGCAGCCGGCGGGCGATACCCAATCGACCGTCCGCCGCAGCACTCCGTCCCTGAAGTCCAGCACCCTTTCGTGCGCCTGCAGTTCGCCGTAACGGACATCGAAGGCCTCGTCGTTGACAAGCAGCCGGATCAGCTTGCCGTTGGTGACGTTGATGACCGTCTGGCCGGACTCTGGATAGCCGTAACCGGCCTCTGCGTACGGCAGTGGACGCTGTTCGTAGACGCCACTGAGGTAGGAACCCGGCAGACCGTGCGGCTCGCCCTCGTCCAGGTTCCCGCGCCAGCCGATGTTCCCGTTCGACAGCGCGAAAAGGGACTCGCTCTGGGCGAGTACATCCAGACCCAGATCGGTCGACCGCAGACACCAGGGCTCAACGGGAAACTCCGGCTGGGTGATCATGAAAGGTCCAGGAGTTCGGCAAGGTCTTCCACCACGATGTCGGCGCCGTGTGTCTTCAGCTCATGCGCCTGGTGCGCCCGGTCGACCCCCACCACAAGTCCGAAGTCGCCCGCGCGGCCGGCTGCCACACCGGCCAGTGCGTCCTCGAAGACAGCGGCCTGCGCAGGGAGCACACTCAGCGCTGCCGCGGCCCTGAGGAACATGTCGGGGGCGGGTTTACCGGCCAGGCTCTCCTTCCGGGCGGTCAGCCCGTCCACGCGTACCTCGAAGAGATCTTCGATCCCGGCAGCCACCAGGACATCGCGGCAGTTGGTGCTCGATGAGACCACCGCACGGCGCAGCCCGGCCTTCCGTGCGGCGTGTACATAGCGCACGGAACTCTCGAAGACCCGCACCCCGTCCCGGTGAATCCGGCGCAGCACGATCGCGTTCTTGCGGTTCCCCAGTGCACGCACGGTCAGCGCTCCGGGCTCGTCGTGCTGATCGCCCTCGGGAAGCTCGATCCCCCGGGCCGCGAGGAAGGAACGTGTCCCGTCGTCACGCGGTTTGCCGTCCACGTACGCGTCGTAATCGGCAACGGGATCGAAGGCCACGAATTTCTCCCCCGTGTCGAGGGCCCGACGGCGAAGGTACTCGTCGAACATCTCGCGCCAAGCCGCAGCATGCACCTCCGCCGTCCGCGTGAGGACTCCGTCCAGGTCGAACAGACATGCGCGCACCCCGGGTGGCAGTCCGAGACCGGCAGCCCGGCGGGCCGGTCCGGGCTGTCCTTCTTCGAAAGAGTTCATCCGGGGCTCCCTCCGGAAAACGGTCGGCCTGCAGGCGGACTGCCTGAGCGGACATGGGTCCGCATGGACAGCCGGGCCGTCCGGTCGGCGCGCGGCGCTCGGAGACCGCCCTCAGGGACCAATATGTCACTTTCCGTGATATCCGCCACCGCTGGGACTCCGGCGGACCGACACGGGATGTGTCGCAGTAGGGCGACCGGCCTGCGCCCGCCATGAGGCCGTCCGGCAACGACCGGACGGTCATGCGGGCGGTCAGGAGGGGAGCACCTCCGCGTGCATGGATGTGCCCGGACCGGTGCGGACCACAGGGGGAACTGCGCTGACCGGCCTCATGCGCCCTCCGATGAGCCTGACCGTTTCGGTGATCATCATGGCGGCGGGCGTGTCGGTACCGGATTCCGGCAGCGACAAGAACTTCGATGGCCGCATGAAGCACGCCGCCACCCGGAGAGACAAGAGCCAGCGCGCCCTGCACTTCTCACCCGGCCTCGGCGGTTGAGGCTGCGTCGCGGCGGGGCGCCGGCAACGAGCATTGCGCCGGGGACAACACGTCCGCGCCCGCCGCGGATGCGGATCGGCGGCGGAACACCGGACGCGTGCGGCGGCTGTACGGCAGGGCGGCTCGTCCGGGCTCCCTCGGCCGCCGGGGCCGGCACTCGGCGCCGAGTGCCGGTGTGTCCCGGCGATGAGCGGTCGGCCGCCTGATGGCAAGCAGGTTCTTCAGTCCCGACAACAGCCGACCGGCCGTGGTTGTGGGACAGATGGTCGTGGTTGCCGCCGCGTACTACGCGTCGGCCCGACTCGGCCTGCTCAGGGAAGTGGTCGTGGACGGTGCGGTCGTCACGCCTTTGTGGCTTCCTGCTGGTGTCGCGCTCAGCAGCTTCCTCTACCTGGGCCTTCGGATGCTGCCCGGTGTGGCGGCCGGCGCCCTGCTCTCCGTTGCCACGATCAGCGACGCACTCGGTCCCTCCGACATCGCCATCGTGGCGGGCAACACACTCGCCCCCCTGTGCTCCTTCCTGTTGCTGCGCAGGATGGGGTTCCGGATGGAGCTGAACCGGCTGCGTGACGGTGCCGCTCTGGTCTTTCTCGGCGCCGTGGCGGGGATGCTGGTCAGCGCCACCGTGGGGGCCGGTGTGCTGACGCTCACCGGGAAGCTTCCCCACAGCCAGTTCTGGCGGGTCTGGTTGGCGTGGTGGGCCGGCGACAGTCTGGGCGTTCTCGTGGTCACTCCGCTGCTCCTCGTCCTGCGCAGGCTCCGCCGGCCCCGCTCCAGCGACCGCTGGGTGGAAGCCACCGTGCTGCTGGTGACGGCAGTCCCCCTCAACCTGCTGGCCACCAGAAGCTCGTTCTCGTTCCTCTTCCTCACCTTTCCCCTCGTCATCTGGGCTGCCCTGCGGTTCCAGCTTCCCGGGAGTGCCCCCTGCGCGGCTCTGGCCTCCGTACTGGCTGTCCTGTCCGCGACCGATGGGATCGGTCCCTTCGCCGGCCAGACGCTCTTCGAAGTCACGGCCACGGTGGCAGCCTTCAACGGCGCGGTGGCACTGACCGCCCTCCTGCTGGCTGCGATCGTCACCGAACAGCAGAACATCACTCGCAAGATCGAACGAGCGTGTGGAGAGCTGGCCGACCTGGTGGAACAACTCACCCCCGGAGTCGAGCAGCCCAGACCCCCGTCGGCCGGGCCCCCGCCCGTGGGCGATTCCGACTCCTGAAGTCCGGCGGGCTGTCAGCGCAGCCGGCCGCATGCCTGCGCCGAGGGAAGCGTCATGGCCTTCCCGGTCTGCCGGCCGGCGCCGACTGCCACCCGCTTACAGTCCTCGCCAGGGCTACTGGCACTCTGCACGCAGTGGCCGGACCTGCCGTCGAAGGGCTGGTCCCGTGAAAGGGAGACAGCATGGAGCCGATATCTGCACCCGCCCGGCGTGGCGCACTGCCCGAGGGGCTCAGCGAAGCGATCCGCGGGACCGCAGCGGAGATCGCAGCGCAACTACGCGGCCGTGCGGACACGGATGGACCGGTCCCGGGCTCCGAGTGGACTGTCGGCGAGGCGGCGGCCCACTTGGCGCAAGCCAACCAGCTGATGGCCGACATAGCGGCCGGCCAGGGGCGCAGCCACGGTGACGGGACGCCACAGAGCCTCGCGGCGGCCAATGAAGTCGCCCTCGCCCAATTCGGTCAGCGCGCGGCCGAACCGCTGGCCGAGATGATCGTGGCCCAGGCAGACGCCTTCCTCAGAGCTGTGGACCTGCGTTCACCCGAGGACACCGTGGACACGCCCTTGGGCGCGATGGACCTGGCGACATTCGGGTCGTACCTGCTCACGCACATGCTCGGGCACGGATACGATCTCGCCCGCGCGGTGGGCGGAGCCCACATGCTCGATCGCAAGCGTGTCGAGCTGTCCATGCCCTTCATGATGGCGACCATGCCGAACGTCGTGGCCGGTGCCGCAGCCGGCCTGACCGCACGCTTCGCGGTTCGGCTGTGGGGCACCGCGGCCTTCGGAGTGATCTTCACCAACGGCGAAGTGACGATCAGTTCACGCCCCATCACCCGGCCGGACTGCACCATCCTCATCGAGCCGGTGACATTTCTGCTGATCGCGCTCGGCCGCTGCGACCCCTGGGGTGCCATCGCACGCGGCCGCGTTCTCACCTGGGGCCGCAAACCATGGCTTGCGCCCCGCTTCCCCACCTTCTTCACCGCGCCCTGAGCCCGAGGAGTCCGGTGGCTCGCCTCCGGCCGAAGGCCGGATCTCCCAGGCGGCGGGTGCTGCGACCCTGGAGCGAAGCAGTACCGCGAGACCCAGAACGAAGCGGTACGGTGCTGTGATGGCAGCCGGAATCGATCTCACTCTCGACTGTGCCGACGCACAGCTCCTGGGCAACTTCTGGAAGACCGCTCTGGGGTATGTCGACGAACCGCCTCCGGCCCCCTTCGGAACCCGCGCTGAGTGGCATGCGAGCTTCGGCCTCCCGGAGGACGATTCGGTGGATGACGGCGCATGGCTGTGCGATCCGGACGGCATGGGCCCCAAGCTCTCCATCCTCAAGGTCCCGGAACCCAAGAAAGCCAAGAACCGGCTGCATATCGACATCCGGGTACCGGGGCACGGCAGCGCCGATGAGCGGTGGACCCGGGTGAGAGCCGAGTCCGGTCGGCTGGTGAAGGCGGGCGGGTCCGTGTTGGAAGAGTTCGACGGGCACCACATCGTCATGTCCGACCCGGAGGGCAACGAGTTCTGCGTCGCTGCCGCTCCGGCCTGAGGGGCCGCATCGAGCAGGGCGCTTCGGCGGTCGGCAGGACGGCGCACTGACCGCAAGCGACATCATCGGATTCCGTGCTCCCAGCTCCGGCTCCGGCTCCGATCGATCCGGCACGCTCCGGTAGGGCCAGGAGTTCATGGGTGCCCGCGCCGTGCCCTGTGCCGGGCTGCGAATCCGCACCGGCGGACCGAAGCGTCGCGTGGAACCGAACCGCCTCCGCAGCCATCCATGGAACCGCACCGCCGGCAGCTGCGTCTGCCAGGGCGACCTGTCCGTCGCGTTCTCCGCGGCCGAGTGCGGCGCCTCGCACCGCATTACGGTGAGCGTCCACGATTCCCTGGCCGAAAACAACGTCCGGGGCCGGATAGAGCCCTCTCCGTGAAGTAGAGAGTCATGCACCGGGGGCGCAAGGCGGGCGTACCGAAGCACACCGCGATACCTCTCCTTTGTGACGAGCTCCCATGCGCCCCCTCCTGGCGGCCGAGCGCGGGCGCAGGAGACCTCTCCCTCCGGGTGGCAAATACCTATCGCTTTTTGGCTGAATCCCGACTGATATACCAAATAGGCAATTGCCACAGACATAATGTGCGTCGTCTGCCCCTTAAATGTCGGGTAGGTAGGGGGCGAGACGGCGCGATGGCGCTCAGCGAGAACAGCCTGCCGCTCAGGCATGGTTTCCGGTTTAACGGACAGACACCTGCCGAACTTGGTTTCATGCGAAGGTGTGCAGACATAGCGCACGAGCGTCGCCGCGCAGATCACTGTTCGGGTCGCCGCACAGAATCAGCAACAGGCGCCGGGGTCGGACAAAAAGCCTCCAGGGGTGCCCGCAATCCCTTGCTTTCCGTCGACCCGGAGACCTGCTATTACCGAGATGGGGGAATCATGGTTAATCCTTTCGACGACGACACGGCTCAGTTCATCGTTCTGGTCAACGAGGAGCAGCAGTACTCGCTGTGGCCGGCCGCTTCGGAGGTGCCGGGGGGATGGAGGACGGCTCGGCCCGAGGGATCACGTCAAGAGTGCCTGGACTTCGTCGAGGCCACCTGGCTGGACATGCGCCCCGCCAGCCTTGTCAACGCCATGGCCGCCGAAGGCAAGTAGACCGTCGATACACTCAGCTGACCAGCAACGATGCCGCGCGGGTGCGGCAAAACGATGCCGCACCCGCCCGAGTCGGCTGACAGGAGCCCGCCACCGATCCAGCGGGGCCACCACCACCCCACCACCCAGACCCATCGCCGTCATCCATGCCACGCCCATGTCACTGATGAGCCGTCCCCGGTTTGTCCGGGCGTGGTTTTGCGACGCGGCTCAACGGCCCGCGGGGTGCGTCGTCATGCCCGCAAGCACTTTCCGAACACTCTCGAAAGGCTGAAACGTCATGCAGAAAAACCATGCCCGCCTCCTCCCTTTGACGACCGCCCAACAAGGCGTGTGGTATGGCCAGCTGACAGATCCGCAGAGCCCGAAGTACAACATCGGTGAATGCATAGAAATCCAAGGACAGCTGGACGAACGTTTATTCAGGGAGGCGCTTCGCCAGGCTGCGGATGAGTGTGAAAGCCTTAACACGGAGTTCATCACTCAGGACGACGTGGTCCATCAACAAGTTGTCCAGAATTCAACGGAGCGCTGCCGGTTCGTTGACCTGAGCGGCAGTAGCGATCCGGCCATGGCGGCCGAAAGCTATATGACTGACGACATGGGCACGGTCGACCGGCTCACCTCACCGCGCCACACCTTCGCCCTTCTGAGACTCCAACCCGACCTGCACTACTGGTATATCCGCTATCACCATATCGCCATGGACGGACTGGGAGGTTCGGTATTCGCACGCCGAGTCGCGTCCATTTACACCGCCGGCGTGAAGGGCGAGCAGACACCGGCAGTTATTAGATCCTTGAACGAGTTGGTGGATGCGGAGGCGGAATACCGCGATTCGCCGGAGTTCGAGAGCGACCGAGCCTACTGGACCCACAAGTACAGCGACCTCTCGCAACCCTCCGGAGCCGACGAAGGACCGCTCGGCTCAGCAGCCGGCGTCGGCGACGCCGTGTTCATCCCGCGCCGGACCTCCTTACGCACCACCGACAGCGATGAACTGCCCCTGGCCGCAGGCAGCCAACTGCACCAGGGCGAGAGCCTGCCTCCCGGTGTCATGGACGGCCTGCGGCGACTGGCCTCCGAAACCCGCTCGACTTGGCCCGCCGTCTTCGTCAGCGCGATCGCCGCATACGTCGGCCGTGTTACTGGCTCCCGCGACATCGCCATCGGACTCGCCTCCAACGGCCGCCGTGCGAACCTGCGCGAGGTCGTGGGGATGACCGCCAATATCCTCCCGCTGAGGATTCGGCTGACACCGGACATGACGGTGGAAGCCCTGGTCCGCACGGTATCTGCCGAAATGCGGCTGGCCTTGCGTCACCGACGGTACTCGCGGGAACAGCTCTCCCGAGACCTCAAGATCATCGGGAGCTCGGCGCAGCTCTCCCATGTGGTCGTGAATGTGATGCCGTATGACTACGGCCTCGATTTCGCCGGCAGCCCCGGCCTCTCGCGGCTGCTGTCCACCGGCCCGGTCGACGACGTGTCGGTCTTCATATCCGAACGAGCAGAGGGAAAGGGGCCGTTGATCGGCCTCGACCTGAACCAGGACCTCTACAACCCGTCGGACGCACTTCCCCATCAGCAGGGCATCACCGGCCTGATCACGGATCTGTCCCAGGCCGCCCCGGCCACCCCGCTGGCACACCTGCGGATGCTGGACCACGCAGCTGCCGAACTCGTACTGGACGGCGGGCGCGGCAGAACGCTTCAGCTGCCCTGGGGCATCGAGTCACCGACGGGCCTCTGCCTTCCGGAGTTGTTCGCTGCCCGGGTGGCGGCGCATCCGGAAACGATGGCCGTGTCGGATCCCGGCCGCGACGAAACGCTCACCTACCAGGAGCTGGATGAGATCTCGAGTGTGCTTGCCGGAACCCTCACCGCGCACGGCATCACCCCCGAAGACGCCGTCGGTGTGCTGCTGGAACGCTCCGCTTCCGTAGTGACAGCCTCGCTCGCCGTGGTGCGCGCCGGCGGCATGTACGTACCCCTGGACACACGCTGGCCCCTCGAAAGACTCCACCAGGTAGCCCGGACAGCCGGCCTCCGCGCCCTGATCACCACCACCGAACACACCACACTGCCCTGGACCAACGACATCCGCGACACCCTCCCCATCATCACCATCGACACCCTCGGCAACATCACCAACAACAACCCCCCAACCCCAGCACCCCTCCCCACCATCACCAACGGCGACCAACTCGCCTACACCATGTTCACCTCCGGCTCCACCGGCACCCCCAAAGCCGTCGGCATCACCCACACCGACATCGCAGCCCTCACCGCAGACACCACCTGGCACACCACCACACCCCACACCACCCTCATGCACTCCGCCTACGTCTTCGACGCCTCCACCTTCGAAATCTGGGTCCCCCTCCTCACCTCAGGACACATCGTCATAGCCCCACCCCACACCCTCGAACCCCACACCCTCCACCACACCATCACCACCCACAACATCACCACACTCTTCCTCACCACCGCCCTCTTCAACACCATCGCCGAAACCAACCCACACACCCTCACCGGACTCACCACCCTCTGCACCGGCGGCGAACAAGCCTCCCCCACCACCATGCAACACATCGCAAACACCCACCCCACCACCCACATCCACCACGTCTACGGCCCCACCGAAACCACCACCTTCGCCACCCACTACACCGTCCAACCACACACCCCCACCGGACCACCCCCCATCGGCCAACCCCTCGACGGCAAACACACCTACATCCTCGACACCAACCTCAACCCCGTCCCACCCGGCGTAATCGGCGAAATCTACATCGCCGGAACCGGCCTCGCCCGCGGCTACCTCAAACAACCCGCCCACACAGCAACCCACTTCATCGCCAACCCCCACACCCCAAACGGCACCCGCATGTACCGCACCGGCGACCTCGCCCGATGGAACACACACGGCCAAATCGAATACCACTCCCGCACCGACAACCAAATCAAACTCCGCGGCCACCGCATCGAACCCGGCGAAATCACCACCGCACTCACCAACCAACCCACCATCACCACAGCCTTCACCTGCATACGCGAAGACACACCCGGCAACCCACGCCTCACCGCCTACGCCGTACCCGCCAACAACTGCCACCCCACCGAACAAACCCTCACCGAAGAACTCAACCGCACCCTCCCCCCCTACATGATCCCCAACACCATCATCATCATCGACGCCCTACCACTCACCCCCAACGGCAAAATCGACCAACAAGCACTCCCCACACCCCCAACCACCACCACCCCCAACGGCCGCCCACCCCGCACCCCCCGCGAAGAAATCCTCTGCGGACTCTTCACAGACATCCTCCACACCGACCACATCACCATCGACGACAACTTCTTCACCCTCGGCGGACACTCACTCCTCGCCACCCGACTCGTCAGCCGCATCCGCACCACACTCCAAACCGAACTCAACATCAAAACCCTCTTCGACCACCCCACCATCGCCACCCTGGCCCCAGCCCTCGACAAGGCAGGCAACGCCCGCCAGCCCCTGAAACCCGAGCCGCGGCCGGAAATGCTGCCGCTCTCCTACGCCCAACAACGCCTCTGGTTCCTCAACCGACTCGAAGGACCAAACCCCACCTACAACATCCCCCTCACCCTCCACCTCAACGGCCCCCTCAACACCCACGCACTCCACACCGCACTCACCGACGTCATCACACGACACGAAACACTCCGCACTGACTTCGTCGAGGACAACGGGATCCCGCAGCAGCGCGTTCATGCCGCGGAAGAGAGCTCCCAGCTGGTGGCCCTGAACCTCGAATGCGCCCCCGACGGAATCGGATCCGATGAGATCCGGCGCTGGGCGGAAGAATCGATTTTGTCGTTCACCTCTGCTCCATTTGATCTGTCAGCCGGCCCTGCCCTCCGGGCACGGCTTCTTCGGCTGGGTGCTGAGGACTATGTGCTGGTGCTGGTGGTGCACCACATCGCCGCCGACGGATGGTCCCTCGCGCCCCTCGCCCAGGACCTCGGCCACGCCTACCGGGCACGCACCCAGGGCAACACCCCCCAATGGACACCACTCCCCGTCCAGTACGCCGACTACACCCTCTGGCAACGACACACACTCGGCGACGAGAACGACCCCGAAAGCCTCACCAACCAACAACTCACCTTCTGGAAGAACGCACTCCACGCCACACCAGAACTACTCCAACTCCCCCTCGACAAACCACGCCCCGCCACCCTCCAACACCACGGCGATCAGGTCCCTTTCGCTCTCCCCGAGGATGTGCATCGACAGCTGACGGCTCTGGCCGGAGCCTCAGGATGCAGCATGTTCATGGTGCTGCAAGCCGCCCTCTCCCTCGTCCTGTCCAAACACGGCGCCGGCAACGACATCCCCCTCGGCACCGCCGTCGCAGGACGCACCGACGAAAACCTCGACAACCTCATCGGATTCTTCGTCAACACCCTCGTCCTGCGCACCGACCTCACCGGCAACCCCACCTTCCACGAACTCCTCCACCGCGTCCGCACCTTCGACCTCGCCGCCTACACCCACCAAGACCTCCCCTTCGAACGCCTCGTCGAAGCCCTCAACCCACCCCGCACCCAGAACCACCACCCCCTCTTCCAGACCATGCTCGTCCTGCAGAACCAAGCCTCAACACACCTCAGCCTGCCGGGGGTGACGGTGACCGACCGATCGGCACACCCGGGCATCAGTAAGTTCGACCTGACCTTCTCGATCACCGAGATGCGAGACGGAAGGGGCCGGCCCGCCGGGTTGAGCGGGTATCTGGAGTTCTCCACGGAACTCTTCGGCACCAGCACAGCGCAGGCGCTCTCCCGTCATCTCTCCAGGGTTCTGACCGCTGTTGCAGCAGACCCGGACAGGTGCGTCCGCGACGTCGATCTGCTGGACGGAGAGGAACGCACCCGCGCCATCGCACAGGGATGCGGCCAGGTCAGGCCGGTATCCGCTTCGTCGGCAGTCGAGATGTTCCAGGATCAGGCCGCCCGCACACCCGAGGCCGTTGCGCTGCGAGATGTGCGGGGTGGGTCAACGTACGGGGAGCTCAACGCGCGCGCCAACGATCTCGCCCACCACCTGATCGGTCGGGGTATCGGCCCCGAAGACGTCATCGCCATCGCCCTGCCGGGGACCGCGGACATGGTGACCGCCATGCTGGCCACGCACAAGGCTGGTGCGGCCTACCTCCCCGTCGACCCCGACTACCCGGCGTCCCGCATCGCCTACATGCTCGACGACGCCCACCCCGCCCTGCTCATCACCACAACACAGTCACACCAAAAACTGCCCCACACACCCACCCCCCACCTACTCCTCGACCACACACCAACCTGGACCACCGGAAACACCACCAACCCGGACCACACCCCACACCCCCACCACCCCGCCTACATCATCTACACCTCCGGCTCCACCGGCCACCCCAAGGGAGTCATCACCACCCACGCCTCCCTCACCAACCACATGACCTGGATGGCCCACCACCTCACCCTCACCCCACAAGACCGCGTACTCGCCCGCACATCACCCAGCTTCGACGCCTCCGTATGGGAAACCTGGCTCCCCCTCCTCCACGGCGCCTCCATATGCACACTCCCACCCGAAGCCAACCACGACCCCCAACTCCTCACCCACCACATCAACCAACACCAAGCCACCATCGCCCAATTCGTCCCCTCACACCTCACCACCATCCTCAACACCACCACCACAACCCCCACCACCCTCCGCGCCGTCATGTCCGGCGGAGAACCCCTCCCACCCCACCTCGCACACCACACCGCACAAACCTGGAACACACACGTACACAACCTCTACGGACCCACCGAAACAACCATCGACGCCACCGCCCACACCGTAGAACCACACCCCGACCACACCGGAACAAGCATCCCCATCGGCCAACCAATCTGGAACGTCTCCGTATATGTGCTGGATGAGGGGCTGCGGCCGGTGCCCCAGGGCGTACCCGGCGAGCTCTACATATCCGGCGACAGCCTGGCCCGTGGATACCTCGGCCGGCCCGCCCTCACCGCCACCCGCTTCATCGCCAACCCCCACACCCCGAACGGCACCCGCATGTACCGCACCGGCGACCTGGTGCGCTGGAACACCCACGGCCAACTCGAATACCTCAACCGCACCGACAACCAGATCAAACTCCGCGGCTACCGCATCGAACTCGGCGAAATCGAAAACACCCTCACCACCCTCCCCCACATCACCGCCGCCTGCGCCACCATCAGAGAAGACCAACCCGGCAACAGACAGCTCGTCGCCTACACAGTCACCACTGACCGAGGCGGGCGGCCGGTGCCCTCTCTGCGCGACGCGGTCGCTGAGGTCCTGCCCGGATACATGGTCCCCTCGGTGTTCGTCGAACTCGACGCACTGCCTCTCCTGCCCAACGGCAAGGTCAACCGAAGTGCCCTTCCCGAACCGCCGATGGAGCCGACCGGCGCCAGGAGCCACAGCGGTGGTCGCTCTGTCGCGGAGGACATCCTGTGCGGGCAGTTCGCCGATGTGCTGGGGCTGCCGGACGTCGGTCCCGACGACAACTTCTTCGACATGGGGGGCCATTCACTTCTGGCGACGCGCCTGGTGAGTCGGATCCGATCGCTCCTCGGTGTGGAAATCCAGGTGCGCTCCCTGTTCGAGCACCCGACGGCCGCAGGTCTCGCCTCCGTGCTGGACGACGGGGCAGCCGCCAGGCCGGGGGTGGAGCGAGCGGAGCGCCCCGAGCTGATCCCACTGTCGTTCGCCCAGCAGCGTCTCTGGTTTCTCGACCAGCTGGAAGGACCCGGATCGACGTACAACATCCCGCTCGTACTCGACCTCAACGGCCGGCTCGACGCGGATGCGCTGCGCGCCGCGGTCGGTGAGGTTGTCGGGCGACACGAGTCCCTGAGGACCATCTATCCCGACCGGGATGGGATACCGCACCAAGTCGTGCTCGACGGCCCAGCCGTCGAGGCGGAACTCCCGGCGCAGTATGTCGACGCGAGCGAACTCGACGAGGCCGTGCTCGCCGCGGTGCGGACCGTTTTCGACGTCACCAAGGATCTTCCTCTGCGCACCTGGCTCTTCAGGACCGGCGAGAACCGTCATGTACTGGTCCTGGTGGTGCACCACATCGCCGCCGACGGATGGTCGCTCGCACCACTCGCCCGAGACCTGAGCGTCGCCTACCGGGATCGCGTCGCGGGCGGGGCCGGGGACCGGCCGGGGCCGGCCGCGCAGTATGTCGACTACACGCTCTGGCAGCGAGCGACACTCGGGGACGAGACCGACCCCACCAGTGTGGGCTCCAGGCAACTCGACTTCTGGCGGGAGTCGTTGCATGGGCTTCCACAGCTTCTGGACCTGCCGCTTGACCGTCCTCGGTCCGCTGTCCCTGATCATTCGGGCGGGGTGGTCACCTATTCGGTGAGCGCGGATCTGCACCGCCGGATGCGCGACCTGGCGAACTCCGCAGGCAGCAGTCTGTTCATGGTGCTGCAGGCCGCCGTGTCGACGATCCTCTCCCGGCACGGCGCGGGAGACGACATCCCGCTCGGTACTCCCATCGCCGGACGCACCGACGACGCACTGGACGACCTGATCGGTCTCTTCGTCAACACCCTTGTCCTGCGGACCGACCTCTCCGGCGATCCCACCTTCAGGGAACTGCTGGCAAGAGTACGGGAGTTCGACCTTTCGGCGTACGCCCACCAGGACCTGCCCTTCGAGCGGCTGGTCGAGGCGGTCAATCCGGAACGGGCACGGAATCACTTCCCTCTCTTCCAGACCATGCTGGTGCTGCAGAACCAGGACACCGCCGACATCGTGCTGCCTGAGCTGACAGCATCCAGCCGTCTGGTCCACAACGGAGTGAGCAAGTTCGATCTGACTTTCGCGTTCACCGAGGACGCCGACACCGGTGCCCTTACAGCCGGCGTCGAGTACGCGACCGCTCTCTTCGACGCCACCACCATCGAGGCGTTGGCGGCAAGGATCATCAGGCTGCTGGAAGCGGCCACCACCGACCCGGATCGCCCTGTTCACAGCTATGTCCTGCTCTCCGCCGAGGAGCGCGAAGCTGTGGCGGGCTGGGGCCAGGGGGCCGGTCTTCCGGAGGGTGTGCGGGAAGCTTCTCTCCCGGAGCTGTTCCAGGCGCGGGTTCAGGCACACCCTGATGCGGTCGCGATCTCGGGTGCGACCGGGACGCTCACCTACCGGGAGTTGGATGAGATCTCGGGTGTGCTGGCGGGAGTGCTGACCGGACACGGTGTTCAGTCCGAGAACGCCGTCGGTGTGCTGCTGGAACGCTCCGCTTCCGTAGTGACCGCCTCGCTCGCCGTGGTGCGCGCCGGCGGCATGTACGTCCCCCTGGACGCACGCTGGCCCCTCGAAAGACTCCACCAGGTAGCCCGGACAGCCGGCCTCCGCGCCCTGATCACCACCACCGAACACACCACACTGCCCTGGACCAACGACATCCGCGACACCCTCCCCATCATCACCATCGACACCCTCGGCAACATCACCAACAACAACCCCCAACCCCAGCACCCCTCCCCACCATCACCAACGGCGACCAACTCGCCTACACCATGTTCACCTCCGGCTCCACCGGCACCCCCAAAGCCGTCGGCATCACCCACACCGACATCGCAGCCCTCACCGCAGACACCACCTGGCACACCACCACACCCCACACCACCCTCATGCACTCCGCCTACGTCTTCGACGCCTCCACCTTCGAAATCTGGGTCCCCCTCCTCACCTCAGGACACATCGTCATAGCCCCACCCCACACCCTCGAACCCCACACCCTCCACCACACCATCACCACCCACAACATCACCACACTCTTCCTCACCACCGCCCTCTTCAACACCATCGCCGAAACCAACCCACACACCCTCACCGGACTCACCACCCTCTGCACCGGCGGCGAACAAGCCTCCCCCACCACCATGCAACACATCGCAAACACCCACCCCACCACCCACATCCACCACGTCTACGGCCCCACCGAAACCACCACCTTCGCCACCCACTACACCGTCCAACCACACACCCCCACCGGGCCACCCCCCATCGGCCAACCCCTCGACGGCAAACACACCTACATCCTCGACACCAACCTCAACCCCGTCCCACCCGGCGTAATCGGCGAAATCTACATCGCCGGAACCGGCCTCGCCCGCGGCTACCTCAAACAACCCGCCCACACAGCAACCCACTTCATCGCCAACCCCCACACCCCAAACGGCACCCGCATGTACCGCACCGGCGACCTCGCCCGATGGAACACACACGGCCAAATCGAATACCACTCCCGCACCGACAACCAAATCAAACTCCGCGGCCACCGCATCGAACCCGGCGAAATCACCACCGCACTCACCAACCAACCCACCATCACCACAGCCTTCACCTGCATACGCGAAGACACACCCGGCAACCCACGCCTCACCGCCTACGCCGTCGCAGCACAGGGAACACACCCCGACCCCGCCGAACTCACCACAGCCATCGCCCACACCCTCCCCGACTACATGATCCCCAACACCATCATCATCATCGACGCCCTACCACTCACCCCCAACGGCAAAATCGACCAACAAGCACTCCCCACACCCCCAACCACCACCACCCCCAACGGCCGCCCACCCCGCACCCCCCGCGAAGAAATCCTCTGCGGACTCTTCACAGACATCCTCCACACCGACCACATCACCATCGACGACAACTTCTTCACCCTCGGCGGACACTCACTCCTCGCCACCCGACTCGTCAGCCGCATCCGCACCACACTGCATACGGAAACCACGGTCAAGGCGCTCTTCGAGCACCCCACCGTCGCCTCACTGGCCGTAGCCCTCGACAAGGCGGGCGAGGCACGGCGGCCCCTGGGACCCGAGCCGCGGCCGGATGTGCTGCCGCTGTCCTACGCCCAACAACGCCTCTGGTTCCTCAACCGGTTGGAGGGTCCGGGGTCGACTTACAACGTTCCGCTGGTCCTGCGGCTGGACGGGGTGCTGGATGTCGACGCCCTGGGCACTGCGCTGCGAGATGTCGTGGGCCGGCACGACACGCTGCGCACCGTGTATCCCGACATCGATGGTGTGGCGCGGCAGCTCGTTCTGGAAGCATCGGCGATCGATCTGGACCTCAGGCCTCACTCGGTGGACCCGGAGGACCTGGACCGGGAACTGACGGCGCATGTCTCCCATGCGTTCGACGTCGCGTCGGATGTTCCGTTGCGGGCACGGCTTCTTCGGTTGGGTGCTGAGGAGTATGTGCTGGTGCTGGTGGTGCACCACATCGCCGCCGACGGATGGTCCCTCGCACCCCTCGCCCAGGACCTCGGCCACGCCTACCGGGCACGCACCCAGGGCAACACCCCCCAATGGACACCACTCCCCGTCCAGTACGCCGACTACACCCTCTGGCAACGACACACACTCGGCGACGAGAACGACCCCGAAAGCCTCACCAACCAACAACTCACCTTCTGGAAGAACGCACTCCACGCCACACCAGAACTACTCCAACTCCCCCTCGACAAACCACGCCCCGCCACCCTCCAACACCACGGCGACACCCACACCTTCACCCTCAACAAACACCTCCACCAACAACTCACCGACCTCGCCCGAACCACCGAGTGCAGCATGTTCATGGTGCTGCAAGCCGCCCTCTCCCTCATCCTGTCCAAACACGGCGCCGGCAACGACATCCCCCTCGGCACCGCCGTCGCAGGACGCACCGACGAAAACCTCGACAACCTCATCGGATTCTTCGTCAACACCCTCGTCCTGCGCACCGACCTCACCGGCAACCCCACCTTCCACGAACTCCTCCACCGCGTCCGCACCTTCGACCTCGCCGCCTACACCCACCAAGACCTCCCCTTCGAACGCCTCGTCGACGTTCTCAGTCCGGCGCGGACGCAGAACCACCACCCCCTCTTCCAGACCATGCTCGTCCTGCAGAACCACGCAGCCGCGGACATCGAACTCCCCGGAGTCACCACCAGCGCCCACCCCGTCCACACCGGCATCAGCAAGTTCGACCTCACGTTCTCCTTCACCGAGACGCAGGACGTGTCCGGTCGGCCCGGCGGTATCGACGGGAGTCTGGAGTTCTCCACCGAGCTCTTCGAGCCGTCGACCGCCCGCAGCCTCACCGCCCATCTGCACCGGGTACTGGCCGCGGTCGCTGAGGACGCGGGCCGGTCGTTGGGGGAGATCGAACTGCTCAGCGACGATGAGCGGACACAGCTTCTGGCAGCTGGGCAAGGGTCGCAGTGGTCCGTGCCGTACCGGACCGTACCCGAAGCGTTCGAGACTCAGGCCGCGCGGACACCGGGAGCCGTCGCGGTCCGCGACGCCGAGCGCACGCTGACCTACGCCGACCTGAATGCGGAGGCCAACGACCTCGCCCACCACCTGATCGGTCGGGGTATCGGATCCGAGGACCTGGTCGCGCTGGCCGTGGCGGGTACCGCGGCGACAACGGTCGCGATGCTGGCCGTGCTGAAAGCGGGTGCGGCCTACCTCCCCGTCGACCCCGACTACCCGGCGTCCCGCATCGCCTACATGCTCGACGACGCCCACCCCGCCCTGCTCATCACCACAACACAGTCACACCAAAAACTGCCCCACACACCCACCCCCCACCTACTCCTCGACCACACACCAACCTGGACCACCGGACACACCACCAACCCCGACCACACCCCACACCCCAACCACCCCGCCTACATCATCTACACCTCCGGCTCCACCGGCCACCCCAAGGGAGTCATCACCACCCACGCCTCCCTCACCAACCACATGACCTGGATGGCCCACCACCTCACCCTCACCCCACAAGACCGCGTACTCGCCCGCACATCACCCAGCTTCGACGCCTCCGTATGGGAAACCTGGCTCCCCCTCCTCCACGGCGCCTCCATATGCACACTCCCACCCGAAGCCAACCACGACCCCCAACTCCTCACCCACCACATCAACCAACACCAAGCCACCATCGCCCAATTCGTCCCCTCACACCTCACCACCATCCTCAACACCACCACCACAACCCCCACCACCCTCCGCGCCGTCATGTCCGGCGGAGAACCCCTCCCACCCCACCTCGCACACCACACCGCACAAACCTGGAACACACACGTACACAACCTCTACGGACCCACCGAAACAACCATCGACGCCACCGCCCACACCGTAGAACCACACCCCGACCACACCGGAACAAGCATCCCCATCGGCCAACCAATCTGGAACACGCGTGTGTACGTCCTCGGCTCCGGGCTCGAGCTGATGCCGCCCGGCGTGACCGGCGAGCTCTACGTGGCGGGTGACGGTCTCTCCCGCGGATACCTCGGACGCCCCGGTCTGACGGCATCGCGTTTCGTCGCCGACCCGTTCGGCGCGGCCGGCGAACGCATGTACCGCACCGGCGACCTGGTGCGCTGGAACGGAGACGGCAGGCTCGAATACATCTCGCGCGCGGACGACCAGGTCAAACTCCGTGGTTTCCGGATCGAACTCGGGGAGATCGAGGCCGCACTCACCAGACTGCCCGGCATCGACGCCGCGTGCGCCGTGGTGCGCGAGGACCGGCCCGGGGAAAGACGTCTGGTGGCGTACACCGTGGCCACCGCCGCGGACAGCGGACAGCGCCTCGGTGCGCTCAAGCTGCGCAGCCTGCTCGCAGCCGACCTCCCGGACTACATGGTGCCATCGGTATTCGTGGCGCTTGAGACCCTGCCGCTGATGCCCAACGGCAAGGCCGACCGCGGGGCACTTCCGGCACCCGACCCGACGGCCGGGCGTATCGCAGGGCGGGCTCCCCGAAGCGAAGGGGAGAAGGTTCTCTGCGAGGTCTTCGCAGACACGCTCAACATCGCGGGCTGCGATGTCGACGACGACTTCTTCGCTCTCGGCGGCGACAGCATTCTGTCCATCCAGGTGGTCAGCAAGATCCGCAAGGCGGGCTGGGTCATCACCCCACGGGACGTCTTCGCCCATCGCACTCCCGAAATGATCGCCTCCGTTGCCCTGCCGCTCGGCGAAGGCCTGGACACCGTGGCGGACACCGGAGTCGGAGAGGTCCCACTCACCCCCATCGCCGCCTGGTTCCTCGAACGGCCGGGTACCACCGACGGCTACAACCAGTCGAACGTGCTGCGCTGCCCCGCAGGGGCGCAGGTGAAGGACCTCGTCGCGACTCTCCAGATGCTTCTGGACCATCATGACGCGCTGCGTATGAGAATCACCCGGACGTCCGGCAAGCGTCCCGACGCCGAAATCCTGCCTCAGGGCGCCGTGTCCGCCCATGAGCGTCTCACCCGTGTGTCCACGGCAGGTCTGGACGAGGACGCCGCGGCCGCGATCATCGCAGAATCGGCGGAGGCTGCCCGCCTGCGGCTGCGGCCCGGTGACGGCATCATGCTGGAAGCAGTCTGGTTCGATCCGGGCCCGGACAGGTCGGGCAGGCTGCTGCTGGTCATCCACCACCTGGCTGTGGACGCGGTGTCCTGGCGTACCCTCACCGCCGACATCGCGGAGGCCTGGCACGCGGTGACAGCAGACCGCACCGGATCGTCCGCCGAGGTGCCGTCCGGTGGCGAAGGGACGGCATTGCCTTCCGTCCTCACCTCGTACCGTCGATGGGCCGAGTTGCTGATGGCCGAGGCGTACAGCCCGGCACGCATCGCGGAACTGCCCCTGTGGGAAGAGATTCTGCGTACGCCGGATCCGCAACTGGGTCTGCGGCCGCTCGACGCCCAAGAGCACACGGCCGGCAGCGCCCGGACGCTGACTGTCAGGCTCCCCGCCACCTGGACCCAGCCTCTCCTGACCACCGCGCCCAGCGCCTTCCACGCAGGAATCAATGACGTGCTCGTCGCCGGCCTGGCGCTGGCCGTCGCCGGGTGGCGTACGGAACGCGGTACCCCGGGGGGCTCGGCTGTGCTGCTGGATCTGGAGGGGCACGGCCGGGAGCAGATTGCCGAGAACGCCGATCTTTCGCGGACGGTCGGCTGGTTCACCAGCATGTACCCCGTCAGCGTCGACCCCGGCCCGCTCAGCTCCCGGCGGCCGCACGCGTACGACAGCGCACTTCTCGACCGTGCGCTGAAGCGGGTCAAGGAACAGCTGCGCGACATTCCCGACCATGGCATCGGCTACGGCCTTCTGCGCCACCTCAATCCGGACACCAGGGAACTGCTCCGGGACGCGGTGACTCCGCAGATCGGCTTCAACTACCTGGGTAGGTACGCGGTCCCGGATGGTGACGATGGCGCATCCGACTGGCAGCCCCTCATCGACGCCCGCGGGCCACGCAGCCAGGACCCGGAGATGGCCGCCCATCATCTGCTGGACATCAACGCCTACACCCAGGACCTACCGGACGGCCCGCGCCTGGTCGTCGGCTGGACCTGGCCGGCCGCCCTCCTCGACGAGGACGACGTCCAAGAGCTCGCGGAGGGCTGGATGCGCGCCCTGCGCGCCATCGCTGAACACGCTCAAGCACCGGACGCGGGTGGATACACACCGTCCGACCTTCCCCTGGTCTCCATGAACCAGGCCCAGATCGACCGACTGCAGAACAAGTGGGGTGGCCGTAAGTGACCGGGTTTCAGCTACAGGATGTTCTGCCGTTGACACCTCTGCAGCAGGGCATGCTCTTCCATGCTCTGTACGATACGGAGGCAGTCGACGTCTACACGGCACAATTCGTCTTCGACATCGAGGGCCCCGTGCAGGTGACGACGCTGCGAAATGCCGTCCGGGGGCTGCTTCGACGGCATGCCAATCTGCGGGTGGGATTCCTCCACGAGGATCTCGACGAGCCGGTCCAGGCAGTCGCCACCGAAGTCGATCCGCCGGTCGACGAACTCGACTTCACCATGGACGGCGAGAGTTCCCGTGCCGCCCGGCTCACAGCTTTCCTGTCAGCCGACCGCACCCGCCGCTTCGATCTGTCCCAACCGCCCTTGATGCGGTTCACCCTGATCAGAACAGGTGATCAGCAGTACCGCCTGGTGATGACCAGCCATCACATCTTGCTGGACGGGTGGTCGATGCCGCTCCTCGTGCAGGAACTGTTCGAGCTGTACGCACGCGACGGGGACGACAGTGCCATGCCGCGCGTCGCCCCCTATCGCAACTATCTGGCCTGGCTGGCCGGCCAGGACCGTGCCACCGCGCTCGATGCCTGGCGCGATGCCCTGACAGGGGTGGAGGAGCCGACTCTGCTGGCCGGCGCCGGGCGGGCCACCACAGCCACGGGCGAACTGCCGGATCAGGTCGTGATGAGTCTCGGCAAGAACACCACGGCTCGTCTTCGCGAAACCGCCCGGCGTCACCGCCTCACCCTCAATACGCTGGTGCAGGGCGCCTGGGGGCTTCTGCTCCAGCGGCTCACGGGCGGGCACGATGTGTTGTTCGGCGCCACCGTATCGGGCCGGCCTCCGGAGATCGCCGGTATAGAGACGATGGTCGGCCTCTTCATCAACACCATCCCGGTCCGGGTCGGTGTACGCCCTGCGGATACCCTGTCCGCGCTCCTGAACAGGGTGCAGGACGAGCAGACACGCCTGCTGGATTCGCAGTACCTCGGTCTCACCGAGATCCGCTCGCTCACCGGTCTCGACGAGCTCTTCGACACTCTTGCCGTCTTCGAGAACTACCCTATGGACGCGCAGTCGCTGCGGAACGCCCAGGACGGCCTGCCCGGCCTTCGCATCACAGGCTTCCACGGCACCGATGCGGCTCACTATCCGCTCACTCTGACCGTGGCGCCGGGAGACGATCTGCGGATCACGTTCGGGCACCGGACGACGGTCTTAGGACACACATCGGTACAGCTCATGGCCGACCGGATGCGACTCCTGCTGGAGGCCTTCGCCGCCGGTCTGGACCAGAAGGTCGCGGAGATCTCCGTACTTCTGGACGGGGAGCGTGAGCTTCTTCTTGCGCAGGCGAACGGCGCGACGCTTCCCGCGGGTGTGACGGGAGCCTGCCTTCCGGAGTTGTTCGCTGCCCGGGTGGCGGCGCATCCGGAAACGATGGCCGTGTCGGATCCCGGCCGCGACGAAACGCTCACCTACCAGGAGCTGGATGAGATCTCGAGTGTGCTTGCCGGGACCCTCACCGCGCACGGCATCACCCCCGAAGACGCCGTCGGTGTGCTGCTGGAACGCTCCGCTTCCGTAGTGACAGCCTCGCTCGCCGTGGTGCGCGCCGGCGGCATGTACGTACCCCTGGACACACGCTGGCCCCTCGAAAGACTCCACCAGGTAGCCCGGACAGCCGGCCTCCGCGCCCTGATCACCACCACCGAACACACCACACTGCCCTGGACCAACGACATCCGCGACACCCTCCCCATCATCACCATCGACACCCTCGGCAACATCACCAACAACAACCCCCAACCCCAGCACCCCTCCCCACCATCACCAACGGCGACCAACTCGCCTACACCATGTTCACCTCCGGCTCCACCGGCACCCCCAAAGCCGTCGGCATCACCCACACCGACATCGCAGCCCTCACCGCAGACACCACCTGGCACACCACCACACCCCACACCACCCTCATGCACTCCGCCTACGTCTTCGACGCCTCCACCTTCGAAATCTGGGTCCCCCTCCTCACCTCAGGACACATCGTCATAGCCCCACCCCACACCCTCGAACCCCACACCCTCCACCACACCATCACCACCCACAACATCACCACACTCTTCCTCACCACCGCCCTCTTCAACACCATCGCCGAAACCAACCCACACACCCTCACCGGACTCACCACCCTCTGCACCGGCGGCGAACAAGCCTCCCCCACCACCATGCAACACATCGCAAACACCCACCCCACCACCCACATCCACCACGTCTACGGCCCCACCGAAACCACCACCTTCGCCACCCACTACACCGTCCAACCACACACCCCCACCGGGCCACCCCCCATCGGCCAACCCCTCGACGGCAAACACACCTACATCCTCGACACCAACCTCAACCCCGTCCCACCCGGCGTAATCGGCGAAATCTACATCGCCGGAACCGGCCTCGCCCGCGGCTACCTCAAACAACCCGCCCACACAGCAACCCACTTCATCGCCAACCCCCACACCCCAAACGGCACCCGCATGTACCGCACCGGCGACCTCGCCCGATGGAACACACACGGCCAAATCGAATACCACTCCCGCACCGACAACCAAATCAAACTCCGCGGCCACCGCATCGAACCCGGCGAAATCACCACCGCACTCACCAACCAACCCACCATCACCACAGCCTTCACCTGCATACGCGAAGACACACCCGGCAACCCACGCCTCACCGCCTACGCCGTACCCGCCAACAACTGCCACCCCACCGAACAAACCCTCACCGAAGAACTCAACCGCACCCTCCCCCCCTACATGATCCCCAACACCATCATCATCATCGACGCCCTACCACTCACCCCCAACGGCAAAATCGACCAACAAGCACTCCCCACACCCCCAACCACCACCACCCCCAACGGCCGCCCACCCCGCACCCCCCGCGAAGAAATCCTCTGCGGACTCTTCACAGACATCCTCCACACCGACCACATCACCATCGACGACAACTTCTTCACCCTCGGCGGACACTCACTCCTCGCCACCCGACTCGTCAGCCGCATCCGCACCACACTCCAAACCGAACTCAACATCAAAACCCTCTTCGACCACCCCACCATCGCCACCCTGGCCCCAGCCCTCGACAAGGCAGGCAACGCCCGCCAGCCCCTGAAACCCGAGCCGCGGCCGGAAATGCTGCCGCTCTCCTACGCCCAACAACGCCTCTGGTTCCTCAACCGACTCGAAGGACCAAACCCCACCTACAACATCCCCCTCGCCCTCCACCTCAACGGCCCCCTCAACACCCACGCACTCCACACCGCACTCACCGACGTCATCACACGACACGAAACACTCCGCACACTGTTTCCGGAGAGGAAGGGTGTCCCCGAACAGCTGGTGCTGGAACCCGATCACGTACATGTCCATACCGAAGTGGACGACGTCACCGAGTCCGAGCTCCAGGAGCACATCGATCGCACCACAGCACAGCCGATCGACATCGAACGCGATATTCCGATACGTGTGCGCTTGTTGCGGTTGGGTGCTGAGGAGTATGTGCTGGTGCTGGTGGTGCACCACATCGCCGCCGACGGATGGTCCCTCGCACCCCTCGCCCAGGACCTCGGCCACGCCTACCGGGCACGCACCCAGGGCAACACCCCCCAATGGACACCACTCCCCGTCCAGTACGCCGACTACACCCTCTGGCAACGACACACACTTGGCGACGAGAACGACCCCGAAAGCCTCACCAACCAACAACTCACCTTCTGGAAGAACGCACTCCACGCCACACCAGAACTACTCCAACTCCCCCTCGACAAACCACGCCCCGCCACCCTCCAACACCACGGCGACACCCACACCTTCACCCTCAACAAACACCTCCACCAACAACTCACCCACCTCGCCCGAACCACCGAGTGCAGCATGTTCATGGTGCTGCAAGCCGCCCTCTCCCTCGTCCTGTCCAAACACGGCGCCGGCAACGACATCCCCCTCGGCACCGCCGTCGCAGGACGCACCGACGAAAACCTCGACAACCTCATCGGATTCTTCGTCAACACCCTCGTCCTGCGCACCGACCTCACCGGCAACCCCACCTTCCACGAACTCCTCCACCGCGTCCGCACCTTCGACCTCGCCGCCTACACCCACCAAGACCTCCCCTTCGAACGCCTCGTCGAAGCCCTCAACCCACCCCGCACCCAGAACCACCACCCCCTCTTCCAGACCATGCTCGTCCTGCAGAACCACGCAGCCGCAGACATCGAACTCCCCGGAGTCACCACCAGCGCCCACCCCGTCCACACCGGCATCAGCAAGTTCGACCTGAGCTTCGCTTTCACCGAAACCCACGACGAACGCGGCGCCCCCCGGGGAATCGGTGGGACCGTGGACTTCTCCACAGAGCTGTTCGAGGCAGGGACGGTCCACCGTCTCGTGGAACGGCTGATCCTGCTGCTGGACTCCGTGGTCTCCGATCCTCATCGGAACATCTCCGGATACGACGTGCTCCCGGCCGATGAGCGGTCCCTGGTCGACGAATGGGGACGCGGCCCCGCTCTGAGGGGGCCGGCATCGACAGTGCCTGAGCTGTTCCAGGAGTGGGCGGCGCGCACCCCGGACGCTCCCGCCGTTCGCGACGACTCGGGCACCTTGACGTACGGGGAGCTCAACGCGCGCGCCAACGATCTCGCCCAGCATCTGGTCGAGCAGGGCATCGGCCCCGAAGACATCATCGCCATCGCCCTGCCGCGCACCACCGACATGGTGACCGCCATCCTCGCCACACACAAAGCGGGTGCGGCCTACCTCCCCGTCGACCCCGACTACCCGGCGTCCCGCATCGCCTACATGCTCGACGACGCCCACCCCGCCCTGCTCATCACCACCGCCCCCGTCCACCGGCAACTTCCCACGACCGAAATCCCCACCATCGATCTCGGCAGCAGCGTGGTCCACAGAACCTCGGACAGTCCCGGCACCAACACCTCACCGCGCCCCGATGACCCCGCATACGTGATCTACACCTCTGGCTCCACCGGCCGCCCCAAGGGGGTGATCGTCAGCCACCGGGGGGTCGGAGCGATGGTGCGGACACAGGCAGAGCGGCTCCGCGTGGTCCCGGGAAGCAGAGTTCTGCAGATGGCGTCCATCAGTTTCGACGCCGCGTTCTGGGACATCTGCATGGGACTGCTGACCGGCGCCTGCCTCGAGATGGCGGACCGGACGAAGCTGATTCCGGGCCCGCCTCTCGCCCAGCTCCTCGTCGAGCGGGGCGTCACCCATCTCACCCTGCCCCCGGCCGCTCTGGCCGTGATGCCGGCGAACGATGGTGTGCCGTGCGATGTCACGCTGGTCCTTGCCGGTGAGGCCTGCACACCTGCGCTGGTCCGCCAATGGGCCACGAACCGCCGTATGTTCAATGCCTACGGGCCTACGGAGGCCACGGTCTGCGCCTCCATCAGCACCGTGCAGGAGGCGGATGGTCCACAGTCACCCTCGCATACCGTGCCCATCGGGACTCCTGTGGACAGCACCCGGCTCCTCGTACTGGATGAGGGGCTGCGGCCGGTGCCCCAGGGCGTACCCGGCGAGCTCTACATATCCGGCGACAGCCTGGCCCGTGGATACCTCGGCCGGCCCGCCCTCACCGCCACCCGCTTCATCGCCAACCCCCACACCCCGAACGGCACCCGCATGTACCGCACCGGCGACCTGGTGCGCTGGAACACCCACGGCCAACTCGAATACCTCAACCGCACCGACAACCAGATCAAACTCCGCGGCTACCGCATCGAACTCGGCGAAATCGAAAACACCCTCACCACCCTCCCCCACATCACCGCCGCCTGCGCCACCATCAGAGAAGACCAACCCGGCAACAGACAGCTCGTCGCCTACACAGTCACCACGCCGGGGGCGAATCCGGACGAGGAAGGTGCCGACCTGCGGAAGGTACTGGCTTCGACGCTGCCGGAATACATGGTGCCCTCCGAGTTCGTCACGCTCGACGCGCTGCCCCTCACTCCGAACGGAAAGGTGGACCGGCAGGCGCTGCCCACCCCCACCTCCACCCGGACTGCTGGGCGCGCACCGCGCACCGAACGCGAGGAGGCACTGTGTGGAGCCTTCGCCGATGTCCTCGGCCTGTCAGACATCCATATCGATGAGGACTTCTTCGCGCTCGGCGGTCATTCCCTCCTCGCGGTGCAGCTGGCCCAGCGCATCGAGGAAAGGCTCGGTGTGCGGCTCTCGATGCGGGCGATCTTCTCCGCTCCCACTGTTGACGGCATACGCCAGCTGCTCGACACACCGGATCGGTCGACCGGCGTACCTGACCCCCGCCTCCAGGACGACGTGCGCCTCGGACCGGACATCGTGCGGCAGATGAGCAGCGGTTCCACGCACGCCACGGGCGAACAGCGGCCTCTGCTGACCGGCGCGTCCGGATTCCTGGGGGCTTTTCTCCTGCGTGACCTGCTGGAGTCGACAGACGCCCAGGTCGACTGCCTGGTGCGCTCGGCCGACGTGGCCGAGGGCGCGCACCGCCTGCGCTCCAACCTGGAGCGGTACGGCCTGTGGCAACACAGCTATGCCGAGCGGGTCCGGCCGCTCCCAGGCAGTCTGTCGTCTCCCGGGCTCGGACTGTCCGAGGGCGTGTACCGGTCACTGTGCCGCCGGGTGGGCGCTGTGTACCACAACGGCGCCCAGGTCAACTTCGCCTCCCCCTACGCGGATCTGCGCGACGCGAATGTCAGGGGCACCGAGGAACTGCTGCGCATCGTCGCCGCGTCCCAGTCCAGTGGTATGCACTACATCTCGACGACGGGCGTGTACGGCCCGCAGGCGGGAGGGAGCCGGCCGATCACTGAGGCCACTCCCACGGGGCCGGTGCAGGACCTGCCCGACGGCTACTCGCAGAGTAAGCGGGTTGCCGAGCAGATCGTCGACATCGCGCGGCGCCGCGGACTGCCCGTAACCGTCTACCGCCCCGCCCGGATCTCGGGTGACTCACAGACCGGCGCCTGCCAGGATCGCGACCTCCTGTGGCAGTTCATCAAGGGGTGCCTGCAGGCCCGGGCGGTCCCCGAGGATCTGGACGAGTCGACCGGCTGGGTACCGGTGGACTATGTGAGCGCAGCTGTGGTGGCGATCGCCGGAGCGGAGCACGGCTCCCCTGCCGGGGACCACGGTGCTTTCCATCTCACCAACGACCGGGCGCCACGGCTCACCGAGGTGTTCCGGGCAGCGGACACACTCGGATTCGCCGTGGAGCCCATGCCGCACGAGGAGTGGCGCAAACGAATCGAGAACGATCAGGACAATGCCGCACAGCTCTTCCTCGGTTCCGCCGAACGGGAGACAACGAGGGACCGGAACGCGGCAGAGGCGCGCAGGGCGCCGCGTACGTTCGACTCCTCGGCCACCGCGGCAGTGGCTGCCGCGGCCGGTGTAAGTCTGCCTGAGCTGTCCGATGCGACACTGCTCGCCTATCTGAACTACTTCATCGGTACCGGATTCCTTCCGTCCCCCGGGGACGACGGCCTCCGGCACTGATCCGGGAACGGTTCCCGAGCGGACGGCCGCTCCCGGCGTCCGCTCGGGTACCGCTCCCACCGGGAGCCGGGGTGCCCGTTCCCGTTTCGTCACCGCCATGACGTCTCAGCGCCGGTAGCGGTGGCAGCGACCCCCTCGGCCGGCGAACCGCTCCCGGATGACATATTCGAGCCACACCTCTATTGCCTGGCTGGATCCGGTGCAATGCTGAGACAGCGGTGATCCCTTGCTGACAGGCGGAGGTCTCCAGCCCTGGCACTGTTGGCGGGTGCTCGGGCGCCGTTGCCGCCGTCCCTCCCGGCCTCCCTTCGGGAGGGCCGACGTCTGTGCCCTCGATCGTTCAGCCGAACGGGGGCCGTGGGCCGCACCCGATCCCCCTCCGCATGCTCGGACACGGCGGGTCGGCACACCTCATTGGACGGAAAACCCCCGAATGGCGGCTTCCCGGTGGCCGGAGGACATTGGAAGAGGTGACGCGAAAGGCGCCGGGTCAGGATCCGCTGACGCCCCCGCCATCGCTCACATACGACGTCTTCTCACCGTGGAGGATTTCCGATGGACAGCACCGACACATCCGCTCTGGGCAAGAGCAGCACTCGCGGCACGACGACCATCGCCGATTCCGTGGTCGCGACCATTGCGGGCATCGCGGTACGCGAGACCGATGGCGTCTATGCCGTCGGCGGCGGGGCCTCACGGGCTCTGGGGTCGGTCCGGGACAGGGTTTCGCGGTCGTCGTCCCCCGGTCGGGGCGTCAAGGTCGAGGTCGGCGAGACGCAGGCCGCGATCGACGTGGAAATCGTGGTGGAATACGGCGAGCCGATCGCCGACGCGGCGAAGGACATCCGCGCCCATGTGACCGACGCGGTGGAGACGATGACCGGTTTGGAGGTCGTCGAGATCAACATCAGCGTCCTCGACGTCCACGTGGCCGGTTCGGATGACGAGGAAGAGGACGACGAGGGCGGCGGCCGAAGCAGCAGGGTCCGGTGACACTGCTTCGCTTCCGGAGTCCTCGGGACGCTCCCGGGCTGTGAGCTCTCGCGTTCGGATATTCCGGGGAACGTGATGAAACCCGGCGCCTGCGACGACGGTGTCAGGTCCCGGTCCCTCCCGCCCAGGTCACGAGCCGATCGGCAGTCCATGTGTTGATGATCCGGTCTGCTGTCACACCGCATTCCTCCGCGCGGGCGCAGCCGTAGATCAGCCAGTCGAGCTGGCCGGGGGCGTGCGCATCACTGTCGATCGAGAAGAGTGTCCCCGCGTCCACCGCCTGCCGGAGCAGACGCCGCGGCGGGTCGAAGCGGTCGGGGCGGCAGTTGATCTCCACCGCGGTCCTGTGATCCGCACAAGCGGCGAAGATCTCGGCTGCGTCGAACTGCGATTCCGGGCGCAGCCGCCCGGTGATCTGCCGGCCGGTGCAGTGCCCGAGGACGTCGACGAGCGGATTGCGCACTGCTGTCAGCAGCCGCTTGGTCATCGCTGCCGCGTCCATCCGCAACTTGGAGTGCACGGAGGCCACCACCACGTCGAGCTCCGCCAACAGCTGCGGCTGCTGGTCGAGTTCACCGTCGGCCAGGATGTCGCATTCGATGCCGGTCAACAGCCGGAACGGCGCTAGCCTTTCATTCAGCGCGGCCACCAGGACGAGCTGCTCACGCAGCCGTTCGGGGCTCAGACCGTTGGCGATCGTGAGTCGTGGGGAGTGGTCGGTCAGCACGCACCACTGGTGCCCGAGGTCCTGTGCCGCCCTGGCCATCGCCTCCACCGGGCTGCCCCCGTCCGACCAGTCCGAGTGCATGTGGCAGTCGCCGCGCAGGGCGCCGCGCAGCGACTGTCCGCTGTCACCTTCGACGAGCGGGCCGCCCGCCTCCTCCTCCAGCCGCGTCAGGTAGGCGGGCACCGACCCGCGCAGTGTCTCTTCGGCAACCTTGCTGGTCTTGGGGCCCAGACCTTTGAGCCGGGAAAGGCTGCCACTGTCGGCGCGTTGGCGAAGCTCGTCGTCCGACAGGCCGGCGACCACACTTGCGGCGGTGCGGAAGGCGCGTACGCGGTAGGTCGCCGCCCCCTGCCGCTCCAGCAAGAAGGCGATCCGCTCCATCGCCTCGACCGGTTCCATGCATCGCTCCTCCCGATCCTGCGGCAGTTCGCTCACACGTTGCCGCACTCGCGGGCCGGCTGCCACCGCGGTCCGCCCACTCGTCCGGTGGTCGCCCGGGACATCCGAACCCGGCGGCGCAGGCTCACTTTTCAGCGCAGGAGTGAGTGCCGGAGCTGCATAGATAGCGGTGCGTAACCGCTCGGAATGCGGGTTCGCCCGAGCGCTGGTTCTCTGGAGCAGTCCGCTCAACCACAGACACAGGAGTGATCATGAGCGTTGCAGGCGAATCCGGTGGCCGTGCCCAGCAGATGCGCGCCAAGGCGGAAGAGATGAAGCAGGCTGCGGAGCGTGCGACAGACCCGCAAGAGCGTCAGCGGCTGACCGAGAAGGCCCGCAAGCTGCAGGAGCAGAGCGAGCAGCAGAAGAGCCACATGCGTAACGAGGACATGGACACACTCATGTAACCGTTCGCTGCCTCATCGGCCCGTGGTTTCCTTTCCGTTCAACGGACAAGGAGGCCACGGGTCTCTGCATGTCAAGCGGCATCAGGGCCGACAGACCGGTTTTCTCACCGCCGTTCCCG
The DNA here is from genome assembly GCF_036088315.1 of Streptomyces sp. NBC_00344. Lineage (NCBI taxonomy): Bacteria > Bacillati > Actinomycetota > Actinomycetes > Kitasatosporales > Streptomycetaceae > Streptomyces > Streptomyces sp. NBC_00344. The sequence goes on along the minus strand of NZ_CP107996.1, from coordinate 6,511,624 downwards.
GGGATCCGGTGCACATCTCCTGCCGAACGGGTGTCCTCGCCCGAGAGGTCGGCCCGGTACAACTCGGCGCCTCGTGTGGTGGCGCAGCCCTCGCTGAACATCGGATGCCGCACGGGCAGTACCGAACGCAGCTGTGATGCCCGGGCCTTCGTGCCCGGCCGGCGCACGCCGCAGCCCCGGCCCGAGTTCTCCGACGCTTTCACCGCGCCCGGTGTGGCGCGCTCACCCATGGAACGGAGCGGACGTGCCGTTCCCTGCATCGGCCGCGGGAAGAGTCGTTTCCGCGGGAGCGGTCATGCTGCTCACCAAGGCTGCGGCGGCAGGACTCACCTCCCGTCCTCGCGCGGACCCTGTACGCCGGGTACTGCCGACGCGGACGGCGAACCGCCCGGCGCGCACGCCGTCGCCCACGTTCGGCGTCTGGGCATGCCGAACTCAGCGAACAAGGCGAAGATCCAATCATGGACACCGCACAGAAAGTCGCCATCGTCACCGGAGCCTCACGAGGCATCGGTGCAGCCCTGGTCGCGGCCTACCGCGGGCTCGGCTACGCGGTCACCGCGACCGCCCGCTCCATCGGGACGTCCAGCGACCCCGAGGTACTGGCCGTGCCCAGCAACGTGGCCGAGCCCGGAGCCGGAGCGCGGGTGGTCGGCGCGACCATGGACCGGTTCGGCCGGATCGACACGTTGGTCAACAACGCCGGGCTCTTCGTCTCCAAAGCGTTCACCGAGTACACCGACGCGGACTACGAGTCGGTGGTCGGCGTGAACGTGCGCGGCTTCTTCGAAGTCTCGCGCAGCGCGATCGCCGCGATGCTCTCCCGCGATGGCGGTGGGCACGTCGTGAACATCTCCACCAGCCTGGTCGACAACGCCGACGCGCGGGTGACCGGCGCGCTCGCGTCCCTGACCAAGGGCGGACTGAACGCCGTCACCAAGTCGCTGGCGATCGAGTACGCCACCCTCGGCATCCGGGTGAACACCATCGCGCTCGGCGTCATCCGGTCCTCGATGCACCCGACCGACACCGACGGCGCCATGGCCGCGCTCCACCCGGTCCGCCGGATGGGCGAGGTCGACGACGTCGTCCGGGCAGTCCTCTACCTGGAGCAGGCCCCGTTCGTCACCGGCGAGATCTCACACGTCGACGGCGGCCAGAGCGCGGGTCACTGACCATGCTCTCGTTTCCGGGCTCCCCCGGGCCGTCCGGGTGAACCGCGAGGCCACCGGTCCGGCGTCCGCTGTGGCCCGGAGCCGTACGCCGGGCCGGGCCCCGGCCGGGCGTACGGCTCCGGGCCGCGACGAACGTACTACCCGCATCCGACCGACAGGAGAATCCCGATGACCAGTACGCCGGACACCGAAGCGATCCTGCGGGACGTCCTCGACCGGTGGAAGGCGGCCGTCGACGCGCACGAACCCGATCAGGTCGCCGTCCGCTTCACCGACGACGCGATCTTCCAGGGACTGCACCCCTACAGCGTCGGACGGCAGGGCGTCGCCGCGTATTACGCCGCCCAGCCCCTGGGGATGACCGCCCAGTACCGGGTCCTGGAGACACGGCAGCTCGCCGACGACCTCATCCTCGGTTACCAGAGCGTCATGTTCGGCTTCATCGACCGGCCCCCGTTGACCGTCAACCTCAGCCTGCTGCTCAGGCGCCTGGCGGACGGCTGGTACATCGCCCACTACCAAGTGACCCTCCTGCCCTGACCGCCGCGATCCCCATGCCGCCACGACGAAGCATGACGAGCATGGAGCTGCGCCGACTGCGGCATTTTTTCGCCGTCGCCGAAGAACTGAACTTCGGCCGGGCCGCCGAACGCCTGCTTCTCTCGGGCCCTTCCCTGTCACAGCAGATCAACGTGCTCGAAGGCGACTTGGGCGTGCGGCTGTTCGATCACAACCGCCGCTCGGTGTCGCTCACCCCGGCCGGTCCGGCCCTGCTCCCGCACACCGGCGCCCCGCTGGAACACGCCGGCCGGGTCGGAACCGGCGCGGCCTCGGCTATGGAACCAGCCAGCTGCCCGGCAGGAGCAACGGCGAAGGCCTGCGGGCCACGAAGTCCGCCGGGGCACTCACGCAAAGATCTTCAGCAGCCGCTCCCCCAGCACTGCGGCCGACTGAGGATTCTGCCCGGTGATGAGGTTGCGGTCCTCCACCATGTACGGTTTCCAGATCTCGCCGCGGCTGAAGTCGACGCCGATCTTTTCCTTCAGTTCCGTCTCCAGCAGCCACGTCGCCCTTGAGGCCAGGCCGACGCCCTCCTCCTCCTCATTGGTGAAACCCGTGACCCGGTAGCCCTTGAAGGGCGACTCGCCGTGAATCCTTGTGGCCAGCATCGCGGAGGGGGCATGGCACACGATCGCCAGGGGCTTGCCCGAGGCGAGCTGCGCCGTCAGCAGCCGGCCCGCGTCGGCGTCCAACGCCAGGTCCGCCATCGGCCCGTGGCCACCGGGCAGATACACCGCGTCATAGTCCTCAAGACGGACGTCCGACAACTGGAGCGGCCGCCGCATCACCTCCGCGGAACGGATGATGGCCTCCAGATCGAGCGCACCCTGTTCACCACCTGCCATTGATGGGCGGAGACTCATCATGTCGACATTCGGGGTCACGCCACCGGGGGTCGCTACCACCACCTCGTGGCCGGCATCGGTGATCGCCTTGTACGGGGCCGCGAACTCCTCGGCCCAGTAACCGGTCGCGTACCTCGTGCCGTCCTTGAGCACCCAGTATGTCGCCCCGGTCACCACGAAGAGTACTTTCGCCATCACAACATCGCCTCCTTGCCCCCACCAGGAAAAATTCAGCACATTTCAGCCTAGCCACATGCTCGGACAGGTGCATGCGGACGAAGGCCAGGGCCCCTGGCCGACGGTCCATTCGGTCCTGCATCCGTGCATCCAACTCCACGCATCAGAAGGGTCGTTGAAGACCGTCACCGATCGCCGGGGGACGACACCTGATTCCGCTTCCGCTGGTCCTGGAACACCTGGCGCGCGAGGATCGCTGCCCGCCGATTCAGCGCCGGAACGATGGCTCGGTTCCGGCCTTCCGGCCCGCCCGCCTGCCCAGCGGCGTGGCGCAGTGAGCGCCAGGACACCACAGCCCAGGCGTCGGCGAGCAGCGCGTACAGGATGACGGCAGGCCAGACGAACAACTCCGAGCCGGTGCGGGCAGCGAGGGCGCAGGTGCCGGTTACGCAGGCGCCGCCAGGAAGTTGAAGGACCATGAGGTGGGGCGAAGGGCAACCCCGCTCGGAACTCCCTCACGGTCAGCGCCGCCGCCGCGGCCCGACGGCCGATGCGTACGACGGTTCCGCCGTCACGGCGTACCGAAGCCCCGGCCGGGGTCGTTGGGGTGGGGTTCGAGCGGGGTCACGTCGAGGGTCATCCAGGAGTGCAGCGGCAGCGTGCCGAGCACCTTCTCGTGGAGTTCCTCCTCGTCCTCGGCCCGCCAGACGCCGAGGCTGCGCAGCTCTCCGACCGGGCGCCACAACCGCGCCAGGTTGCCGGTCGCGGCCAGTTCCTTCGCGCGGACCGCTTCGGCGGCCCGCCGCCGGTCGACCTCGTCCTGGCTGGTTCCCTCAGGAACAGTGGTGGTGATCTCGACGAGGAACTCTCGCATGATCTCGCTCCGTTCGGTGGGGGCGGCGACGACCCGAGGACCGACGATGGCGGCCCGTCTCCACCGAGGAGCGCCGCGATCAGGCCGGACGCCGGCGGGCCGGTACAGTCGATCGACACCAGGCCCCAGTGCTCCAAGTGTCCGTCCGGCACAGGATCCACGCCACTACCGGTTCCTCTTCTCTGGGAGGATCGGCCTCTTACCGACGCAGGCAGCTGCGGCCACCGAGCCCCGTCGAGCAGCGGTTCCGGGTACACCCGTGGGCAGCGGTGCCCGGCCGGCCGGGTCGCGCGGCGCCATCAGATCTTCCATTCGCGGAGCTGTTCAGCAGCCCTGTACAGACTCGCGTCACCGGACCGGATCTTGCGGACCAGCTCGGGAAGCGCTCCGTAGGGCGGGTCGATCCCTTCGCCTGACTGCCCCATGTACTGGGCGGCCACAATGGCCGCGAAGAGGCTGTTGCGATAGGGCAGGGGTTCCAGGCGCACGATCGTGTGGAGCAGTGCGGCGGCCCGCCAGGCGCTGTCGGGATCCGCAGCGGCGAGTGTCGGCAGTTTCGTCCTGTGCCGGGCGACGGCGGCGACCATCGCGGAGTAGTCAGCGACGGACACGTCCTCCGGGACAGCCTGCTCCTGTACGTCGAGCAGCCAGGCGACGTCCACGTACAGGGCCATCAGGCGGCGCTGGATCCGTAGGCTGTCCTCTGCGCAGGCGGAACTTCCCCGGGAAAGGCCTCGTCGAACTCGCCGCGAAGCCTGTCGCCCCATTCCAGGGCGCCGGCCACAAACGTCCTGCGCTGGTGTTCGCGCACGCCGAGGTCGTGCAGATACACCTTGAGACTCTTGCCGTCCGCTGCCGCGGCGGCCCGGACCTGCTCGAGTTCTTCGTCGGTGAATGTCACATTCAGGGAGGGCATACAGGCATGGTACCTACTAGGTACCATGCCTGGAAAGAGCCGCTCGCGAAGAACCGCCCGGTGGATCGGACAGTCGGCCCGAACACCGCGAAGACCGCGCACCCGATCGTCGTCCGTCCGACGTCCCTCACCGCAGGACGGCGGGTGACCACCTTCCGGCAGGCTCGTGGACCCTGCCCGCGATGATGCCTTCGTGGCCACGCTTCTGCGCCGCGCCGGCCTGCGGCCGGGGCCCGGTGATGCATCCTGAGCGGAGCGGGTGTCGGCGAAGTATCCGTGGGTGAGGTGACCGTCAGCTGTGCGGCCGTGGGCGAAGTGACCGGGCAACCACGTGCGGGGCTGCTCTCGCGTGACCAGGCGTCAGGCCTGGCAGTCCGGGATTCACCGCTCACCCGGAGCCTCGGCCCTCCCGGCCCGCCACAAGTGAACGAATGCACAAACCCGTGCCGCGAGGGAATACGGCGGCGGGACCCGGGACATACGGACGGCAGGCACTCGAGAAGGGCTCCCCGCATGCTCACCCCCGACCCCCAGGTACTGCGGACACTCCTGTCCCGCCACGCCACGCTGTGCATCGCACTGCTGGAAAGGGAAACAGCGCACGCTCAGCACGCCCTCGAAGACGTCAGCTACACCCTGTGCGTGCTCACCGGCACCCGGACGGTCACCGACGCCATCCTCACCGCCGATGGCATCCTCGACCGGTCACACCGCTCATCCACCGCCTCCGCGGTCACCTCTTGCCCGCCCGGTCAGCCACTCGCCGCCTGAACGGGGCACGGAGGCTGCCACCGCGAAGCCGCACGAGCGGCAGGTTCATCCCGACCGGAGGGCCGGCGACTCACGCGTCGGCGGCCTCCTCTCGTTCCAGGGCACGCACCAGGGCCTCGAACCCCGCTTCGACCCCCGCCGTCTCCCCGCTCGTGAGCCAGTCCACGAGGAAGCCCCGCAGGACGGCAAGGATCATCTCAGCGACCTGCAGCCTGCGTTCATCGGTCCAGTTCTCCGGACAGAGGGACAGGAGTGCGGGCAGATACTGCTTCGACGCGTCCCGCCCGAACTCGCCGTAGCGTTCAGGGTCGTACATCGCCAGCCCGATGGCCTGGTCGAGAGTGCGCAGCCCCGATGTCGCGTCCAGGAGGGCCGACCACATCGCGCGCACCCGGGACGCCAGCGTCCGGCAGCCCGGATGCTGAGCGGCGGCAAGCGCGTTCCCGATACGCCTCTCCCTCAACCGGGGGATGGCCTGCTTGAGCAGGTCGTCGGCTCCGTCGAAGTAGTAGAGAAGCACCTTGTGCGTGGTGCCGGCGGACCGTGCGGCCCGCCGGAGCGAGAAATCCACGAGTCCGTTGACCGCGAGGTCGTCGATGACCCGCTCGAGCAGGTCCCGGCGCCTGGCCTCGCCCCGCCTCGATCCCGTCGATCGCCGGTAACCCGCCCGCCCTTGCGGGGCGCGGTCACCGGCGTTCCCATCGGCAGTGTCCATGGCCGGATGTCCTCACACAGTTGATGCACGACCCCACTGATGATGCCAGCACCGCCGCCTTCCCGATCAAGCCTGCCGTCCGGGTGACCAGCACAGGAGCCGTCCCGGCGCCGGCCGAGGGCGCAGGGCTCGCTCCGCTGGGGCCGGATCACGCGCGCAGAGCGGATCTGCCCGGCGGCATCCGTCACTGGCAGAAAAGTGAACCGCGTGGTTCACTTAAATCAGGATCCAGTCCACATGGAGGTCGTAGTGCGGGTGTCCGTGGAGCGGGAGAAGGTCCGATTCATCAGCGGCGGCACCGAATGTGCGGCCTGGCACTATCCGGGAACCAACGGCGCCTGTGTGGTCATGGCCGCCGGGTTCGCGATACCCAAGGAGCCCGGTACCGACCTGTTCGCGGAACGGTTCAGCCATGCCGGTTTCTCCGTACTCGCCTTCGACTTCCGCCGCCTCGGTGAGAGCGGTGGCAGGTCACGTCAGGTCGTTCGGCTGCGCGAGCAGCTGGCCGACTGGCAGGCCGCCATCGCCTTCGCCGCGGACCTGCCGGAAGTCGACCCTCCGCACATCGCGGTGTGGAGCTTTTCCCTCATCGGCGGCCAGGTCCTGGAAGTCGCGGCGCTGGATCATGGAGTAGCGGCGGCGATCGCACAGACACCGATCACGAACGGGCGCGTCTCGACCCGCCAGGCGATGGGACATTCGACCCCTTACGCGCTGCTGCGGCTCGCCGGACGGGGTGTCCTGGACGGAGCGGGCAGTCTGGTCGGGCGCCGGCCCCTGCTGGTACCGACGGCCGGCAAGCCGGGTGCCGTCGCTCTGCTCACGACGCCGGACGCGATGACCGGCCCCCGCGCACTCGATCCCGAGAACAGATATCCCGACTGGCAGCAGACGGTCGCCGCCCGCTCAGCGCTCCGCGCCGGTTCCTACAGCCCCGGCCGCCATGCCGCGAGCGTCACCTGCCCGCTGTTGGTCGTCGTCTGCGACCAGGATCAGACGGCTCTTCCCGGACCCGCGGTCCGAGCCGCGCAGCGAGCGCCCCGCGCGGAGGTGGTCCGCCTGCCCGGTGGGCACTACGCACCGTTCACGGACGCACACGAGCAGGCCGTCGACTGCCAACTCGCCTTCCTCCGTCGGAATCTGCTGGAACATGCCCCGGCAGATCCGGCAGCGGCACCATTCACTGCGCACCGGGGACAGGGGTCATGACGGAGATCGAACTGTCCGCCGGGACAATCGAATACGAGGACACCGGCGGCAACGGCCCCACCATTGTGCTCCTGCACGGTCTCCTGATGGACTCATCACTGTGGGACGGGACGCTCGCGAGCCTGGCCGTCGACCACCGGTGCGTGACACCGACGCTCCCGTTCGGCGCGCATCGTCATGCGATGAGGGACGACGCCGATCTCTCGCTGCCCGGGATCGCGCGCCTGGTTGCGGAGCTTCTCGAACGTCTCGATCTGCATGACGTCACGCTCGTGGGCAACGACACCGGCGGGGCCGTCGTCCAACTGCTCATGCCGGACGCAGGCGTTCGCGTGGGAAGGGTCGTGCTCGCCTCGTGCGAAGCGTTCGACAATCTTCCACCCGGTCTGACCGGCAGGACGCTCGCCCTGACCGGCAAGCTCTCTCCCCGGTCGTTCGGACTGTTCATGCAGCACATGCGGCTCCGGGCGTTCCGGCGGCTTCCGTTGGCGTTCGGATGGCTGACGCTCCGGGGTGACGCCGCAACCGCCCGGTGGGTGAAACCGGTCATGACGCAGCCCGGAATCCGCAGAGACGCCGTGCGTCTGCTGCGCGCGGTGTTCGGCGACCGCGGTCTCCTGCAGAAGGCCGCGGAGAGCCTGCCGGGCTTCGACCGTCCGGCCCTCGTGGTCTGGGCAAGCCGGGACCGGGTGATGCCCCTCGAACACGGCCGCCGGCTCGCGGAACTGCTCCCGCGGGGACGGCTGGTCGAGGTGGACGACAGTTACACGCTCATCCCGCTGGACCGGCCGGAAGAGTTCGCAACGATCATCGGGGAGTTCATCCACACCCCCGTCGGCGCCTGACGTGCTCTGCGACCCCGGAGGTGACGGGGCCGGTTCGGCAGGCCCGGAGAGTTCCGATCAGGGAGGCGGCTTCGTGGCGGGGCCGCCCCGGTCACTCGGGAAATGCCCTCAGTCTCCGCCACGGAGGCATCGGTACGCTCAATGGTCCGCTCCAACTCCGCCGAGTCATTGGGGACTTGTTATCTGAGCAGACCGGCTGCGACACGCGGGCCGATCACCCGCACCGGAGGCGGTGCGCGTCACAGGTCGGGCGCCCCGGTCACTCGTGCTGGTGATCCGGCGGCGTGCCGCTTGTCCCCCGACTCGGCGCTGGTGAAGGGTGGGTGCATGCGACGTCGGGCCGGTATTCTCATCCTTCTCGTACTCTTGGTCACGACCGGCTGCACTTCCGTGTCGCCGGCGGCGAACCCGCCGCCACCCGCGCGTGCGCCGATGGCGGACCCATCGCCCTCAGTCACCCGCTCCTGGCATCCGGCGCAGCCCCGGAGCCACGACGAACTCGCCACGAGCGAACCGGACGGCGGGGCGAAGAAGCCCAAGGCGAAGCCCGAACCGGTCCGCAGAGCTGCCGAACAGCGCCCAGAGGCACGCCACCGCTACACACCGGCGCCACCGCGCCGAGCCATGGCCGTACCGCAGCCATCGCTCCCCCGACCGCGAACGCACCCGGCGATGCGCCGGCCACAGCCCGCACCGGGCTTCGACATGGGCAGCCTGTGCCATCAGTCCGACGGTGTCACCGACCCCTCCATCACCGATGCCTGCACGAGCAACTTCGGTCACTGAGCCGTCTCCCGGACGACCCGGTGGCAAGGCCCAGCCGATCCACCGGAACGGGTCCGCGCATCCCCGGTCAACGGCCGAAGCATCGCTTGTGGATCACCGGGTAGGCGAGCGGTACACCACGCAGGAGTGATCACGGAGCGCGAGGGCTGACATATGGACCACAGCATTCTGGAAGAAGACCTTTACCGCTTCGAGGATCTGCTGGACGACGGGGAACGCGCAATCCTCCACCGCGTCCGCACGTTCCTGCAGAAGGAAGTAGCCCCGCAAGCCAACGAATGGTGGGGCAAAGCGCAGTTCCCTGAGCACATGATCGCCCGCTACGCCGAACTCGGCATCGCCGGACTCTCCTACGAGGACTGCACCACCACCCCTGCCAGCAACCTCCTCAACGGCTTCATCGCGATGGAGATGGCGCGCGTCGACCCGTCGATGGCAACGTTCTACGGGGTGCATGCGGGACTGGCCATGGGCAGCATCGCCCGCTGCGGCTCCCCGGAGCAGCGGCAGCGCTGGCTGCCCGCCATGGGCCGCATGGAGCGGATCGGGGCCTTCGCCCTCACCGAGCCGCAAGGTGGCTCCGATGTCGCCGCCGGTCTGCACACCACGGCCCGTCGCGACGGTGACACCTGGATCCTCAACGGCGCAAAGCGATGGATCGGCAACGCCACATTCGCCGATCTCATCGTTGTCTGGGCCAGGGAGGAGGACAGCAATCATGTTCTCGGCTTCGTTGTCGACGGAGCTTCGCCGGGTTTCTCCGCCACTCGTATCGAGAACAAGATCGCGTTGCGGACCGTCGAGAACGCCGACATCACCCTCACCGACTGCCGAGTGCCCGAAACCGACCGGCTCCAGCGGGCCAACGGATTCCGCGACACCGCGGACGTCCTGCGTCACACCCGGAGCGGCGTCGCCTGGGAAGCCGTTGGAGTGATGCTCGCGGCCTACCGCATCGCGCTGGACTACACCCGTGAGCGCGAGCAGTTCGGAGGGCCCATTGCCCGCTTCCAACTGGTCCAGGACCTTCTCGTGCGCATGCTGGGCAATGCCATGGCCTCCCTGGGCATGGTGGTCCGGCTGGCGCAGCTCGAGGACGCGGGCTCCTTCCACGACGAGCATTCGGCGCTGGCCAAGGCGTACTGCACCACCCGGATGCGTGAGACCGTCGGATGGGGGCGGGAGCTGCTTGCGGGCAACGGAATCGTTCTGGACTACAGCATCGGCCGGTTCGTGGCCGACGCCGAGGCCCTGTACTCCTACGAGGGGACACGGGAGATCAACACACTCATCACCGGCCGGGCAGTGACCGGTCACGCGGCTTTCGTCTGAGCCCCTCCCCCGCCACGTCGCGTCGCACGGCCGGCATGAACGGGGCAGCCCTCATCCGCCGGCGGCCGCTCCATGGTGGGTGCGTGCCGGACCGAGCAAAGACCCCTCTGGTATCCGCGGCCGGTCGGTGACGATGCCGGCTTCGCACCTGGAGCCGGCATACGTGAAGCTTTCGTACGTGAAGCTGAAGGCGCCGCCCCGCCTGCTGTGACCCGCCGGCCGGCCGCGCGGCCGGCTTCGGCGACGAGGCGGCCGTGCGCAGCGAGGTCCCGCACTCGCCGGTCGGGGCGGACGTCACACTCGCGAGCCTGGCGATTACCGCGTGAGCCCGAACGGTGTTCCGGAACGCTCCGCGTCCGCTGCCGTGTGCTGCGTCGGCGCGCCAACACCGGATCCTGGCCTTCCGGAGCTTTCATTGACGTCACCGTACTCTTCAGACTCTTCCGTTGAGCGGTCAATTCCTGGCGCCATTCGGCCCCTTGACGGTAAAGACGGCCAGGCATAGCGTCCGTCCGAAGCTGAACCGGGCGACTTGTAATGACCACCTAGATAAGGAAGTTGGCATGCAGATGGCCAGAATCACGGCGCAACGTCGCAGATGGCGGATCACCACATCGATCGCCGGCTCCCTCGTCGTATCGGCGCTGCTCGTCGCACAGACCGGCCAGGCCGCCGCCATCCCCCAAGCGAGAACGCCGGGCGCCGACACGCAGTGCCCCTGGATCGGGGCGAAGGCGTCCGCCGATTCCCGCGCAGGCCAGGTCGTGTCGAAGATGACGCTCGACGAGAAGATCGCGACGGTGCACGGCGCGGCCAGTGGTTCCTACACCGGCGAAGTGCCCGGAAACGCCCGTCTGTGCATCCCTGCTCTGAAGATGCAGGACGGTCCGACGGGCGTGCGGATGAACGACACCACCCAGCTGCCGGCGGCGACCGGTGTCGCGGCCTCCTTCGACCCTTCGGTGGCCAAGTCCTACGGACAGGTGATCGGTGAGGAGGACAGGACAAAGGGCGTGGACGTCGACCTGGGCCCCACCGTCAACATCGTCCGCGACCCGCGCTGGGGACGTGCCTTCGAGTCCTACAGCGAAGACCCCTATCTGACCGGGCAGATCGGCTCGGCCGACATCAACGGCATCCAGTCCCGGGGCGTCATGGCGCAGGTCAAGCACTGGGCCGTCTACAACCAGGAAACCAAGAGAAACACTTCTTCTGACAACGTTGTCGTCGATGACCGCACGGTTCGGGAGATCTACACCGACGCATTCGGCACCATCGTCGACCAGTCCCACCCCTCGTCCGCCATGTGCTCCTACAGCTGGGTCAACGGTACGGACGCCTGTGAGAACGCCTACCTCAACGACATCCTCAAAAAGGACTTCGGGTTCGACGGCTTCATCACTTCGGACTGGGGCGGTACGCACAGCACCGTGGCCGCGGCCAATGCGGGCATGGACATGCAGATGCCGAACGGATCGCACTTCGGGGCCGCGCTCAAGACGGCCGTGCAGAAGGGGCAGGTTCCGCAGAGCCGGGTGGACGACATGGTGACCCGCATCCTGCGCGAGGAGTTCCGCTTCGGCCTGTTCGACCACCCGTCCGCGGACACCCACGAAGCCATGGCGTCGACACCGGACCATGTCGCCTTCGCCAAGAAGGCCGCGGAGGACGGCACCGTCCTGCTGAAGAACGAGGGGAACGTCCTTCCGCTCGACACACACACGGTGCATTCCATCGCGGTCATCGGCGACGGTGCGGGGGTCGACACCATGAGTGCCGGAGGCGGTAGCGCTGCCGTGGCAGGCACCGGCACCGTCACGCCCTACCAGGGCATCAAGACGCGTGCCGGATCCCGGGCGACTGTCGCGTACGCCCAGGGCAACCAGGAAACCGGAGGCTCCCTGCCGGCAGTCGAGAGCGCGTATCTCACCCCGCCGTCCGGCAACGGACACGGGCTCCAGGGCGACTACTACGCGGGCGCCGCCCCGGACGGCAAGCCTCTCGCCACGCAGACCGATCCGCAGGTCGCATTCAACTGGAACGGAAAGGTCCCGGCCCCCGGCGTTCCCTCGACGAATTTCGCCGCCAAATGGACCGGATCGCTCACCCCACCGACGACCGGCACCTACACCTTCGGGCTGACCAGCGACGACGGCAGCCGGCTGTTCATCGGCGGCAAGCAGGTGATCGACAACTGGCGCGACCAGGGCGGCACCAGCACGGAGACCGCGAAGGTGGAACTGACCGCGGGTACTCCGGTACAGGTCGAGATCGACTACTACCAGAGCGGCGGTGGCGACAAGGTCAACTTCGGCTGGACCCGGCCGGGCGCCGGCACCGACCCGATCGGCCAGGCGGTTCGGCTCGCTGCCGATTCCGATGTCGCCGTCGTCTACGCCAACGACTTCGAGTCCGAGGGCAGTGACCTCTCCGGCATCGACCTGCCCGGCGACCAGAACGCCCTCATCGAGGCGGTCGCAGCGGCCAACGCCAACACCGTGGTCGTACTGAACACCGGCTCCGCCGTCACCATGCCATGGCTGAACAAGGTGAAGGGTGTGCTCGAGGCCTGGTATCCGGGTCAGGAATCGGGCAACGCCATCGCGGCGCTGCTGTTCGGAGACGTCAATCCCTCCGGCAAGCTCCCCGTCACCTTTCCCAAGTCGCTCGCCCAGGTCCCGGCTTCGACGACGGAACAGTGGCCCGGCGTGAACGGTCAGGTGCAGTACTCCGAAGGCCTGAACGTCGGCTACCGCTGGTACGACAAGAAGGCCCTCGCTCCGCTGTACCCGTTCGGATACGGGTTGTCCTACACCTCGTACCGCTTCTCCAAGCTGCGTGTGGAGGGCTCGAGGCTCAACGAGGACGGATCCCTCCGGGTCAGCGCCGATGTCACCAACACCGGCCGGCGCGCGGGCTCCGAGGTCGCACAGCTCTACCTGGGCGCCCCCGCGTCAACGGGCGAACCGGCCAGGCAGTTGAAGGGCTTCCGGAAGGTGCATCTGAAGCCGGGGCAGACCCGTACGGTGACGTTCGAGCTCACCGCCAAGGACGCTTCGTACTGGAACGAGACCGCTCACGCGTGGACACTGGGAACCGGCACCTACGGCGTTCGCATCGGCGACTCCTCACGGAACCTGCCGCTGAGCGGCGCGTTCCGGGTCGACCGGACGACGGGACCGCGCTACACCGCGGTGACCGCCCCGGCCACAACGGAACGCAGTGCGACCCTGTCCGTGCGTACCACCTTCACCAACCGCTCCACCCAGCCCGTGCATCAGGCGGCGACCACCCTCACCACCCCCAGCGGCTGGTCGAAGACCGCGAGCACACCATCGGCGTTCAAGACCGTACCCGCGGGCGGATCGGTCTCCACGAAGTGGACTGTGGAGGTACCCGCCGACGCGAAGGGCGGCAAGGTGTCACTGACCGGCACCACCACCTACAAGGGATCGGGGACCCTGCCACCGGCCACGGGGAAGGCGGCCGTCCGGGTTGCGTTCGCCGGACTGCCGGATGCCTTCGGCACCGTCGGCGTCAGTGACGACGCGGATCCGACCGCGGGAAACCTGGACGGCAAGGGATACAGCTTCTCCGCCCAGGCTCTGGCCGAAGCCGGAATCACACCGGGCGCCGCCGTCGGCGGGGGCCCGGCAGCATTCACCTGGCCCGACGTTCCCGCGGCCCGGCCCGACGCGGTAACCGCCGCCGGCCAGCTGATCGCCATGAAGGGTTCCGGATCGTCCCTGTCCTTCCTCGGGGCCGGGACCAATGGCACCCAGAGCGGACCGGTCGTCGTGACGTACACCGATGGCAGTTCGTCCACGGCCACCTTGACGTTCGCCGACTGGTACAGCAACGCGGCCGCGCCCGGGGGTTCACTGGTGGCCACGACTGACCACTGGAACCGGCCCGCCGGCAGTACCGACCCGGCGGACCACAAGGTGAGTCTGTACTCGGCTGCCATCCCCCTGACCCAGGGGAAGCAGGTCGCTTACGTCAGCCTGCCGGACAACGCCGAACTGCACCTCTTCGCCGGCACGATCAGCTGATCTCCTCGGCTCCACAAGGGCTCTGCCGTTCCCCGGGGACGGCAGGGCCCTCGCCGTTCCCCGGGGAAATACGGCCCGGTCGCGATCCGGATGCCGGTCGAGCCTGCGGGTGGCAATCGGACGGACACCGGACAGGCGCCCCTTTCGGGTGTTCCTCCCCGGGTGGCGGTCAGCCGGATGGCCCGCTCCGGTGGTCCGGATCCGGCTGCTCGCGTCAAGTGAGGAGAGGCAGCCCCTCCGACGGGCTGCGCTCCCGCTCGCCAGGTGAGGTTCCGGAGGAGTCAGCAATGAAGACGAGATGCGCGCGGACTGCTGCTGCGGTGGGTCTCGCGGTGACCGCGGCGGCGGCCGGGGGCTGCTCGCAGGCGACATCCGGGACCCATGCGCAAGCACCTGTCGCCTCATCGGCTGCCTCCGCGGAACCCCTGGCGGCAGCAAGCTCCGCCACGATGCCATCGAAGATCATGACAGTCGGCGCCGACGGCCTTGGGAAGATCATCGTTGATGGCAAGGGCAGGACCCTCTACCTCTTCAGCGGTGACAGGTCCGCCAAGCCGACCTGCACCGGCACCTGCGCAAAGGCCTGGCCACCGGCGAAGGTCGAGGCCAGACCGACCGCAGGCAAAGGGGCCAAGAGCTCACTGCTGGGGACCACCACGCGCAGCGACGGCAGCAAGCAGGCCACCTATCACCATCACCCCCTCTACTACTTCAGCAAGGACAAGAAGGCGGGTGACACCGGAGGGCAGGCCGTGAAGGCCTTCCACGGCCAGTGGTTCGTCCTCGACCCGGCCGGAAACAAGATCACGAAGGAGGTCCCGAGCAACAGCCGGGCGCGGATCGTGATCAAGAATTTCAAGTACGCACCCTCATCGCTCACCGTGAAGCCCGGCACCACGGTGACCGTGGTCAATCAGGACTCCGTCACCCACACCGTGACGGCCAAGGACAAGTCGTTCGACACGGGCAACGTCGCGGCCGGCAAGACCGTCAGCTTCAAGGCGCCGTCCAAGGCAGGGTCTCATCCGTACAACTGCACCATCCACCCGTACATGAAGGGCACACTCACCGTCGGTTGAGCCGGTGCGGTCAGGGAGAACTCATGCGGCCAGCACGTTCTGTACTCTCACCCGGGCCCGTCGGCGGCCTGCCGGGAGCCATCGCCCGGATCCTGGCCGCCGCGGGGCTGGGTGTCGACGCCTGGGTGCACGCCCGACTCGCGGATCAGTACGACGCCGTCGCGGCGAGCATCAGCCAGGGCACGCTGTTCCGCATCGAAGCCGCCTTCGCCTGTCTCGCGGCACTCCTGGTCCTGATCTGGCGGCGCCTGCCCGCTGATGCCTTCGCCTGGCTCGTCGCCGCCGGAGGACTCGCACTTCTTCTGGTCTACCGCTACGTCGATGTGGGAAAGCTGGGGCCGGTGCCCAACATGTACGAGCCCGTCTGGTTCAACGACAAAACGATCACCGTCGTCGCCCAGGGAGTCACCATCATCATGGCCACCTATCTGATGGCCACCTCGCGCAGGCGCGGTCGGCCGCAGCTTCGGTGAGTAAGCGGTGCGCCAGGCAGTGAGGCGCCGCGCAGAGCATTCGGACCCGCGCGCCGCTTGATTCCGGCACGGAGATGCGTTCTCAGGCAGAGAAGATGCGCGCGACGAAGAACGCGGCGAAAAGAAGCGCACCGCACAGAATGAGGGCTGCCCAGAAGCGGGGGTGCTCCCACATACCGCCGTCCGGACGCTCTTCGTGCGCTTCCGCTATGCACCCCTCCGCGGGAGGTGTCTCTCCGGGTGGTGTCCTGACCTTGTCCATCTCTTCATGATGAGACCCGGCGCGAAGGTCCGCACGTTGTCCCCCGGAGGCGCCGTTCCCGGCTGTCGCCGCGACCGTACCGGCGGCGGGGTCCACGTCCGTCGGTTCACCATCGGAACACCCCTCGGCGCAGCCGCCGACGAGCGCTTCCCGGGCAGAAAAGTGACGATGGAGCGTGTCAGAGCCGGCGAACGACACCCGCTGGAGCTCCGGTGCACGGCGCCCAGGACGGGAGACAGGACATGCCATGGCCTACCAGGCGCCGGAAGACTCACGGGACACCGCTACCGACTATCTGCCGATCGCCGAACACGGGCTGATAGGCGATCTCCGTACTGCGGCGCTGATCGGCACGGACGGCAGAATCGACTGGTTCTGCGCTCCGCGGTTCGACTCCCCCAGCGTTTTCGGCTCGCTCCTCGACTCCCGTCGTGGCGGGCACTGGCGGATCAGTCCGGACTGCCGGGCCGCGGCCCGGCAGCAGTTCTACTTCCCCGACACCAACATCCTGATCACCCGGATGCTCACCGAGGACGGGATCGTGGAGATCCAGGACTTCATGCCGCTGGTCGAGGAACACCATGAGCAGCACCAGCAGTGTCTGGTGCGGCGGGTCGTAGGAATCCGCGGCCGTATGCGCATCGATGTCGAGATCGCTCCGCGTCTCGACTACGGCCGCGACGCCCACCGGACCACCGTCTCCGGGCGAGGGGTGCGCTTCGACGGCGCGACACTGAGCGTCACCGTCGACAGCTCGGTCGAACTGCGCGTCGACGGTGACGACGCCCGCGGCCGTTTCACCGTGGACGAAGGACAGACGGAACTCTTCCTGCTGCGTACCGAAGAACCGGGCAGCGCCGCAGCCGACGACCGGGAACCGGTGGACACGGAGAGTGTGGAGGCGCTGTTCCGGTCCACCATCACGTTCTGGCGCGCCTGGCTGAAGCAGTCCACGTACACCGGGCGGTGGCGGGAGATGGTGCACCGTTCCGCCCTGACGCTCAAGCTGCTCACCCACGAGCCCACCGGCGCCATCGTGGCCGCCCCCACACTGGGGCTGCCGGAGCAGCTGGGAGGCGAACGCAACTGGGACTACCGGTACGTGTGGATCCGCGATGCCGCGTTCTCCTTGTACGCGCTGCTGCGGCTGGGCTTCACAGGGGAGGCGAAGGCCTTCATCCAATGGCTGGCCGCGTGTCTGCACAACGCGGCGGACGGGAGCCACGGACCGCTCCACGTCTTGTACTCCATCGACGGAGATGCGTATCTGCCCGAGCAGACCCTCGACCACTTCGAGGGCTATCGCGGCTCACGCCCGGTCCGGGTGGGGAACGATGCGGCGAACCAGTTGCAGATGGACATCTACGGCGAACTCATCGACTCCATCTATCTGTTCAACAAGTACAGCGTCGGGATCTCGCACGACAGCTGGATGGACCTGTGCACCATCGTGGACTGGCTGCTGGAGCACTGGGACACCGCCGACGAGAGCATCTGGGAGACCCGGGCCGGCAAGCAGCACCACACCTACTCACGGCTGATGTGCTGGGTCGCGGTCGAGCGCATGATCAGAATGGCCCGGCAGCGAGGGCTTCCGGGGGATCTGGTGCGGTGGGAGTCCGTCCGCAACGAGATCTACCGGCAGATCATCGAACGCGGCTGGAACGACGAGGCCAAGACCTTCGTCCAGCAGCTCGGTAACGGCAGGAGCCCGCGGGCCGTCGTGGACGCCTCGCTGCTGCTCATGCCGATGGTCAAGTTCTGCTCCCCCGATGATCCGCGCTTCCGCTCCACCATGGACGCCATCGCCGGTCAGCTGGTGATGGACAGTCTGGTCTACCGTTACGACCCCAAGATGGCGCCCGACGGCCTCACCGGGGAGGAGGGCACGTTCTCCATCTGTTCCTTCTGGTGGGTCGAAGCCCTGACGCGAACCGGCCAGATCGAACGGGCGAGGCTCGCTCTGGAGAAGACGTTCACCTACGCCAACCACCTCGGCCTGTACGCCGAACAGATCGGCATGACCGGCGAGCATCTCGGAAACTTCCCCCAGGCGTTCACTCATCTCGCGCTCATCAGCGCCGCAACCAACCTGGACCACGCGATGGGCTGACGACTCCGACCGGGAGGCAGGTTCCCGGAGCCCCTTCGTGCCGACGGATCCCCAATCGCGGTGCGCTCCAGAGGGGCCGTGTCACATTCCGGAGGGTCGTGTCGTCGTACTGCGGAGAGAACACACCATCCGGTGAGCCGGGACGCTCGGCCGGGGTCTGCTGTACCGCCGGCCTCCGAGCGCCCGTCTCAGGGCGACCGGTGTGGTTCGTGAATCGGGTTCAAGGCGATGAGGAGGAACGGGATGAGCGACTTTCGGGCCATCGCGGATCGTGTCGAGATCGAAGCCCTGCGCGGTGAGTTCACCGACGCGGTGATGATGCGCGACTACGACCGTATCGCTTCGCTGTTCACACCGGACGGCGTATAGCGTATGCCCGACATCCCCGTCGAGCTCGAGGGGCGGGAGCCGATCCGCGCCTGGGGCAGGCGGGTGCCGGACGTCGTGGACTTCCTTGTGCAGAACACGCACCCGGGCCTGATCCGGCTCGACGGTGACACCGCGTCAGGCCGCGCGTACATGTCAGAGGTCGGGCGTGCCCGCGACGGCCGCGGAGGCCTGAACTACGCCATCTACCATGACCGCTACCAGCGCACGGACGACGGCTGGAAGTTCGCCGAGCGCGTGTACGAGGTCCGGTACGAAGACACCTCGCCGCTGGCCGGCTCACCGCCCTGCCAGGCTGGGGATGCATGACCATCCCACCGCGAAAGCAGGGTCGTTCGACAAGATCAGTCCTGGTGTTCTCAAACGGTCCGGCTCCCCAGCAGGCCGCAGAACCGCTGCCTGCCAGATGCGCTGTGTCGGGACGTCATGACCCGTGGACGGCCAGTGGACCGGCTGACGCCGGACCTCCACGGGAGTGACCGGGTGGGTCACATTGCGGGAAGGACGGCCAGCGACCCGGACACCACGTCGAGCGCCACTCTGTGCGGTGCACCGGCCCGGTGCGGCACCTGGATCCGTACATCAGCCGATGTGGCGGTGGGCGTCACCGCGTAGGCACCGTCCTTGCCCGCCGAGGGAAGACGCAGCGCCGCGGAAGCCGAAGTGGCATGCAGGGCAACGGAGTCAGGGGCTCTCGCGAAGGCGATGTCGGCGCTCCCGGAGACCACGGTGATGACGGCATTCGATGAGCGCAGTCCGGTGGCGGTCATACGGTCCGATGCGGTGTCCACGGTCAGCGGACCGCCGAGGCCCTCCAGGTCCGTCTCGCCGGACGTCTGCCGCAGCCGCAGCCCGGTGTGCTGCGGGACGGTGAGCCGCAGCGCACCGGCACACGGAGCGTCGGAACCGTCGCCTGCCGAACACCGTATGCGCAACGTGTGACGGCCTGCGGCGGCTTCGAGACGGGCGCGTATACCGCCGCCGTGGTCATCGTCGTATGTGCCAGAGACAGCCGTGGTGTTCCGGGCAGCCGCCACCCGGATCTTTCCTGACACACCGTCAAGGACCACCAGGCCGGTGTCACCTGCCCGGAAGCCACCCTCTCGCACCTGGCTGTGCCGGATCGGATCGGGCCCGGCATAAGGGCCGTGACGGCCGTGGTGGCCCACGACGACCAAGGTGACGACGACGGACAGAGCGGCGACCGGGACCGCGATGAGCAGGGCCTGCCGCTGAGGCAGACGCCGCCGCCCCGGCGCCGTCTCTTCCTGAACTGTGTCCATGCCGAAGCGCCTGCCCCGCACCCCCCGTTCGAACCGGGCCCGGCCGGCCTGAAGGTCAGGGAACGGCGCATGGGCAAGCCGCAGGACCGGGCTCCGTCAGCTGCCCTCGGGTGCCGGGCGGATCGTGCGGAGCCATGCTTCGATGGCTGCGAAGTCGGCGTCGACAAGACCCCTTCGGGGGTCGACCCGGTGCAGCAGGGCCTGCCCCCGGTATCGAGCGGACACCCAGTCCCGGTCCCTCTCCGTGATCTCGTCGTCGACCCAGACGAAAGGCCGGCCGGCCGCCCAGTCGAGGAGGGTGCGGGTCTTCCAGTGCAGACCGTGCCACTCCGCCCGGCCATCGGTACAGGTCGGCTCGGGCCAGATCACCACCGGCAGCTCGGGCAGGCCCAGCCGTGGCGCCACGCAGCTGTTCGCCTCGTCCATCCAGGTCGTGGCCCACACCAGCCGGCACGGGAGCCCGGCCAGCCGGGGCCCGTGCGCGGGATTGATCCTCACCAGAAGAGGATTCGAGTCACCCGGTTCGACGCCCGTCCGGTATGTCGGGTACCCACCCGGGCGCTCCTCCCACGTCGCCCCGAACGGGATGAGCGGCCCGTCGACATCGAGAAAAAGCAGAGGAGGCCCGGGGTCGGTCACGGTTGCACGATAGCGAGCACACCCTGCCCGCGCTCCCGGCGTTCGGACCGGCGAGGTCACACGTGGTGAGTGGTGCCAGGCGGGCGTCAGACAGCGGGGCGTCAGGGCGCATCGGCTGGACCACTTGAAGCCAACTACAACGTTGCGGTTGCTCAGGGATGGCGTTACGGTCGAATTACAACCGCACCGTTGGACTTACGCCCCTCGCTCGGAGCCGCGCGCCGGGTCGCGGTGCGCACTTCGCGGTGCGCACTTCGCAGTCAGCAGTTGGCAGTTGGCAGTTGGCAGTTGGGCAAGAGCATCCACGCAACTCGACGAAAGAGTCAGCATGTCCAGCACCCTCCCCGGCGGCAGCCTCACGCTCGCCGACGACCTCACCGTCCACCGCATGGGATACGGAGCCATGCAACTGGCAGGACCCAATGTCTTCGGGCCGCCCAAGGACCGCGACCAGGCCGTCGCGGTGCTTCGGGAGGCCGTCGGCCTGGGTATCACGCACATCGACACCAGCGACTTCTACGGCCCAGCCGTCGTGAACGAGATCATCAAGGAAGCGTTGCATCCCTATCCCGCAGACCTGCACATCGTCACCAAGGTCGGTGCGCGCCGCAGTGATGACGGCGGCTGGTTCCCCTCGCTGGAGCCCGCGGAGCTCACGTCACAGGTCCATGCGAACCTCCAGCACCTGGGACTCGACACCCTCGACGTCGTCAACCTGCGCGTCCCCATCGAGGGCACCGGGCAGGAGTCCTTGGCAGAGCAGTTCGGCACCCTGGCGGAGCTGCGGAAGGACGGCCTCATCCGCCACCTCGGCCTGAGCGGCGTCTCCCTGACACAGCTGGCCGAGGCCCGGACCATCGCACCCGTCGTCACCGTGCAGAATCTGTACAACCTGGCGAACCGGCAGGACGACGACCTCGTCGAACGCTGCGCGGCCGAGAACATCGCGTTCGCCGCGTTCTTTCCGCTCGGCGGCTTCACCCCCCTGCAGTCCGAGACGCTGACCGGCGTCGCCACCCGTCTCGGAGCCTCGCCACAGCAAGTCGCCCTGGCCTGGCTGCTCCAGCGGACCAGGACGACCGTCCTCATCCCCGGGACCTCCTCGCTGTCCCATCTGCGTGAGAACATCGCAGCAGCATCCCTGGAACTCCCCGCGGAGGCGGTCGCGGAACTCGACGGCATCGGGCGATAGGGACTGGGTGACCGGCCGGACGTGGGCACAAGCGCCCTCCACGTCGACGGATAGCCCCCCGCCTCCCCTGAGCCGGGCGCTGCGGCGACGAGCAGCACCACGGACCCTGGGCGGCGGGGGGCTTCATGCCATGACTACGAGGGGTTGCAGCCCGCCCCGCCGACGTAGGCAGCGAAACGGACATGGTTCTTCGGGCCCAGTCCGGTGGTACCGGGCCGTACGCAGATCACCTTGTCCTTGCCCCGGACGATGTCCAGCTTGATCCGGACCGTCGTCCTACCGCAGTGGTTGTAGTACGCATACGTTCCGGTCTGGTAGTACCCGCAGGGCTCATGGCCGCGTGCGGCGGCCGAGCTGGGGCCCGCCGTGGTCATCGCCGCCGCGGCGGCGAGAACTGCCACCGCACTCCATCGCTTGACATAGGTGAGCACCATGCATCCCCGATTCAACAGTTATCAATGGGAATGCCAGTTTTACCCCAAAAGCCTCCGCATATGACGGCTGACCGGCGAAGAGTCACTCGGACGGGCATGCTGCTCATGCCGTGCTGACTCTTCTGCGTCACTCGACCGGCCCGACCGCATTCGGTGTCTCAGCGGTGGAACAGGCAGCTGTGGCCCTCGTCCGCGTCGCCCACCGACCACTGCGGTTTCAGACTCTTTCCGTCCTGCACATAGTGCGGTTCGTACACACTTCGCGGCCCCTCGAGGTCTAGGACGCCGACCCCTCGACCACGAACTCCGTCGTGCACTCGAAATACCTGCTCATCGACGGCATGTACGACGGCACGGCCAACAAGCTTGTGTGGACCGGAAGTCACAACTACTCAGGCCCTTCGCTGCGCGAGAACGACGAGGCGCTGCTGAAGGTCGACGACTCCGCGTACCACGACGCCTATGTGTCCAACTTCAATGCCGTGAAGGCCGCAGCGGTGCCGGGTACAGCCGATGGTACGGACGCCTGCAAGGGCGTCGTCTCGACGGACGACTGACGGCTGTCCCTCGGGGCGCCGACGGCGGGGTCGCCGTCATGGGACGGGGTGCGGATGCCGAGCGGCCGGGACGGCCGCTCGGCATCCGCGTTCAGCGTGTCGAGATCTCCGCCCGGTCGACGGAGATGTACGCACCGCTGGACGAAGGGCTGTGATCGCCGGTCACCCGCAACCGCAACGTGTGGGTCCCGAAGGGCAGAACCGGGCTCACGTAGTTGAGTTGTTCACCCATCCGGATCGGACCGAAGTAGTCACCGGTCTGTTCGGCTCCGCCGTCCACGGAGAAGGCGGCGATGCCGTTGCCCGTATCGCGTACGGACAGGAGAGCGATCCGGGTACCGGTGAAGGTCCAGGTCGCCGTTGCTCCCGGTTGGTTGCTCCAGTGGTCGTCGCTCCAGAAGCACTGACTGCCGCAACCGCTGCCCGAGTTCCACGCACCCGTGTACGCGACGGAGCCGGCGCCACTGGACGAGTTGGTGTCATTGATCCAGAACGGGCCGCCACCGGGGTCGCCCGATGGCAGGTCCTGGGTGGCACCGGCGGCAGCCGGCGAGCCGAGATGGGGCGTACCGTCGTCGTTCCAGCCGATTTTCTGGGCGCGGGTGGTGCGGCCGTCGTAGGTGAAGGCGGACGTGTTCTTCGCGTGGTAGACAATCCAGTCCTGGGTACCGTCCGGGCTGGTGAAGAAGCCGTTGGAACCCGGGCCCCAGACACCGGCGGCGTCACTGCGGGCGAAGACCGCCCCCGAGTGCTGGACCCAGTTGGCCGGCCGCAGGGGGTCGGCGGTGTCGGAAATGGACTGCATCCAGAGCTGGTAGTCGGGCTTGCCCGTGTCGCAGGTGGAGTAGACAAGAAAGGTCTTCCCGCTGTGCTGAAGTATCGAGGGCGCCTCACGCACCTCGGGGCAGCCCCCTGCCGACGGCAGATAGACCCGGTTGCCGGAGATCGTCCAGGGGTTGGACATCGGGGCGAGGTAGATGAGGTTGTGTCCTTCGCTCCCGGCGCCCGACCACACCATGTAGAGGCGTCCGTTCTGGTGGAGGACCACGGGGTCGATGGCCCACAGGCCCTGTGCGTCGGGTGCTTCCAGTTTCGCCTTGAAATGGTAGGGGCCGAGCGGATCAGCTCCCGCGGACTCGACCACATACAGGCGATGGTGCTCGTCGACACCGTCGTCGGCGGTGTAGTAGATGTACCAGTGGCCGTCCATCAGATAGAAGGACGGTGCCCACACCTGACGGTCGCGTGTGCTGTCGGTGTCCTGCCAGACCGTGGTGCGGGGCGCGGTGAGGAGCCCACCCAGAGTGGGGGCCTTCGCGATGCGCACAGCATCGCCCTCGGTCGCCGCCAGGTAGTAGTTGCCCTGGTAGTACGTCATATAGGGATCCGCCCGGGTGCCCAGCGGATTGCGGAAGGTGCCACCCACCGCGTGGGCCTGGCGGGGAAGTGCCACGACACCGCAGAGGGCCAGCAGCCCGGCCAGTAACAGGGTCAGAGCCGATCGCCCCGGAAATACGAACCGGCGCATGGAAGTCCTCCTGGTGGCAGTGACGTGAGCGAGTACGTCGGCGGACGGGGAGTTACAACGTTGTAAGGACAGCATGCGAGCAGTACCGCGTCCAGACCTCCGACAGCGGATCCTGCCCGGGCGGGCTGTCCACCGGCCTTCGCCGCCACTGATCGCATCCCTCCGGTGGCGGTACCCGCTGCCCGGACCTGTTCGTACCGGGCACCCCGAAACGCCGGAACCGGCCCGGATGGCCCGCCCGGCCGGGGGCCCCTCTCCCCCGGTGCGTAGCTCGCTGCGGGCGTATCGTCCATATATGGCGCTTTTCAGAGTCGGTCGCGACGGCGCGCTCGTCAATGGCGCCGCAGTGAGCACTGCCGCTGTGGCGAGCGAGGGTGCTGTCGCGGGCGGGGGCCGCTTCGCAGGGCGCGTACGGGTCACCCGGGCCGCTGCCGCACAGGGAGCGTGAAGCGTGCCGGGCCCGGGCGCCGCAAGTCCCAAAGGCCTGGGTCAGCAGTGGCTCGATCCCGTTCTGGCCAAGATCGTTCGGGAAACAGAGGCGTCGGTCGGAATGGTGTATCTGCTGCCGCCGGGCCAGGATGCGCTGCGTCTCGTGTTGGTGACCGGGATTTCCGGGGAGATCGCAGCTCCCTGGGCACGGGTGAGTCTCTCGGACCCCATTCCGGTCGCCGATGCCGTCCGGGAGCGGCGCCTGGTGTGGGTCGGCAGCCAGGAGGAGATTGCGCATCGCTATCCGCGGGTGGGACTCGTACTCCCCTACGACTTCGTGCTGGCGGCCAGCCCTGTGGCCACTTCGGACACCGCTCTGGGGGGTTTGGTACTGCTGTGGCCCGGGTTCCATTCGCCGGAGCTTTCGGCGCAAGAACGCGAGGCGGTCCGTGAGTGCAGCACCCGCATCGCTTCCGGGCTCGAGCGGGCGGGTGACTACGGACGTCTGGCACCGGACGGAGCCCGGCCCCGGGTGCTGGTCCAGCCGCGCGGCCGGGTTCCCGGTCCGGCCGAGGCGATGGCGGGGGCCGAGTTCATCGACCGGCTGCCCGGCGGCAGTTGCTCTCTGGATCTGGAGGGCAGGATCACCTTCATCACTGCCACCGGCGCGGACCTCGTCGGCGGTTCACCCTCGGAGCTGGTGGGATCCCTGCCGTGGGAGGCGTTGCCCTGGCTGGACGATCCCGTGTTCGAGGACCGCTACCGGGCCGCGGCGGTCAGCGGCCGATCCACGTCCTTCACCGCGCTCCGTCCCCCGGACCGCTGGCTGGCCTTCCGTCTCTACCCGGACGCGTCGGGCATCAGCGTGCGCATCACTCCGGTCTCAGCGGACCACGTGGTGGGCCTGCCGAAGGCGGAGCGCCCCCCGCCCCGCACCGTGCCGAGCCGCGCGGCCACCCTGTACCACCTGATGCATCTCGCCGCCACGCTGACCGAAGCCGTCGGGGTGCAGGATGTCGTGGCCCAGGCTGCCGACCAGTTGATGCCGGTCTTCGGTGCCCAGGCCCTCGCCCTGATGACGGCGGAAGAGGGACGGCTGCGCATTCGTGGCTTCCGCGGATACGACCCGGAGCTCATGGCCCGGTTCGACGGAGCGCCTCTGTCATCGGACACCCCCGCCGTAAAGGTCCTCAACACCGGCGTGCCGAACTTCTTCGCCACCTTCGCCGAACTGAGGCAGGCCTATCCCCCGGCGGTACTCCAGGACAACATGGGTGCCTGGGCCTTCCTGCCCCTCATCGCTTCGGGAGACTCCATCGGCTCGCTCCTGCTGGCCTACGACCGGCCGCACACCTTCGCCCCGGCGGAGCGCACCATCCTCGTCTCACTCGCCGGGCTGATCGCCCAGGCCGTCGACCGCGCACGGCTCTACGACGCCGAACACCAGCTGGCGCAGAGCCTGCAGGGCGCGCTGCTGCCCCACACCCTGCCCGGCGTCCCGGGGCTGGAAGTGGCGGCCCGCTATCTCCCCGCCGTCAGTCATATGGCCATCGGCGGCGACTTCTACGACCTCATCCGTCTGGACGACACCACAGCGGCCGTCACCATCGGCGACGTCCAGGGGCACAACGTCAATGCCGCAGCTCTCATGGGCCAGGTCCGGACGGCTGTTCACGCCACGGCCGGCGCGCCGCCCGAAGAGGTCCTGGCCCGCACCAACCGTCTCCTCACCGACCTCAATCCCGGCCTCTTCACCAGCTGCCTCTACGCGCATCTGGACCTGGCACGCCGCCGCGCCCATCTGGCCACCGCGGGCCACCCGCCACCGCTGCTGCGTCATCCGGACGGACGTACCCAGGTCCTGGATCTGACACCGGGCCTGCTGCTCGGAATCGACCCCGGTGCCGCGTACGTCTCCGCGGAAATTCCGGTGCCGCCCGGCACCCTGCTCGCCCTGTACACCGACGGACTCGTCGAGACACCTGGTGTCGATCTCGACGAGTCGACCGCTGATCTCATGGAACAGCTTTCACAGGCCAGGGGTCAGGACATGGAGACTCTCGCGGACACACTGGTCCGCTACGCGAAGCAGTCCGCTCCCCGCATCGATGACATCGCCCTGCTCCTCATCAACGCCCAGTAGGCGCTGACCCGCGGGCCATTCCGGCGGGTAACAAGGAGAGGCCGGGATGTTCCGGCCTCTCCTCAGAAATGGGTGTCGGAGAGCAGGGTGCCGAGAGGACCGAGGTCGAGGTTGAGGTCCTCGCGGCGCAGGCCGTGCTGCGTGCACAGCTCCGACATACGCTCGTCGAGCAGCATCAGAGTCGTTCCGACACGCTCTTCCTGCTCCGCGGTGAGGTCCCCCTGGTCGAAGCGGCGGATGGCCTGCCGCTCCATGAGCTGACGCAGGAGTTCCACCACGGTCAGTACCAGCGAGGCGAGATCCCGGCCCACATTCTCCCGGTCGATGTCGACCCTGGCCGCCGCCGTCACAGCGGACCCCCGTCGTCCCACGGGGCCGGGACGCGATCGCTGACCGATGCGAGCAGGGCGTGCAGGGACAGTCTGATCAGGGGCACTTCGGCGATGGCGATCACCAGGTCACCGCTGATGACGACGCCGGTGCCCAGCACGCGGTCCAGGAGATCGACCAGCGGAACGCCGATGGGCGCCCCGCTGTCCGGGCCGCGCCAGGCCACGGTTCCCGCCGCCGTCATCCTTCATCGCCCCCTTCGGTGAACGAGTACGGCACCCAGGGTCCCGAGAGGTCGATGTCGACGTGCCGGAATTCGGGCCGCCGGCGCAGTGAGTCGACCGCGGTAACCAGCTCGTGCTCCCGCTCCTTGGCGATCAGGTATGCCGCGTTCATGATCTGGGGGCGCTCCTTCCCCGTGATCTCGGTGCTGTGCGGTCGCCGTCGGACGGACGCTGCGGAAATGAGCCGCAGGGCCCGGTCGACGCGGTCTGCCGCCTGCAGGGCTTCGTCGTGACGCTGTTCGGCGGCCCTCTGTCGTTCCCGCACCCGGCTGAGATAGTCGCGCCCGCTGCCCGGACGGCCGGTGTCAGATGCGCCCGGCGAGTGCGGCGCCTGCGGCGAGGGCGGCGCGTTCGGTGCATGCGGTGCTTCCGACGAGCATGGTGTGTCCGTCCCGTGCCGGGAGTCCCGGCGTCCGCGCTCCGTCTCCCGGGCGACGTGCGGGGGGCCGCCGTCCGGCTCCGGGCGCCGAGCTGCCCGCAGCGCATGCACCTTGACGGCCCACTCGGTGCGTCCCTCGACCCGGTCCAGCGACTGCCGGAAGCGCTGTGCACTCGACCACAGCACTTCGCCGGCCCTCGCGTCGTCGTGGTAGAGCGTCGCGAGCGGCAGCGGCACGACCGGCCCACCGGTGGCGGCAGCGCTCACCACCTCGTGGTGAGTCCTGACGCAGCGTTCGAGTTCTCCGGGGTCCGCCAGACGGCGGCGCAGTGCTTCCTCGCAGAACGCGGCCGACGGCACGTCCTGCACCACCGCGTACAGCTCTCCCGCGGTCAGCAGGCGCAGCGGACCGCCCTCGTCGTACCCGCCGGTGTGCTCCGCCACGGCCGCTGCCGGACCATCGCTTCGGCAGACGGCGTACACATACGTGAGATGCGCGGTGGGGAGGCCTCCCCGGTCGCGGCCCGGCCGATCGGAATGCGTCGAAGTCACTGTCATCTGCGATGCGACTCCTTCGTGCTGTCCGTCTTCGAGCCCGTGCCGGCTTCCAGCGCTTCGAGTTGTGCGCGCAGTTGCCGGTTCTCATCGGCGAGGCTGTCGTGAGCGGCCCGGGACGACAGTGCCGGATCGGTCTCCCACCAGTCGATACCTGCCCTTCTGGCGGTTTCGACCGAGGCGACGAAGAGACGGAGCCGAATGGTGAGGAGTTCGATGTCGAGCAGGTCGATCTTGATGTCGCCCGCAATCACAATGCCCTTGTCCAGGACCCGCTCCAGGATGTCGGCGAGGTTGGACGTGCTGCCCGCCTCCCTGGGCGCGGGGGCCGTGTCCCACGAATCCAGTTGCGTCATGTCGCCACCTCAGTGGTCTCTCCCTCGACGTACCGACGGTTCACGTCGGGCGGAGCGGAAGCGACGACGACCCGTCGGTCCCGTCGCTCGAGCAGGTCGAGCAACCGCTCCTCCTCGCGTTCGAACTGCTCCTCGCTGATGTCTCCGTCGTCGAACGCCCTGTTGAGTGCCCCCAGTTGTGCACGGATGACGGCCGGGTCGTGCAGTTCTCTGTCTGCCGCCTCGGTAAGCCGGTCGGCAACCCAGACCACGCCTCGTACCGGCGCCAGCGGAAGCAGGACCACTGCGGAGAGGAGACCCATCTCAGACCCCGGCCGGCACGTTCTCGGTGGGCACGAAGCTGTAGCACGGAAGCGGTCCGGTCACCCGGAGAGCGGCCTTCTGCCGGTATTCGGCGGAGAGCCGGTCGACGCAGCTGTTGAACCGGGACAGGTCCCCGCGCGCGACAAGGAAGGACACATTGCGTACGCAGCCCTCGACGTCCGGTCCCTCCTGCGACTCGGCCGCGACAGCGGCGAGCGCGGCCGAGATCTGTTCGGCGGCGTGCGCGGCCCGGCGTCGCATCCCGGCCACGACAGCTTCGCCGAGGCGCACATTGACCTCGTATCCCGGACGGCTGCGCACCTCCTCGCGCAACTGCCGTACGCGGGGGTCCTCCCGGACCAGATCGGAGAGCGAGTCCTCCGCCGGCATGACCTTGAGGTTCATCTCAAGGCGGCCTTCGACGCTCTCCAGGGCGGCCAGATACTCGGCGCTGCGGGCCTTCGCACCGTCGAGAACGGCGGTTTCGCCGGGAGCGATCGCGCCGAAGCGCATGGGGAGGACCGGCCCGCCGGGCACCAGGTCCGAAAGCAGGCGCTGATGTGCCATCAGGTCCCGCCGCCGGGCGCGCAGTGTCTCCGGGACCGGACCGATCACAGCGGCCAACTCGCCACAGGGCAGCAGCCGGACCGGCGCCTTCGTATCACCCACGCCACGCACGTCCGCGGGCAGCGGGTGCCCCGCTCTGACGAACGCGTACACGTACACACCTGGTGCGGCCATCTGTCACTCTTCCTCTGTACGTCGACGGCTGCGGGGGCGGCCCCCGTCGCCACTTCGGCCGGCTGCGCTGCGACGGCGAGGCCGCGACTCCTCCTCCTCGCCGTCGTCGTCGCCCATCCCGAGCTTGTCCTTGACCTTGCTCCCGGCGGACCGGACGGCCTTCTTCGCACCGGCCTTGCGCACGCTCTTGCCCATGCCTCCCCCGAAGAGTTCGGGCACGGTCTTGCTGGTGGCGTCGTGGTCGAGGTCGAGCCGGTTGCACGCTTCGGCGAAACGCAGATACGTGTCGACGCTCGCCACGACGATCCGGGCATCGATCTTGAGGATCTCGATACCGACAAGGGAGACTCGTACGAACACATCGATGACCATTCCCCGGTCGAGGATGAGTTCGAGGACGTCGTAGAGAGTGCCGGCGCGCGGGACACACACGACCTCGTCGCTGTAAGCGGTCATGGAAGGGGCCGTTTCTCTCGGGTGGCTTCGGTGGGCTGCGCTCATATGTCCGCCGCCCCGCGCCGGTACCGCCGGACCCGGCGGTACTGAAGGAGGTGACCATCTGCGTCGAGCTCCACCTCGTAGGTGGCCAGCAGGCTGGTCGTGTCGGGGATACGGGCGACTTCCAGGACGTCGACGCAGACACGCCAGCCCTCGTCGTCCGACCGGCAGACTCCGGACACGCCTTCGGGCGGGTGGTCGATCAGCCTGGAAAGGGATTCACTCGCCCGCAGAGCGGCCCTCTCCGCTCCTCGTAGGTCCGACGTGCGGGAAGCGGCGGCTGATTTGCCGGATCCGGCGCGTTTCACACGTTGCTCAGCCATGCTCCAGAGTCTGGGCGCCGGAGATCGGGCGCGCGCGCTGTCGGCCGCCGAACGAGTGGCAGGGGAGGCAGCGGCTCTCCCCTGCCATGACATGGATCAGATGTGCGTCAGATGCTCACGTCTGCGCGGCACTGCGGGGATGTCGTGCCCGGGTGCTGCGCACAACCCGGGATCAGGACGTCGGCGTGTGGGCGACCAGCGCGAACGAGTGCCCCGCGGGGTCGGAGTACAGCCGGACGTCGTGCCGTCCCCCGTTGTCCTTGGTGTCCAGGGGCCGGGCGCCGAGACCGATCGCCTCACGCTCCGCCTCGTCCATGTCGTCGGGGGAAACCAGGATGCGCAGATGGGCCTGAAGGGCGCCGTCCGGCCGCGGCCAGCTGGGTGGTGCGTAGCCGTGGTCCCTGCGGACGGCCATGCGCGTGCCGTCGTTGCCGACGACCTCCATGACATCCGGATCGGCGCTCATACGCGTTGTCGCTCCGAGCAGATCGGCATAGAACTCGGCGAGTTCCGCATGCTCGGAGCAGTCCAGCACAAGCACGGTCGTCTTCGGAACCGCCATGATCTCCCACTCTCGGTCGCCCGCACGGAACCTGGTCGCTGAACGGACGACTACCCGGAACCGGACGCCACACGCAGAGCCGGCCGCCTCGGACGGCCGCAACATCGGACGGGCACCCCTCGGACCATGTCCGGACGGTCGTGACTCACAACCGGGCGGAGCACCCCCTGCTTGCCGTACTGGCCTCTCCGGCCCGCGCCCGGCCCGCCCAACTGCCGGAGACCGCACCGCGCTAGAGTTCCGCGATGTCTCCCTCCTCGCGTGAATCAGCGGCCGGCGCAGGCTGGCACGGCCAGAAACCCGGCGAATACCGGAACTTGATGCCAAGTCAGGTCGAAAAGGTCTTCTGGCTCAACCCGGTCACCCTCTGGAAGGCGCGCAACGGACCCGTGGCATCGCTGTTCGGCGATCCGACCGGCGCCGACCGTGAGCGCTGGGTGCGGCAGCAGTCCCAACGAGGCTGCGCCACAGAGGACTTCGTGATCGAGCGCGACGATCCGGAGAGCTACTCGTTCATGCTCATCGGCGACACCGGCGAAGGCGACGATCCACAGTACGCCGTGGTCCCCGGGTTCCTCAGGGCAGGTGCCGGAAGCCGCTTCGCGCTTCTCTCCAGCGATGTGCTCTACCCGGTCGGCAGCGCCAACGAGTACGGACCGAAGTTCTTCCAGCCGTACCGGGATTACGAAGCGCCGATCTACGCGGTGCCCGGCAACCACGACTGGTACGACGGCCTCACCGGATTCATGCGGGTCTTCTGCGATGCGCCCGCGCTGCCCCCGGCAGCACGCCCGAAGCCGCTGTCGGCCGCGTGGTGGCGGGCGGCTCTGTGGAGGTCTCCCGATGTGCCGGACGAACTGCGCCTGGCTCAGGCCCGGCTCATGCGGTCCGAGCCGTCACAGGCGGCGTCGCAGCCGGGGCCGTACTGGGCGATCGATTCGGGGCCACTGCGCATCGTGGGCATCGACACCGGGCTGCTCGGTCGTATCGACCGGGAGCAGGGGCAGTGGCTGCGCCGGGTGTCCAGCGGACCGAAGCCCAAGATCCTGGTCACCGGTTCGCCGATATACGTGGACGGTGAGCACCACCCGTGCGCGATCGAGGGCGGCGGCACCGTCGACGAGATCGTGCGTGATCCGGACTGCAACTATGTCGCGGCCATCGGCGGCGACATCCACAACTACCAGCACTATCCCGTCGATGTGGGCGGGCGGACCATCGAATACGTCGTCGCCGGTGGTAGCGGCGCCTTCATGCACGCCACTCACACCATTCCGCGCGTCGACGTCGGCGGTGTCACCGAGCAGGACTTCCGCTGCTACCCGTTGCGCGGCGACTCACTGGCGTTCTACAGCAAGCTCTACGGGCGAAGGCTCCGTATGCGGCGGCTGTTCGACCTGACGCCTGAGCTCGCGACGGCAGTGATAGCCCGTCGGCTCGGCATCGCGGCAACGCGGCAGACCGATGAGCCCGTCACGCTGCGGGCGAGACTGATCGCGGCTCTGCTCGGGGTCGCCGCACGGCCGCGCCGCGGCCGGCGACTGCGCCTGCCGGTCCGTAAGGCGCTCACCCAGGTGCTGTCGCCGGGGTCCGCGACCTACGACCCGCCGTTCTTCAAGAGCTTTCTGCGGATGGACGTCTCACCGGGTGGTCTGCGCATACGGTGCTTCGCCGCCACCGGCTTCCAGGAGGACGAGATCGAACCACCGGTCGAGGACGACTTCGTCATACCGCTCAACCCACGCGGGTCGCACTGAGTCCGCCGCAGCGTCAACAGTGCGGATCCCAGGCTCGCAACGGGGTTGTGGCCGAGGGCGCCGGTTCACCCGTCCGGTGCGCAGGCGGTCGTCGGGTCCGCCTTCCGTATGCAGCAGTTGCTGCATACGTGCGGTGGCGGGTGCGAGACGCGCAGGAGTCGGTCCGCTTCGCCGGCTTCTCGCTGCCGGCCGCGGGCCGGTGCGGACACGATCTCCGGGCGGACTGCCGTCGGCAGGTGGACACCACTCGCCCGTCCCGTCAGTGACCGCCACACTTACCCGGGATGCCCGGTCGAGGGATGCATACGAAGCGTCCACCGCCTCGATCGGGTGACTGGCGCTCCGGCGGACGCGCGTCCGTGAGCAGGGCAGGCCCGAGCCGTGCATGATCCGGAAATGCTGCCCGGATTCATGACCAAGGCGATCGACATCCTGCTGGCCAGGGAAGGCCGCTCGCTGCACACACGCACAGCCGGCTGGGCGACCGTGGTTCTCGTGGTGACCATGCTCCTCGGCTCCTGGGCGGTCGTGGTCGCCGAGCACGGCGCACCGGACGCGAATCTCACGACCTACCCCCGGGCCCTGTGGTGGTCGGCCGAGACCGCGACGACGGTGGGCTACGGCGACTTCTATCCCCGGACCCTGTGGGGCCGGATCATCGCCTGTGTGGTGATGGGTGTGGGCATCACCACCTACGGCATGGTCACCGCGGCGCTTGCGACCTGGTTCGTGAGCCGTGAGAGTACCCGCCGGCACCATCTGGCCGAGGCCGTGGACCGCACGGCACACCATGTCTGCGAGGAGACCACCCAGGTCCTGCACGAGCGCTTCGATCGTATGGAGCACTTGCTCGCCGAGGCGGGCGGCCGGTCAAAGGGCTGACAGGACCGCCGAGCGCGACCGCTGCTGCGTACGAGCAGACCGCGGAGGGACGAGCAGACCGCGGAGGGGCCCGGAGACCGGCCCCGGTGGCGCCGGCCGGTCGGCAGCCGGGCACCGGTCCCACTCGGCGGTGTTGCGTAGGAACATTCCTTCCTATAGTCGCTGCCATGAACACAGGAAATATCCGGATGGTGTCCCTGACGGTGGCAGACCAGGACCGGGCCGAGGACGTCGACGCCGGACCGCGGCCCGCGAGCGGGTGACGAAGCGATGACGGCCGCCGACGTGATCTTCTCAGCGCTGGCCAGCCCGGTCCGGCGCCGGATTCTCGATGTCCTGGGCAAAGAGGGCCCGCAAGCCGTGAACGCGATCGCCGCCCTCTTCCTCATGGAGCGGCCCAGCATCTCGGAGCATCTCAAGGTCCTTCGGGACGCCGGACTGGTCTCCTGCAGCAGAATTGGTCGGGAGCACCACTATCAGCTGAATGCCGATCCACTGCGCGAGATCTCCCGCTGGCTGGCGCCGTTCGAAGATCACATGCGTGGCCGGCCCACAGGACTCGGCGATACCCTGGAGACCAGGGGTGAATGACCCGCTACGGCACTACTTGTCCTACTCTCCGGTGATATCGTCATAGCATGGTTGACCGCCGTGCTCACCGTGTCGTCATCGAGGGCTCGTGCATACATACCCCTCGGCTGACACTGCGACCATGGGCATCCGGCGACGCGGAAGCGGCACTGGCGATCTACGGCACCGGCGAGGTCTCCCGATGGCTGGCCCCGGCCCTGGCCGCGGTGCCCGACGTAGCGGCGATGCAGGCACTCATCGGCCACTGGATCATCGAATCCGGATCCTTGGAGCCGCCGCAGGGACGATGGGCGATCGATCTGCGGGAAACCGGTGAACTGGTGGGCGGAGCCGCGCTGCTGCCTCTGCCGCCGGACTACGCAGACCTCGAGATCGGCTGGCAGCTGGCACCCGGCGTGTGGGGCCGGGGTCTGGCCGCCGAGGCCGGACACGCCGTGGCCCATCAGGCCTTCGAATCCGACTCCGCCGTCGAGGAGCTGTTCGCGGTCGTCCGGCCCCGGAACAACCGGGGAGCCGCCACGGCCCGCCGCGTGGGGTTGGAGTGGGTCGGAGAGACCGAGAAGTACTACGGACTGCGGCTACAGGTCTACCGCCTCCGCAAAGGGGACCTCGACGACAACGGCCCGACGGCCGGCCGGCGATAACTTCACACCCCGGGCACCGAGGACCCCCTGGCCTTCTCCGGCAGCCTACGGTGTGCAGCCGACCTTGCCCACGAGACCGTTGGACCCCATCCGAACCACGACGGCTGCCCCGCCGCCTCACCCTGCCTGGGGCGGAGCGGCGAACGGCACCACTCCCGGAAACGACTGCCGCACGGTGGCACTACCGCGCAGCACGAGCCCGGCCCTCCGCCCGGTTGATGACCTCACCGTCCGGCATGGCCGGCCGCACGTCGGCCTACGCGACGACGGCGCGGCAGGCATCTGCCCGGTCCACCGCGTCGACAGGGCCGGACGCGTCGTGCCCGACTGCTTCGAAACGCCGCACGTCGTAACCCCCCGCCGGGACGGCCTCGTCCGAGGGCCCGCGGTCCCCGTGCCCGCGTCCCTGCTGCCCGGCAGACACGGAAGGCGCGCACGCCCCTGCCGAACCGTGCGGGCCGATGTGGGTCCCATCGGCTGCGGCCTTCGGGGACGGAGGCGGTTCTGCGACGGATCGGGAGCGGGGTGCGTTCTCCAGGGGGTCCAGGTGCCACTTCTGATCCGCCGAGCCGTCGCGGTTCTTGACGGCTACATCCACTCCCACGTGAGGAGATGTCGGGGTGACCGCCAGCCCCGGGTGCCATCGGGGCAACAGCTCGCCCTGCACGGTCAGGTCGTAGCGCACATCGTTGGCACGTGCAGAGGAAGGCCCGGCACACGAACGCAGCGAGACCAGTCCTTCTTCGGCGTGGGAGTCGAGACACAGTGCCTTGTCTGCGAGGTTGCGCAGCAGGCCGTCGTCCTCGTACGACCAGAGCTGGCTCGTGGCGAAGGAGCACACCGCCATCTTCGTACCGGCCCCCGACACCGCCTCGCCGCGGATGTCAAGACACAGACCCGCGGCGTCATTACGCAGCCTTGCCCGCGAAGGGGTTCCGGGAAGTCCGTTGGAACCGGTCGCCGACGGGGCGGGCGACGGCCACCGCGAGGTGGGCCGGGATGTGACGGTGTGGCTGCCGGCCGGCCCCGCGGAAGCCGCGGGGCCTTCCTCGTCGTCCGACATGAGGTCGGCGGCCAGCATGGCCACCAGCAGCGCGGCCACGACAAGGCCAAGACCGCCGAGCAACACCTTCGCCCGTTTGGAGCGTGTGAACTGCCCGCCCAGAGCGACCATATCGGGAAGCAGGCGGTGGCGCCCGGCACCCGCTTGCCTGCGCTCCCGGCCGCCGGGACCCGCGGCGTGCAGCCCCTGGCCGGCCCGGCCCGGACGTGAGTCGAGGTAACGCCGGGCACCCCAGCCGAGCACCGTTTCGGCCAGCAGAAGTCCCAGCGAGCCCTGGAAAAAGCCGAGTTGCTCTGCAGCAGTGCGGCAGTAGGGGCACCCCGTCAGATGCTGCTGGACATCCGGGAGCATGACGTCACCACGTCGAATCGACACGTCGAGCAGTCGGTTGTACGAGCGACATTCCTTGCTCGGGGCAAGTTCCCGGTGGGCCCGTACACAACCCGCACGGAATTGCTCACGAGCCTGCTCGAGGGCGTCCGATGCCGTGTGCTCATCCACGCCCAGCAAACCGGCGGGTACGGTTATGGGTTCGGCCTCGACCTCGGTGTGCCAGAGCAAGCACTGTGAAACACCCGGCAATGTCTGGAAGGACCGATGAGCGAGCTTCCGATTCTCCGCGGCAATGGACTTCGCCAGCCGCAGACCGCGACCGCCCGTCGGCTTCCGTAGTTCAGGTATCAGAGCAGCTATGTGCGGCTGGGCCGACCAAGCCTTGACGATGTCCCGTACGACGACCAGCAGCCGCGGGCGCAGCGCCTCGACCGGTTCGCCCTGCGCCAGGCGCTCGAGCACCTGGTGGAAAGCCGCCGTAGCGACGATCGACGCGACATTCCCCGAGGATGCGACACAGATCGTGGCGTAATCGTGGACCGGCGCCCAGTGACTGGCGAGCAGTACCGCGACAGGGTGCGCCTCGTCGCCTTCGGGATGCACTCTCAGCTGGGCGGCGAGACTCTCGTCGGACTCCCGGGGCATGGCACCTGGCGGAAAGGACGGCGGGCGCGGGGTGTGCGGGATGTGCACAGAACTGATTCCTTCCGAGGCACAAAATGCCACAGAGAAGTGCTGACCGCCGGAAGACGGCCCCTGATTGGTGCATACCTAGTTGGCATGTCAGGGAAAGCGACCCATGGCCGAAGGCCACGGAGGGTTGCCGACACAATGCCTTGTGGGCCCACCGGCACGAGTTCTCCGAACGGTGATTCCAGAACCGAACATCGTCCACGCGTAAGAGCGTTCACCCTTGCACATGTGACTCATGGGGAACAAGACACCTGGGCCACTTCACCGTGACTTCAGCGGAATCCGTAGTGCACCATTCCCGCAGTCGTACCCGCTTTCGAACTCCGGGTAGGCGGAGCTACCCGGGGTTACACTTCTAATTATTCACGCCGTCAACTTCTGTCCATTACACGGAAGTCGGGCCGGGCGCCTCAGCGAGGGATCTCCTCCACATCCGAGAAGCCCACCGCACGGTTCCATCGCAGTCGCGTCACCGACTCGGTCGAGGCATTGGTGAACGTCAGTTCTCTCTGGCCGTCGGAGGCCGTGACCTTCTCCCAGCCGTCGAAGTCCTTCGTGACCTCGGTGTCCCACTTCGACAGGCCCATGGAACCGACCGCCGCGATGGACTCCGTCGGTGGCTCGCCGTCGGCGCAGTAGGGCCCCCAGTTCGCGATGGCGGCGACAACGCCGCGGAACCTCTTGAGCGTCACGCTCAGGCACGGATCGGCGCCGGTCCTGTGCACCAGATGCGGCGAGCTCCACCTTGTCGCCCCGGCATCGAGGTGCTGTTCCATCAGCCCGCGTCCGGCGGCGTAATACATGCCCGCCCGGCCGCCGTTGTCCAGCGCGATCTCCGCGTCGAAGCGTCCGTGCGGATGCGGCGTCGGTGCCGGGCGGGAGTCGGGGGCGCCGCCGGCATCCAGCCGGCCGCAGCCCATCAGCGTTCCCAGGAGCAACGCCACTGCGCCCAGAGCACACCTTCCGCCTCTGTTACCACTCACCCACATATACGTCTCCCGTCCCACTGCTCGGTTCCTGACATCCCTGCGGCTCCGGCCGGTGCGCCGTCCCTCGCAACCGGCAGTCTCGCCGATCGACGACGCGTGGCCGCGCCTCCGCACCCGTGCACTCCGGGTCGCTCCCGCCTGCTGGGCGCAGTGTCCCGGCACCCGCTGCGCTCTGCAGCACGGGCTCGAACCCGGCGGGGCCCGCACATGCGGCTGCGCGTCTGCCGCCTCCGTCCCTGCCGGTATCGGAAGCCCGGACGGTTGCCGGAGCGCCTGTCGGAGATGTCGGACACCGCGGACATGGTTACGCTCGGACAACCGGGGGCGATGAGGTGTGAGGTGGCATCGTGGCCAGGCTGGTCTCCGTCAACGTCGGACTCCCCAGGGATGTGCCCTGGCACGGCAGGACTGTGCGCACAGGCATCTGGAAATCCCCCGTCACCGGCCCCCGCATGGTGCGCCGGCTGAACATCGACGGGGACGGCCAGGGCGACCTGGCGGGCCACGGCGGCGAGATGCGCGCGGTCATGGTGTACCAACTCGACTCCTATCGCTACTGGCAGCGGGAACTCGGGCGGGACACCTTTCCGTATGGTGTGTTCGGCGAGAACTTCACGGTGGAGGGCCTGGCGGACGACGAGGTCTGCATCGGGGACCGCTACCGGGCCGGGGACGCCGTCTTCGAGGTCACCCAGCCCAGGGTGACCTGCTACCGGGTGGGCATGCGTCTGGAGGAACCGAGGATGCCCTCCCTGCTGGTGTCCCACAGGCGACCGGGTTTCTACTTCAGAGTCATCGCCGAGGGCGAGGTCGAGGCAGGCCAGGACATCGTCAAGATCGCTTCGGGGCCCGAAGGGATGACGGTCGCCGAGGTCGACGGGCTGCTGTATCTCCCCGAACATCCACTGGGACGGATCCGCCGGGCGCTGCGGGTCGACGCCCTCAGCCCGGGCTGGCAGGGCTCCTTCCGGGCCATCCTGGAACAGGTGGAACAGAGCACCGGTGCAGACTCGGGCAACGCCGGCCTCAGTCCCGAGGGAGCCGGCCGAGCACTGGCATGGAAGGGATTCAGGCCGCTGACCGTGGCCAGGATCAGCCAGGAGAGCCGGAGCGTCATGTCCTTGTGGCTCGCCGATCCGGACGGCGCCGCGCTGCCCGCCGCAGCGCCCGGCCAGTACCTCACGGTGCGTTTGGACGCCGACAGTGACGGCCCTTCACTGGTGCGCAGTTACTCGTTGTCCGGCCGGCCAGGCGGTGACCAGTACCGCATCAGCGTCAAGCAGGAACCCCACGGCGCTGCCAGCACCCGGTTCCATACCCGGGTGCGGGTCGGCGACCGTGTGCATACGGCAGCGCCGCGCGGCTCCTTCGTCCTGGCACCCGGCACAGGTCCCGTGATCCTGGCGTCGGCCGGAGTGGGCGCGACACCGGTGCTGGCCATGCTGCAGGCCGTCGCCGCGTCCGGGGCCGACCGGCAGGTGTGGTGGCTGCACGGTGCGCGTGACGGCGCCGACCACGCGTTCGCGAAGGAGGTGCGGCATCTGATCGCCGGTCTGCCGCGCGGGCACGCCCGCATCTGCTACAGCCGCCCCCGCCCCGAGGACCGCCGGGGCACCGACTACACCGACACCGGGCATCTGTCCGCCGCACTGACCGCGCGTCTCGATCTGCCCGCCGACGCACTCGCCTATCTGTGCGGCCCTGCCGCTTTCATGAGTGATCTCACCGAGGCGCTGACCGCGCAGGGCCTCGAGCCTCAGAACGTCCATACCGAGATCTTCGGGGCCGGCCCGGCAGTCACACCCGGCATCGCCCCCGCCAAGGCCGCGCCTCCTCACCAGCCCGCCGGGCCAGCCGGAACGGGACCGGCGGTGACCTTCGCGCGCAGCGGACTCACGGTTCCCTGGAAGCCTGAGTACGGCACTCTTCTGGAGCTCGGTGAGGCGTGCGACGTACCGGTCCGCTGGTCCTGCCGCACCGGTGTCTGTCACACCTGCGAGTCGGGTCTACTGGCGGGCGCGGTCGACTACGACCCCGACCCCGTCGAACCACCGTCGGCCGGAAACGCGTTGATCTGCTGTTCCCGCCCCGGTGAGGACACCGTTCTCGACCTGTGAACCCAGCGTGGCCGACGGGTGAACGGCCCCGGCCCGGACGGCCGCGGCTCGCCGCCGTCCGGCGGCGGACGGTGCTCGTCAGTGGTCCCGCGGCGCTGCCTCCAGAACGAACACCGGGATCTCACGGTCCGTCTTCTCCTGGTAGTCGGCGTAGTCGGGATACGCCGAGACAGCGCGGTCCCACCACGCCGCCTTCTCGTCCCCGGTCACCTCACGGGCCGTCATGTCCTGGCGTACGGGGCCGTCCTGGAGCTCCACCCGTGGATCGGCGACGACATTGTGATACCAGACAGGGTGCTTGGGAGCCCCACCCATGGAAGCGACGACCGCGTAGGCACCCTCGTGCTCCACACGCATCAGGGGACTCTTGCGGATCTTCCCGCTCCTGGCACCCCTGGTGGTCAGAACGATGACGGGCATCCCCCGCATAGTCGTCCCCTCGACGCCCCCCGAACCCTCGTAGAGCTCGACCTGATCGCGCACCCACTGCTCCGGGCTCGGCTCGTACTCGCCCTCAAGAGGCATGCTGCTACCGTCCCTTCTTCGAAAACCCACGTCACTTCCGGCTACGGGAGTCGCAACCGCATCACGAGCTTGGCTCATTACCCCACCCGGCGCAATCACAGCGAGCGGTGGCCGGGCGCCGTCGGAGCGAGCACGACACGGTCCGCGCAGCGGAAGGACAGGCCTGAGCGGGCGCGCCGCCCCGGCTGTTCCGCCAGGTACGCCCTCCGCACGGCCCTGCACCCATGTCCGCCTCGCGCCCCTATCGGCCCTCGGTCAGGGTGAGATCGGCGAGACTGGCCGTGCGGCGGATGGCGGCGCTGGTGTCCTCGTCCACTCCGCCGGCTTTGGCGTGAGCGTCAGCGGCAGCGAACCCATGGGCGATGTAGCGGCGGGTGAGCCGCTCACGACGCGCTTGCGGCTCGGCGTCCAGAAACCAGATTTCGGTGAAATGCTCGCGTACCCGGTGCCAGGGCTCCTGGTCCGCGAGGAGGAAGTTGCCGTCAACGATGACCAGTCGGTGGTGCGGGGCGACTTCGACGGCTCCGGCTACGGGCTCCTCGATCTCCCGCCTGAACTCCGGCCACCACACCGTTGTTTCCGTCTCCCGCAGGGTGCGGGCGAGCATGGCCAGAAACCCGACTCCGTCGAAGGTATCGATCGTGCCCTTGCGGGTGCTCTGGTGGCGGGCGTCGATCACCCTCTGCGCCAGATGGAAACCGTCCATGGAGACGGCCACCGTCCGAGCCGGCAGCAGGGCCTCTGCCCTATCGCATAGTTGCGCGGACAGTGTGGACTTGCCCGCGCCCGGCTCGCCGACGAGGCCGATGAGAACCCTGCCGTCCTCGGCCAGGTTCAGGGCGCGCCGGGTGAGCGAGTCGAGTGACGGCTGCCGGTACAGGGGGGCGAGGCCAGGCGTGGCGGGCTCGGGCAGTGGGTTGTTGGCGTTGAGGGACATCTGAGGAAGCTCCGTCGGGTCATCGTTCGCGAACCTGCCGGGCGGTCTTCCGCGACAGCCGGTACCTCCACCGAACCAGACCGTCCGGCCGTGCGCCGCCCCCCGAGAGTGGTCGGGCCGGATTCCGGGAGGCGCCGGGGCGGGAGGGCATGGTCGGGCGGGGCGGGACCGCCGCCCCGCAGCGGGGATGATTCCGGATATAGGACAGAGCTGACCGGATTCCACCCTTGACGCGCCCATGTCATTACGTTGAACATCGGGCACGCACATCGCACCTGCCCGTCGCACCGGTCTCTCCTGAACCCAGTGAAGGAGAGCGCGCCCCCGCACGTTCCGTTCTGTCACTCCTGTACGGAATTCGGAGCTCCCCCATGAGATTCCCAGCCCCCGGAAGGCTGGCCGCAGCAACCGCGGTCGCCCTCGCAGCCTTCCTCGCCCCCGCTCTCCCCGCCACGGCCACAACCGCGGCCACGGTCGCGGCGCCGGACATACCTCTCGCCAATGTCAAGGCACATCTCACCCAGCTGCAGTCCATAGCCACTGCCAACGGCGGCAACCGCGCGCACGGCCGGACCGGCTACAAGGCGTCCGTCGACTACGTCAAGGCCAAACTGGACGCGGCCGGATTCACCACCACACTCCAGCAGTTCACCTCCGGCGGATCCACCGGCTACAACCTGCTGGCCGACTGGCCGGGCGGAGACCCCAACCAGGTGCTGATGTCGGGAGCGCATCTCGACTCGGTCACCGCGGGACCCGGCATCAACGACAACGGCTCCGGATCCGCGGCCGTGCTGGAGACAGCGCTCGCGGTGTCCCGCACCGGGTACCAGCCCACCAAGCATCTGCGATTCGCCTGGTGGGGCGCCGAGGAACTGGGGCTCGTCGGGTCCAAGTACTACGTCAACAACCTGGCGTCCAGCGAGCGCTCGAAGCTGACGGGGTACCTCAACTTCGACATGATCGCATCGCCCAACCCGGGCTACTTCGTCTACGACGACGACCCCACGATCGAAAAGACCTTCAAGGACTACTTCGCGACGCTGTCCATACCGACCGAGATCGAGACCGAGGGTGACGGCCGCTCCGACCACGCCCCGTTCAAGAGCGCCGGAGTCCCCGTCGGCGGACTCTTCTCCGGCGCGGACTACATCAAGACCTCCGCTCAGGCCCAGAAATGGGGAGGCACGACCGGGCAGGCCTTCGACCGCTGCTATCACGCTTCCTGTGACACCAGCGCAAACATCAACGACACCGCCCTCGACCGGAACAGCGATGCCATCGCCTACGCGGTGTGGACACTCTCCGGCGGCGGGACCACGCCGCCGGACGGGGGAAACCAGTACGAGAACACCACGGACGTCGCCGTCCCCGACGCCGGTGCGGCGGTCACCTCGGCCGTGACCGTCTCAGGCCGTACGGGCAATGCGCCCGCCGCGCTGCAGGTCGGCGTGGACATCAAACACACCTGGCGCGGTGACCTGGTGATCGACCTGGTGGCACCCGACGGAACGGCATACCGTCTCAAGAACAGCAGCAGCAGCGACTCGGCCGACAACGTGCTCGCGACCTACACCGTGAACGCTTCGAGCGAAGCGGCGAACGGCAGCTGGAAGCTGCGCGTCCAGGACACCGCGGCGCAGGACACCGGCTACATCGACAGCTGGAAGCTCACGTTCTGACTCACGGCCGTGAACGGCGGCTCCGCCGGCGGCTGCTGACCACTGACGCTTGACTGCTGACGCCACATCCTCCGGATGCGGTCCTGACGCCACCACTGGGCGCCTCTCCGGCGAGAGGCGCCCTTTCAGCGCGGCGCCCGGCCGGCCCGTCGCACCGTCCACCCCCTGTACGGATCGCCGCCATGCGGATAGCGTCACTCTGCGATCGGGAAATGAAACGATTCATATCCTGCGCACATCCGCGTGGTGGAGGGACTTGGACGTGACGAGCGAACCGAAGAAGAACAGCGGTCCACAGCGTCGTGCCGTCATCGGTGCGGGGATCGGTGGCGCCGCATCGGTCATAGCCGGCTTGCCGGTCATCGCCGGAACGGCCGCCGCGGCTGATTCCGCGTCACTCGCAGCACCGTCCGGGGCGGGAGAGGCGGCCTGGCACCGCTATGTCCTGGGTCCTTCCGGCCGGACCGTGCGGCCGGTACGGATCGTCCGGTCGGAAGGGGACGTGACCCGGCCCGAGGCCCTGCTGACCCCGGGCGGCGAAGTCACCGTTCTGCGCCGCGTTCCGCCACCCCCCGCGCCGCGCTGGCCGGAAGGGACCACCGCCACGGGTTCCTCCACCCACGCGGGCAACAACGGAAGCGACGGCCGGCCCAGGACCTACGCGGCACAGAACTGCCTCGACGGCGACCTCAGTACCTTCTGGAACGATGACACCGAGGGTGTCTTTCCCGACACCCTGACCATCACCCTGTCCGGGGAACTCGAACTGTCCGGTGTGACGCTGGTGTCCGACACCGACGGTGTGCCCGCCGACTTCGCGGT
Source organism: Streptomyces sp. NBC_00344 (assembly GCF_036088315.1). Taxonomy (NCBI): domain Bacteria; kingdom Bacillati; phylum Actinomycetota; class Actinomycetes; order Kitasatosporales; family Streptomycetaceae; genus Streptomyces; species Streptomyces sp. NBC_00344. The sequence goes on along the minus strand of NZ_CP107996.1, from coordinate 6,467,481 downwards.
GGACGTCTGGACGGGCTCGGGCTGGCACACCGCTGCCGCCGTGACCGGCAACGCCGCCGTACAGCGCGCTGTCGCCTTCGACACGCCCGCGACCACCTCCCGGGTGCGGATCACTGTCACCGCCGACCAGGACGGGGGCCAGGGCGTGTTCACCCGGATCAATGAGGTCTGGCCGCAGGCGGTGGAACCGGTGACGGCGCCCAGTGTCACGATCGACTTCGGCAAGGTCGTCGTCGGACTGCCCGAGGCAGGCTTCGCCTGGGCGTCGGACAACCACCCCGGAGTGCGCCTGGCGTTCTCCGAGACGTTGCGGTACCTCAGCGTTCGGTCGGACTTCACCCGGGCGGACCAAGCGGGGGGCGCCGGGGAGGGCACCGACCAGTACGCGGTCCCCGCGGCGGGCGGCACGTGGACCGACACCAAGGGCTACAGCGCCGACGGTGACAAGGTGTACGCAGACGGCTTGCACGGCTTTCGCTACATGAACATCACCCTGGACGCGCTGCCGTCCGACATGCCGGCCGCCCAGCCGTGGGGCACCGTGGCCGTCGACCATGTGGCACTGGACTTCACGGCATACCTCGGAACACCAGCGTCCTACCGTGGCTGGTTCCTCTGCTCCGACGAGGAACTGAATCGCTACTGGTACGGCGCGTCCTACACCAACGAGTTGATCGTCGACACCTTCCGCAGGGACGACGTGGACCCGCGAGGTGCGTTCAGTTCGTCGCTGGACGGCAAACTGGTCCTGCACGACGGTGCAAAACGCGACCGGGACCCCTATGTCGGCGATGTCGCGGTGTCGGGGCGCACCCTCTACCTCACCCATGACGACGCCGCCGACGCGGCGCGCAACGTGCTGGCCGATCTGGCCGATCACCAGCGGGACGACGGCTGGATCCCACCGGCCTCCATCAACAACTACACACTCCCGCTGTTCGACTACCCGCTGTGGTGGGTGACGTGCAGCTGGGACTACCTGCTCTACACCGGCGACCGGGACTACGCCGAGCACTACTACCCTCACCTGGTGAAGGTGCTGGACGGCTGGTACCCGAGCGTCACGGACGACGAGGGACTGCTGAGCAAGGGGCTGAACGGCACTTCCGGATACGGTGACTACGCGTTCCTCGGCAGGACCGGGCGGGTCACCTACTACAACGCGAACTACGTTCAGGCGCTGCGGGACGCCGCGCGCATCGCCGGTCATCTTGACCACGCGGACGACGCGCTGCGGTGGAACGCCCGGGCGGAAACGGTGGCCCGGGCCATCAATGTCCACCTGTGGGACGAAACGGCCGGCGCCTACCTGGATTCCTCCACCGGCGCGGTGCGCCACGCCCAGGACGGCAACGCCATCGCCATCACCTCGGGTGTCGCCGGCTCCGACCGCGCCGCCTCGGCCCTGGCCCACCTGGACGCGACAACCAGACTCCGGTACGGCAATGCCTTCATGGACAACGACACACTCTTCGGCGGTGCGTCCCAGCGTGTCTACGCCTTCACCTCCTACCCGGAACTGGTGGCGCGTTTCGAGTCGGACCAGGCCGACTCGGCGATCGACCAGATCAAGCGCACGTACGGGTGGATGCACAGCCATGATCCCGGCATCACCCAATGGGAGGGCATCGGACCGAACGGCTCCCCGTACGAGGAGGGTTACACCAGCATGGCGCACGGGTGGTCCACCGGAGTGCTTCCCGCGCTCACCCACCAGTTGCTGGGCGCGAAACCGGCATCCCCCGGATACGGCACCTGGGAGGTGTGTCCGCGCCCAGGGGCGGTGAGCTGGGCCCAGGGACGGCTCCCCACACCCCACGGCCCGCTCGGAGTGGAGTGGAGCCACGAAGGCGAGGTGTTCAGCCTGACCGTGCACGCGCCCGGTGGGTCGCGCGGGTCCGTGTCCCTGGCGACGAACGGCCACCACGTCACCGTGCGCTCCGGCAGCCGCGTCCTGTGGGACGGCGGCCGGGCGGCCATGCCTGGGGTGCGTCATGACGGCGGCCGGGTGACCGTGTCGGGCTTGTCGGGAGGCACCCATCATTTCACCGTGGTGCAAAACCGCTGACGCGCCGGCGGTGCGGTCGCCCGCTGCTCGGTCCGCCGCTGCGGCGGGGCGGTAGCGGTCGCCGGGCGGCGCCGTGCCGTGCCGTGCCGCTGCCGAGCATGGACAATCGCGGAGTGACCGAATCGCCGGCCGATCACGGCTTCGCCGGACAGACCGCCTGCAGCAACAGCGACGCGCGCACGCCGTGGCGCGCGTTCCTGCGCACGGAGACGGGCAGCGCCGCCGTGCTGCTGGTGGCCGTGATCGCCGCGCTCGGGTGGGCCAACATCGACCTTTCGTCCTACGAGGGTTTCTGGCGGACGCAGTTGTCGCTGCGGGCGGGATCTCACGAGGTCTCGCTGGATCTGCGCGAGTGGGTCAACAGCGGACTGATGACCGTGTTCTTCTTCGTCGTCGGTCTCGAGGCGCGCCGTGAGTTCGACATGGGCGAGCTGCGTGAGCGGCGGCGGGTGGCCCTTCCGGTTCTGGCCGGTGTCAGCGGCATGCTCCTGCCCGTCATGATCTACCTCGGCTTCAACGCGGGACACGGCACCACACACGGCTGGGGCGCCGCGATGTCCACGGACACGGCGTTCGCACTCGGAATGCTCGCGTTGCTGGGCTCACGGCTGCCGGCCGGACTGCGTACCTTCGTCCTCTCCGTCGCTGTCGTCGACGATTTCGTGGCACTTGCCGTCATCGCGGTCGCCTACAGTGAACACATCGAACTGCCGGCACTTCTGGTGGCGGCCGGTATCCTCGGTGTCGCCCTGCTGATCAGCGCGAACGGTGTGCGCAGAGGCGCCGTGTACGCGGTGCTGGCGGTAGCCACCTGGGGGGCACTGCTGGAATCGGGGGTCGACCCGGTCGTTGTGGGTCTGGCGATGGGCCTGCTCACCTACGCCTATCCGGCCGATCGCGGAGCACTCGAGCGCGCGACTGGTCTCTTCCGTCTCTTCCGTGAACAGCCCACTCCTGAGCTGGAGCGTTCCGCGCGGCTCGGGCTGGCATCGGCGCTTTCACCCAACGAACGGCTTCAGCGGATGTACCACCCGTGGAGCAGCTATGTGATCGTGCCGCTCTTCGCTCTCGCCAACTCAGGTATCAGGATCACCGTTGACCGGCTGTCGGCGGCCTTCACCTCGCCGATCACCCTGGGCATCCTGCTCGGATTCACGCTCGGCAAGCCCATCGCCGTCTTCGGCACCGCCTGGCTGGCAAACCGCCTCAGCCGTGGCCGGCTCCAGCCCGCCGTCGGCTGGGGTGCGGTCCTCGCGGGTGGCGCGAGTGCCGGCGTCGGATTCACCGTCTCTCTGCTCATCGCCACACTCGCCTTCGACGGCGCCCAGCTGGAGCAAGCGAAGATCGGCACCATCAGTGCGATGATCTGCGCCTTCATCCTCACCTGGGCCATCAGCGCGGCGATCGCACTCCTGCCGAGGCACCGGCGCACCAGCGCGCTGCTCGGAACGACGGAGCCCATCATCGATCTCGCGACACCGGTCGATCCGGGCCACGACAGAGTACGCGGGCCGTTGAGCGCGCCGGTCACGGTGGTCGAATACGGCGACTTCGAATGCCCGTACTGCGGTCAGGCGGAGTCCGTCATCCGGGAACTGCTCGCTGACTTCGGAGACGTCCGGTACGTGTGGCGGCATCTGCCGCTGACCGACGTCCATCCTTTGGCACAGATCGCCGCAGAGGCATCCGAGGCCGCGGCCCGACAGGACGCGTTCTGGGAGATGCATGACCTTCTGCTCGATCATCAGAGTGCTCTCCACCCCTCTGACCTGCACCGTTATGCCGACGAGCTGGGGCTGGACACCCAGCGGTTCCAGCGGGACATGCGTCAGAAAAGGGGCGCGGCGCGGATCGCCGAGGACGTGGACTCGGCCGACACCAGCAGTGTGTCCGGAACGCCGACGTTCTTCATCAACGGTCGTCGCCACAACGGTGCCTACGACATCGGCCATCTCTCCGCGGCCGTGCGTGAGGCCCGCATGCGCGCCGCGCTGGTGCCACCGGACTGAGCCGCGCCCGCCTGTCACTGCCCGGCTGAGTCCGGCTCTCCCGCGCCCCGTGACGGCTCCCGCACTGCGAGGAAGGCCGTCCCGTCGGAGCATGGGACGAGGAGCAGGTACCGGGGACGAAGGGGCACCAGATGGGTGGTGGACGGGACGAACCGGGTCCGGAGGATCAGGACGCCGAACTGAGGCAGGTCGAGGACCTGAACCAGCTCGGCGATCGAGCCGAATCCGCCCGGGAGCACGTGAGCGGAGCTCCGGGCGCTGCGCGGGGGGCCGGCGCACGCGGGGACACGGACCCGGTCGTGGAGTCCCGGCGCCGTGATGCCGTGCTGCTCGGACTGGGCCACGCTCTTGCCGGGGCGGAGTCGCTCGACGAGGCCCTGGACATGCTGTCCCGCTTGCAGGCGCCGGATTTCCCGCTGGACGGGCAGGTCGTGTTCGGCGTCGCGGGGAAGTTCCTGAGCGCGCTCGGTCAGTCCGGCTTCCGGTCCTCGGGCACCGACCAGACCATCCGGATGCCGATGACCACGCACTACCCGGCCGTGGACGTGGCCCTTACGGGACGGCCCGTCTATCTGAACTCGCCGGAGGACTACCGCCGGCGCTTTCCGGTGACCTACCCGCTGTCGGCCCGCATGGGACGCCAGTCCTGGGCCTTTCTGCCCCTGGTGACCGAGGGGCAGGTCAGCGGCGTATGGCTGGCCGGGTTCGGCTCCCGCGTGGCGTTCACCGCGGACGAGCAGGCCCTGCTGGCGCAGGCAGCGCGGCTGATCGCGCATTGGATGGAGCGGACCAGCACCGACGAGGCGGAGCTCGCTCTCTCACGCGGGCTGCGCCGAAGCATGGGAAGGGCCGGTACTTCGTTCGCCGGGATGAGCATGGCGGCGCGATATATGCCGGCGGCGGGCGGTCTGGTGGTGGGCGGGGACTGGTTCGACGGGATAGAACTTCCGAACGGCAGACTTGCCCTGGTCATCGGCGATGTACAGGGCCACGATGTGCACGCGGCGGGGCTGATGGCACAGCTGCGTACCGCGGTGCACGCCTATGCGGCGGAGGGGCACAGGCCCGACGCCGTCCTGTCTCGGGCGTCGCGCTTTCTTGCCGCGCTGGACGACGACAGGTTCGCGACGTGCATCTACATCGAGACCGATCCGTCCACCAGCGTCATGCGGGTCGCCCGGGCCGGTCACCCGCACCCCGTCCTGCGCATGCCGGACGGCACCTGTGTGATCAAACACGTCCCCGGCGGGCTGCCGCTCGGACTGGCGCCCCAGGAGGACGACTACCCCGTCTCCGAGCTGGAACTTCAGGAGGGCGAGATCCTGCTGCTCTGCACCGACGGGCTCATCGAGACCGGTGGTCACGACATGTACAGCGGCTGGACACGGGTACGGGATGCGCTCTCGCCGGGGCCGGGCTGGGACCTCGAAGGCATGGCCGACCGTTTGATCCAAGCGGTGAGCGGTTCCCCGGCGGAAGGTGACCGGGGCCGGCCGGCCCCGGTCAACGAGGACGACATCGCCCTGCTCCTGCTGCGCCGCGAAACGGGAACTCCGGCGCCCGACGTGCCGGAGCGGCGGCTCGTGCTGACCATCGAGCAGGACCGGGCCATGGGCGTGTCCGAGGTACGCACGGAGCTGAAGCTGTTGCTGCACGACTGGGCCTCACCCGATCAGATCGACACCGCGACCCTGCTGGCATCGGAGCTGCTGGGCAATGTGCTGGTGCATACCGACCACGCCGCCGCTTTCACCGCGACCATCACGGGCGAGCTGGGCAACCGTGTCCTGCGCGTCGAGGTCACGGACCGCGGCGATGAACTGCCGCATCAGCGCGCGCCCGGGGAACTGGCCTCTTCCGGGCGCGGTCTGGTGCTGCTCGACATCCTCTCCGACCAGTGGAGTGTGCGCCCGGAGCCGGAGGGCAAGACCGTGTGGTTCTCGATCGGGGAGGCGTCGGGCGGAGGGGTCTGAGCACGGAATCAAGTCACGGAGTCGCGGCCGTCCGGCCTCTTCGACGGCGCCCTGCACTGATGATCGTTCGTCCCGGCATCGTTCAGGCGGGGCGGTCGGCGGCGCTCATCCTTCCCACCCGGTACGCGGGAGAGTGCTCGGTCAGTCCTCCGGCAGCACGATCACCCAGCGGTCGGCGCGCCGGGGGCGCAGATACAGCAGCCAGTAGAGGCACGCCAGGGCTATCACACTGCCCGTGATCAGCAGGTCCTTCGCGGTCTGCTGTGTCAGTACATAGCCGAGAACGACGACCAGCACGATCGGGACGGCGGGCCACAGCGGCATCCGCCAGACGTGGCGCCCCTCGGACGGCTTCCGCCTGGCAGCGAGGGCGGTGACCGCGACCACCAGATAGAGGGCGGCCACCGCGACGCCGGTGACCCCGCTCAGGGTGTCGACCGGTACGAAACAGAGCACCGCCCCGGGGACGCCGACCAGCAGCGTGGCGATCCAGGGAGAGCCGTAGCGCTTCCCGAGAACGGACAGCGCCCGGTTGACGGGAGTGGGCCAGGCACGGTCGCGAGCCGACGCATAGAGCACCCGGGAGTTCTGGATCACCATCACGATGCCGGCATTGATGATCGCCAGCGCGATACAGAGGCTGATGAAGGTGCCGACGGCGGAATCGCTCCATGCCTGGACCATCGCGGCGAGGTTGCCCTGCGTGAGCGTGGCAAGGTCCGGGGCGCCCAGGGTGATGGCCACCGTCGGCACGATGATGACGAGGGCCCCGATCGCGAGAGTCCACATGACGGTACGGGGAACGGTGCGATGCGGCTGCTCCATCTCCTCCGAGAGATAGACGGCGGTGGAGAAGCCCTGGAGGACGAAGAGTGCGAGCGCCAGCCCTGCGATGACGGCGGCAGCGGTGAGCGGGCTCGTACCCGTACCCGCCCCCGTGCCGACGACCGGGTGCACCAGAACGGAGGGTGACCTGGACACGTGGCTGAAGCCGAGAAAGGCGACGCCGGCCGCCGCGATGACCTCCAGCGCCAGGAAGATCCCAGTGATCCAGGCGTTCGCGCGCAGATCGAAGAGACCCATCACGGTGGCCAGCAACATCACGGCCGCGCCGGCGAGCGGGGCACTGACGTGGAAGAGCGGAGCGAGATAGTCGGCGGTGCCGAGGGCGATGATCGGCGGCACGATCATCACGACGATGAGCGAGAGCACGAAGACCAGCCACCCCGACATCCTTCCGAGAAGGGTGCCGACCATCGCGTACTCGCCGCCCGCGCTGGGGACCAGGGTGCCGAGCTCGGAGTAGCAGAAGGCCACCGCTATGCAGAGAACCGCCGCGATCCCGATCGTCAGGGCGGTGCCGGTGCCGAGATCGGCGAAGAACGGCGGCACGATGACGAAGAGTGTGGAGGCGGGCGTCAGACAGGACAGGGTCAGCAGCGTGCCTCCGACAACACCTATGGAGCGGGTGAGTGCACGGGGGCTGTCCACGGCGCCGGCGGGGGGCGCGGCCTCGGATTCGGCCACCAGCGGGGCTGTCGTCCCCAGCGTGTCGGTCATGTATCGAACATCCGATCTCGGTGGTGCTGAAGGGGGCTGTCGCCTCCTGGTCGCGTGCGTGTCAACGAGCATCAAAGGCGCGGCGACAAGCACTCGTCAAGATCTCCCGTTCAACGGATTTCGCAGCCTTCATGGGGTCACACAGCTGTAATCGCCGTCACACCCACAGGGTGACAACGGTTTTCGACGTACGACATCCGCAGCGCCTGATCCAAACTTTCTCGGCACCCGGCACCCGGCACCCGGCACCCGGCGGCCGTCGACCAGAGCCGCATCCCGGCGACCGGCGAACCGGCACCGCTCCGGGCCGGACGGATGATCCGGCCCGGCACGCGACCAGACATGTACGGCAGTTGAGGCACCCCGACCCCTGTGACCCAGGCAACGCCGGAGGCCGTTTCCGGCAACCCCCCTCGTGACGCCAGACACAGGACCCAGATCACATACGACGACGCTTAGTCGATGCCCACCCCCACGATTGCGGCTCATAAATACTTTCATTTCGGGCATTACGCATCATCTCACTATGAGGGGTAGTAGAAGCGGTCATTGCTTCCACTCGGAACGGGCGCTAACCATGGTTCCCGGCAAGCACCGAGAACGAGCCTGCGACCCACGCCAACCGGCGAACGCGGCCAAGACCCTCGGTCCCACTTGGACACGCGCCAACGAAGGCCGCATCGTCGTCCCCCGTACCCGGAAGAGGTCCGCATGCTCCGCTTCACCACGCTCCGCACCGGCCGATCGCGCAAGATCGCCACCGCTGTCCTCGTCGCGGCGGGCGCCTCCACCGCCGTCGCAGCCACCGCCGGTACGAGCAGCGCTCAGACCCCTGCGGCCCACGCGCCGGCCACCATCAAGCCGGTCACGGCCAACGGGCTGCCCATCACGGTCAAGCCGGCCGCCAAGGCGCCGGCCAAGGACGCGGCCAAGACGGACAAGATCGTGGACACGGCGGCCGTCTCGCACCACATCGAGCTCACTGCCACTGCACAGGCCCACGCCGCCAAGCAGGCCGCCGCCAAGCAGGCCGCCGCGAAGAAGGCCGCCGCCAAGCACGCAGCCGCCAAGCAGGCCGCCAACCGCTCCACCCACCGCGCGACCCTGGCGCCCAAGCAGTACCCGAACAACCTCAACGGCTGGATACACGAGTCGCTCGCGATCATGAAGGCCAAGGGCATCCCCGGCACCTACGAGGGCCTGCACCGCAACATCATGCGTGAGTCCGGCGGCGACCCCAACGCCGTCAACGACTGGGACATCAACGCCATCAACGGCGTTCCGTCCAAGGGCCTTCTCCAGGTGATCCAGCCCACCTTCGACACCTACCACGTCGCCGGAACCGCCAACAAGCTCACCGACCCCGTGGCCAACCTGACCGCAGCGGCCAACTACGCGGCCGACCGCTACGGCTCCATCGACAACGTCAACTCCGCATACTGAGCAGGGTCGACCCCAGTTCGTCGCGCGGCCCGGTGGACGGCGGTCACCGGGCCCGCGAGGCACAATACGGCGCTCCGGACGAACAGTTCGGAGCGCCGGCCGCGTCCCCGTAGAGACATGCCCGCCCGCTCATTTCCCTCACGACCCGGGTGCGGCGGGGTGTCGTCGCATCGAGTCCGAGGTCGCGGACGACCCGGCGACCGGGCATCGGCAGCCACCGGCGACGTGTACCGGCCCTGACCCCGGTGTCAGGGCGTGTCGCCCTCCCAGTCCCACAGACGGGAATCGGCGGCGCGCGGTCCGTACAGCGTCCGGCCGCCGGGGCCGTACGAACCGATCTCGGTGCCGAGGGCCGCTCCCTCCCCCAACCGTGTGCGTGTCCACCCGGTCACGTCCAGGAGCAGCCCGTCGAGTGGTCCGCCCACCAGCTCCCGGTACTCGTGCCCGGGCCGCGGCCCCGGATCCGGGTCGTCATGGTCGGCGCCGTACACCCTGCGCCGTATCAACTCGTCCATGAGGCCAGCCTGCCAGCCACCACTGACACCGGCCTCCGGGACGGGCCGGGCCCGCCGATGCCGGCTCTCACCGTGATCCGCGGGGGGCCATGAGCGCAGTGGCCAGCCCGGCGATGTCCACCGGCTGTGTGGTGTCCACCCGGTGCACGGATCCCAGCCCGAGCGGCTCGGCTCCCAGCGACCAGAACTCCCAGTCCCCGCCGAAGCCCTCCGGACCCTCGTGATGTACCGCGTGCCGGGAGGGGCTGCGAGCAGCGAACCGGTCGCGGGCGACAGCCGGCGGCACCTCGCACCAGACCTCGCACACCACACCGGCGCCTGCCCGCTGCAGACCGGCCCTGACGAAAGGCCGTACATGGGCCAGCCAGGGACTCTCCAGCACCGCGGCGCCGCGCGCGTCGGCCAGCAGGGTCCACAGGGTCTCGCCCGCTGCCGCGCCGAGGGCCCGGCTCCACTCCCGATCCGAGCAGCCTGCCGGACGGACGGGCCCCAGAGTGTCCGCCAAGGTCTCCTTGATCGAGTCCTTACTGAAGAGCGGCAGGTGCAACTCGGCCGACAGGGCCCGCGCGAGCGTCGTCTTACCCGACCCGGGCAGCCCATTGACCAGCACGGTGACCATGAGGCGACTCTAGCGCCGTGCACCCGCCCCGTAGGCACTCAGCGGCGGAAGCCCCCTTCGGGCCAGGACCCGCCGACCCGGAGGTGCCCCCGGCGCGGCGAACACAGATGTCCCCGGCCGGTCAGCCGTCGGCCGCATCGGAACGGGCGCCGGACTCGGCCCGGTAGCGCCCGGGGCTGTCGCCGAACGTCCGTTTGAAAGCGTGCGAGAAGGCGAAGGGCGAGCCGTAACCGACCTTCGCGGCAACACGGTCGAGCGACATGCCGGGCTCGCGGAGCAGAGCCGCCGCCCGCGTCATCCGCCACCAGGTCAGATAGGCCATCGGCGGTCTGCCGAGCAGCCCGGTGAACCGCCGCGTCAACGTGGCGCGCGACACCCCCACTTCGGCGCTCAGCGACACAGCGCTCCACGCTCTGGCCGGATCGTCGTGCAGGGCGCGGAGTGCCGGCGCCACCACCGGATCGGACAGGGCGATCGACCAGCCTTCCGTCCTGCCCTCCTGGTTCTCGGCCAGCCAGGCGCGCACCAGATACACCAGCAGGAGGTCGAGCAGCCCGGGGAGCGCGATCCCCGCACCGGGGCGGGAGGCGTCGCTCTCGCGGCCGAGCAGCTCGATGGCCGACCGGATGTCACGGTGGTGGCCCACCCGGGAGGGGACATGCACGATGTCGGGCAGCTCCGCCATCAGCGGATGGGCGCGGGCACGGTCGAGCCGGTACTTGCCACAGAGCAGTTCCGCCCCACCGGCAGGGTGCGCTGGCGGATCACCGGCATCCTCGATGAACCGCAGCTCCTCGCGTGCATCCGTCCAGGGTTCGAAGAACTGGGCGTGTTCGGCGGAACTCCGGTCCATGGGTGAATCCGCCAGGACATGCGCGCTGCCGTGCGGGAGGAGAACGACGTCCCCCGGGCCCAGGGTGATTCCGGGACCGTTTTCGGGCAGTAGCCAGCAGCTGCCCTCGAGCACCACATGAAAGCCGGCGCCGCCGTAGGGGGCCAGGCTCCGGCACCAGGTACCGCGAGCCCGTACGCGCGACGACAACGGCCGTCCGACGCGCAGGGCGGAGATCGCGTCACTCACCACATCCATCGCGTCAGCCTAGAGTGTGCGACACATGCGTATGCCAGAGCGTCGTTGAAGCATTGTCCGGCTCAACCGGATGTTCCTAGGCTCGGGTCACCGGCACCACCCGCCGGAACCGGGCCGGTCCCGTACGAGAGGGAGACCATGCAACGCATGATGTTCGGAAACGTGGAAGTCACCAGGGTCATGGAGGGGCAGGCGCCGTTCGCGCCGACCCGCACGATGTTCCCGGACAGCAGGCCCGAGAGCTGGCGTGACAACGAGTCCTGGCTGGCCCCCGATTTCTGGAGTCCCGACGACGACCTCTTCGTCGCCGCGATGCAGACCTGGGTACTGCGCAGCGAGGGGAGGACGATCCTGGTCGACACCGGTATCGGCAGGTTCCGCCCGCCGGGGGCGCCGTTCGACGGTCTTCTGCGGACCAGCCTGGTCGATGGCCTCGCCGACGTCGGCATCAAGCCCGCCGACGTCGACATCGTGGTCAACACCCATCTGCACTCCGACCACGTCGGATGGAACACATCCGAGCAGGACGGCGTCCTGGTGCCGACGTTCGGCCGAGCCCGCTATCTCATTCCGGCGGCCGACAACGCCGCCACCGACCCGAACAGCCCGCACTACGTCCGGCGTTCGGGCGACACCGCTCAGCGGATCTTCGGCGAAAGCGTCCTCCCCGTGCACCAGGCCGGCCAGGCCGTCCTGTGGGAGGGCAGCCACCGCATCGACGGCAACCTCGTGCTGGAGGCGGTACCGGGCCATACACCGGGCTCGTCCCTGCTACGACTCGAATCCGCGGGAGAGCGAGCTGTCTTCGTCGGCGACATCCTGCACAGCCCGGTGCAGATCCCGGAGCCCGACTGCAACAGTTGCTTCTGCCAGGACCCCGAGCAGGCCAGAAGGACCCGCAGGAGCGTTCTGGAGCGCGCAGCGGACACCGGTGAAGTCGTCGTCCCCGCACATTTCGGCGGTCATGGAGCTCTGGAGGTCCGGCGCGAGGGCTCGGCGTTCGCCATCTCCCGCTGGGCCGCCTTCTCCTGACGCGGCAGGCGTCACGCGTCACCGATCCGGTTGACACAGCGCCCGCGGGTCCGGCCGTGCAGCGGCCGGGCCCGTTCCGACCCTTTGTGTGAGGGTATGGTCTCGTTCGTCAGCCACGAACCGGAGAGAGTGCGATGCGCAAGATCATCCTGATGATGTCGATTTCCCTCGACGGTTTCATCGAGGGGCCGGACCGCAACATCGACTGGCACATGGTCGACGAAGAACTGCATCAGCACCTCAACGACGAACTCCGCTCCCGGGGCGGCTTCCTCTCCGGGCGGGTGACCCATGAGCTGATGGCGGACTTCTGGCCCACCGCCGACTCCGACCCGTCGAGCACAGCTGTCACGGCGGAATTCGCAGGCATCTGGCGGGACATGCCCAAGATCGTCTTCTCCAGGACACTGGAGCGGGCGGACTGGAACACCACCATCATGCGCGAGGTCGACCCCGCCGCGATCACGGCGCTCAAGGAACAGCCCGGCGGCGATCTGACCCTCGGGGGCGCCGACCTCGCAGCAACCTTCCTGAAGCAGGACCTCGTCGACGAGTACCACATCTATGTTCACCCGGTGCTCATCGGGCGGGGCAAGCCCCTGTTCCCCGCAGCCGGCATCCCGGTCACCCCTCTGCAGACGGCCGGGACCAGGACATTCGGAAACGGGGTCGTCCTCCTCCGGTACCGGCGCGCCGAGGCAGCTCCGGCGCGGTGAAGCACGGGACATACGACCCGGAACGGCCCACGCTCACCGGAGAACGACGGCGCCCCTCCTCGGGCGGCCACCTTCCTTTCGCTGCACGCCTCTTGACCTTGGATGCCCCGTTCGCCGAGTGTGTGGGGGCCCGAGCGACATCCCTTGCAGGAGGCGAACGTGAGACGTTGGAAGACTCGTGGTGCAGTCGCCGCAGCCGCGGCGACGCTGTTCCTAGCGACCGCGGCACCGGTTTCAGCTTTGACAACGTTGTCACCCCTCTCCGCTGCACGATCCGGGGCGTCGCTGGTCGATGACCCGTCCGACTACGTCGATCCCGTCATCGGCACCGGCCGGGGCGGTTCCACGGTCGGTGAGATCAACAACTTCCCCGGTCCCGCAGCCCCGTTCGGGATGATGCAGTTCTCACCCGACACGGCCGGCGCCTACGCCGGATACCAGTACCACAGCGACCGGATCCGCGGCTTCAGCATCGACCACGCCTCGGTCGGCTGCACCGCGTTCGGTGACGTGCCGATCCTTCCGGTGACCGGCGATGTCGGCCCTGCGCCCTGGGACAGGACCGAGCACTTCTCCCACACCACGGAGGAGGCAGAGCCCGGCTATTACGGGGTGACACTCGACGACTCGAAGGTCCGCGCGGAACTGACGGCGACGACCCGCACCGGTCTTGCGGCGTTCACCTTTCCCGAGGGAGGAGCCGCGGCGCAGGTTCTGGTCAAGGGCGGCGCCAGCCTCGCGGGCGACAAGCGCGCCGACATGCGCGTGGTCGGCGACCGGCAGGTCACCGGCTCCGCCACCACGGGGAACTTCTGCGGCAAGGGCAACGAGTACACCGTCCACTACGCGATCACCTTCGACCAGCCGTTCACCGCACACGGCACCTGGGACGGCACATCCGTCTCCAAGGACAGCGACACGGTGGACGCACCGAAGGCGGGTGCGTATCTGACCTTCGACACCGCCACGACCCGCACCGTGCGCGCCAAGATCGCCATGTCCTATGTGTCCGTGGCCGGTGCCCAGGCCAACATGGCCGCCGAGGTGCCTGGCTGGAGCCTCGGCCAACTGCATCAGCAGACCCGGGACCAGTGGACGAAGGAGCTGCGCAAGGTGCGGGTGGCCGGCCGGGACACCGGCCTGCTGAAGACGTTCTACACCTCGCTCTATCACGGGCTGATGCACCCCAACACCTTCAATGACAGCGACGGACGGTACATCGGCTTCGACGACAAGGTCCGTCAGCTGCCCGGGGGACGAACCCAGTACGCCAACTTCTCGGACTGGGACACCTACCGTTCTCTCGCGCCGCTCCAGGCCATGCTGTGGCCCCGGCAGGCGAGCGATATGGCGCAGTCCCTGGTCAACGACGCGGTGCAGGGCGGGTGGTGGCCGAGATGGCCGTTCGCCAATGACTACACGGGCCAGATGACCGGCGACAACTCCGTTGCCCTCATTGCCAACCTCTATGCCTTCGGCGCCCGCGACTTCGACCTCAGGACCGCGCTGAAGTATCTGGTCAAGGGCGCCACAACAGTGGACGACAACCCCGGCGCCTATCAGGAGCGCCCGGACGTCGCGCAGTACGTCGAGCGCGGCTACGCGCCCAACAACGATGCCTCACGCGGCGATCACCAGCGCGTCGGCGGCTCCGTCACCCTGGAATGGGCGATCGACGACTTCGGTATCGCGCAGCTCGCGCGTGCCGCCGGAGACACCGAAACCGCCCGTACGTTCACCCGGCGCAGCCAGAACTGGCAGAACATCCTCAACCCCGCGACCGACTACCTCCAGCCGCGTGGCGAGGACGGCCGCTTCCCCGACGGGCCGGGATTCCAGCCGCCTCCGGAGGGCAAGTTCGGACAGGACGGCTTCGACGAGGGCAACGCGGCCCAGTACAACTGGCTCGTCCCGCAGAACACCGCCGGGCTGATCGCCGCGATGGGCGGCCGCAAGGCCGCGGGCGACCGGCTCGACACCTTCTTCTCCAAGCTCAACGCGGGCCCCAACGAGCCCTACATGTGGGCGGGGAACGAGATCGACTTCGGTGTGCCGTGGGTGTACGACTACCTCGGCACGCCGTGGAAGGCGCAGAAGGAAGTAAGGGAAACGGCCACTACTCTCTTCAGCCCCACCCCGGACGGCGAACCGGGCAACGACGATCTGGGGGCGCAATCCTCCTGGTACGTCTGGGCCGCCCTCGGTGTCTACCCCTCGACACCTGGCGAGCCTGACCTCGCCGTGCACAGCCCCATGTTCGAGCGGGCGGTGCTCGACCTCCCCGGCCACGGGCGGGATCTGGACATCCGGGCGCCGCAGGCGTCGGCGAGCACCCCCTACGTCCATGCGCTCAGCCTCGACGGCCACGACTGGGAACGCACCTATCTGCCGCAGTCCTTGGTGAAGCAGGGCGGGCGTCTGGACTTCACCCTGGGGGACAGCCCGGACACCGAATGGGCGACATCGGCGAAGGCGGCGCCGCCGTCGTACCGCACGGGTGAGCGCTCCTTCCTGGCGAACGCGACCCCCAACCAGGTCGTCGCCGAGCCCGGCGGTGCCGGAGTGGATGTCACCGTCGACGCCCAGCGCCTCGCAGGGCACGACCGGTCCCTGACGGTCACCGCGGACCCGCCGAAGGGTCTGGATGTCTCCGGGGGTGCCGAGAAGCAGGTGACGCTCGACGGGACGACGGGTTCCGGGAGCACCGCCCTCACGGTCACAGCACGGCCGGGGACCTCCGAGGGCTACTACGAGATCCCACTGACCGTCAGGGGAACGGGAAAGGCCGGCACCGTACGGCTCTCAGCCATCGTGCTCGTCGGTCCGAAGGCCGGCCTCACCGCCTCGTACGACAACACCGGGGTCTCCGATGACGCCGACCATGGACAGGGCGACTTCGACGGTGCGGGGAACACCTACTCGCGCCAGGCTCTCGCCGCGGGCGGGCTGAAGGGAGGAGCCCGGATACAGGCATCCGGCACGTCGTTCGTATGGCCCGCGGCTCCGCAGGGACGCCCCGACAATCTGATCACGGATGGCCGGACGGTCGATCTGACGGAGGCGGCCGGCCATGCCGGACGGCTGCTGTTCGTCGGCGCGGCCACCAACGGGGATCACCGGGACAGCGCGACCGTGACCTACACCGACGGCACCACCGGGAAAGCGGACCTCTCCTTCGGCGACTGGACGAAGCCGGGCGGCGGTACGGATCCGGTCTTCGGCAACACGATCGTGGCCCGGACCTCCCAGCGAAACCAGCCCGGTGGCACGGGGCCGGCCGTGGATGTCTTCGCCACCAGCCCCTTCGAGGTTGCCGCGGGAAAGCACATCAGGAGCGTGACTCTGCCGAAGAACCCGGAGCTGCATGTGTTCGCCATCGGCCTGGGCTGACGAACGGGCGCCGTGCCGCACGGCGGTACGGCGGTACGGAATCGTTCACTGACGTACCGCCGCGCGGCGGCGCCGCGCAGGCAGGGACCGGCGCACCGGATCCGGTCCGCGGCCGTCAGCTGCCGGACCAACGCTGCTGAATGGCGCGGTAGTCGGTCACCACGATGCCCTCCGACCTGAGGATTTCGCGCGCCTGGGACGACATGAGGAATTCGTGGTCAGTCCGGCGTACCCGCCAGCCGCCGGGATCCATCTCCTGCGACTCCTTGTTGCCCAGCGACGGATGTAGCGCCCACTCGCTGAGTCCGGGCGGCAGATCTCGCAGCAACTGGGCGTAACGTTCCTGCTTTCCCTCCACGTCCAGCGCGAAGCTGTCCAGGAACCCGTGGTCGGTGACCGGCAGATTCCGCCCTCGCATCTTGCGGCGGCCCGGTTCCAGCCAGACCCGTACAGCCAGGCCGTACTCCGCGGCCAGCGACACGGTCAGATCGAAGATGTCGTCCCGGCCGCCGTCGGCGAGACAGTGCCAGTCCAGATGGGTCGGTGCGAGACCTGCGCCGGCCACCGCCTCGATCTGTGCCCGGAACTCCGCCTCGACCTCCTCGATGCGGGCCCGGGCCAGAAGCACGCTGCTCTCGTCGGGCGTGAACAGTTCACCCTTCGCGTCGAGCAGCGAACGGACCTTCTCCCGTGCCGACAGCGGCCGCCACCGGTACGCGCGGCTGTCGCAGATCAGCGTGAGATGGATTCCGAACGGAATCTCCGGGCGGTCGCGGAGCAACTGCATGGCATGCCGTGCCCAGGGACACGGAACCATCAGGCTGCATGAACCGGCGATCCCCTGCTCGATCGATTCGACAACCGCCGCGTTGATCGCGTGGTACATCCCGAAGTCATCGCTGTTGATGATGAGCACCCGGGCATCGGCAGGGAATCCGAGCAGCTCACTCGACCGGAGCAGGGAGCCGGTGGTCACCGGGGCGCTGGCATATTCATCCATGGGCTCAGTCTGCTCCCGCGGAAGAGCGGCGCGAAAGTTCCTTGCAGTCTCCGTTGGGTGACGGTACCGGGCAGCACCGGACAGACGTCCGCGGTCGCGTGCGTCGTCGCGGCCATGCCGGCCCAGTCTGCCGGTCGGTCAGGTCGTCGTGGGGTCACCCTTGATCAGGGCGAACTGGGCGCCGGCCGGGTCACGCAGCATCGCCAGGCGTCCGACCCCCGGCGCATTGCTCGGCGGCATCAGCACCGTGGCTCCCCGTTCGGTGGCCGCGGCGAAGGTGGCATCGCAGTCGCTCACACCGAAGTACGGGTGCCACTCCGATGTCGCACCCGCATCCTGATTCTCCTTCGGAAGCTGCATGACTCCGCCCTGGCCGGTGTCGTCGCCCCTGCCGCCGCCGGGGGACGACACGACCGTGTAGACCATGCCGTCGCCCATCGGCATGTCCTGGTAGTCCCAGGAGAAGACCGAGCGGTAGAAGTTCTTCGCGGCCGCGGCGTCCCTGGTGTGCAGTTCCGTCCAGCACATGGCGTCGGGCTCCATGACCGTGTCGAGGCCCTTGGTGTCGCCGGGCTGCCACACGGCGAACTCGGCGCCCGCCGGGTCGGTGTAGCCGGCCATCCGGCCGGCGGTGAACACATCCGCCGGCGGAACACGGACCTCGCCGCCCGCCTGCTGAACGGCCCGTGTGGTGGCGTCGGCATCCGCGGTGTGGAAGTACACCGTCCAGGCCGAACTCGCGCCCGCCGTCAGAGGTCCGACCGCACCGACGGTCCTGCCGTTCAGCTGGAGGAAGCCGTAGCCGCCGGCTTCGGGGCCTGCCGACTGGAAGGTCCAGTCGAACACCCCGGTGTAGAAGGAGACGGCTGCGTCGATGTCGGGGGCTCCGAGGTCGACCCAGTTCGGCGTGCCGGGTACGTAGTCCGTCGTCAGCATGTGGGTCCTCCGATGTACTGGTATGACAGCGCCCGCCGTCCGCCACCACCGCACCACCGTTCACCCGCTCGGCGCGGCCGCCGGCAGCACCGGCCCTTGGTACCGCGCTTCCATCCTCACCCGTACAGCTGAAACCCGCGCGCCGTGCACCGGGGGCGGCGCCGGGAAGCGGCGCGCTGACTGCCTGACGGGAAGCGAAGACGCTGGTCAGGACCCGAAAGGGTTCGGCGGCATCGGTGCTGGCCCGCCTGCGGCCACCGACCCGGGCACACCCCGGCGTGCCGGCCCCCGTCAGGCGGCCTTGCGGTCCTCCCGGCCGGCCACCGGCACGCCGAGCGGGCGGGCGAGGCCCGCCACACCCTCGTCGAGGCGCTGCAGATGACGCAGCACACGGAAGGTGACGGTGCCGGAGCGCGGGACGCCCGAGCCGGAGTCCTCCAGCATCGAAGCGATGCTGGCGCCCGACTCGACCTCGCCTTCCGCGTCCTCGTCCAGTACCCGCGCGACGAGAACGTCGATGTTGTGCGCGATGCGCCGGCCGGCCCGTTCAAGACGCGGATCGGCCGCGACGCTCTTGCTGTACGGCACCAGTTCGGCAGTCGCCGCGAGCGAGCGGGCGTGGTAGGCGCAGGTCTCCAGCAGTGCGACCAGATAGCGCGCGGTCTGCCGCCGCACCCGCAGCGGGGTGATGGGATGGGTCAACGGCTGGACGGAGCGGCGTAGGTCGTCCAGCGCGGTGTCCAGATCGCGCGCCATGTCCAGCAGGTCCACCGCCGGGCCCCCACTGAGCTGGGACACCGCAGCCGATGAGACGTCCCGCAGCCGGGCGAGGACAGTGCGCAGCAACTCGTCGGTACGCCGGTCGGTGTGCACCGGCAGCACCAGTACGGCGGCGATCACACCGCAGGCGGCGCCCAGCGCCGTTTCCTCGATCCGCAGCACGAGCACGGCGAAGCTGTAGGTGTTGAGCAGGGTGTAGAGCAGCCCGAGCATCGCGGTGACGAAGAAGGACATCAACGCGTACGACAGGGGTGCGGTGAAGAACATCCCGAAGATGAAGACCAGGACCAGAAGGAACGCGGTCCACGTGTGGTTGCCGACCACACCGGCAAGGCCGACACCAGCGATCACGCCGAGAACGGTCCCCAGCAGCCGGCGATAACCCTTGACCAGGATCTCGCCGGTCGACGCCGTGTTGAGGAACACCACCCAGCAGGTCAGCACCGCCCAGTACCAGCGCTGGCTGGACAGGAACTCGCCGCCGACGATGGCCAGCGTCGAGCCCACCGACACCTGGAAGGCGGCGCGGGTGGTGGAGCGTTGCAGCCCGGTGTCTTCCTCTTCGGTCTCCTCCTGCACACCGGCCAGCGCGATGTCCTCGGCCTCGAACTCCTCGCGGGAACGGGTGGTCTCCGGTGCGTCGTCGGACTCGTCCTGGGGCCCGTCCAGGGCCAGCCGCAGCCCCAGCACGGAACGCGCGGCTTCACCGAGCCCACGGAAGACGTCCTGGACAGCGTGTGAGGCGCGCGGCAGGTTCTCCTCGTCCCGGTAACCGAGCAGCCTGTTGCGCACATGGGCCAGCGCGGTGCCCCGGCTGTCCGCGGACAGCCGGGTGACCAGCAGGTGGAGCGCGTTCAGGTCCCGGCGCAGGGCCATGGTCGCGTCGTCCTCGCGGCGTGCCCCCTCAGCGGGGCTCGCCGGTTCCGGTACGGGGGCGTTCGGGAGATGGAGCGTGAGGGTGTCGGCCCGCTCGGCGCTGCGGGCGTTGAGCAGCAGAACGCCGAGCCGTTCCGCGGCGATCTCGGCCTCGGCGACCCGGCGTTGCACCAGTGCCGCCGCGGCAGCGTCACGGGTGCCCTCCTCGAGCCGGCCCTGGATCATCAGCGCGGCCTCGTGCAGCCTGGCGGTGTGCCTGCGCAGGTCGTCGAGAACCTTGTCCAGCTGATCGGGGGTGGCGTCGAGCAGTTCGGTCTGGGTGGCCACCAGTTGGGCCAGCCGCGCGCGGAAGGCCTCACGCATCCTGCCCAGGGTGCGCTCGGGTGTCTCCGGAACGACAGCGAACCGTACGATCGCGCTGCTCGCGAAGGCGATCGTCAGGGTCAGATACAGCTCGGGCAGTGTGGGGACGGTGGCCCGCACGAACAGGGAGATGAAGTAGACCTGGAAACCCATCAGTCCGAGCGCGGTACCGCGGTCGCCGAACCGTCGGAAGTAGACGGCACAGAAGATCAGCAGGATGAAGAACGCATCACCGGCGATCACCCGGGTGTGCAGCAGTGCCCCCAGGGACATCGCCACCAGCGCGACGGGCAGGCCCAGCGCGAGGGTGAGCGCCTGGCCGCGTACGTGCTTCTCCCTGATGGCGAACGTGGAGACCATGGCTGCCATGGCCCCGGCGACCATGTGGGTGACAGGCGTGTGGAGCAGTGCGAGAACCACCAGGGTCAGGGCGATCGCACCGACCGTGCGAAGCCCCGCCATGAGTCGCAGGAGTCCGGGATCGGATGCCGCGAATCGGTGCCGGACAACGGTGCCTCGCTGCCATCTCACTGCCACGCCGCCGTACTCTCCTGACTCCTGCCACGGTCCGGTCTCTGCTACGACCCAGCATCGCACGACCCACCACTCCGGGATCGAAGCAGGTCAGGACCCGGACTGTCCGGCCCGGCGGGTCACACCGCGGCCGGGGACACTTCGGCCGGATCCAACCTGAGGTGGTCGGCACCCGAGCGGATCGCCCAGCCGAACACCGCCAGTGCGACAACACCCACGACCAGCGAGTCGTAGGGCGCCGGCAGCCGACCGGATCCGCCGAAGGTGCCGAGCCACGACAGCACGGTCAGTGCGACCAGATGGACGATCAGCCAGGCTCCGCGCCGCAGTTCGACGCGCTTCGACGGCTCCTGCGTCTCGCCCCGCCGAAGCAGCAGGAACAGCGGCACACCGGCCAGGACGAGCGGCAGGGCCAGCCGCAGGTCGTGCCAGCCCGACCAGTAGACGAACTCGCTGGCCACCACGAAACTGACCGGGGCGATCCAGCGCACGCCGGGTACCTGACCGTCCGCCCTGGGCATTCCCCGTTCCCGGTCGTGGGCCCGGAACGCAGCGGCCGCGACCGCCGAAGCCGCGTAGATGAGCAGATACATGTCCCCCATGACGCTGACGATGTCCTGCCAGCCACCGAACGGCAGCATGAAGACGACGATGACCGCCAGGTTGAGTACCAGGGCCCGGCGTGCCGTTCCGGAGCGGACGTCGATGCGCATGAAGAACCGCGGCAGCAGACCGTTCTTGGCGAGTGCGTAGGTGTGCCGGGCGTCGATCGCCACCCCGACGTAGGCCGATCCGCCCGGTGAGAGCACCGCGTCGGCGTAGAGCAGGGTCGCCAGCCAGTGCAGGTTGAGCACCAGGGCCAGCTGCCCGAAGGGTGAGTCGAAGTTGACGCCCTGCCACCCGTGGCCGAGCAGGGAATCGGGGACCGTGAACAGGAAGGCCAGCTGCAGCCCGATGTAGACGAGCACCGCCAGACCGATTCCGGTGAGCACCGCGGCCGGTACGTTGCGGCGCGGTCTGCGGGCCTCGCCCGAGAAGTCGAGCGGCGCCTGGAATCCATTGACGGAGTAGACGATGCCACCGCCGGCGAGCGCGGTCAGACAGGCCGCGTAGCCGTAGGGCGCGAAGCCGCCGTGGTCGGTGAGACGTCCGGAGTGCGTGCCCGAAAGGAACAGCGCGACCACCGTGATCACCGGAATGACCACCTTGAACAGCGATACCAGGTTGTTCATGCGGGCGAACACCCGTACGGCGAACCAGTTGAGCGCTGTCAGCAGCACGCTCAGCGCCGACGCCACTCCGAGACCGGAAGCGGTGAGTCTGCCGTTCTCGTACAGGCCGGGCAGATAGTGCGCCGCGTACTGCATGATCGCGCTGATCTCCGCCGCCGTGCCGCCGACCGACAGCAGGACGGACCAGCCGATGACCGTGCCGACCAGCCGCCCGCTGGCGTACAGCGGCCAGCGCACCGTGCCGCCGCCCTCCGGGCGGGTGGCCCCGAGCTCCACCATGACCAGAGCGACGAGGGCGCAGAGCACGCCGGCCCCGATCCAGGACAGCAGCGCCGCGGGGCCCGCGGTCTGGGCGGCGTACATCGCGGCGAACAGCCAGCCGGAGCCCAGGATGTTGGAGAAACCGATCGCGGTCAGACCCCAGAATCCGAGGTCCTTACGGAGCCTGCTCTCCTCGACGAGCACCGCGGGGACGGCGGGAGCCTGCGGTGGTTGGTTCTGCGGCACGTGACGCGCCTCCTCGCTCGGCCCGGAACCCGTCCTCGCTGCCGGTGCCCAGCGGGCCGCGCACGACCGCACGTGCCGGGAAGCAAGGGACGCGAGCCCCGGGAGGGGTGGACCCGGAGGGGCCCGGTGGGCGCAGCGGCCCGCCCACCGGGCAACCTGAATCCGGCACGCGGTTCAGCGCATGCGAATCCCGCGGTGCCTCAGAGGACGCCGGAGTCGGAGATGACGACCTTGGCCTTGGTGCGGCCCTGGGGCGAGCCGTAGCCCTCGATCTTCTTGACCAGGTCCATGCTGGCGCTGTCGGCGACCTCGCCGAACACCACGTGCTTGCCGTCGAGCCACGGCGTCACCACGGTGGTGATGAAGAACTGCGAGCCGTTGCTGTTCGGACCGGCGTTCGCCATCGAGAGCAGGCCCGGCCTGTCGTGCTTGAGGGTGAAGTTCTCATCGGCGAACTTCTCGCCGTAGATGCTCTTGCCGCCGGTGCCGTCGCCCCTGGTGAAGTCGCCGCCCTGCAGCATGAACTCCGGGATGACCCGGTGGAAACCGGAGCCGGCGTAGCCGAAGCCCTTCTCGCCCGTGGCCAGCGCCCGGAAGTTCTCCGCCGTCTTGGGAACGCTCTCGTCGAACAGGTTGAAGGTGATCCGCCCGGCGGGCTCGTCGTTGATGGTGATGTCGAAGTACGCCTTGATCGTCATGGTTCCATCCTGACATCCCCGGCATCGATTCCCCGACTCACCCCCCGGTCGGGCGCAACTCCCACAAGCTCACCCGAACCCCCATGATGTTCCCCGCCGGCCGCCGGCCGTGCGCTGGGTCCTGCTACGACGGCGGACACCGCGTATCCGCCGACGCGTGGCGCCCGGCAACCGGGGGATACAGGCAAGTGAAGGGAAGGCGGGCGGTTCCCGGGCACCGTCGCGCCCCGCCTCCGGTACTGATCCGCCACCGAGGGAAAGGCCGTCGCGTCCATGACTTCGTTTCTTCCCGCCCCCGACTGGCTTGCCGACGCCGTCTTCTATCAGATCTACCCCCAGTCGTTCGCCGACTCCGACGGCGACGGCATCGGTGATTTCAACGGCATCACCGGTCGTCTCGATCATCTCGAACGGCTCGGTGTGAACACCGTCTGGATCAATCCCTGTTTCGCCTCACCGTTCCGCGATGCCGGATACGACGTATCGGACTACCTCACGGTCGCTCCCCGCTACGGCACCGAAGGCGACCTCGTGCGGCTTGTGGAGGAAGCCGGACGGCGGGGCATCAGGGTGCTGCTCGACCTTGTCGCCGGGCACACCTCCGACGCGCATCCCTGGTTCACCGCCGCGGCCGACGACCCCGGCGACCACCGCTACATCTGGACGTCCGATGGCTGCCCCGAGGGGTTCGTGGCCTCCCCCGGGTCCCGCCCCGGCGCCTATCTGCCCAACTTCTTCGAATCCCAGCCCGCGCTCAACTTCGGCTACGCCCGAATGGATCCCTCCGAACCCTGGCGCCAGGGAGTCGACTCCGAAGGGCCGCGCGCCAACCGGGCGGCGCTCCGGGACATCATGGATCACTGGCTCGGTCTCGGCCTCTCCGGCTTCCGCGTCGACATGGCCGCCTCCCTGGTCAAGGACGACCCGGGACACCAGGAGACCGCCGGGATCTGGACGGAGATCCGCCACTGGCTCGGGGCGGCGCACCCCGGTGCCGTTCTCCTCTCGGAGTGGGGCGACCCCGCGGTCTCGGTGCCCGCAGGCTTCCATGCCGACTTCTTCCTGCAGTTCGGCGGCCCCACCGATGGCCGCCCATTGCGCTCCCTGTGGAACAACCGCCAGGGCACGGACAGCGACCACTGGGACCCGGTCGACTGCTTCTTCGACGCCGGCGGAGCCGGCTCCCCCGGCCCGTTCGCCGAGGCCTGGCAGGAAGCCGCCACCGCCGTCGGCAGCACAGGGTTCATCGCCCTGCCCACCTCCAACCACGACTTC
This sequence comes from Streptomyces sp. NBC_00344, assembly GCF_036088315.1. Taxonomy (NCBI): domain Bacteria; kingdom Bacillati; phylum Actinomycetota; class Actinomycetes; order Kitasatosporales; family Streptomycetaceae; genus Streptomyces; species Streptomyces sp. NBC_00344. The sequence continues at coordinate 6,442,865 of NZ_CP107996.1, read as the reverse complement.
TCGCGGCTCAACTGCGGACCCCGTACGCCGGAGCAGCTTCCCGCGGCCTTCGCCTTCCAGCTCACCTGGCCCACCCTCCCCGCCATCTACTACGGGGACGAGATCGGCATGCGCTACGTCAGCGGTCTGCCGGACACCGAGGGCAGTGTGCTGGGCCCGCACTACAACAGGGCGGGCTCTCGCACGCCGATGCAGTGGGACACGACAGCCGGCGCCGGTTTCTCCACGGCATCGGCCAACCGCTTCTATCTGCCGCTCGACCCCGACCCGGACCGACCGACGGTCTCCGCGCAGCTCGCCGACGAAGGCTCACTGCTCAACCTGGTCCGGCGGCTGATCGCGTTGCGCAAGGCGAATCCGGAACTCCGCCCAGCGGGGTCGGTGGACATCCTGCACAGCGGATACCCCTTTGTGTATCTGCGCGGGGGACGCATCCTCATCGTCGTCAACCCCCGGCGCGACGGCGCGCAGTGTGCGGTGCCCGCATCGTTGTCCGGCAGGTTCGAGGCGCTGGAGGTCTCGGGAACCCGTTTCGACGGAGTCACCGTCCGGGCCGGCGGCTTCTCCTACGGTGTCTACCGCCTCGAGGCCTGACACGGGTCTGCCCCCTCGATGGCTGACGCGGGCGGAGGCCGCGTGCCCCACGGGATCCGGACCGGGTCACCCTTGAGGGGCGATACGGTTCCGTCCATGACACTCGACGACGCGGCAGAGCCGGAGCGGACTCCGGAGACGGTCTGGGAGCAGTGCGTGGAGTGGGCCGGGCTCCTGGTGCGGATCCTGGCAGGCCGGCGCAAGCAGGACGGACTCTTCAGCGAGGAGGACGGTGTCACCCTCACCGGTACCGACCGTCCGCTGGTGGTGGTGATGCTGGCTGCGGCGATCCATGCCCAGACGGTCCTGCTGCGCGTGGACTCCCCTCAGGACGCGGCCCGGGTGCCGCTGGCGGCAGCGGGCGAGAAGGGCCTGTCCGCGACGTTGCGCCGCACCCCCTACGCCGCGCTGTGCGACGCGCCCCGGGTCCGCGGCGCCGGGGAGGTGCAGCGGGCGGTGCTCATCGCCCGCGCGGAGAGTGGGCATCCTGACGACACACTGCTCTGGCACCGGATCCGCACGGCGGCCGCGGCCGCCGTGGAGACCGCGGGAAAGAGCTGCGCCGCCGGCGGCGGGACCGACTGGTGGGAAGGTGGCCACACCATCGCCGACGTCATTGACGCGCACCCCGGGAGCAGGCCGGTGTGAGACCGCCGGGCATGGGCTGTGCCCCGCTCCACCACCCTGCTCCGCCCCTCCTACTTTTTCCAGCGAAAGCAAGGCCATGACAAGCACCCAGGAAGCCCCCGGACTGGATCCGGATCCCGCCGCGAGACGGGTCACGCCCCTCGACGAACGCGCTCAGCGAATACGCCGGCGCCTGGAGCGGCTGATCGGGATCGCAGCGACCGAGGGGAACCAGCTGATCCCGCTGCGCAACGGTGACGAGATCTTCGCCGCCATGCTGGACGGAATCCGGTCCGCCCGGCACACCGTGGACATGATGACCTTCGTCTACTGGACGGGCGATATCGCGCGCGAGTTCGCCCAAGCGCTGGCCGAGCGGGCCGGCAGCGGGGTGCGGGTGAGGCTGCTGCTGGACGGTTTCGGCAGCCGGCTCATCGAGAAGGACCAGCTGCGGACGATGGAGGAGGCCGGTGTCCAGGTCGCGTGGTTCCGCAGGCCGCTGTATCTGTCACCGCTCAAGCAGAACCACCGCTGCCACCGGAAGGTTCTCGTCATCGACGAGGACACCGCGTTCACCGGCGGGGTCGGTATCGCCCAGGAATGGTGTGGCGACGCCCGTAACGAGAACGAGTGGCGCGACACCCACGTCCAGGTGCGCGGCCCTGCCGTGGACGGCATCGCCGCCGCGTTCGCGCAGAACTGGGCCGAGTGCCATCAGGAACTCTTCGATGAGCATGACAGGTTCACCGGCCACCAGCCGCACGGCGAGGCTGTGGTGCAGGTGGTCCGCGGGTCGGCCAGTTTCGGCTGGCAGGACATGCAGACCCTGCTCCGCGTCATGATCGAGTCGGCCGAGGAGCGCATCCGGCTCGCCACTGCCTACTTCGCACCCGATGCCTACTTCATCGAGCTGCTGTGCGCCGCCGCCCGTCGTGGAGTGCGGATCGAGATCGTCCTGCCGGGACCGCACACCGACAAACGGGTCTGTCAACTGGCCGGACAGCGCTTCTATGAGGACCTCACCGCGTGCGGGGTGAAGATCTACCAGTATCAGCCGACGATGCTGCACGCCAAGGTCATCACCGTCGACCGGACCGCCGCGCTGATCGGTTCGACCAACTTCAACCGCCGGTCCCTCGCCCACGATGAAGAGATCATGCTCGCCGTGCTGGATCCGGCGTTCACCGCAACGCTGGACAGGCACTTCGACGAGGATCTCACGAACAGCGAACTCATCAGCGCACACCGGTGGAAGCGCCGCTCGCTCACCCAGCGTGTCAGGGAAGCCGCCGTTGTGCCGATCCGCCGGTTCCTCTGACACTGTCGCCTCTGGCCCTCCGGCTCTGTCACCTCTGGTCGCTGCCGGCCGCCGTCGATGGACCGTGGCGTCCGGCACGGCCGGCTCTCCGGCCGTGCCGGGTCGACGCCCGCTACCCCCTTGGTTCCGGGCATTCGCATGTCCGTCCGAATCCCGGAGGCGCACGCGGGGCACGGGTGGCACACTGGAGAAGAGGTGGAGGTGGGCCGACCCGTGACCTGCGCGCGGGATGCTCGACCGTGTGGGAGGTTCCAATGACGAGCTGGGCGTCGTGGACAACGACTGGAGTCCTCACGGGAGCAGGCGGCATCAGAACCGTGGAAGTCGGTGCACTCAGCGGGGACTTGACGGTGCACACGACCTGGATCGACGGACTGGCGGAGATCGCGGTCCAGTACAGCGGCGCTCTTGACTGGTTCACCCTGGTGGGCAGCCCGGTGCCCTGTCCCTCCCGGGAGGAGAGCCGGTCGCTGCATCAGGCTGTGATCGAGGCGATACGCGAGGGAGAGATCGAGGACGCCCTGTCCTCACCGGGCGGCGGACGCACCGGCTCGGCCTAGCCCGGCCCGGCCCGAAGACTCACCCTTTCCGTCCGCGCACGCGGTCACGCTCCGCCCAGGTTCGGCACAGTGAGCCGGACCGGAGCGGAGGCGGGCCCACCACGTGCGAGAGGCGGCTCGGAAGCGAGCGTCAGCTCACCTCGACCGAGAACGAGCCGGTGCGCAGCCCCACCCCGCCCTGCCAGGGCTCGAAGCCGGCCTGCACGCTGTTGAGAAACCAGCTGCGCTGGATCGATCCCCGGTTCGCCGCGTCGTCCGCGAAGGCACGGACGTCCAGACCTGTTACCGAGTCGGCCGGAGTGGTGCGGACGTAACTGATCACATTCCAGCCGATGTTCCCGGTCCACACATCGTAGGAGACTCCCCCGATGGTCGTCGTGGCGACCCGGGAACCGATCGGCTGGACCGGTCCCCGGTACTTCTGCCAGATCATCAACTCGCCGGCATTCTGCCCTGCGGCGGAAGGAGTCGGGTCGAACCAGATGTCGTACGCCACGTCGTACACCCCGGCCGCCGGAGAGGTGGTCGACCAGTTGCTGGTCACCTTGTTCATCGCATCCACCCTCAGCGGCAGACCGCTTCCCGTGGTGCAGTTCCCGTAGTGGCAGCCGGCGTAGATGGACGGATAGCCGGCCGGAGCCCCGTTGGTGGGGTTGTTGTGCTCGGCCCTGGTGACCTCGAAGGAGGTGCCGTCGACCGAGATGCACTGCGGGGTCGACGCGCCCCAGGCGTTGTTCTGGACGATGTACCGGCCGCCGTCGACGGACGTCGAATCGTAGGTACCGCACAGTTCGGTGGCCGCGGGGGCAGCCACCGCTGCGGGTGCGGCAGCCGTGAAGACGGCAGCCCCAGCGGCGACGGCGCCTAACACCGCCCGGGCCGCGCGGGACCGGGCGGTGAGGCGCCTCAGCGAAGTGGGGGCGGGAGTAGGAGTGGGGGGCATCCGAACATCCTTTGTTGGGAGCGCTCCCATTACCTGGCGGGAAAAACCGGCACGAACGGGAGCCATGGCGTCCGGAGCGGCGCACCGGACGAAAGCGGCCGGTTCACGGTGTACACGCGATGGGGCGGCCGCCCGCGTACAGAACGGTGGCACTTGGCATGTACGGAGTCAACGGTTACGCGCATGACGGTCCGGGCGGACCGCACGCCCCGGCAGAGCGGGTGGCGTGCCGGGGGGGCGCCGGGGGCAGGTGCTCACGGAGGAGGCAGCACACCGAAGCAGACGCCTCCCGTCCACCTGACGATGACCTTTGTCTGGAATATGGTGGATGCGGCGCAGCAGACAGACGGAGGGTGTCCGCTCCGCGCCCGGCTTTCTCCTGGGCAGAGCGGGGCCCTCCCGGTCCCCCGAGCCTCATTCGAGCGAGACAGAAACCCGTTGGACTGGACATGACACTGGGCACCGTCAAAGGTGAAACATCGAGCAGCGACGTCCTCGGCGCCCCTTGCTGGGTGAGTCTGATGGCACGCGATCTGAGGAGCGCACAGGATTTCTACGGGGCCGTACTGGGCTGGCAGTTCCGCCCGACCCCGATGGGAGGCGACTTCACGCTGGCTGTCGTCGACGGAGCGCCCGTCGCCGGCATCGGGGCACTGGCGCCGTCCCTGCAGGTCGCCGTGGCCTGGACCTCCTACTTCGCGGTCGACGACGCGGATCACGCGGTTGCGCGGATCCGTGAGCGCAGTGGCACCGTCGCGATCGGCCCGCTCTCCTTCCCCGTGGGACGCGGCGCGATCGCCGCGGACCGCGACGGTGCGACTTTCGGGATCTGGGAGGGAAAGCTGCCTGTCGACTGGCCGGACTGGCGCCGGAGAACACCCGCCTGGCTGCACCTGCGCACCCGTGACGCGCTCGAAGCCGCCATCTTCTACGGGGAGGTCCTCGACTGGGCGAACGGCCGGCCGGGGTCCTGCGTACCGGACTACGAAGGGGACGAGGTCGTGCTGTACAGCAACTCGAGTGTCCTCGCACGCCTGAGCTCCGGCGCCATCGGCTCAGCGCCCGATCCGCGCGTCCGCCCCGCTTGGCACGTCCACTTCCCCGTCGCCGATGTGGCTGCGACGGTGCGTGCCGCCCGCGCACACGGTGGCGCCGCGCTGGATGAGCGTTACGCGCCGGACAAGAGCGAGGCCGTCCTGCGCGACCCCGACGGAGCGATGTTCACCGTCACCACCCGCTCCTGTCCCGGCTGACCCGCCATCGTTCCCGACACGGCCGGCCGGTACGTCCCGCCGCTCCTGGCCGGGCGTCCGCGGACGTCAGCGCTGGATCGTGTCAGCGGCGGGAGCCACTCGACTCCCGGACCACAAGCTCCGGCTGGAGCACCACGTGCTGATGCCGGTGGTCCTGCGTATCGGGTCCGACCTCCTCGAGCAGCAGATCCGCGGCCAGGCGCCCCATCGCGACCGCCGGCTGGCGCACCGAGGTGAGCGGCACCGCCGCCGCTGCCGCGAACTCGATGTCGTCGTAACCGACGATCGCCAGATCCTGCGGCACCGCGAGTCCTGCCGCGTACACCACTTGGAGAACACCCAGCGCGAGCAGGTCGTTGGCGCAGAACACCGCGGTGGGCCGGGGTACGAGACCGAGCAGCCGGGAAGCCGCGTCGCGCCCGGCCGCGACATCCAGCCGCTCGGCGGGAATCTCCAGCAGCGCCTCGGCGGGCAGTCCCGCCTCGGCCAGCGCCATGAGCATGCCCGCGCGCCGGTCCCGGACCTGCTGCAGCTGGGAGGGGCCGGCGATGTAGGCGATGGACCGGTGTCCGGCCCCGACGAGGTGCCGGCCGGCGAGGGCACCGCCCATGGTGTCGTCGACCGACACCGAACACTCCCCCGGCTCCACACCCGCCCGGTCCACCAGGACGAAGGGGATGTGCTGCCGGCGCAGTGAGTCGAGATTGGCCCCTGTGGTGTCGGCCGGGGTCAGCAGTACACCCCGCACCCGGTGTTCCATGAACAGCGAGAGATACGTCGCCTCTTCGGCAGGGCTCTGGCCACTGTTGCAGACCATCACACCGAGCCCCGCGCTCCGGGCCGACGACTCGGCGCCGCGGACCACATCGACGAAGAAAGGATTGCCCATGTCGAGAACGAGCAGCGCCATGATGCGGCTGTGCCCGGCACGCAGCTGGCGGGCCGACTCACTCCGTACGTAGCCCAGCCGTTTGATCGCCGACTGCACCCGCTCCCTGGTCCCTTCGGACACCGTCTCGGGGCGGTTGATCACATTGGAGACCGTGCCCACCGAGACGCCGGCCTCCCGCGCCACATCCTTGATTCCGGCCATGTGGTCCTGTGCTCTCTACTGGTCCAGCGGTTCTCCCCATTGAAACAGTTCATTCGCCGTGTGCGGCCTGCCGGGTGCCGCCGGTCCGGCCCCTACGTCACTTCTTGGCAGGGATCCACTTCTCCCAGATGTGCGGGTTCTTCTCCACCCAGCGCTTGGCCGCCTCGTCAGCCGAGAGCCCTTCGGATGCGATCATCTCGGAGACCTTGTTCTGGTCGTCCTTCGTCCACTTGAAGTTCTTCAGGAGCTTCGCGGCGTCGCCGCCGGTCTTCGCGAACTCGGTGTTGAGGTACTTCTGCAGAGGGGTCTTCGGATAGGCACAGTCGACCGACGCCGGGTCCTTGGCGCCCTCGTTCCCGCACTTGTCCGTGTAGTCCGGGAGTTTGACCTCCGTCATCGGTACCTCGTTGAACAGCCACTGAGGCTCGTACCAGTACGTGAGGAAGGGCTTCTTCTCCTTGGCGAACTGCTGGATCTGGGTGATCTGCGCCGCCTCGGAACCGGCGAAGACGACCTCGTAGTTCAGCTTGAGGTTCTTCACCAGGGCCTTGTCGTTGGTGACGTAGGAAGGCGAGCCGTCCATCAACTGGCCCTTGTCACCGCTCTCCGCCGTACGCAGCCGGCCGGCGTACTTGTTGAGGTTCTTCCAGTCCGTGACGCCGGGGTGCTTGCGCGCCCAGTACGTCGGAACGAACCAGCCGATGTGGCCGGTGACCCCGAGGTCCCCGCCCGCCGTGATCGTCTTCTTGTCCTCGACGTACCGCTTCTCCTGGTCCGGGTGGCCCCAGTCCTCGAGGATGGCGTCGACCCGCCCCTGGCTGAGCGCGTCCCAGGCAGGAATCTCGTCCACCTGGACGGTGTCGACGCGGTAGCCCATCTTGTGCTCGAGGAGGTATTTGGCGACGGCGACATTGGACTGAGCGCCGACCCAGCTCTGCACCGAGAGCGTCACCGACTTGGCCCCCTTGGCGGCGGCGAAGGGTGAGGACTGCTTCGTCATGTCGGCCGCACCGCAGCCGCTGAGCGGGACCAGCAGTGAGCCGGCCGCCAATGACATGACGATGCCGGTTGTCCGGCGCTTGCGTGTGGTGATACGAGCCATGGTTCAGGCCCCCTTCGGTGCGCGGCGCCGGGTCGGCTGGGTGACCCGGTCGAGCATCAGGCCGAGACAGACGATGGCGACGCCCGCGACGAGGCCGATGGCCAGGTCGCCGGTCGCGAGACCGGTGACGACGTCGTACCCGAGGGCGCCACCGCCGACGAGGCCGCCGATGATGACGACTGCGAGCACCAGCACGACCCCCTGGTTGACCGCGAGCAGAAGTGCCGGGCGGGCCAGCGGCAGCTGGACCTGGCGGAGCAGCTGCCAGCGGGTGGCGCCCAGCGAGCGGGCGGACTCCACAGCGGCGGGCTCGACCTGCCGGAGCCCCTGCGTGGTGATGCGGATGACTGCCGGCAGTGCGTACACCACGGCCGCCGCGGCAGCCGGGGCGCGCCCGACCGCGAAGAGCGCGACCACCGGGATGAGATAGACGAACTGCGGCATGGTCTGCATAACGTCCAGGATCGGGCGCAGTACGGCTTCGGCTCTGCGGCTTCCCGCCGCCAGGATGCCGACGGCGAACCCGATGACGAGGGTGACGAACAGCGCCGCCAGCACCTGGGAAAGGGTGTCCATGGAGGGCTTCCACATACCCAGCACTCCGATGAGGCACATGGCGAGAACCGCGGTCAGCGCGGTCTGCCAGGTGCCTATCAGCCAGGCGAGTGCGGCGACGATCAGCAGCGCCCCCCACCAGGGCAGGCCGGTCAGTCCGTCCCTGAGCGGGTCCAGGATCCAGGAGGTGAAGTGTGCGGCCCAGTCGGCGGTCCCTCCGACGACCGGCACTCCGGAGTAGAGGTGGTCGACCATCCACTCCTTGAAGTCGTTGACTGGCCGGGTGATGTCCACGGTCACACCGCTCGGCCAGAGCGTGGATCCGGCCAGCCGGACCACCACGGCGACAACGGCGGTCAGTACGACCACCAGCGCCCAGCCGCGTCGGCCGCGCAGGGCCTCGGGGCCGGACGGCTCGCCGCCCAGGCGGACGCCGGCGGCCGCGGTGGTGCGGTCCATGACGATGGCCAGCAGCACGATGGGAATGGCGGCCGCGAGCGCGGAGCCCACATCGACGGAGGCCAGGGCCTGGTAGACCCGGTCACCGAGTCCGGCCGCGCCGATGAGGGACGCGATGACGACCATCGAGAGGGCCATCATGATCGTCTGATTGACACCGAGCAGCAGTTCCTTGCGGGCCAGCGGGAGTCGCGCGGTGACCAGTCGCTGCCGGGCAGTGGACCCGAGCGATGTGACGGCCTCCAGGACGCCGGAGTCGGCGCCGCGCAGCCCGAGAGCGGTGAGCCTGGCCATGGGTGGCGCCGCATAGATGACGGTGGCCAGCAGGGCGGCAGGCACTCCGATACCGAAGACCAGGACGACCGGGAGCAGATAGGCGAAGGCCGGCAGCACCTGCATGGTGTCGAGCACCGGTCGCAGCATGCGGAAGAGCCGGTCCGAGAGGCCTCCCGCGAGACCGAGGACGGCGCCGACGGCGACGGAGACGAGGACCGCCACCACCATCAGCGCAAGCGTCTGCATGGTCGGTACCCACATGTCGAGCAGTCCGCAGACCACGAGCGAGACCAGAGCGGTGAGGCCGATGCGCAGCCCGGCGACGCGCCAGGCCACGAGGGACACGGCGGCCGTCACGCCCGCCCAGCCCAGCGCCAGCAGCAGCAGATACACGCCGCGGACGGCGATGATCACCGCGTTGCTGAGGTAGCCGAGAAAGTAGATGAAGACCGGGTGGGTGTCGCGGTTGTCGATGATCCAGTCGCTGACGTCGCCCAGAGGTTTGGACAGGTCGACGGTCAGCGCACCGGGCCACAGTCCGCTGCCCCAGTTGGCATTCGCGATCGGGACGAGTACCGCCGCGATGACGACCAGCGCGAGGATCTTGCGCACACCGTGGTGGTGGAGCGCGGAGCTCAGGCCGGAGGGTTCGTCCGGAGCAGCGGGCGGGGTGGGGTCGGCTGCGACAGGTGTGGCAGTGGCCGTGGTCATGCCTGCCCCCGCTTCGCCGGGGCGGTGGGGAGATGTGCCGCCGCGAACCGGGACCGGGAAACGCCGGGGGAAGAAAGGTGCCGGGACATCAGGCCGCCACCCCCCTCTCGTCGAGACGGGCCACGACCGCGAGCAGGCAGGCGTGGTCCACGATGCCCAGGCAGCGTCCGTCCTCGACGACACGCGCGGCGGCGCCGGAGCGCACCACGACCTCGATGGCGTCGGATATCAGGGTGGCCGGGCTGAGGGTCTGGCCCTCTTCCGCCTCGTTGCCCTCTGCGGGGCGCATCGCGCGGCGGACGGTGAGGACCTGCTCGCGGGGAACACCGCGGACGAAGTCGCGGACGTAGTCGTCTGCCGGGGAGCCGACGATCTCCTCGGGGGTGCCGAGCTGCACGATCCTGCCGTCCCGCATCAGGGCTATGCGGTCGCCGAGTGTCAGGGCCTCGGACAGGTCATGGGTGATGAAGACCATCGTGCGGCCTTCTTCCTTGTGCAGCCGGACGACCTCTTCCTGCATATCGCGCCGGATCAGGGGGTCGAGTGCGCTGAACGGTTCGTCGAACAGCAGGACTTCCGGGTCGACGGCGAGCGCGCGGGCCAGGCCCACGCGCTGCTGCTGGCCGCCGGAGAGCTGGCTGGGGCGCCGGTTCTCCAGGCCCGTGAGTCCGACCTTCTCTATGAAGTCGGCGGCCTTGGCACGGCGTTCGTCCTTGCCGACACCCTGGATCTCCAGGCCGTAACCGACGTTGTCCAGGACCGAACGGTGCGGCAGCAGGCCGAAGTGCTGGAAGACCATGGAGGCACGGTGGCGGCGGAGTTCGCGCAGTGTGGACTTGTCCATCGACCGGACGTCCTCACCGTCCATCTCCAGTTCGCCACTCGTCGGCTCGATGAGCCGGGTGAGACAGCGGACGAGGGTGGACTTGCCCGAACCGGAGAGTCCCATCACCACGAAGACCTCACCCTGCCGGACGTCGAAGGAGACGTCCCGGACAGCCGCGGTGCAGCCGGTGCGCTCCCGCAGTTCCGCTCCGGACAGACTCGCCAGAGAGCTGTCGCCGGGAACACGGTCCGCCCTGGGGCCGAAGACCTTCCACAGGTGATGGACGGAGAAGACCACGTCCCCGTCGCCCTTCACCACGGGGCCGGTACCGTGCCCCGGGGCGTCGGTGGCGGATACGGAACCCGGCTCGGCGTCCATGCGTGCACCGGCCCCGGTCTCCTGGTGGGTGAGTGCGACGCCCTTCGCGGGCACCGCTTCGTTCTCGGCGGTGTTGCTGTCCTTCTTGCGGTCTTCCGCAGGTCCAGCGTCAGCGGTCGCCATCATGCATCGCCTCCCGGCTCGGGGGTCGCGGCCAAGAGGTCCGCGCATTTCTCTCCCACCATCAGGACTCCGATCATGGGATTCACCGCCGGCATCGTCGGGAAGACGGATGCGTCGGCGATACGGACACCTGAGAGACCTCGGATCCTCAGCTCGGGATCGACCACGGCCGTGGTGTCGTCGACGGCGCCGATCCGGCAGGTGCCGGCCGGGTGGTACACGGTGTGTGCGACCTTGCGGGCGTACTCACTGATGTCCTCGTCGGATGTGACGTCGGGACCGGGGCAGACCTCGCGTTTCAGCCAGTGGGCCAGCGGTTCGGTCTTCGCGATCTCGCGGGCCAGCCGGATTCCGTCGACCAGTGTTCCCGCGTCGTAGTCGTCCTCGTCCGTGAAGTACCGGAAGTCCAGGGCTGGTTTGACGTCGGGATCAGCGCTGGTGAGGTAGAGACGGCCGCGGCTGCGCGGCTTGGGGATGTTGGGCGTCATCGACACACCGTGCTCGGGCTTTTCGTAGCCGAGACGTTCCGGGTTGTCGGTGAAGGGGATCTGGTAGAAGTGGAACATCAGATCCGGCCCGCGGGACTCGTCGTCGCGCCGGACGAAGAGCCCGGCGTCCGAGTCCATCGCGGAGTTCTCCGGGATGGGCCCGTCGGTCTCCCACACGATGACCGACTCGGGGTGGTCGAGCAGGTTCTCTCCGACACCCGGCAGATCGTGCACGACGGGGATGCCCAGGGCTTCCAGGTCCTGACCGGGGCCGATACCCGAGAGCATCAGCAGCCGCGGCGTGTCCACCGCACCCGCGCAGAGCAGCACTTCACGGCCGGCCTCCAGGAGGACCTCCTCCCCGTCCTTGGTGCGGACACGGACACCGGTGACCCGCGAGCCGGTCAGCTCCAGCCGGTACGCCCATGTCTCCAGCAGGATCCTGAGGTTGGGGCGGTCGCCGGCCTCGATGTGCGGATGCAGATAGGCCACCGAGGCGGACGAGCGTTTGTTGTTCTCCGGGTGGTAGGCGAGATCGAAGAAGCCGGCCCCCTCGTGGAAGGGCTTCTTGTTGAACCCATCGATCCTGGGGACCTGCAGGGCGCTCTGTGCGGCGTCGACGAAGTCCCGGGCGATGGCGTTCCGGTCCTTCTCGTCCACCGCGACGATGTTGTTGCGGAGCTTGGAGAAATACGGGTCCATGGACTTCGCGTCCCAGCCCGCGGCACCGTGCTCGGCCCACTCGTCCCAGTCGCCCGGCAGCGGTTTGAACGAGATCAGGGTGTTGTGCGACGAACAGCCGCCGAGCACCCGGGCGCGGCTGTGCAGGATGTGCGAATTGCCGCGGGGCTGCTCGGTGGTGGGGTAGGCGTAGTCCAGATCTCCGCCGAGGAGACCGAGCCAGCGGCGGAGGGTGAGGACGTCGTCGCGGTCGATGTCAGTGGGGCCGCCCTCGACGACCACGACGTGGACGTCCGGGTCCTCGGTGAGACGGGAGGCGATCACCGAGCCCGCGGTTCCGCCGCCCACGACGATGTAGTCGGCGGTGATCCTGGAGATCTCCGGTGGCATGGGGCGTTGCTCCTTCTGCAAAGTGCTTACGCGTGCGTGTGGTGCTGCGAACAGACGGGTGGTCAGCCCGCGAACCAGCGGACCGGTTCAGGCTTCAGGTTTTCGTAGATGTGCTTCGACTCGCGGTATTCGTCCAGGCCGGTGGGGCCGAGTTCCCGGCCGATGCCGGACTTTCCGAAGCCGCCCCACTCCGCCTGCGGAAGGTAGGGGTGGAAGTCGTTGATCCAGATGGTGCCGTGCCGCAACCGTCCGGCCACACGACGGGCCCGGGCGGTGTCGCCCGACCATACGGCGCCGGCCAGACCGTATTCGGTGTCGTTCGCCAGGGTCACCGCCTCCTCCTCGTCATGGAACGACTCAACGGTCAGAATCGGGCCGAACGTCTCCTCGCGGACGACCCTCATGCCGCGATGGCAGGCGTCCAGGACGGTGGGCGCGTAGAAATAGCCGGTGGCCGGCCGCTGTTTTGACGGTTCGGGGCGGCTTCCGCCGCAGCGGAGCTTCGCGCCCTCGGCCACCGCAGAGGCCACATAGGCCTCGACCTTGTCGAGCTGCTGCTGGGAGACGAGCGGGCCGCACTCGACGCCATCGGCGGTGCCGCGGCCGAGCTTGATCTGCTCCGCGCGGCGGGCGAGTTCGGTGACGAAGCGGTCGCGGACCGACTCCTCGATGATCAGTCGTGACCCTGCCGAGCAGACCTGGCCGCTGTGGATGAAGGCGGCGTTCAGAGCCTGGTCCACCGCGGTGTCGAAGCCCGCATCGGTGGCACAGGCGTCAGCGAAGACCACGTTGGGGTTCTTGCCGCCCAGCTCCAGAGCGATCTTCTTGGCCCCTGCGACCGCGGACTGCGCGGCCTTGGTTCCGCTTGCCAGCCCACCGGTGAAGGAGAACAGATCGACCTGCGGGTGCTCGGCGAGGCGGGCCCCCACCGGTACGCCGGCCCCGGTGACGATATTGGCGACGCCGGCCGGCAGACCGGCCTCCACGAGCAGCTTCACCAGGTGGACCGTGGACAGCGGGGTCACCTCACTCGGCTTGATGACCAGGGTGTTCCCCGCGGCGAGCGCTGGTGCGATCTTCCAGCTGGCTTGCAGCAGCGGATAGTTCCAGGGGGTGATCAGCGCGCAGACACCGACCGGCTCACGCACGACGACACTGTGCACATCGGGCGATCCGGCGTCCACGACCCGTCCGCCGCTCTCGTTGACCACGAGATCGGCGAAGTAGCCGAAGGCATGGGTGACATCATCGACGTCGACCCGGCCCTCCTCCAGGGTCTTGCCGGTGTCGCGGCTCTCGATGAGCGCGATCGTCTCCCTGTCCCGCTGCAGGAGTCCGGCCACCCGGCGCAGCAGCGCGGCTCGTTCGGACACGGCGGTGCGCGGCCATTCGCCCTGCCCGCCCGCGAAGGCCCGGTGCGCGGCACGGACCGCGGCGTCGGCGTCATCGGCGCCGCCCTCGGCCACCGTCTGCAGGACCTGTGCATCGGCGGGATCGAGGACCTCCCGTGTGGCGCCGGATGCGGCGGCTCGCCACACCCCGTCTACGTGAATGGTCTCGCTTGCCGACACTTGGTACTGCCTTTCCTCACTGAACTCTCCTGCCACTGGTTCACACCAGCGACTTGCGCATCCCCGTTTGCCCCCGGTTCATGCCTGTTGGTCAACAGAAAGCGACCTACTTCACTCTCTGTGCATCACACATGACCGATCTGTGACAGAAACGGCCGCTTACGGGCGTCCCGCGCAGACGGCCGGCCGCGCGGGCCCGCAGATCGCGCGCCACCTGCCCACATGCTGTACCGACCAGTAGGTACAGTGTGGAGATGAGTACGCCGGAACGCCTCATCGAAAGCACCCGTGAGCTGCTGTGGGAACGCGGCTACATCGGCACCAGCCCCAAGGCCATCCAGCAGCGGGCCGGCGCCGGGCAGGGCAGCATGTACCACCACTTCGGCGGCAAACCCGATCTCGCGCTCGCCGCGATCAACCGCACTGCGGATGACATGCGCACCAAAGCCGATGCGCAGTTCTCATCCCCCGGCACCGCGGTGGAACGGATCACCGCCTACCTGCGCCGTGAGCGCGATGTCCTGAAGGGCTGCCCGGTCGGCCGGCTCACACAGGACCCGGACGTGATGGCCGACGCCCAGCTGCGCAGGCCGGTGGACGACACTTTCACCTGGCTGACCGCCCGGATCGCCGACGTGCTGACCGAGGGCCGCGAACACGGCGAATTCGACACGGCACTCGATCCGGCCGCCACCGCGGCCACCGTTGTCGCAGTGCTCCAGGGCGGCTATGTCCTGGCCCGGGCGGCAGGTTCGGCCGAGCCGTTCGGCCGGGCCGTCGACGGCGTACTCGACCTGCTCTCCGCGCGGGCCCGTCAGGGCGAGCCGCGTTCGGCGGACACTTCCCGGGGAAGGGCTGCAGACAGGTAACGGGCCAATACCGTTCGCCCACCTGTCCTGCTCACCGGTCCGAGGAGTCCCGATGACGATCCAGCTCGCCGCTCAGGCAACCATTCTCTTCCAGGGCGACAGCATCACCGACTCCGATCGCGTGTCCGACCACGAAGGTCTCGGCAACGGTTACGTGCGGCGGTGCGCGGACGCACTCGAAGCCGCTCACCCGGGCAGCGGGCTGACGATCCTCAACAGAGGAGTCAGCGGCAACCGTGTCACCGATCTGCGTGCACGATGGCAGGAGGACACGATCGCACTGAAGCCGGACCTGGTGTCCATCATGGTGGGGATCAACGACACCTGGCGGCGCTATGACGCGGGAGACCCGACCCCGGTCGAGGCGTACGAGAAGGACTACCGCCACATCCTTTCCCGCGTGAGGGACGAACTCGGGGCGGACATCATCCTCATCGAACCCTTCCTCCTGCCCGTCTCACCCGAGCAGTGGGAATGGCGCGAGGATCTCGATCCGCGGATCATGGCAGTTCGCCGTCTCGCGGCGGAATTCGACGCGTCCCTGCTGGCCGCCGACGGACTGCTCAGCCAGGCCGTACGGGCCGTCGGCGGAGCGGAACAACTGACTCCCGACGGCGTGCATCCCACGCCCGTGGGAGACGAAGTCATCGCCAGGGCCTGGACGGAGCTCGTCGGTCTCGGCTGATCCGGCGCGCGCGAGCGGGGTGGCCTGGGGGCCGGTAGCGTCTCAGCACCTTGATATACACAAGCTTAGAAAGGCTGTTACGGTCAGGAAATGAGCACCGACCTGCAGACACTGGGGAGAGCCGTCAAGCAGGCTCAGTACCGTCACCACCGTGCGCTCGATACGCGGCTCTCCACCGTGGGGACCACACTCGCCCAGTGGGATGCGCTGCGTGCGGTCGGTCGTACACCCGGCGCATCGGCCCACGACCTGGCGATGGCGACCTTCCAGAGCGACCAGGCGTTCGGGACCCTGGCCAGTCGCCTTTCCGCTCAAGGGCTCGTGGAGCGGCGCCCCGGAGTCGGGCGCCGCATCGAGCACCACCTCACCGCACACGGTGCTGAAGTCCTCGCGGCAGGACATCTCATCGCGGACGACGTCCTGGCGACGTCGTTCGCCCCGCTGTCCGAAGCAGAGCGCACGACGCTGATGGACCTGCTGCTGCGCGTCGGCGGCGAAGCGGAGTAGCAGGCGACGCCACAGACGTCACCTCCCGGCGTAGGTGCCTATCAGCGCGAACACCGCGTCCGGCTGTTCCAGATGCGGCAAGTGGCCTGCCTCCGCGACGATTTCGAAGCGTGCGTCGCGGAAGGCGTCCGCGTACGCCCTCCCGTAAGCGGGAGTGACGATGCGGTCACTCTCCCCCCAGACCAGTAGCACCGGCAGCTCGATCCGTGGCAGGCGCCGCAGCAGGTCCGGGTCGTGCATGTAGGGATCGCCTGCCACAGCGCGAAGCGATGCCACGTTGGCCCGCTGAAGGGCCATCCGGTCCGCCGGGACGATGGCCGGGTCGACGAAGAACCGCTCCGGTTCATGGAAGGAGTACGTGACCACCCCGCGTGCGTCGAGGGCGAAGACGTCCCGGATGGGCTCGCCCTCCACATCAACACCGACGGCGTCGATCAGTACCAGCCCGGTGATGAGACCAGCGTGGTCACCGAGAGCCATCTCGACGCCGATCCAGCCACCGATGGAGGAGCCGACGACGAGCACATCGCGCAGCCCCCGATCCCGGAGGTAGAGCAGGTAGAGCGTCGCCAGGTCCGCGATGCTGCCGGCCCGGTCGGATACCGCGGTGCCGTTCCAGCCGGGGTGGGTCGGCGTGATCGTATGCGAGGACCTGGAGAGGTACGCCGACAGAGCGGCGACCGTGGCCGGTCCGCCTCCGCCGTGCAGGATCAGAACGGGGCGCCCGACCCCCGCTTCGTCGACGGTGATCGAGAAGCCCGGATCGATCGAAACGGTCCGGGTGCTGGTTGCTGTGGTCATCACCCCACTGTAAGTAAGGATGCTTATATACGCAACCTTAGATGTATCCGCTCCTGCGGCTCCCGCGAACCGCCGCGCACGAACGGTGTGATGGGATCGCCCAGGACGCTGAGAGCACCGATTCCGACACCAACGCAGCTCGATCGCAGCTGAGTTGCTGTGGCAGACTGCGCAGGCAGGGGCGCTTGCCGGCGCCCCGGAGAGCACCCGGCTCCTCTTGTCCACCCGCATGCACCAACGGAGTTCCTCGTGACGGCAGGTACATCCCAACCCCGGATAGACACCAGCAGGCCTCATCCCGCACGGGTCTACGACTGGCTGCTGGGCGGCAAGGACAACTACCCGGTCGATCAGGAGGTCGGGGAGAAGCTGCCGCCCGAGGCAAAGGACGCCGCACGCCAGAACCGTCAGTTCATGCGGCGCGCGGCAGCCTGGCTGGCGGGTACGGGTGTGGACCAGTTCCTCGACATCGGCACGGGCATCCCGACCCGGCCCAATCTGCACCAGATCGTGCAGGACATCGCGCCCACCGCCCGAATCGTGTACACCGACAACGATCCCATCGTCCTGCGACACGCCGAGGCGCTGCTGGTCAGCCGCCCCGAGGGCGCCACCGACTACATCCAGGCGGATGTGCGTGACCCCGGAGCGATCCTCGACCACGCCCGGAAGTTCCTGGACTTCGACCGCCCCATCGCCCTCTCGCTCATCGCGCTGATGCACTTCGTCCCTGACGACCAGGACCCGTACGGCATCGTCCGCACCCTGGTGGACGCGCTGCCCTCCGGAAGTTGCCTGGTGATGTCCCACGCCGCCTCCGACCTCTACGCGGAGCTGGCACAGATGGTCACCGACGAATACGCGAAGGGCGGCATCACGCTGGGATTCCGTAACCGTACCGAGGTCGGGCGCTTCTTCGACGGCCTCGATCTCACCGAGCCCGGACTGGTCACAGCGCCCGAATGGTACCGGGACACCACGCCCCCCGAGCCGGAGGGAAGCGGCATCTACGCCGCCGTGGCCCGCGTCCCATAGGCCCGGCCGGCAGCTCGGCGCAGCGCTCTCAGAGCCCGCCTCCGGGGGTTGCGCACGGGGGCGGCCCGGCACTGGCTTCGTCGCGTACGGCCCGGGTGTAACCCGCGCACAGCCGCTGGTACTCGACCCGCTCATGGGCAGTGAGCGGCGCTCCGCGCCGGGTCCTGACGAACTCGCGAACCGCCTCGTTCCACACGGCGGACGGCCGCACGGAGCCGGACTCGACGGGATTGAAGGGCATAAGAACAGATTATGCGGGGAGAGGGGTCAACGGAAAAGATCCACCGCCTGTCTTCCTCTCATGTCCCCTGTCGGAGCACACGATGTCATTAGAGTCGCCTGGCGAAGACACCTGGAGGCGGAGAGCTTTGAACCGTGACGTGATGCTTGCCCTGGTCCCTGATGAGCACGGCGTACTGCATGTCGCCGCCGCGGACGTGAGCCATATGCTCAGGACGCTGGGCGCCGGATGGCTCCAGGCGGTGCGCGAGGAATCCTCGAACGCCGACGAGGAGACGGTGGCCGCTCTGACCATCGAACTGGCCAAACTCGCCGACCAGATCGATGTCGAATGCATCGCCCACACCACCAAGAAGGATGAGGAGGACGAGTGAATTCTCCGGTTCCTCACCTCCGGCAGCCGCGTCCACCGGCGGGGAAACGGCGGCGGGGCGGTTCCGCGGCACGGCACACGGACACGGCTGCGCCGGGCAGACCCAGAACGTGACCCCGTGCAGGGTAGTGGTCCACCGGTATCCGTTCTACGATCTGGCCTGATGCCGATCTGACGGAGGATCAGTGACTCTCAAGCCGCTCCGCTGCGCTGCTGTTCTGGCCGGTGCCATCGCCCTCTCCGCCGCGGTCGTCCCGCCCGCGTCCGCCTCTCCGGGCAGTTGGACAGAGTCCGCCTCTTCCTCGACCGGGTCACTCACCGGCGGGGAGGGGCTGGCGAGCCGCACGAACGGGTCCCTGCTCTACCGCGGCCTCGCCTCGATCCCTCTCGCCCTGCGCATCAAGGGCTGGAATCACATCGGCGATCCCGATATCGCGCAGGGCGCCACCTTCGACGCCTACCAGGGGGGCGACGGCGCGACGTCCAAGATGTACGCCGTCACCACGCAGGACGGCCGGCGCTACGAATACGTGCATACGCTCGATCCGGGCGAGGAACTCAACAACTCGTTCGCCGCCGTCTCCCCCGACGCCCAGTGGATGGTCTCCGGAGAATGGGGCCAACAGAACCGTCTGCAGGTCTTCCCGACTCCGCTCCTCAATCCGGCCACCCCGCGCACCGGTGGCACTCTGGCCCAGAGCGGCCAGATCACTCTGGACCGTACGGTCAGCGACATTCAGGCCTGCGACTTCGTCTCCGCCACGCGCCTGGTGTGTGTGTCGGACGACTCCGAGAAGGATCTGCTGCAGGTCGACCTCCCCCATGCCATGGACGGCACGACGGTCACCGGCCGGGTCACCACACTGCTGCAGCTCCCCCGGCGCAGCATCTGCTCCGGCACCTTCGAAGCCGAAGGCGTCGACTACGATCCCGGGTCCGGCACGCTGCGCGCGGAGGTCGTCCAGCCGGGTGCGTGCGTGGTCTCGACCACGGTCTACTCGTACTCGGCAGCCGCGACGACCAGCTCCTGAGCCCCCTCCGGACACCCACCCTGCCGGGGAGCGCCTTGCCGGAGCCGCCTTCCCTGACCCGCCGGCACACCGCAGGCCGCCAGCCCACGGGAATCCCCAACAGGAGACGCCGAAACGGCAACTGACGCTCCGCCGTATCAGTGAGTGAGCACGCTTCGGTACCCCTGACGATGGGTTCGGACGGCGGGCGTCCTAGAGACACGCCGAAGCGGGCATGTCCGGCGCCGGACATGCCCGCCAAACCGCTAGCAGCGGGTCAGAAGTTGAAGACCACACTTTCGGAGAGGGCGGCGTTCAGCCGGCAGGTGTTGCCGTACGTGGCCTGCCAGCTGATCCGGTGCCCCTGCCAGACGCCATCGGCGGACACCGTCACCGGTGCCCACACCTGGGTACAGACTCCGCCGGTGGGTGCGGTGACCAGCAGGGCCGGATCGCCCTGCACGGCTCTGAGCTCATCGCAGGCAGCCTTGGCGGCTGGATGGGTGCCCTGTGCCTGAGGTGCACAGCTCAGGGTGACAGCGCGAACGACGGTGCCCGCCGCCTGGCCCCCGGGGCCGATGGTCAGCACCAGCGCGGAGGGGGCGTACATGCTCGTCGGCTCGGCGTGCACGGTGCCGGCGGCGGCGGTCACACATGCCGCCGCGGCCAGGGCCGCCGCGCCGATCATCTTCAGGCTGTGAGGCATTTCGACTCTCCTGTTCTCCGGGCCTTGGTTCAGGACCCTGGTTCGGCCGTGATTGCGGACAGGAGTCTTGCTTGCGCGGAGAGTGATTGCACATGCCCGATCGATTTCCGGACGCAGACGATCGTTTCCATGCGACCGAATGGTCGTTCGGGCAGCTCAGGATGCCGGGAAGCAGCATGTTCCACTGTCCAGCATATGGACAAATGGTCGTTGGTCTCATCGTCAACTGCTTGCTGACCTGCGGTGACGCTCCAATGGTTACTTCTTCAAGAGCGCCCTTTCGGCTAGAAACAGACAGGCGTACCCGGGGACCGACCGGTCGGTCCCATCGGGTGCCCACAGGTCCGCGACCGAGGACCACGCCGGGCATGCCGCTTGCCGGCCCCTTCGCTCCTCTCCGGTCGGCTGCCGGGATGCGCTATCCGGCGTCGCTCTCGGCCGTGCGGCACTCCGGGTGCCCCCAGCCCTCGGCGTTCTTGGCGATCTTCTCGCCCGCCGCATAGGAGCGCCCACAGCGGCAGCGTCCCGGGAACTTGGCACTCAGCGTCCGAGCCGAAGCACGCTGCCGCGACGGCGAGCCCCCGGCTTTCCCCGCCGCACCGGACGTGCGGCGTACCGCGCCGCCGGAGCGCACCGTATCGGGCGAGGGCGGCGGCTGCGGAGAGCCGTGCTCGCTGCCCGCGGCCTCCTGCGCGACGGCCGCCCGGCTGGCCGCCCGGTCGGCGAAGTCGTTGAGCGGGTCGCCGTTGACCTGGTGCGCGGGCACATACCGGAACTCGACGGAACGGCCGGTGAGAAGCGCGTCGATCCGCATCACGAGTTCCTGGTTGGCGACCGGCTTGCCCGCACTCGTCTTCCAGCCCTTGCGCTTCCAGCCGGGCAGCCAGGTGGTGACGGCCTTCATCGCGTACTGGGAGTCCATCCGGATCTCCATCGGTACATCCGGCTCGACATCGGCCAGCAGCCTTTCCAGGGCGGTGAGTTCGGCGACGTTGTTGGTCGCCGTGCCGAGCGGGCCGGCCGCCCAGCGGACGGGTGTCTCCGTACCGTCGGCGATGACCCAGGCCCAGCCTGCCGGTCCCGGATTTCCCTTGGACGCCCCGTCACATGCGGCGATTACGCGTTCAGCCATGCCCAGAATCATGCCAGCACCCCGGATCTCCGCTCGCCGCGCCTCCGGCAGCCACCGTGCCCCTCACGCCGGGGACCGTCAGTGCTCGGACTCCCGGTCGTCGAACTCCTCCGGGAAGGGACGGTCGGTGGCCTGCGGCGGTTCGGGGCCGTACTCGGTCATGATCACGGTCTGCTCGACACGGACGATGCGGTAGACGCACTCGCCGAGGATGACCTGGTCAGCCCCGTTCTCGACCGCGTCGGCCGCCTGTGCGTAGCGGCCGGCGCCCACGTGCGGATGCGCGGTGGTGTCACGCAGTACCGCCGCCAGGTCGAGGCGGGCCTCGTCCTCGCTGGGCTGGGCCGGGAACATCTGCCGCCAGCCGCTTCCTTCCAGCACCATCGCGGCATACGCGGTGTAAGGGCCCATCCGGGTGCGTTCGAAAGACCTCGGCTCGATGGGATACCTGCGGCGCAGCTTCTCCTCGCGTGCGCCCGCCGCGAGCACCTGGCGCGCTTCCTCTTCGAAGGCGCTCTGACTGCCCGCCGTCTCGTCGTGATCGCTCATGAGGTCATCATCATGCCCCTGATCGTGTCGCCATAAGGGTTCCGGCTGGTGTCCCCCGCCGTCGGCCTTGTTGCAATTCGGTGACATTGATTCACCGGGGACCGGTGAGAAGCCCAGAAGAACCGGTCAAGACCGCGGAGGATCGGACTCGCGGTCGGGAGAGGACGGATCATGCGCCGCACCAAGACCGCAATCACCGCCAGCGCTGTCGCACTTGTCGCCGCTCTGGGTACGTCCGCCGCAGTCGCGGCGGACGGCACCGGCGACAGCGCCGCCGCGAATTCCCGTTGCACCACCGGCCATCTGGAGGTCTCGCTGTCCTCCGGCGGAGAGGCGGGCAGCCAGAGCGGGATGAGTCACGCAGGCCAGTTCCTGCGGTTCCGGAACACGGGCACAGACACCTGTGTCCTGTACGGCTATCCCGGCCTCGGCCTCGAGGGAACCGGTCACCGGTCCCTGAGCACCGACGCCGAGTGGGGCTCCACCTACTTCGCGCGGAACCCCGGGAAGCACACGGTCCAGCTGCAGAGCGGCGACAGCGCGTGGGCCGATCTGGTGTGGACCCAGACCGGCGCCCACCCGGCCAGGTCGAGCTATCTGGAAGTCACCCCGCCCGGTGCGACCACGCACCGGACGGTCTCCTTCGAGCGCTCGGTGGACAACGGGGTACTGCAGGTCACCGCACTTTCGGACAGCGTGCCGCACATCGGCTGACGTGCGCCCGCCGTGACCACGTCGGGGGCGAGGCGCCCTACGGCCGGCCGAGGGAGAACGCCGATGCCAGGTCACGCCACTGCGCCCGCGGCAGATCACGGTGCCGGTCACCCGACAGCACCTGCAACGCCACATGGTCCGCGCCCGCCGCATGGTATTCCGCCACGCGGGCGCGAACCGTGTCCAGGTCGCCGAGCGCGAACAGTACGTCCAGCAGCCGGTCGCTTCCGCCGCCGGTGAAGTCGTCCTCGGTGAAGCCCAGCCGCTCCAGGTTGCCGATGTAGTTGGGAAGGCGCAGATAGGTGCCGAGCATGCCACGCGCGAGGGTGCGCGCCCTTTCGAGGTCCGTGTCGAGAACCACCTTGAGCTCCGGCGCGAGCAGCGCGTCAGGTCCGAGTGCTGAGCGTGCCTGCGCCGTGTGCTCGGCCGTGACCAGATACGGATGGGCGCCGACGGAGCGGCGGGCCGACAGTTCCAGCATCTTCGGACCGAGCGCGGCGAGCAGCCTGCGTGACGCCGGAACAGGTTCGGGGGCAGCATCCAGTGCGTCGAGATAGGCCACCATCTCCGAGTAGGGGCGGGCGTACTGCGGAGTCATCACATCGTGACTGACGCCGAGCCCCAGCACGAAGCGGCCCGGACTGTTCTTCTCGACCTCCCTCACCTGTTCCGCCACGTCCTCGGCCGTGTGCTGCCAGATGCTGAGGATGCCGGTCGCGACGGTGATGCGCCGGGTGGCTTCGACGATCTCCTTCGCCTGGCCGACGGAAGGGCTCCCGCCGATCCAGATCGTGCCGTAGCCGAGTTCGTCGAGCTCGGCCACGGCCTCTGCAACTTCCCTGCGACGATCGGGGCCAGTGGGGCGCAGAGCTACGCTCCAGATACCGATGTCACCGAAACGCGCCTGCTTGTCGGAGGTCATGCGGCACTGAACCGCCGTTGGACCGATGCTTATTCCGGCCGGCCGCCATATGGGTCGGGTCAGCCGGTGCGCAGGGCGGCCAGTTGCTCCGCGAACGGCACCATGTCGTCGTAGGTGTCGCTGGTACGTCCGACTGCCGGGCGGCCGGTCATCTCAGCGGCCATCTCCTGGCCGGCGAGGTCGATCCGGCCCGGCAGATGTTCGGTGTGGCCATCGCCTTCCGAACCCCAGTCCTCCGATGCCGCGTAGACGGCCGTCGGCACGACCCTCGCCCGGAGAAAGGCGAACAGCGGACGCAGCGCGTGGTCCAGCACCAGCGAATGGCGGGCGGTGCCGCCCGTCGCCCCCACGAGCACGGGTTTTCCGGTGAGCGCGGTGTTGTCGAGCAGATCGAAGAACGATTTGAACAGGCCGCTGTAGGAGGCGGTGAAGACCGGTGTGACCGCGATCAGTCCGTCCGCCCCTGCCACCGCGTCCAGCGCGTCGCGCAGGCCGGCGCCGGGGAACCCGGTCACCATGTGGTCGGCGATCGCGGTCGCCAGGTCACGCAGCTCGATGACCCGCACCTCGGTGTCCACGTCCTTGAGCTGCTCCCCGGTGGCCCGTGCCAGCCGGTCGGCCAGCAGCCTGGTCGACGAGGGCCGGCTGAGTCCTGCCGAGACGACCACGAGCTTCAGCGTCGTCATGCCGTCACCTCCTTGAGCTTCCTCTCCTCATCCCTGGCCGCGACGAGCGCCCGGTGGGTCGGCCCGTCCGGGACCTCCGCGGGGCGTCCCTTCGCGAACTCCTTGCGCAGCACCGGGACGACCTCGCTGCCGAGGATGTCGAGCTGTTCGAGCACCGTCTTCAGGGGCAGCCCCGCATGGTCCATCAGGAAGAGCTGTCGCTGGTAGTCGCCGAAGGAGTCCCGGAAGGCCAGCGTCTTCTCGATGACCTCCTGCGGACTGCCCACGGTCAGCGGTGTCTCCTCGGTGAACTCCTCCAGCGACGGCCCGTGTCCGTACACCGGCGCGTTGTCGAAGTACGGCCGGAACTCCCGTACCGCGTCCTGCGAGTTCTTCCGCATGAACACCTGGCCGCCGAGCCCGACCGTCGCCTGCTGCGGTGTTCCGTGCCCGTAGAAGGCGAAGCGCTCACGGTAGAAAGTGATCAGCCGCTTGAAGTGGTCCTTCGGCCAGAAGATGTTGTTCGCGAAGAAGCCGTCGCCGTAGTAGGCGGCCTGTTCGGCGATCTCCGGGCTGCGGATCGAGCCGTGCCAGACGAAGGGCGGTACACCGTCCAGCGGGCGGGGCGTCGCGGTGAAGCTCTGCAGCGGTGTGCGGAACGTGCCTTCCCAGTCGACCACGTCGTTGCGCCACAGTTCGTGCAGTAGCGCGTAGTTCTCCACGGCGAGCGGAATGCCCTGCCTGATGTCCTGGCCGAACCACGGGTAGACCGGCCCTGTGTTGCCGCGCCCCATCATCAGGTCGACGCGTCCGTCGGCCAGATGCTGCAGCATGGCGTAGTCCTCGGCGATCTTCACCGGGTCATTCGTCGTGATGAGAGTGGTGGAGGTGGAGAGGATGATGTTCTCGGTGCGCGCCGCGATATGGCCGAGCATCGTGGTCGGTGAGGAGGGCACGAACGGCGGATTGTGGTGCTCACCGGTCGCGAATACGTCCAGGCCCACCTCTTCTGCCTTCAGAGCGATGGCGACCATCGCCTTGATCCGCTCATGCTCGGACGGCGTCTTCCCCGTGGTCGGGTCGGTCGTGACGTCACCGACGGTGAAGATCCCGAACTGCATTGCCACTCACCTCTCAATATTAGTTGAATCTTTAACTGTTTTCTGTAACGGCGGACCTCCTCGATGTATTCCGGCTTCCGGCTTCCGGCTTCCGGCTCGCTGCTGCTGCCCGGTCCGTGTCCGTGGGCCGTCCCCTTCGCCCTGCCGCCGGTCACCGCTCCGTGGCTGCGCCCGACTCGAGTTCCTCCAGGGCGAGGACAAGCTGCCGCCCCGCATGGCTCCAGGTCCATTCCTGGCGTTCCGGGGCGTATTCCCGGGGAACGACCTCCACGAGCATGATCAGGTAGAGATAGCTCCGGTAGAACGCCAGCCGCTGCCGCAGGGACGCATCGAAGTCCACCGGACCGGCGGTCGACGCGTAGCCGGCCACGAAGTCCTCGTCCTCCTCGATGTTCCCGAAGAGCGCCGTGGAGGCGAAGTCGGCGACCGGGTCACCCCAGAACATGCGCTCACCGTCGACGACACCGCTGAGGGTGCGCCCCCCGGCTCCCCCGCGAGCAGAAGATTCCCCTGCCAGAGGTCGAAGTGGACGAGCGCGGGACGGGTGACATCGTCCAGTACATCCGCGGCGGCGGAGAAGATGCGCTGGATCTCGGCCACCGGACGAGGCAGCCGGGCCTCGTAGCGCTCCGCATCGGCGAGCAGTGCGTCCGTCATGGCGGTGAACGCCTGCCGCCAGGACGCCGCCAGCGGCCGGAGGGGCTCGGCGGGATAGCCGTAGCCGGGGCCCGTGACGGTGTGCAGGCGGCCCGCCAAGCGGCCGAGCTCCGCTCTGAGGCGGCTTCTCTCCTCGTCCGACAGCCCGGCCTCGGCCTCGTGCCAGGGCCTCCCCCGCAGCGCGGTCATGATCACGTGGGGTCCCGGCACCGCGTTCGCGCGAAGTTCGCTGTGCACGACCCCGGGTACGGCCGGCTCCCCCACCGCGGCCGCAGCCGTGCAGTAGGTGACCTCGCCCTTCAGCAGGCCCCGCTCGTAGCTCAGTCCGGCAGAGGGCTTCGGCGGTATCTTCACCACCCACTCGCGACCGTCATGGAGGGTGGCGCGGACGACCGTGTTGTAGGTGCCTCCGGTCAGCGGCAGCAGACGGGCCGTCTGCGCCTCACCCACCCCGGCGGCCGCGAGCGCCGCCACCACCGCATCCACACCGTTTCGACGGCTCATTTCCGCTTCTCCGATCAGCAGCAGGCAATGGGGGGCTCATCCTGCGCCATGCTCGTACGGCAGCGGCCGGAATCGCGCTCATCGCTGGGACTGCAGCTGCTTCTTCGTGATCGCCTCGCGCCAGATCAACTTGGCGATGCCGGGCTTGGCCTCCGTCGTGACCACCCCCATCGCCTTGCCGACGTACCGGTCGGAACCGAGCTGCCGCACCATGCCCGACGCGAGGTCGGAACGTGCGGTGTAGACACCGTCGCCGCTGTTCTCGGAAACCCGGTAGTCCGTGATCGTCGGATGGTCGAACAAGCCGGACGCACGGGCGATCGTCCACTTCAGGCCACTGGCCCGGACGAGCGCTTCCATCCGGCGCATGTCGTCGTGCGCGGTTCGCGCGATCACCCTGTTCACGTACGGATCCAGCACATGGTTGAAGAAGCGGGCCCCGCTGGGACGCCAGTGGGGGTCGATGACGCTGGAGCTGACCACCACCAGCCGCTTCACCGCCTGCCGCCGCATGGCCTCGATGATGTTCCCGGTGCCCACCGAGTAGACCGTGACCGGCTTGCGGCCCGGCGGGACGCCCAGCGCCGAGAGAACCGCGTCGCTGCCCTCGACAGCGGATTCGACCGCCGCGCGGTCGTTGACGTCCGCGCAGGCCACCGTGAGGCCCTCGGCCTGCAGGAGGATCCCCGGACGGCGGGTCACCGCGGTGACCCGATGGCCTGCTTCCAGTGCCTGCTCCGTGAGCCGGCGGCCGGTCGGCCCGGTGGCGCCGAAGATGACGATGCGCATGCGTTCTCTCCCTGTATCCGCCCCGGTGGATCCGGGGGCCCGACGCCTTGACGCTGCCGGACCGCCCTGAGACCTTCAACGCTGATGAATAAAAGCCGGGGCCGTCCGCGTGGCAGGCCCGACACCAGGACGCACATCGCGCAGGCTGCCCGTGGGCTGTTCCTCAGGCACGGATACCGCGCCACCACACTGCGGGCGGTCGCCGCCGAGGCCGGTGTCGACTCAGCGCTCATCAGTTACCACTTCGGTTCCAAGAAAGGCCTGTTCGGAGAGGTACTTCAGCTGCATTGCGCCCAGTCGTTCGCCCTGACCACAGCTCTGGACGGCGACCTCTCCGAACTGCCCGACCGCATCCTGCGAGCCGTCACGGACCTCTGGGAGGACACCGAGTTCCAGCAGCTCTCGCTCCAGGACGACAGCGTGATGACGGTGCTCCAGGAGTACCTCGAACACGAGGTCCTCGGCCGGCTTGCTGAATTTCTGGGCGGCCAGGACGCGACAGAGCGGGCCGTCGCGGCCGTCACCGTGATCGGTGGGCTCATCTTCACCCGATACCTCAACCCACTGCCCTCGACCGCCCGCCTGTCCGTGGCCGATGTGCACAGAATCCTCGGCCCGCCGCTGCGTGCGGCGCTGCAGAGCCGCACCCGCCACGCCTCCGGCCGCCGCTCGCCGGCCGCCCCCGCTCTGCCGGGGGCGGGGTTCGCCCGCCGCTGACCCGCCCGGCGCCGGAGCCGGCCGCGGCACTGCGGTCGTGCCCGGCTGCCGAGTGTGGCTGCGGACGGATCGGTGTCAGCCTGGAGAGACGTGGAAGACGTAACAGCACCACGCGGGGCTTCAGCGAACGGAAGGCGCAGGCGATGAACCAGGCCACCGGCAGCGGCAAGGACGGCAACGAAGGGTACGGACAGAAGCCGTTCAAGCGGTCCAGGAGTCATTTCGCGGACCGCATCACCGCGGACGGAAGGCACGGCTGGCCGGCCGAGGCCGGCCGCTACCGGCTGGTGGCCAGCCGGGCCTGCCCGTGGGCCAGCCGCGCACTGGTCTCCCGGCGTCTTCTCGGTCTTGAGGACGCACTCTCGCTCGCCGTCGCCGACCCCATCCAGGACGATCGCAGCTGGCGCTTCACCCTGGACCCGGACGGCAGGGATCCGGTGCTCGGCATCAGGTTCCTCGGCGAGGCGTACGACGCCCGGGAAACGGGCTACCCCGGTGGAGTCAGCGTTCCCGCGATCGTCGATGTGCCCAGCGGAAAGCTGGTCACCAACGACTTCCAGCAGATCACCCTCGACCTCGCCACCGAATGGACGGCGTTTCACCGGCCCGGAGCGCCCGACCTGTATCCGGAGGCGCTGCGCGGCGAGATCGACGAGGTCATGGAGGGGATCTACCGCGACGTCAACAACGGGGTGTACCGGGCGGGCTTCGCCGCGGAGCAGAGCGAGTACGAGGACGCCTACCGAGATGTCTTCCGGCGCCTCGATCTGGTGTCGGAACGGCTGAAGGACCGCCGCTACCTCGTGGGCGACACCATCACCGAAGCGGACATCCGGCTGTTCACCACCCTGGTGCGGTTCGACGCCGTCTACCACGGACACTTCAAGTGCAACCGGTCGAAACTGTCCGAGGACCCGGTTCTTTGGGCGTACAGCAGGGACCTCTACCAGACACCGGGGTTCGGCGACACGGTCGACTTCGACCACATCAAGCGGCACTACTACCAGGTGCACTCCGGCATCAACCCGACGCGAATCGTGCCGCTCGGCCCGGATACCTCGGGCTGGCTGGCCCCGCACCACCGCGAGGAGCTGGGCGGCCGTCCGTTCGGCGACGGCACACCGCCCGGACCCGTGCCATCGGCCGAGAGGGTCGCCCCGGCCGGGACCGCTGCGCCTAACTGACCCCACCCGACGGCCGCCCCCACGCGACCTGCCCGGCCGGGCGGGCAGGGCGCCCGGCCGCGTCCGTACGGCCGATGCCCTTCACCCTGCGGGCGTTGCCGGCGGGCGCACGGCGAAACGGGAGGCCACTATTGAGCGGTGACACACTCACAGAGACTGGATCATCTCGCTCAGGTGACGACGGGCTGGGTCGCGCGCGACCTCGGCTCTCCCCATGGCCGGCTCAGGGATGCGTTCATCAACTGGCGCCTGGCCTTCCCTCCTTCCTTCACCACGGACTCGGCCGGAGCCAGCACCGCACGACTGGTCGTCGCCCCGCCCGGACCCGCACGCCCCGAGGACGCCCTGCTCCTCCATCTGACCCGGGCCGAGGCCGACCGTCTGATCGGCCTGCTGCACCAGGACACCACCCATCAGCTGGACGAACCGACGGATGCGCACCGGCGGCTGGGCGTCGGCGGCTGAGCGCGCGTCACAGGTCCACAAGCACCGGCCGGGAGGATCACGCGGCGGTACCGGAGCGGCACTGAACCGGCCGTACGGTCACAGCGCTCCCGGCCGCCGTCGTGCCACGATCAGGTCCGTCACGGCCGTCGGGCGTAGCATTTCCGCGTCAGCCGAACGACCACAGCGGGAGCATGCGTTGTCCTCGACCTACGCCCCAGGAGTCATCGCCGATACGGCAGGTCTCATCCGGGACGCGTCCGCCGAACAGCGCGGGGCGCTGTGGCGGCTCGCCGAACCGGGCCGCCAACTGGACGGCAACGTGATTCGCCTGGCACCTGACTCCGAGGTGGCAGGGCATGTCGAACCCGACCTGGATGTACTGCTGTGTGTGCTCGCGGGGCAGGGGGTGCTGCAGACCGGCGCCGCCGGGCAGCAGCTCGTTCCGGGCGGGATCGCCTGGCTGCCGCACGGCACGCGGCGAGCACTGTCCGCGGGATCCGATGGACTGGTGTATCTCACCGTGCACCGGCGCCGAACCGGCCTGACGATCGCTTCGGCCCCCGGGGAGCGCGAGGGCGGTGAGGCGGCATGCCTGCTGAACCTGGTCTGCCCCAACTGCGGCCGCCTCGCTCAGGAATCCGGCGCGGCCTTCTGCAGCCGGTGCGGTGAACGGCTGCCGGCGGAGTAACCGCGGTTCGGCTTGTTCAAGGGGGTGACAAAGGGATTCCAGTTTGTGTTGCTTGACATGTCTCCGTCGATTCACCCGCGACTGTCACGGTCCTGACGGAGAGCCATCCCCCACAGGAGGACATGTGTCAGGTCAACGGTTCAGAACCATCCCCCTTCCCCTGCGCACCGCACTGCTCGGCGCGGCCGCTGCCTGCCTGGTGCTCGGCGCGTCCGGCGGCACCGGCGCCGCGGCGGCCGGCACTGACGCGCTCCCGCTGTCCCGGGGCACTTCCTCGGGGCTGCACAACACCTATGACCCTGCCGCCTTCTCCTATCTCGCGCAGGCTCTGGACACCGGCACTTCGATGATCGAACTCGACGTGTGGGACGACGTGATCACCAAGGAGTGGAAGGTCAGCCACTCCAATCCGCTGGGCAACAGCAACAACTGCGTCAACGCCTCCTCCGCCGGCCAGCTCTACACGGGCGGCGCCAACAAGGATCTCGAGAGCTGCCTGGACGATGTCCGGGTGTGGCTGGCGGCCCACCCGGGGCACGCGCCGCTCGTGCTCAAACTGGAGATGAAGGCGGGCTTCCAGTCCAACCTGGGTATGGGCCCCGCCCAGTTGGACCAGGCGGTCGCCGCACACCTCGGCTCCACCGTCTTCCGTCCTGCCGATCTGCTGGCGAAGCCGGACGGGGGCCAGTACGCCTCGCTGGACGAGGCGGCCACCGCAGGAAACTGGCCGACCCGCTCACAGCTCGCGGGGAAGGTGATCCTGGAGATCATTCCTGGCACGGTCGAGGAGAGCAACCCCCTCGATTCACTGTGGACCGACCGTGAGTACGCGGGCTATCTGCGCGATCTGCACACCGCGGGCAGGACCGGACAGGCCCAGATCTTCCCCGCCGTCCACAACGCCCAAGCAGGCGACCCGCGTTCGAGGTACGCGGACACGACGGTCCGACCCTGGTTCGTCTTCTTCGACGGTGACGCCGCCACCTACCTCAACGGCACGGTCGACACCTCCTGGTACGACAGCCATCACTACCTGCTGGTGATGACCGACGCCCAGAACGTCGCACCGGCGCTCGACGACAAGAACCCGCCCGAGGCCGACGCGCGGGCGCGTCTGGCCCAACTGGCCTCCGCACACGCCAGCATCGCCTCCAATGACTGGACCACCCTGAAGGGGGTGCAGTCAACGACGCTGCCCCGCGGCTGAGCACGGGGCTCTGAAGGGAAGCCGCCACCCGGGGGCCCGCCCCGCTCCGTCCCGCCGAGCGTGAGCCCGGCGGGACGACGGACTGCGCAGCGGCGGTTGCGCGGCCCCAACGGAGGGCAGCGCCGGGCAGGAGCGCGCCGCCGCACTTCATCTGACGCGTCAGCACACCAGGCGCATCCGTACAGAGGGGCGACTACCTGCGTCCGCTCCGTGTCCGACCCGGCGGATGGGGCCGCAATCCCCAAGAATGAGCAATGGTCTAGTCCAAGTAGTTGACGTGCACTCGGCAGCACCCGATTCTGGCGGCCCCTCCCCACTCAGGAGTCCGCCCTATGAAGCGCCTTCGTGCTCTGTTCTGCGGCGTGGCAAGCGCCACGCTGGCCGCCGCAGGTCTGGCCGCACTCACCACCGGCCAGGCCTCCGGTGCGACCGAGAGCGCCACCGCCCTCAGCAATCGCTGGTACGCGGCGGCGCCCTATCTGATGCCGACGGACAACAACCCCCCGAACGCCGCCGACATCATGGACGCCACCGGCCTCAAGGCCTTCCAGCTCGCCTTCATCCTGGCCCCCAACGGCGGCGGTTGCAGCCCCACTTGGGGTGGAACCTCAGCAGTCTCCTCCGACACCGCGGTGGCATCCGTCATCAGCGCGATACGCGCGAAGGGCGGAGACGTCTCCGTCTCGATCGGCGGCTACGGAGGCACCAAGCTGGGCCAGGCCTGCTCCGACGCGGCGGCCACAGCGGCCGCCTACCAGCAGGTCATCACCAAGTACCAGCTGAAGGCCATTGACTTCGACCTCGAGGAGCCGGAGTACGAGAACACTGCCGCGGTCGCCCATGAGATCGGTGCGGCCAAGATTCTTCAGCAGAACAATCCGGGGCTGTACGTGTCGGTGACCACCGCGGGCACGGCCGACGGGACCGGCTGGTTCGGCAAGCAGATGCTGAACGAGGCCAAGACGCAGGGCTTCACACCCAACAACTTCTCGATCATGCCATTCGACGGCGGATTCAGCGGCGCTTCCGCCCAGACGAGCGCTCTGACGAACTTCAACTCCATCCTCCAGACGACCTTCGGATGGAACGCGGAAACCGCCTATGCCCATGAGGGCTTCTCCGGGATGAACGGCCGCAGCGACACCGGAGAATACTTCCGTCAGACCGACTTCCAGACCGTCCTCGACTTCGCGACGAGCCACCACATGGACCGCTTCACCTTCTGGTCGCTCAACCGCGACCGGCAGTGCAGCCCGCCGGACAACGGCACCACCTCCGGCACCTGCAGCAGTGTGCCGCAGTCGGCGTGGGAATTCGCGAAGTACTCGGTGACGTTCGCCGGCGCCACACCGCCCACGACGCCCCCGACCACACCACCGGTCTCGACCTCTCCGACACCGGGCGGCTCCTGCACCGCGGCCGCCTGGACCGGATCGGCCGTCTACACCCAGGGCAACACGGTCTCGCACAACGGCCACACCTGGCAGGCCAAGTGGTGGACGCAGAACGAAGAGCCCGGCACCACCGGCGAGTGGGGCGTCTGGCAGGACAAGGGAGCCTGCTGACGCACCGCGGCCGAACCGGCTTCTGCGGCAGGACCCGCGGCGACGCCGCTATCCTGCCGCAGAGCTGAACACCACAGTGGAACTCTGCAGCGTCGCCAGCAGCGCGGCCCCCGAAGGGAGTCCCTCGAATTCAGCGCGCCGGAACACACTGCCCTCCATTCCCTTTGCAGATGCCACCATCGAACCTCTGAGCTCCGGTTCCGATTCCGCAGCGGACGGTGTGAGTACGGGAATCGCCCGCTGCATTCGCAATGCATCGACCGACTCCGCGAGGAGCTCGTATTCCGTGGTGTCGTCATGGACGGCGAATCGCAGAAGCTCACCTGCCGCCAGCGCTTCCGCCGACTTCTGCTGATGTACGGCGTCATCCCGCCAGGCACGGAAGGCACCGGGCACGTCCGGTGCGTCCAGCCCCATCTCGAAGAGCGCCTGCGGCGGGAAACGTTCATTGTCGGGAGTGGGATCCAGCCGCTCCGAGATCCATGTCGCGCGGTCCCTCAACCACCACAGGGCCAGCGGAAGCGAGGGTGCGCGATAGGTCCCCAGCGGAACGCCGACGCGTCGGCCACCGCAGACTCCGTACGCGGTGACATGGCACAGGAATTCGTCGTGCACAGCCACACCCCCTGGGCAGTTTGCCGCTACGGGCTCTCCCGTAATCCCCGGCAGGCGCTCGACTCCGGCTTCGGCACCTTGCCGCGTGGCCGGACCGCCCGCATACGCCGAGCGTGAGGACCCTCCTCCGCCATGCGGTGCACCGCATCCGACACAGCGCGCTGATCCACCACGGATTACGGGACAGCCTTTAGGCAGTGAATGTTTTTCGTTTATCGATCAAGAGCCAATCGAACAAAATTCAACCGTCCCAGTCAACGAGTATCTTCTCTGACGCCACAAAGTCACCATAGAATTCTGGCCATATCTCTGGCATATGCACCGCTCTCCATGGCCGAAATTCTTTCGCCCTCCATGCGAAGGGTGCGGCAGCCGTCCGGCTGCCGCACCCTTCGCATGGAGGGTCCCCGCCGGATGCGCCGGGACCGTGCGATCAGAGAAGCTTCCAGAGGTGGTCCGCGGTACCGCTGTCGGCGAACTGCACCACCTGGGCGCTGTTGGCCGTCGACATGCGGTCCACGCCCAGCACCTTGCCGCTGTTCTTGTTGCGGACCCGGAACCAGCCGTCACCGTTGTCGACCAGAGTCCACAGATGATCGGCCGTGCCGTTGTCCTCGTACTGAACGACGATCGCACTGTCGGCGGTCGACATTCCGTCCACTCCGAGCACCTTGCCGCTCTGACCGTTCCTGATCAGATACCAGCCGGCGCCCTTGTCGATGAGCTGCCAGGCATGGTCGCCGCTGCCCACGTTGTCGTACTGCACGACCCTGGCACTGTTGGCGGTCGACATACCGTCGACCGCCAGCACCTTGTTGCTGTTCTTGTTGAGGATGCGCCGGTAGACCGGCTCGGGGACCCAGGCCTTGCCGTCGGGCGCGGCCGTCGGGAAGGCCGTGATCCGAAGGCGAGCGGCTCCCATGGGAATCAGCGTGATCGTCTCCACCGGCGCACTGCTGCGGGCGGGGCCCTGCTGGAGCGGCGTGACGACATGCTCGTTGTCGGAGATCCACTCGGCGATACGCCGGGCCTGGGCGGTGATCCGCACCGGCCCGTTCTCCTGGGTGAAGGGATCACCCACCAGAGGTCCGTCGGCCCGGGTGAAGGTCAGCGGGCCGCCTGGTGTGAGGCCGTAGTTCCACGGTGTGGTGGCATGCACCTCGTACTCGGGAAACGCATCGGTGCCCGCGTAGCGCACGTACTTCTCACCGATCTTCAGCGAGTAGGTGAGCGGCCCGTGGTCGACACTTACGGCGCCGTGGCCGACCGGCCAGGTGCGCAGCGCCGTCCGCTGCGGCAGCCGCAGCGTGACCACATCGCCGTTGCGCCAGGTCCTGTCCACCTTCGCGAACGCCGGTCCGTCCGCCGCCGCCACCGCTGCGCCGTTGACCTTGAGTTCGGGGCCGCTGCACCAGCCGGGGATCCGCAGGTGCAGCGGGAAGGCCACATCGCTCGGCGTGGAAAGAGTGAGGCTGACCGTCTCACCGAAGGGGTAGTCGGTGTCCTCGGTGATCGTCACCGTGGTGCCTCCAGCCACCTTCGCGCGCACCGAGTTCGGGGCGTACATCGCCGCCGCGAGGCCCTGATCGGGAGTGGCCAGCCAGAGTTCCTCGTTGAAATACGGCCAGCCCATGCCGTAGTTGTGCGGGCAGCAGCGGTACTGGTCCACTCCGGGCTGGAAGGACTGCATCGCGAAGCCGTTCTGGAACTGGCCTTGTGTCTTCCTGTTGTTGTCGAGGTCGATGCTGTTCGCACTGGTGATGTAGTGGACTCCCTTGCCCTGCGGGTCCAGGGAGGCCGGCAGCATGTTGAACGCGAGATCCTCGCACCGGTCGGCCCATACGGGATCGCCGGTGATCCTGGTCAGCAGTTCGTGGCTGGCCATGAATTCCACGACGCCGCAGGTTTCGAACCCCTGTCGTGGATCGCCGAAACCCGGCCGGTAGTTCTCGTCCCCGGCGATGCCTCCACCGGGGAACTGTCCATAGGTACCGAGCACGTTGCCGTAGCCGCGGTAGGTGGCATCGGTGAGCGCGGTGTCGCCTGTGACCTGAGCGTACTGTGCCGGCTCGCGGAATCCCTGGGCGATGTTGACGTTGTGCGGGCTGGGAGTGCCCCCCGCCCAGTCGGCACCCTGGTTGTACATCGTGGCGGCGAGGTCCAGCAGGAAGTCATCACCGGTGCGGCCGTGCAGCCAGAGCGCGATGTCCAGTGCGTCACCGATGCGGTAGGAGATCCAGCTCGTCCGGAAGACACCGGCCGCCTGGGCGTGCATGAACTTCATGAAACGGGTGATGAACGGGACGATACGAGCGTCGTTCGCGTACTCCTCGTAGGTCCGCAGGGCCATCAGCAGTGGCAGGAAGGGCCAGAAGTCCGGCCCGGCGTTGAGAGAGGTGCGCAGCCTGGTCGGCCCGAAGAAGCCGTCGGACTGCTGGGTGGCGAGTACAGCGTCGATCCATTTGCGGGCGTTGGCGAGTGCGGCCTTGTCGCCGGTGGCGACAGCGAGCGGCACGTAGCCGCGCAGCCAGTACGGCACCTCCTCCCAGCCCTCCAGCTCCGGATGGACCCAGCCGGTGGCATCGAAGTCGAGGAAGTGGGAGCGCTCCTCATAGCGCCCGCACAGCCCGTCGAGCTGGAGGCGCAGTTGTCCGGCGAGCCAGCCCCTGGGGGTGACGCTGCCGGGGGCCAGCCTGCGGAACGCGTCGGGGGCCAGGGAGCGGCGGAGGGCATCGGCATCGAGGGGAGCGGCCGAGGCCACGGCGGGAAGACGGCCACTGAGGGCCACGGCGGAGAGAGTGAGTGCTCCGGACTGCAGGAAGCGGCGCCGGTTGAGCGACATGAGGGTGCTCCTGTCCACGCTGTCGTCTGTATAACGTTGTAAAGAGCGGCAGTTGGCATGACAGCATGACGTCGGCGACCTGTCCAGGTGCATGACAAAACCACCGCCGCGGCCGGCCGGCCGGCGCGACAGGGAGAGGGTGACAGGGAAAAGAAGAGCCCCGGCTGGTCGGGGGAGGCCAGCCGGGGCGGTCTTGCGGCGGTGCGGAGAGCGGTCTGCTCCGATGACGGGCCGGGACTCGGTCCTCTCCGCGCCTACATATGGATGAACGATGAACTACGCCGGGATGTTCCAGCTCAGACCATGTTTCCGATGTGAGCTGCGGCACCTCCCGGGCCGCTACCGCGCTCAGCGAGGGGTGCGGGCGACACTGCCGTAGCGGCGCTCGAAACGCTCCACCCGCCCTGCGGAGTCGAGCACCATGGCGGCTCCGGTGTAGTACGGGTGGCTCTCCGATGAGACCTCCACGTCGATGACGGGGTAGACCCTGCCGTCCTCCCATGTGAGGAACCGACCGGAATCAGCGGTCGAGTGCGACAGGAATGCGGACCCCGCGGCGCGGTCACGGAAGACGACGGGACGCGAGACGGGATGGATACCGGACTTCATGGGGGGCTTCCTTCCTGGGTTGTGTCAGCCGCGTATGCGGTGACGGCGGAGGAGCCGGTGACGGCGGTCAGCGCTCCTCACGGAACTCGGCATGCGCACCGAGCCGGGGGTCGAACTTGCGCAGCACGAGGCGGTCTCCGTTGGTGCGGCGGTTCTTGCGCGTCACATACGAGTACCCCGTGCCGGCTGTCGACCGAAGTGTCACGACCGGTCGGACATCGTTGCGTGCCATGGCGTTGCCTCCGAACGGATCCAGCGGATCCGGCGTTTTAGTGACACCGGATGTCGTTTTCATTAACTTCTCGAGAGGTGCAACAGAGGGAGCGCCCAGGCCATTCCCGGCCGCCCCGCGAAGTCTCCGGGCCCACGATCGACGAGGGCAGACCGGTTGGATACCTTCCGCGGCGGGCATTGCGAGCCATTGACATATTCCAGAGGCACCATCGCATCGAGTGTTGCCAATTGCCTTACGGGCCATGGCTCGCTGTGCAACAGTCGTTACCGGTCCTTCTGCAGCCCAGGCCGCGCCGCGCCCGTATCGGAGTACGTCATGCCGTCCCATGTGTTCGCGGACCGCCCCGCCCCGCAACCACCTGAGCGGGGCAGCGTCGACGCCCTCATCACCCGGACCCGCAGGCTGCGCGGCGACCTGGACGCGGTCCGCCGTGACGCGGTGGCCGAGGACGACGAGGCCCAGGGACGCTGGCACCGGGCTCTGTGTGATCTGGCGGTCCACCATCTCGATGATCTCGGCGCGCATCTGGGCCAGCTCAAGGAGGGCCTCCCGGCGGACACTGCGGCCACGGTCTCCGACCAAGGGCGCGGCGCGTCGTACCGCGCCCCGGCCGATCTTCCGACGGGCGCACTGCTCAGCCGGGTCGGCAGTGCCGAGTGGAACCTCCTCACCGATGAGATGAGCTGGTCCGACGAGGTGTACCGGATCTTCGGGCGGCCCCCGGAGAAGGGGCCGCTGTCCCTCGACGAGCTCCCCTCCCTACTGCGGCCCGACGACCAGTCGCGGCTCACTGTCCTGGTGACCGACTGCCTGGTGGACGGAAAGCCGATCGACGGGGAATTCCGGATCGTGCGCAGCGACGGAACGACACGGACGCTGCACATGATGGGCGAACCCGTGCTCGACAACGACGGCTGCACCGCCTCCATGTGGGCGGTGCTGCGTGATGTCAGCGACCTCCGGCGCAGCCAGCGGGCGGTGCACGAGACCGAGGAGACGCTGCAGCGCCGGCAGCAGATCATCAGGACCGAGCGCCGGGCCGCCGTCGATCTGCAGCAGGCCGTGCTGCCGAGCTGGCAGGGGCCGATGGAAC
The DNA here is from genome assembly GCF_036088315.1 of Streptomyces sp. NBC_00344. Taxonomy (NCBI): domain Bacteria; kingdom Bacillati; phylum Actinomycetota; class Actinomycetes; order Kitasatosporales; family Streptomycetaceae; genus Streptomyces; species Streptomyces sp. NBC_00344. The sequence goes on along the minus strand of NZ_CP107996.1, from coordinate 6,404,436 downwards.
TCGCGCACAGCGGGCCGGCGGCGCTGGACCTGGCCGCGCACTACCTGCCGTCGGCTGCACCCGCACTCATCGGCGGCGACTGGTACGACGTCATGGAACTGCCCGACGGCCGTTCGCTGCTCAGTGCGGGAGATCTCACCGGTCATGGGGTGAGTGCCACCTCCGGAATGGCCATGCTGCTCGGCGCGTTGCGCGGGATGGCCGTGGCCGGTATCGAGCCCGGCCGCCTGATGGGCCACCTGAACCAACTCGTGGAAGCGTCCGCGCAGCCGGCCATCGGCAGCGCGGTGTGCTGCACCTACGACCAGGTCAGCCAGGTCCTGACCTGGGCACAGGCGGGACACCCCGCACCCCTGCTGTTCCGCGAGGGAGCGGGGTGCGCGCTGACGCCGCCGAGCGGGATGCTGCTCGGCACGGCACCGGGGGCCGCGTTCGGGCAGGCCGAGGTGCAGCTCCGGCCTGGCGACGTGCTGGTACTGCACACCGCCGGACTGACACGCCGCGATGCCACGGATGAGTCTGGCCAGGACCGGTTGCTCACGCTCGCACCGCGGTTCACCGGTACCCGTACCGCACACGAGTGTCTACGGGTGATCATCGAAGAGTGCGACGAGCCGGAACGCCAGGACGACGCCTGTGTACTGGTCGCACGGGTCGGGTCCCTCTGACGACCGAGTGATGAGGGCCGGACAGGGCTCGCTAGACTCCCTCGCTCCTCGAACGCTTCGGCTGCCTGGGCAGAGCCAGCTGGATTTCCTCCCGGAGGCCCTGGATGGTCCCATGGCCGGCGTACTGGCCGGTGAGCCGGTACATCTCGCGCAGCCGGTCCCAGGTGCGGTGCGACGAGGTCTCGCCCATGGACACCAGGGCGAGACGCGCGTAGCGGTCGGCCTGCTCGGGATCGTCCGCGATGAAGCAGGCGGAAGCCAGCGAGATGTAGTCGAAGATCTTCGAGCGCTGCCGGCCGTTGATCCTCAGCTCCAGTGCGTGCTTCGCGTGGCGCTGGGCCGCGGCCGCGGCCGACGGCTCGTGCTCCGCGAGCGTGCGGAAGGCGAGTGCCTGCATTCCGTGCAGGTCCGCCTCGTCGAACATCTGCATCCAGCTCGGCGGCGGCACATCACCCCGGTCCGAGACGAAGAGCTCCTCGGCCTCGCCGAGCGTACGGCGCATCGCCTGACCATGGCCCATGGCCGCCTGCGCCCACGCTTCAATGGTGTGCAGCATGGCGCGGGTGCGCGGCAGGGTCTCCTCTCCGGAGCCGGTCTTGGCGAGCTTCATCAGGTCGAGCGCGTCGTCGGGGCGGCCGAGATGGACCATCTGACGCGCGGCTCGGGAGAGAGCTTCGCCGGCCCGCGGCCGGTCGCCGCCCTCGCGCGCCGCGTGAGCGGCGATAACGAAGTACTTCTGGGCCGTCGGCTCGAGACCCACGTCGTGGGACATCCAGCCCGCGAGTACGGCGAGGTTGGCCGCGACGCCCCACAGACGCCGCTGGAGCAGATCGGGGTGGCGGTAGGAGAGCATGCCTCCCACCTCGTTCAGCTGTCCCACGACCGCCTTGCGCTGCAGTCCGCCGCCTCGTGAGGCGTCCCAGGCGCGGAAGACCTCCACGGAGTGCTCCAGTGCCTCGATCTCCTGTGAGCCGATGGGAGCGGCCTCGTAGCGGTCGAACCCCGCCTGGTCGGCGCGGAGCGGATCGTCGATGCGAGGGGCGTCCGAAGCAAGGGCCGGATCGGTGTGTAGCCAGTCGTGCATGGCGCTGCTGAGTGCGGAGCCTGCGGCAAGCGCAGCGCCTGCGCCCACCAAGCCGCGTCGGTTGAGCATGAGGTCCATTCCCGTGAATTCGGTGAGGACCGCTGCCGTCCGTTCTGGCGCCCACGGGAGGCCGTCCGGATTCGCTGTCTGCTCCGCGTTCCCGGCGTCCTGCCGTCCACCCGCGCGCCCAGGCCGTACGAACCCGAGGTCCTCGATGGTCACGACACGACCGAGCCGCTCGGTGAACAGGGCTGCCAGCACTTTCGGTACGGGATCGCGTGGGCTCTCACCCATGTCGATCCAGCGCCGCACCCGCGAGGTGTCGGTCGCCAGCTGCTGGTGGCCCATCACGGCCGCCTGCCGGTTCACGAGTCTCGCGAGTTCGCCCTTGGACCAGCCGGCCAGGCCGAACAGGTCTGCTAGGCGGGTGTTGGGTAGTCCGGTCACGTCAAGCCCCCAGGTTCTCGGCTGATTTGACAGTAACCCTCTGTCAGATGCCCCGCGACTATTCGCCAGGGTTCGCCAGGGTGCGCCAGATGGTGTGCCACCCGCGGGCCGGTGTCAGGTAGGAATGCGCCACCTTGGCCCGGCGGCCGGACCGTACTCCCCAGGGTATGTCCCGGCCGCCGAGCCAGGGCTGCGCACGTAACTCGTCGGCACACGAAGGGATCTGTATCCCCCATGTACACAGCATCGTCCTCCGTGTCCGCCCCGCCTCGGCCGCACCGTTCTCTCCCGACAGGTGGCGGACCGTACCTCGACCCCTCCCACGCCGTAGCGGCGCTCGGCGCAGGTCGGGCCCGGCGGACGGCGGGCCCGAGTACCCAACCGCTCAGCGGGAGACTCGACTTGTCCGGCCCTCAGGGCGCGCAGCTGCGCATGGCCATCGCGTCGGTGCACCGCATCTGTCCGGAGTTCAACCCGGTGCAGGTGATGCGCCGTAGCGGCCGGTCCGTGCTGCTCGTCGGCACGACAGGGCGCACAACTGCCGTCGCCAAGTGTTTAATCGACCACTCCCCCGCCTGGTCCGAGCGGTTCCGTCAGGAAATAGCTGCATACCGTACGTTCGTCCGGCACCGTCCACCGGTGCGGGTTCCGCGGCTCATCGCCGCCGATCCCGAGAACTGCATCCTGGTGATCGAGCGGATGCCCGGACGAGCGGCGGCACTGCAGCGGCATCCCGTGGAGGCCCCGCCACGGGCGGACATCCGGTCGGTGCTGGGGGCGATCACCAAGGTCAACACCTGGCGGCCGCCGGCCGGGATGTTCGACCAGCCGCTCGACTACGCCTCAAGGATCGCCCGCTATCACGAGCTCGGTCTCTTCACCGACCGGGATCTGGGTGACCTCCAGAAACTTCTGCACGGCCTCGCGCACTCCGGCGGCCGTCAGGGCACCGGCCAGTTCTGTCACGGCGACGCACTGCTCTCCAACATCCTGCTGTCGCCTGCCGGACCGGTGCTCGTCGACTGGGAGCACGCGGGCTGGTACTTGCCCGGGTACGACCTGGCCACCCTCTGGTCCGTGCTGGGCGACGCGCCGGTGGCGCGCCGGCAGATCAGCCAGCTCGCCCAGTCCGCCGGCCCGGCCTCCCGGGACGCCTTCCTGGTGAATCTGATGCTGGTCCTGACCCGGGAGATCCGCACGTACGAGACGGCGGTTCGGCGCACCGTCCGTGAGGGGTCACCGACGGGTGCGGGCCATCAGACCCAGCCGGGTGTGCTGTCCCACGGTGAGGAGCAGCGGCTGCTGCTCCGGCGTCTGCACGACGACTGCGCTCTGGCCCGCAGGGCCGTGCGCGCGGCGGTCGGTACGCGCTGAGCCACCGGTCACGGCTACCGGCTTCCGAGGGGGAAGCGCGGTGCGCGCCCAGCGCAGACACCCTGGGCGCGCACCGCGCTTTACTGCTGCCAACGGTGAGACCGGACCTCAGCGGGTCCGGACGATGTCCACGTCAGCCGACTTGACGAATGCCACCCGGTGACCGATCTGTACCGTCACGTACGTGGTCGCGCCGGGGAAGTAGGTGTGGTCGTAGGGGTAGGAGGCATCGATCGTGGGGGCGTAGTAGTAGCCGGTGGGCGCCTCGCCACCGCCGGGGTATGCCTGGCCGGGCTTGATGGTGTACGGCAGGGGCGTGCCCACATGCGGCGCGGTGAAGTCGGCCGGGTACTCACCCTTCTCCGGGTAGGCCACGCCGTACACCGGAACCCCGGCACTGCCGGCCTTCGGCCGGACGACGTAGCCGGCGGTCGGGGTGGTGGTCCTGGTGCCTGACGGGCTCTGCAGCCACGCCTTCTGGCCGTACCACCAGATCGCGGTCCAGCCGGGCCTGCGCTCGGCCACGACTGCCTGCTGCGAAGAGCTGACCTTGCTTCCCCAGTCGGCCGCGCAGTTGGTGCCCGGCGAACCGTCGGTGTGCAGGCCGGGGTCGGAGAAGAGCGGGGCGTCGGTGGAGGGTTCGGTGTACAGCGGCACGGCGCTGGACGCCTGGGCGGGCAGATCGATCTTCTTCTCGCAGTCCCTGAAGGACTGGATGTTCTGCCGGAACACCGGGTTGACGGTGACCAGTTGGCTGCTCGGCCGGGCGGTGGGGAAGGTGGGCCTGCCAAGCAGGGCCATGAAGTAGTTCCAGTCCCAGTAGGTTCCCGGGTCCCAGTGCATGGCGGCTGTCCCCGCTGCGCTGGTGGGCGGCACGTTGTCATGTCCGATGATGTGCTGGCGGTCGAGCGGGATGTCGTATTTGGCCGCGAGATAGCGCACAAGCTTCGCCGTCGAGTTGTACATCTCGGGGGTGAACCACTTGGCACCCTCCGTCGCGACGCCCTCCTGCTCGATACCGATGGACTGCGAGTTGATGTACCAGTTCCCGGCCTGCCAGGCGACGTCCTTGTCCTTCACCATCTGGGCCACATGTCCGTCACTCGACCGGACCACGTAGTGCGCCGATGCCGCCCTGTGCGGGTCCTGGAAGATCTGAAGGGTCTTGTCGAAGGTCTCCTCGGTGTCGTGCAGGACGATGTACTTGATCTTCGTGGTGTGCGGGCGGTCGGCGGTGTCGTAGTTGCCGTACGTCTCCTTGTCCGAAGGATCACCGGTCTGCTGGTAGGCGGCGGGAACCCATTCGCAGTCCAGGGTGCGCGGACACTCCGGCCGTGTGCCCTGCGTACTCGCCTGTGCCGCTGGGCTGAGCAGCGCAAGGCTGAAGGCACTCGCTGTGGTCAGCGCGAGTGCGAGTCTGATCCTCTGCTTGGACGTCATGACAGCCCTTCTTGCCGGGAGTTGCGCCGGGTTGATCTCACGTGCCGTACGGGCGCACTCTGTGACCTGAGGTGATAGCACGTCAAGAGAGCCGCGCAGGCTGCCTGTTGAAACAGTTGTCCAGACCACTGGCATGACCGTTGACCTGCGAAGAAGGAGCGGCGACCACACTCTGGCGGAGCCGTGTTACCTGACCTTTACACCCCTGGCGTGCGGGTACAGCGGTACGCCCCGTGGCAGCGTCTGCCCGGGGCGCAGTGGAAAGGGGTGGGGACGAGCCGCAGCGAGGCGCTGTCAGCCCTGCTGGAACATCTCGGCCGGGAGCGGCTTCAGCAGCGTGTACAGATCGTCGGTGATCGGCCGGTCCCAGCTGGCGATGGTGACGAGAACATTGTCGCTGCGGTCGAACTGCACGCAGGAGATGCGGCCCTCGGAGAGCTTGAGGCGCCGCACGATCAGGAGGTTGTCCCCCTGCATCACGGGCGTGTCTTCGGCGTCGAGCACCTCGACGGGCTCGTCGTTCTCGAGTGCCGCGAGCAGTTGGGCCACCTCGAAGGGAACCTGGCCCTCACCGAGCTCCCGGGCCGGCGAACCCTCCGGCAGATTGCCGATGATCATTGCCGGACCGCGACCGCCGAAGAGGTCGTACCGCAGAAAGACACCCTGGCAGCTGCCGTCGGGGGCGGGCAGGAGTCCGGCGCCGAGGTTGCCGGGCCAGTCGCCCGGGTCCATGGCCAGAACGTCGAAGTCCGGGCCCGCTGGAGTGGCGGCGCTGCGGCGGCGGAGGAAGGACATGGAGCCATGGTACGTGTCCTGAGCCGTCCGCCGAAGCGGGGGCGGCCGGGGCTCCGGGCCGGACCCACGCGATGGATCACCGGGGAGCCGTCAGGCCTTCAGGACCCGCCGTCGCGGTTCCCGCCGAGGGCTTCGTCCAGCCCCGCCCTGTCCGTGCCGACCTTGCGGTACACGCCTGACAGCAGGCGCCCGACCGTGGCCTCGTCGGTGTCGAGCGCCGCGGCGACGGCGGACGGGGTCTGTCCCCGCACTGTCATGGTCGCCGCGGTGCGCTCCCGGGAGGTGAGCGTGTCGGTCTCGGTGGAGCGGAGTCTTCGGGGGCGCAGGCCGGCCTTCGCCAGTTCGTCGCGTGCCTGGTCCGCGAGGGCGTCGGCGCCGCACTGCACCGCATCCTCGAGGCCGCGGTAGAGGTGGTCAGCGGCCTCCTGCGGCCGGCCGGTGCGTCGCTCGTGAGCACCCAGAGCGATCAGCGCCCGGGCGAGTTCGTAGCCGGCCGGCGAGCATTCCAGCTGGGCGACGGACTCCTCGAGGAGCTTGGTGCGCTCGTTCGTCCCGCATACCTCGGCGGCGACGCGCAGTGCCTGGCCGATGGCGGACGGGGTGCCGAACTGCCGGGCACGGTTCAGCGCTTCGAACACCGTGTCACGGGCCCGCTCGGGTGCTTCGTGCATCTCGGCGACGGCAAGGTGGTAGCGCCAGGGACACCAGGCCGGGTTGCGGATCCCCCGCGGCTCGAGCCTGCGCCCCGCGGCGGAGAGCTGAGCCACCGCCTCCTTGACCTTGCCGCAGGCCAGCATGAGCTCGCCGTACACGGTCTGCGAGTCGGGGAAGGTCACTGCGGCGGGGAAGGGCTCACCGAAGCCGTACTGCTCGGCGGCCGCTGCGGCCTCTTCGACCTTCCCGCGGGCCAGCAGGACCTCGATGAGGACGCCGGTCGCATAGAACTGCACGGGCGTACGGGTGCCCACCCGCTCGGCCAGGCGCATGCCTGCCCGGACGAATTCCTCCGCCTCGATGAGCCGTCCGCGGCGGAAGCGGATATAGGCGAGCAGGGTGTACGCGAAGGACAGATGGGCACCACGCCACCCCTGGCGTTCGAATTCAGCGGTGCCTCCGGCGAAGAGCTCCTCGGCCCTGCCGGGCCGGTCGGCGTACATGAACACCAGGGCGGTCAGGACCGGTACCTCGAAGCCCCGGCTCTCGTCGGCCCAGCTCAGACCGCCTTCGAGGGCCCGCTCGGCCTGGTGCAGCGCGATGTCCGAAGGTTCGCCCCTGAGGGTGGCGTCCCAGGCCCGCAGCCCGATGATGTAGCGCTCCGTGAGATCGCGTCCGGTCAGCCGGTCGGCGAGCCTGGCCAGACGCCTGGAGCGGGCCGGCGAGTCGGGTTCGTCCGAACGGAAGGCGTCCCACATGAACTTTTCCGACTGGATCCGCAGCCGGGTCCTGGCGTCCGATGTCAGGCTCAGCTCACGGCCCAGGGTCTCGGTCGCCTCGGCGAGCCGGTCGCTGTGGGCCAGGACCTGGGCGAGCCGGTAGACAATGCCCTGCCGGATTCCGGGAGCGGCGATCGGCTCCTCGAGTGCGGCCCGCAGATGGTTGACGGTGGTGGCGGGCTCGGTGAGCAGGGAGGAGCACCCCAGCTCGTAGAGCACGCTCGCCCGGTCGTCGAACGGCGGTGGCTCCCGCAGTGCGCGTGCCAGATAACGTCGTGCCGCGTCGGGGGCACCGGCCCTCAGCATCTCGCCCGCCGCCGCCCGCAGGTGACGCACGACCCAGGGGTCGCCTTCCGGGTGCGTTTCGAGCAGGTGACGGGCAGCCGCCGGGGACCCCAGACCGGCGTCGATGACGGACCAGGCGGCCTGACCGTGCAGAGCGACCCGCACACCGTCGGGAATGGCGCGGTAGACGGCGGTGGCGATCAGCGGATGAACGAATTCCAGGGCGTCGGAACCGGTGAGGATACGCGCGTCCCGCAGCCTGTCGGCCGCGTCGGCGGCCTCCTCGGTACCCAGCCCCGCGATGTCCGCGGCCAGTTCCGGGGAGATGCCGGTGCCGACCACGGCGCAGGCCCAGGCGAACCGCACGGTGGAAGGACCGAGCCGTTCGAGACGGGCGACGAGACCGCTGCCCTTGACCGCGGCGGCCAGGTCCCTCAGCAGATGAGCACTGTCCTCACTGGGGGCCAGCCCCCGGTCATGGACCTTGGCGGTGAGCTCGACGGCCTCGAACGGGTTGCCCGCGGTGACGGCCCAGCACTCGCGGCAGAACGCGTCGTCCGCGTGCGCACCGACGCGCTCGCGCACCAGCCGGCCGACAGCTGTCGCTGTGAGCGGTTCCAGATCGATGGGACGGTGTCCGGCCCGCCCCGGCAGCCCTCTGAACTCCTGTGCATGGTCCGGGAGTTCGTCCGGGCGATACGCGACGACGAGGAGCATCGGCAGGTCTTCGGCACGGGGCGCGAAGGACGAGAGCCAGCTGAGCGACTCCGGGTCGGCCCAGTGGGCGTCGTCGAGGACAAGCACCAACGGCGCGCGCTGCACGGCGAGATGGGTGAGTACCCAGTCGAGGCCGTCGCGGAGGCCCTGGGGGTCCGGCGGCGCTCCGCTTTCTGCCGTGCACAGACCGAGGGCAGGGCCGACGATCGCGTACCAGCTGCCGAGGGAGGCCCGGAGTTGGGCATCGGACGATCCCGCGAGCTGGGGCTGGATCAGCTGGCGGGCCACGTGAAAGGCAACTTGCTGTTCCTGGTCGCTGCCCCGCGCGGACAGAACGGTGCAGCCCTGCGCCGCGGCGCGTCGCCGGACCTCGGCGAGTACCGTCGTCTTGCCCAGCCCGGCCGGTCCTGCGTATGCGAGCAGCGCACCGCGTGGCCGCACCGGTGGCTCCCCCTCGTCGCGGCGGAGTCCGGTGAGTTCCCGCAACGCCTCGTCGGCAGCGGCGAGTTCGGCTTCGCGTTCGAGCAGCCGACGTCTGATCATGGCGCACCCCCCTGCTCGGGCGTGCGTACCCGCGCGTGACGCGCCGGCGGTCGTACGTCCGTGAGAGAGCTCAGCGTACGCCGCCGCGCGCGCGGTGTGAGCTGTTGCGGAAAACCCGGACGCGGTCGCTCAGCGGGTTGGCTCCGGGACGCCGGCGTCCGCCCGGGCAGCCGGATCCTTCCGGCGTGCATGGTGGCGCGCCACCCGCGCGCGATTCCCGCGGGAAGGCTTGCACCATTCCTGGCGCGGGTGCTCCTTGAGGAAGTAGCGCACGCAACGCGGGGCGTGGCAGCGCGCCCTGCCATCAGCCGCCGGCCCGCACCCGTAGCCGGTCAGGTCAGATCGAAATCCCCGTCACGGGCGCCCAGGACGAATGCCCGCCACTCGCCCGGATTGAAGATCAGTGACGGGCTGCCCGGTTTGCCCGCGTTGCGCATCGCGATGAAGCCCTCCACAAAGGCGATCTGTACATCGCCCCGGCCCTGGCTCCCCGACTGCCAGTCCGCATGGGTGAGATCGATTTCCGGCTTGTCCCAGCCGGCAAGGGTGCGCTGAGGGGTGGTGCTCTCGGCCACGTCCGTACTCCTCCCGCGTTCGTCGTCCGGGAGCCACCCTAGCGATCGGCGCGGATGACGAACAGGCCACGACAGGACCGGCGCGGGTACTGACCGCCGGACCCTGGCGTGACCTTCGCCGCTCAGTGCCTGCCGCCGCGAAACGTCGTGCGGTAAGCACTCGGAGAGACTCCCAGCGCCTCGTGCAGACGGATGCGCAGGGATGCCGCGGTCCCGAACCCGGCATCGGCCGCAACCCGGTCCACGGGCAGGTCGGTCTCCTCGAGGAGTTGCCTCGCACGGTCGACGCGCCGCTGGGTCAGCCACTGGACAGGAGTGAGCCCGACCTCCTCGCAGAAGCGGCGCGAGAAACTGCGGGTACTCATCGATGCGCGCTCCGCGAGGGCGGCGAGGGTGAGGCGGTCACCCAGATGCTCGAGGGCCCAGGACCGTGCGCGGCCGGTCGACGACTGCTCGGGAGCGGGCACCGGACAGGGGATGAACTGTGCCTGGCCGCCCTCCCGGTGGGGCGGTACGACCGTGGAGCGCGCCACCTCGTTGGCGACCGACACCCCGTGATCACTGCGGATCATGTGCAGACACAGATCGATGCCCGAGGCCACTCCCGCCGAGGTGAGGACATTGCGGTCGTCCGTGTAGAGCACATCGGGGTCGACATCGACGGACGGATGAAGACGCCGCAGATCCCCCGCCGAGCGCCAGTGCGTGGTGGCGCGCCTGCCGTCCAGGAAACCGGCTGCCGCGAGGACGAAGGAGCCCGTGCAGACAGAGGCGAGGCGGGTGCCGGGACGGACCCGGGCGAACGCCTCGGCGAGTGCGGGCGGCAGCCGCGGTTCCGAGCGGGGCCCGTAGTCCTCGTCGGAGGCCGGAACGACGACGGTGTCCGCCTCGGCGAGCAGATCGGGGCCATGGACGACATTGACCGTGACGTCGGCCGAGGTACGCACCTCACCGGGCTCGACGGTGCAGGTCAGGACCTCGTACAGCGGTTCGCCGGCGGCCGACCTCGCCTGGCGGAACAGCTGGTGGACGATGCCCAGCTCCATCGGGAGCAGCCCGGGCCGGACGAGAACCGCCACTCGGTGAGGCTGTCCTTCGTCGGTTCCCGTGCCGGCAAATCCCATGGCGAGATCCTTGCACATCCTGTCCTTCTCGCCACTGGCCAGGTCTCGGCCCTCCGGCGCAGGGTCGGTACATGGCAGACATCGTCACCCGGCATCCGGGTCCCGTACGGCAGCGAAGGCGCATTCATCCCGCATGGTGGGTGGCCGGCGCGGCAGCACTGGCCATCGTCGCCGCCGGAGCGTTCACCACCACGGCGGGGCTCTTCGTCGGCCCCCTGCACCGGGAGTTCGGCTGGTCGCGCGGCTCGATCGGCTTCGCCGCCTCCGTGAACATGGTGCTGTACGGAATCATCGCGCCGTTCGCCGCCGCACTGATGGACCGCTTCGGCATGCGCCGGGTGGTGGGCGGGGCGCTGGCCCTGGTCGCCGCGGGAGCACTGCTGAGCACCGCGATGACCGCACCCTGGCAGTACGTGCTGACGTGGGGCGTGCTCATCGGGCTGGGGTCCGGTTCCATGGCGCTGACCTTCGCGGCCACCGTCACCAGCCGCTGGTTCGTCCGCCGCCGCGGGCTCGTCGCCGGGATTCTCACCGCCGCCGGGGTCTTCGGCCAGTTCGTCTTCCTGCCGCTGCTGTCGTGGGTGGTGACAGGGCGCGGGTGGCGGACCGCGGCCGTACTGCTCGCCCTGATCGCGGTCGCGGTGCTGCCGCCGGTGCTCGTCCTGCTTCGTGACCGTCCCGCCGGCTCCGGTCTACGGGCCTACGGCGCGCGGGAGTTGGACCACGGTCCGGTACGTGTGCGCGGCACGGCGGCCCGTACCGCGGGGGTCCTCGGTACGGCCGCGCGGACCGCCCCCTTCTGGCTGCTCGCCGCCACGTTCGCGATCTGCGGGGCCTCGACCAACGGTGTGATGTGGGCCCACTTCACACCGGCCGCCCATGACCACGGGATGCCGGCGACCACCGCGTCGTCGCTGCTCGCACTGATCGGTGTCTTCAACGTCGGGGGCACGGTGTTCTCCGGCTGGCTGACCGACCGCCTCGATCCCCGCCGGCTGCTCTCCGCGTACTACGCTCTGCGCGGCGTGACGCTGCTGTGCCTGCCGATGCTGATGACATCCACCGTCGGGCCTCCGATGGTCGCTTTCGTCGTGCTCTTCGGGCTTCTGGACGTGGCCACCGTGCCGCCGACGCTCGCCCTCTGCCGGGAGCTGTACGGCAGTGACAGTCCGGTCGTCTTCGGCTGGGTGACGACCGCGCATCAGCTGGGCGCCGGACTCGCCGCCCTGGCCGGCGGGGCGGCCCGGGACGCCTTCGGCTCGTACGACCCGCTGTGGTTCTCCGTCGGGGCGGTGTGCGGGGCGGGTGCGCTGCTGTCCCTGCTGATCGCCCGGCGTCCGGCCGCCGGACTCCCGGCGCCGCACCACTGATGCCTGCCTCAGGACCCGTCGGTCCCGCCAGGCCTGCCCGGCGGACCGACGGGATCCGTCCGCGGCCTCCCGTTCTCCGTCCCGGCGGATGTCCCGGCGGATCCCTTGACGCTCCCCCTCGCTCCTGAATTACTGATCACGAACAGATCGACCGAATGATCGGTCGTCCGGGCGGGACAGGAGTGGCCCCTATGACACCCTTGCTGGATACGATGGAGCAGCTCGGCCGTCAGGAGCTCGAAGCGCTGCAGATCGAGCGGCTGCGTGCCACCCTGCGGCACGCCTACGAGAACGTCCGTTTCTACCGGGAATCATTCGACAGGGCCGGCCTGCGCCCCGACGACTGCCGGACACTCGCCGACCTGGGCCGCTTCCCCTTCACCGCCAAGGCCGACCTGCGCGACCACTATCCCTTCGGGATGTTCGCCGTGCCGCAGGCCGACGTCCGCCGCATCCACGCCTCCAGCGGAACCACCGGCCGCCCGACCGTTGTCGGCTACACCGAGCGGGACCTTTCCACCTGGGCGGATGTGGTGGCCCGTTCGATCCGGGCAGCCGGCGGCCGTCCCGGGCACAAGGTCCATGTGGCCTACGGATACGGACTGTTCACCGGTGGTCTGGGGGCGCACTACGGGGCGGAGCGGCTCGGCTGCACGGTGATCCCCGCGTCGGGCGGGATGACCGCACGCCAGGTACAGCTGATCCAGGATTTCCGCCCCGAGATCATCATGGTGACTCCGACCTACATGCTGACCCTGCTCGACGAGTTCGAACGTCAGGGGATCGACCCGCGGACCACCTCACTCGAAATCGGCATCTTCGGTGCGGAGCCGTGGACCGAGGAGATGCGCAAGGAGATCGAGCAGCGGTTCGCGATCGACGCCGTCGACATCTACGGACTCTCCGAGGTCATGGGGCCAGGTGTCGCACAGGAATGCGTCGAGACCAAGGACGGTCTGCACATCTGGGAGGACCACTTCTATCCGGAGGTGGTCGACCCGGTCACCGGTGAGGTGCTGCCCGACGGTGAGCGGGGCGAGCTGGTCTTCACCTCCCTCACCAAGGAGGCGATGCCGGTGATCCGTTACCGGACCAGGGACCTGACCCGGCTGCTGCCCGGCACCGCACGGGTCTTCCGGCGGATGGAGAAGATCACCGGCCGGAGCGACGACCTGATGATCGTGCGTGGCGTCAACCTCTTTCCGACCCAGGTCGAGGAAATCGTGCTGCGCACCCCCGGACTCGCGCCGCACTTCCAGCTGCGGCTCACCCGGGAGGGCCGGATGGACGCACTGACCGTGCGGGTGGAGGCGCGGGCGGACAGTTCTCCGCAGGTCCGCGACGCGGCGGCGGGGCGGGTCGCGGCGGCCGTCAAGGACTCCATCGGGCTCTCCGTGCAGGTCGAGATCGTCGACCCGGAGACGCTGGAGCGATCGGTGGGGAAGATCAAGAGGGTTGTGGATCTGCGAAGCGGTCCCGGAGTTCACGTTTGAGGATCTTCCCGCTGGCGTTGCGCGGCAGCGAGTCGACGAACAGGATGCGCTTGGGTGCCTTGAAGTGCGGCAGCATCTCCCGTGCGTGCAGAACGAGTTCGTCCTCGGTGACCTGGTGCCGTGTCACCACCACAGCCGTCACGGCCTCGATCCAGCGCTCGTCGGGAAGCCCCACGACGGCCGCCTCGGCGACAGCGGGGTGGGTGTAGAGGGCGTCCTCGACCTGACGTGAAGCGACCAGTACACCACCTGAGTTGATGACGTCCTTCACCCGGTCGACCACGGTGAAGTAGCCCTCCGCGTCGCGCACCGCCAGATCTCCGGAGTGGAACCAGCCGTCCCTGAACGCCTCGGCCGTCTCCTCCGGTTTGCCCCAGTAGCCCTCGCAGAGCTGCGGCGAGCGGTAGACGACTTCTCCCGCCGTTCCGTCCGGCGTCTCCTTTCCGTCCTCGTCGACCACTCTGGCCTCGACGAAGAGGACGGGCCTGCCGCAGGAGTCCATCCGTCCCCGGTGCTCGTCCGGGCCCAGGACGGTGGCCAGCGGGCCGATCTCGCTCTGTCCGAAGCAGTTGTAGAAGGCGAGGCCGGGCAGCCGCTCACGCAACCGCTCCAGGACGGGCACCGGCATGATCGAGGCGCCGTAGAAAGCCTTGCGCAGTCCGCCCAGATCTCGGGAGGCGAAGTCGGGATGGTTCGCCAGGCCGATCCAGACGGTGGGTGGTGCGAAGAGACTGTCGGCCCGGCCGGCCTCGGCCAGGTCGAAGATCGTCGCGGCGTCCGGTGCGTCGAGGATCGTGTTCTCCGCGCCCACCGCCAGATACGGCAGCAGAAAGACATGCAGCTGCGCCGAATGGTAGAGCGGCAGCGAATGGACGGGCCGGTCGGTCTCCCTCAGGTCCAGGGCATGGATGGCGCTGACGTACTCGTGCACCAGCGCACGGTGCGTCATCATGGCGCCTTTGGGGAGCGCCGTCGTGCCCGAGGTGTAGAGCAGTTGGACCAGGTCCTCCGACTCGGGCGCGGGCTCCGGGTCGAACGGCCGTGGCGTGCCCAGTTCCGCCAGCAGCGAGTCGTCACTGTCGCGCAGCAGACGTACCGGCAGTTCCCCTGGCACACGGACGGCCAGGTCCGGATCGGTGAGCACCAGCGCGCTGCCCGACTGACCGAGGATGTACGCCAGGTCGTCGCCCGTGAGGTTCTGATTCACCGGGACGTGCACCAGTCCCGCCCGGGCGCAGGCGAGGAACCCGATGAGGTAGGCGTCCGAGTTGTGGCCGTAGGAGGCGACCCGGCTTCCGGGCCGCAGCCCGTGTCCGGCGAGTACGGCGGCTGCGGTGGTCACCGCCTCGTCCAGCGCCGCATAGGTCCATGAGCGGTTCCCGTAGCGCACCGCGGTGCGCCCGGGCACTCGCCGTGCGCTGCGGCGCAGGATCCCGTCGACTGTATTGCTGCGTGCTGCGGTCATGGCGTGATCCTGCGTTCCGTCCGGAATCAGGTCAAGGGGAACGGCTGCTCCCGGCCGGTCACGGCGATGCGGCCCGGGCGTCGTGACCGGAGCGCCACTGCGGGACGTCCGCGGCCGGACGACGGCGAGTCAGGGGCTGATGGCAAGGAACACGAAGGCGGCGAACACCGCCAGATGGATACCGCCCTGCATCAACGTGGCCCGCCCGGGGACGATGGTCAGGGCGCCCACCAGGACGGTGAGTACGAGCAGAACCATATGGGTGGCGTCCAGGCCGAGCAGCAGCGGACCGGTGAGCCAGACGGAGGCCAGCGCGATGGCGGGAATGGTCAGACCGATGCTCGCCATCGCCGAGCCCAGCGCCAGATTGAGACTGGTCTGGACGCGGTCCCGGCGAGCGGCCCGCACGGCGGCCAGGGTCTCGGGCAGCAGCACCAGCAGCGCGATGATCACCCCGACCACCGCATGGGGCAGACCGGCGGCCTCGACACCGGTCTCCAGCGTGGGCGAGATCGCCTTCGCGTTGCCCACCACCGCGATGAGCGCGACGAGCAGCAACGCCAGGCTCCACAGCGCCGCCACCCGGCCGGGTGGCGGGGCGTGGCCACCGGAGTCCTGGATCGTGCCCTCCTGGGTGACGGGGAGGAAGTAGTCCCGGTGCCGCACGGTCTGTACCGCGACGAAGAGCCCGTAGAGACAGATCGAGGCGATCGCCGCGAAAGTCAGCTGTGGTCCGGAGAATTCACGGCCGGGCCTGCTGGTGGTGAACGTCGGGAGCACCAGCGTGAGGGCGGCCAGTGCGGCGACCGCCGACAGAGCGGTGCCGGACCCCTCCGCGTTGAAGACGGCGACCCTGCGGCGTACCGCCCCCACCAGGAGGGAGATGCCGACGATCCCGTTGCAGGTGATCATGACCGCGGCGAACACCGTGTCGCGGGCCAGAGCGGAGTACTTGGTCCCTCCGTCGGCCATCAGGGTGACGATGAGGGCGACTTCGATGATGGTGACGGCCACCGCGAGCACCAGTGATCCGAAGGGCTCCCCC
Source organism: Streptomyces sp. NBC_00344 (assembly GCF_036088315.1). Taxonomy (NCBI): domain Bacteria; kingdom Bacillati; phylum Actinomycetota; class Actinomycetes; order Kitasatosporales; family Streptomycetaceae; genus Streptomyces; species Streptomyces sp. NBC_00344. The sequence continues at coordinate 6,388,578 of NZ_CP107996.1, read as the reverse complement.
ACCCGGTGGGCGATGACCTCGGCGTGGTGCACCGCGGCCAGGACGGCCCCGGCCAGACAGAGCGCCACCAGGGCGACCGCGAAACCGGGCAGGTCGCGCCCCCAGGCGACGGCCAGAGCCACCACCGCCACCAGCGGCACCCAGATGGTCCACTGCCGTGTCAGCGCCGCGGTGCCCGTACTCATGGCGATCACGCTGCCAGAGGGGCCGGTGGTCCGCTCGTCGCGCTGCGCCGGGTGGCCCGGTGGACAGCGCACCGAGGGTTGACACCCGCGCACCGATGGCAGAAAGCTTCCGAGGCCGGCCAAGACTTCGAAAAATACTTTCAGGGAGTGCTGATGGGCGAGAGCGCAGCGGGCGGGGACATCAGCAGGCGCCGGCTCGGGGGCGGGGTCCTGGCTCTCGGCGGAGCACTGGTGCTGGCGGCTCTCCCGGCCGGCCCGGCGGCCGCGGCCGAAGGCGCCGGTGTACGTGACGCGCGGGGCCGGGGGTCCCGTTCGCGCCGTACGACGCTGCGGCACGGCTCCGCCGAGCAGGCAGGGCTGCTCTCCGCACATCTGGACCAGCTGGTGAAGGACGCGGAGACCTTCCTCGGCCCCTCACCCACGCACCCCTGGTACGCGGGCGCGGTGCTGCTCGCGGGGCGGGGCGGGACCGTGGCGCTGCACCGGCCGATCGGCCGCGCCGTGCGCTATGCGGCGTACGACGAGACGTCGGACACCGGCGTGGAGTTCCCGGCGGACCGGCAGATCCCGACGGCCGAGGACACGGTCTACGATCTGGCCTCCGTCACCAAGCTGTTCACCTCGCTCCTCGCGGTGCAGCAGATCGAACGTGGCGCGCTCGACGCGACGGCGAAGGTGGCTTCCTACATCCCTGAGTTCGCCGCCGCAGGCAAGCAGGATGTGACGGTGCGCCAGCTCCTCACCCATACCTCGGGCTTCCGCGCGACGCTGGCGCTCTACAAGGAGCAGACACGGGATGCCCGACTGCGGCTGCTGTGGAACGAGGCGCCGATCAACGCACCCGGGACCGCGTATCTCTACTCCGACCTCAATCTCATCTCGCTGCAGCTGGTCCTTGAGTCCATCACAGGCAGCACTCTGGACGTCCTGCTCCGCGAGGGGATCACCGACCCGCTCGGCATGGACCGGACCCGCTACAACCCGCCCGCCGCCTGGAAGCCGAAGATCGCCGCCACCGAGGACGCCCGGCTGCCCTGGTCGGGACTCGACCGCGGGCTCGTCTGGGGAGAGGTGCACGACGAGAACGCCTACAGCTTCGGCGGCGTCGCCGGACACGCCGGGATCTTCTCCTGTGCCTGGGACCTGGCCGTCCTCGCCCGCACACTGCTGAACGGGGGTGCCTACGGAAAGGCCCGCATTCTGCGCAGTGATTCGGTGGACCTGCTGTTCACCGACTTCAACTCGGCCTTCCCCGGCGACAATCACGGTCTCGGCTTCGAGCTCTACCAGCACTGGTACATGGGCGCGATGGCCACCCCGCGCACCGCCGGACACACCGGCTTCACCGGAACCAGCCTGGTGCTCGACCCTTCCACGGACTCCTTTCTGATCGTGCTGGGGAACTCGGTCCACCCGGTGCGCAACTGGCGCAGCGGAAGCGCCCCACGGGTCGCCGCGGCGAACCATCTCGCCCGTGCGGTGCCGGTACCTCCGGCCCAGGGGCGGACAGCGTGGTTCTCCGGTATGGCGAGCGCCACCACGGCCACCCTCACGCTGCCCCCGCTCACTCCACCCTCGGCGCGGACGCACCTGACGGCCTCCCTCTGGTGGGACACCGAGCCGCACTCCGACTTCCTGTTCCTGGAGTGCGCGGCGGACTCAGGGGCCGCCTGGCAGCCGGTGCCCTTCTCCACCACGCGCCGGGGCGGGGCGCCGGAGCCTCATCCGACCGGCTCGCTCGACGGATGGTCCGGGCGGGTGTGGCACCGGCTGGACGCGGATCTCGCCGCGTGGCACGGCAAGGAGGTGCGGTTGCGCTGGCGTTGCACGACCGATCCGCTGTATGTGGGGCGGGGGGTGTACGTCGACGGAGTCATGGTCGAGGACGGCCGGCGGACGGTCTTCGACGAGGCCAGGCCCGGTGACGCGGCGCGGATCGAGGCCGCGGGATGGACACGTTCCGAGGACTGAACCGCCGGGCGCGTGGTGTGATGCCCCGTTCGCCTGGCGGGTTCCCCCGCCGGGCGGAGTTCCATGTCACATGCAGCTGTTCTGCCTCCGGCGCAACTGCCCCCGGTGCTCCGTGCGTGATGCCTGACGTAGATCACCTGCTTCCGCCGACACCTGGGGCCCGCACTCATGCACGCACAGCCGAACCGACTCTCCCGCCGTCTTGCCGCCGTCATCGCCGTGACAGCGCTGGGTCTCGGCGCCGGCGCATGTTCTTCCTCTTCGGACACCAAGGGATCGGCCGCGTCGGACAGTTCCACCGCGTCCGACGCCAGTACCGGTGGCAAGGACACGACGACAGCCGGTTCCGGCGGGTCCGGCACCGCGTCATCCAACGGCTCCTCCACAGGCGGCAGTTCCGCGGGCGGCAGCTCCAAGGGGAGCGCGAGCAGGGGGAGCTCGGGCAAGGGCTCGACGAACGGCGCCTCCGGCGCGGCCCGGTGTCACACCGCTGACCTGAAGGCGGCCTTCGCCACCGGTGGCGACGCGGTCCCCGACATGAAGTCCGAGAACCAGACGCGGGCTTCCGTCGCCTTCACCAACATCGGCTCACACAGTTGCACGCTCAGCGGCTTCCCCGGCGTGGACGTCGTCGGTAACCAGTCCGACGACGGCACCTGGTCCCTGTCCCGTTCATCGAAGCCGGTCACCGCCATCTCGCTGGCGCCCGGCGACAGCACCGATTTCAGCATCACCCTCGGCGCCACCACCCAGAAGGGGTCCGGCACCTTCGAACCCGGTCTGGTGCGTATCACCCCGCCCGACGAGAAGAAGCAGTTCGAGCTGCGGTGGCCGTTCGGTGGCGCCGTCACTCAGCAGGACGGCGCCACCCACCCGGCGACCTTCGTCAATCCGATCGGATCCTGACCGTCACTCCCCGAGGACGCACATCGCAGCGTTGTGGCCGGGAATGCCGCTGACCCCGCCGCCCCGGACGGCGCCCGCGCCGCACAGCAGGACATTCGCGTGCGCCGTGCCCACACCCCACCGGCCCGCGGCGGCCGAGGTGCCGGCGGCGTTCTCCTCGTCGTCCGCGGCGTAGGGAAAGGCGAGGTCCCGATGGAAGATGTTGCCTCCGGGCAACCGCAGTTCGCGTTCCAGGTCGAGCGGGGTCTTCGCTTCGATGCAGGGGCGGCCGTCCTCGTCCAGTGCCAGGCAGTCGGCCACGGACTCCTCCAGATGCGCGTCCAGCTGGGCGAGAGTCGCTTTCAGCAGGGTGTCACGCACCGTGTCGTTGTCCTGTGCGAAGAGCCCGGCCGGGGTGTGCAGTCCGAAGAGTGTGAGGGTCTGGTAACCCTCGGCTGCCAGCGAAGGGCCGAGGATCGACGGATCGGTCAGCGAATGACAGTAGATCTCGGACGGTGGCGCGTCCGGGAGCCGGCCGTCGGCGGCCTGGGCGTACGCGTCGGCAAGCTGCCCGTACCCCTCGGCGATGTGGAAGGTACCGGCGAAGGCCTCGCGTGGGTCGACGGTGCGGTCACGCAGCCGGGGCAGCCTGCGCAACAGCATGTTGACCTTCAGCTGGGCGCCCTCGGCAGGCTTCGGCTGCCGCTCGCCGAGCAGCGTGGCCAGCGCCTGGGGGGAGGCGTTCACCAGGACGTGGCCGGCCCCGACCGAGGCTTCGGCGTCGTCGTTCCGGAAGGTGACCGCCGCATGACTGCCGTCGGTCTCGATGCGGGTGGCCTCGTGTCCTGTGACGATCTCGGCACCGGCACCGCGAGCAGCCGCGGCCAGCGCGTCGGTGAGCGCGCCCATGCCGCCCACCGGGACGTTCCAGTCGCCCGTGCCGTTGCCGATGACGTGATAGAGGAAACACCGGTTCTGCTGAAGTGACGGATCATGGGCGTCGGCGAAGGTGCCGATCAGGGCATCGGTCAGGACGACCCCGCGGACGAGATCGTCATCGAACCTCTCCTCGATGGTGGCGCCGATGGGCTGTTCGAAGAGCATCTGCCAGACCTGGTCGTCGCCGATCCGCCGGCGCAGCGCCGCACGGCTGGGCAGCGGCTCGGTGAGTGTGGGGAAGACCCGCTCGGCGACGTGGCGCGTCTGCTCGTAGAACCGCTGCCACGAGGCGTACTCCCGATCGCTGCCGGTGAGCGCCGCGAACGACTCGCGGGTGCGATCCGCTCCGCCGCCCACCAGCAGCCCGGTGGGCCGGCCGTCCCGGACTGCCGGAGTGTACGAGGAGATGGTGCGCTCACTGACGGCGAACCTCAGCCCGAGATCCCGGACAATCTTCTGTGGCAACAGGCTGACCAGGTACGAATAGCGCGAGAGCCGCACATCGACTCCCGCGAAGGGGCTGGTGGAGACTGCCGCCCCGCCGGTCTGGCCGAGGCGTTCCAGGACGAGGACGGAACGTCCGGCGCGGGCGAGATACGCGGCGGCGACGAGGCCGTTGTGGCCACCACCGACGATCACGACGTCATAGGAATCATGTGCGGGCATGCACCTTGGTAGCACGCACCGATCACGGCCCGCCAGGGGTCAGAGGCTTCGCGCGCCACGCTGCTGGCGCCGGGCCGCGACCCTTCGGTACAGTTCCGCGGCCTCTCTGCCGTGGCCGAGCCGCTCAAGACAGAGCGCCTCGTCGTTACGGCTGGCCAGTGCGTCCGGGTGGCCGGGGCCCAGCACTCGTTCACGGGCGTCCGCGACCTCACGGTAGACGGTGAGCGCGTCCGGCCACCGGCCGAGCCAGCCCAGCCCGACCGCGATCTCGCGTCGGCTGACAAGAGTGTCCGGATGGTCGGGGCCCAGTACCTGATCCCTGAGCGCACACACGCTGTGTGCCTCGGCGAGCGCCTCCTCCCAGCGGGCCAGCCTGCCCAGGTTGACACCGAGTCCGTGCCGGGCGCGCAGGGTCTCCGGATCACTGGGGCCGTGGACCCGGGCGCGGTCGTCGATCAACGCGCGGAAGAGTTCGAGCGCCTCCTCGCTGCGCCCCATTCTGCCGAGGCTGACGCCGACCTCGTAGCGGGCGGCGAGGGTGTCCGGATGGTCGGCGCCCAGTGCCTCGGCGCGCGCCGCCGCCACTTCGCGATAGGCCTGCAGCGCCTCCGGCCAGCGGCCCAGCCGGCCCAGCGCGTAGGCGACTTCGTAGCGGGTGGCCAGCGTGTCCTGATGGCCGGCGCCCAGTACCCGTGCCCTCGCCTCGGCCACTTCGCACGCCATCGTGTGGGAATCCTCAAGGCGTCCCAGTCTGCCGAGGTTGAACGCCAGGTTGTGGCGGCAGCGCAGTGTGTCGGCGTGGTCGGGTCCGACGGTGCGCTCCCGGGTGGCGAGCACCTCCGCGTACACCTGGTGGGCCTCGAAGTGGCGGCCGAGACCGCCCAGTACGTACGCCAGCTCCTGCCGGGCGGCCAGAGTCTCCGGATGGTCGGCGCCCAGGGCCCGTTCACGCCCCTCCGTCACCCGGGTGAACTCCCGCAACGCGTCCGCCGCGCGTCCGGTGCGGCTGAGGGTGAACCCGATCTCGTATCGGCTCGCGAGGGTGTCCGGGTGGTCGGGCCCGAGTATGTGCTCACGCTCGGCCGCGACCGCACGGTGCACTTCCCCGGCCTCGGCCCACCGCTCCAGCCTGCTCAGGCTCAGACCCGCGTTGTGCCGGCTGGTGAGACCCGCGAGCTGTTCGGGTGCCGGGGTGGGGCGCGGCCCCGGCGCGACCACCGGCAGCGCGTCGGCGGAGCGCGGAGCGCCTGCGGTCGTCCACTCACCGGTGAGTGCCGTCGCCCGGTCGGATGGGGTGGAGGTCAGCGTCCAGGCGCCGGTCGCCTTGTGCCCGCCGGTCATCCCACGCGTCCAGGGCGGCAGCGCCGGAGCCCCTGTGAGCGAGTGCTCCGCCGGCCGCGCTCCGGACGGGGCAGGGAAGACGCCAGGTGCACCGGCGAGGAGCCGGTCCCCGAGTTCCCTCGCGTCCCCGGGCCGCTCGTCCGGTGTCTTGGCGAGCAGATCGAGGACCACCCGGTCCAGGAATTCGGGGAGTTCGGCCCGGTGCGTGCGCGGCGGCACAGGCACGGTGTCGCGATGACCGACCAGGATCGACCAGGAGTCCCCGAGGTCGAAGGGCGGCACGCCGGTGGCGATCTCGTACAGCACGCAGCCCAGGGAGTAGAGGTCGCTGCGGTGGTCGATCTCGCCGCCACCGATCTGTTCGGGAGACATGTAGTGCGGCGTGCCCATGGCGATCCCGGTACCCGTGAGCTTCGACGTGAAGCCGATGTCATGGCCGAGCCGCGCTATCCCGAAGTCGCAGATCTTCACCGTGCCGTCGGTGAGCCGCATGATGTTGGCGGGCTTCAAGTCCCGGTGCACGATGCCCTGTTCGTGGGTGTAGGCCAGAGCGGAAGCGACCTGTCGGGCGATGTCCACGACGTCCTGCACCGGCAGCGGCTGCTGTTTCCCGGCCTCCAGCAGCTGGCTGAGATTGCGGCCGTCGAGCAGCTCCATCACGAGATGGAGTACTCCGTCGTCCTCCCCGAAGTCATGGACGACGGTCACACCGCGGTGCTGCAGCGCCGCCGCCACGCGCGCCTCGCGCCGGAAGCGTTCGCGGAGCACTCGGGTGAAGGACTGGTCGTGCTGAGGGCCCAGCGGTTTGAGGCATTTGACCGCGACCTGGCGCCCCAGCGACTCGTCCAGGGCCCGCCACACCTCACCCATGCCTCCGCGCCCGATCTGATCGAGCAGCCGGTACCGGCCGAGGATCAGTCTGGTGTCCCCCATGTCGCGCTGTCGCCCCCGTCGCGTTGCTCCCTCCCCGGCACGTTCAGTATGGCGGCCTGCGTCCGGACTCCGTGCGGTGCCGGACGGCTGCCGGGACCCAGGCGTGCCATCGCCTTCAGGATATGTCCAGGCGGTAGTTGCCAGCGCAGCCGGGCGGGGATGCAGCGCAGGGCGTTGCCGGCGACGGTCAGCCGCCGTCCGACCACCTCGGCCGCGGGTGCCCGTCTGCCGTAGAGCTGTTGGGCGTACTCGGGCAGAGAGGCGTACGCGAGGCCGGCCACCTGCCGCCAGAGGACCTCGCGCGCCGGGACGAGCAACGCGTGGACCGGCGGGCGGCGCAGGAAATCGTCGACCGCGCGCGACTCCTCGGTGGCCGCGAGCTCCGGGCGGACTGCGTCGAAGTACCGCGCGAGCTCGGCCCGGTTCGCGGGCACGCCGGCCGGGTCGAGCCCCACCAGCCGGGCGCTCTCCCGGTGCTCGTCGATGTAGCGGTCGGCCTGGGCGCCGCCGATCGGGAAGCCGGAGCGGCCCAGCACGTGCAGGTACGAATCGACCTCCGCACAGTGCACCCAGAGCAGGAGTTGCGGCTCGCCGACGCCGTACCGCTCCCCGGTGCCCGGGTCGGTCGCGCCGAGCATGCTGTGTATCTTCCGGATGCGGGCACCGGCCCTTTCGGCCGCATCGGTCGTCCCGTAGGTGATGGTGCCGACGAAACCCGCGGTGCGCATCAGCCGGCCCCAGGCATCCTGGCGGAAGTCGGAGTTCTGCATGACGCCCCGTACCGCGCGGGGGTGCAGCGCCTGGAGGTAGAGAGCCCGCACACCAGCGATCCACATGACCGGGTCGGCATGTGCCTGCCAAGTCACGGACCCGGGGCCGAAGAGGCCCGGGTCCGCCGCGCTCACCGTTCGCTGTCCTTCGCCCATGGTTCGCAGGCTAACCCCGTTCCCGCGGGGAGAACCCCCGGCTGCAGTACTACTCCGGGGGCGATACCGCGGGCCGCGGCGCTGCGGCGGTCCTTCCCGCGTCTCGCGCGTTGCGGGCTCTCAACCGTCCTGCGCGGTACCCATGCGCACCGGTCCGCATGACGTGCGGCCGCCCGGGCAGCCGATGCGACAGAGGGGCCTGCCCGTTGCACTCTGGGATCAGAGGGGGCGCGGGCCGTTCCCAGCCCGATGCATCATCCGGACGAGGCAAGGAATGATCGTGAACGCAGTTCCCACCATCAGCCTGAACAACGGCGTCCAGATCCCGCAGCTGGGCTTCGGCGTGTTCCAGATCGACCCGGCCGACACCGTCGCGGCGACCCGCGCCGCCCTGGAGACCGGCTACCGGCACATCGACACCGCCGGTATGTACGGCAACGAGAAGGAGGTCGGCCAAGCGGTCCGCGAATCAGGGCTCGCCCGCGAGGACGTCTTCGTCACCAGCAAGCTGAACAACAGCTTCCACGCCCACGAGGCCGCCCTCGGGGCCTTCGACCGGACTCTGGCCGATCTGCGCTTCGACTACCTCGATCTGTTTCTCATCCACTGGCCGCTGCCCGGTGTGGGCGACTTCGTGGAGACCTGGCAGGCCATGGAGGAGATCTACCGCTCCGGGAGGGCCAAGGCCATCGGGGTCTCCAACTTCCAGCCGCACCATCTGCGCCGTCTCCTCCAGGAGACCGAGGTCGTACCGGCCGTGAACCAGATCGAGATCCATCCCTATCTGACGCAGGACGAGGTGCGTGCCTTCGGAGCCGGGCACCGGATCGCGACGGAGGCGTGGTCGCCGATCGCCCAGGGCAAGGTGCTCGACGACCCGACGATCACCGACATCGCCAGGCGGCTGGACCGGACGCCGGCCCAGGTGACCCTGCGCTGGCATCTGCAGCGCAACGACATCGTGTTCCCCAAGTCGGTCACCCGCTCCCGGGTCGAGGAGAACTTCGCGCTCTTCGACTTCGAGCTGGCCGAGGCCGACATGGCGGCGATCACCGCCCTGGACCGCGGCGAGCGCACCGGGCCCGACCCGGACACCTTCAACCACGTGTAGCAGGGTCACCGCACCGGCGTCAGGACGACCTTGCCGGCGACGGTGCCGGACTCTGCCAGCCGCAACGCGTCGGCCGCGCGGTCGAGTGGGATACGCGCCGCGACCCCGGCCGTGATCGAGCCTTCCGCGAGCAGGTTCAGCACCTGGGTGAGATCCGCGCCGACCCGGGCGCGGAAGGCCGCCTGGCGGCGCTTGCCGGCCCAGATGTTGTAGAAGGTCGTGCGGCGGCGGTTGGGCAGCAGCTTCCACAGGGTCAGCCGGGCGATCAGCAGCAGCACCGGAAGCTTGGACGACCCGGGGGTGTCGCGGGTGGCCGCCGTTCCGTACGAGACCAGGGTGCCGCCCGGGGCGAGCAGGCGGAACGAGTCGACGATGCCGTCGCCTCCGACGTGGTCGAAGACGGCGTCAAGACCGGACGGGGCGTGTGATGCGACCTGGGCCGCCACGTCGGGTGCCCGGTAGTCGACCGGGACGACACCCCGGGCCCGCAAGGCCTCGTGGTGGCGCGGTGATGCCGTACCGATGACCCGCGCTCCGGCGAGTTGAGCGAGCTGGACGAGGGTGGAGCCCACCCCGCCGTTGGCACCGTGGACCAGCACGGTCTGTCCCGGTGCGATCCCCGCGGACCGGTGCAGCATCTGCCAGGCGGTGATGCCGTTGACCACCAGGGTCTCGGCCTCTGCCGGGTCCACTCCGGCCGGAACCGGGATCAGGTCCGCAGCGGGCACGATCAGGCGGTCGGCCCATCCCCCGGTCTTCAGCAGCACGGCGAACCTGCCGCCCGCCACAGCCGGATCGGTGCCCGGCCCGGTCGCCACGACAGTGCCGATCACGTCGTAACCGGGGACGAACGGAAACGCCGGCTGGTCGTAGTACTTCCCCCGCCGCATCTGCTGCTCGGCGAACGAGACACCGGTGGCCTCCATCTCCAGCAGCACCTCCCCCTGCCCGGGGACTGGCGCCGGCCGGGTCCGCAGCTGGAGGCCCTCCGGTTCGACGATGCCCGGCAGGACCACCTCGGTAACCGTTCCGGCCGGTCGGATCCCGGTGTTCTCGGTGTGCGTCATGAGAGTTGCCCTTCAAGTGATTGGGTAGTGCGTTCGTTATAAGCTCTAACGCAAGAGTGAGGCTGTTACGATTTCTTGTCAAGCGCCACCGGAAAGGACCCACGCATCCATGAGCACAGCGACCCCGCCTCCGGACCGCCGGGAGCGACTGCGGGAGCAGACCCGACGGGAAGCCAAGGACATCGCCCTCGGACAGCTGGCACGCACCGGACCGAGCGGGATCTCGGTGAACGCCATCGCGAAGGCGATGGGAATGACAGGCCCCGCGCTCTACCGCTACTTCGCCAACCGTGACGAACTGCTGACCGCGCTCGTCGCGGACGCCTACACCGACCTCGCCGGCGCCCTGAGCCACGCCGTCGCGGTGACACCAGCCACCGACAAGGACCCGGCGGCCGGGCTTCGCGCCTTCGCCCATGCCTGGCGCGGCTGGGCCAGGGAGCACCCCGACCGCTACCTGCTGATCTACGGCACACCCATCCCCGGCTACACCGCACCCCCGGCCACGACCGTCATCGCCCAACGGATGATGCAGACCGCACTGGAGGCCTGCGCCGGCCTCGACCCGGCGGAAGCCACCCTTACGGCCGAACGCCCGCCCACCCACTCCCGGGCCCTGCGCGGCTGGACCCGGCTGCACGGCCTGGTCAGCCTGGAGATCGAAGGCCACTTCAACGGCATGGACCTCGATGTGGACCAGCTGTTCGCCGACGAGGTGGACGCGCTCGCCGACTGAGACCGACACCGCTCACGGCACTCACGGCGCCCACCCGGCACGAGGGCATCGGAGGCGGATATCACCGGGGCCGGACCGGACATACCGCTGACGACTCCCTTCGCAAGAGGGGGCCCGGATCACCGAGACCGACATCTACCGGGCCTGGCGCAAGATTCTGGACTCCTGCGACGGGGACCGCACCTTCGTGGGCCAGGTGTGGCACTGGCCGGTCTTCCCGAGGATCTGACCTGGGTGGACGCGGGCGAGGGGCCGTGGCCTTCGACCGCGCGGATGGCTTCCGCTGTCTGGTCAATGCGGGGGACACACCCCTTGCCCTGCCCGGGGGCGCGACGGTGCTGCTCTCCAGCGGAGATCTGGACGGACCTCTGTTGCCGTCCGACACCGCGGTGTGGCTGAGCATGTGATCCGCACCGGTACGGCCGGTCCTGAAAGGGCCGGCCGAATCGGCGGACGTCAGCCGGCGACCGTCCCCGCCGGAGCCAGGCCGAGCTTGTCGACGGCCTGGTAGTACGTCCAGGCCAGGGCCGAGCAGGAGGACCCGCTTGCGCCGGTGTAGCCGGCGCACACCCGCTTGAGGTCCTCGTACAGCATGCTGTCGAGCCGGGCCTTGTTGGCGGAGAACGTGCCGGCCGCCTTGTAGTTGCGATAGCCGAAGTCGTGCCGCGCGCAGGCGGTCTGGAACGGGAAGCCGAAGGGATTGTCGGGCGATGAGGAGCAGTAGTCGGTGGACCAGTCGAAACCGTAGGCGCTCCACGCGCCCTGGTTCTGGTCCGCCGAAAGCCAGGAGCTGTAGCTCGATGCGCTGGTCTGGGTCCAGTCGCTGAGCACCTGGTTCTTGTCCGCCGGGGCCGCGGCGGCGGGGGACGCGGCGAGTAAGGCCGCACACAGGGAGAGAGCGACGGCTGCGAGCCGTCTCGTTGATCCGGAGCGCATAGCAGTGACCTCCGTGGGGGGACACGAACGCGAACCGTCCCGGACGGAGCCGTCCGGGACGGATACATGATGCTGCGTCAGGTCCGGACCGCACCAGAGGGCTCGCGCGACCCCTCACACATCGGACACATCAGAGACATCCGGAAGAACACCGGATGTCCGCCCTCGTGGCACGGCCGGTCCGGATGACCGGATCAGGCGTCGGCCCCTGGAAGGTCGAACTCGCACCAGACGGCCTTCCCGTCGCCTCGCGGTTCGACCCCCCAGTGTGCCGCGACGGCGTCGATCAGCATCAGGCCACGCCCCGATGTCGCCGCCTCGCCCGGCGTCCTGCGCCGCGGCCAGGCGCTTGAACGGTCCTTGACCCACAGCCGGATTCTGCGGACCGGATCGGGCAGCACTTCGAGGGTGAGAACGGCACCGCCCTCGGTATGGAGCAGAACATTCCCCAGCAGCTCTCCTGCCGCCAGTTCCACATCGTCGGCAAGCTGGCCGAAGCCCCAGGCCTCCAGCGCGTTGCGCAGCACGGCGCGTGCTTCCGCGAGGCCCTCCGGGTCCGCCTGGTGGATGTACTGGTGGGTCCGGGGTGCCTGGGGAGTCCCCGGGTCGGGATCCCGGCGCAGAACCAGCAGGGCGACGTCGTCGTTCCTCTCCCAGCGCTCCCACAACCGGTCCGCCAGATGGTCCACGAGTTTCTCCGCCTCGTCGGGCCCGCTGCGGACGGTGTCGGCGAGCACCTCCATGCCCGCCGTGATGTCCCGGCCGGACTCCTCGACCAGTCCGTCGGTGCACAGGACGAAGGACTCGCCGGGAACCAGATCCAGACGGGTCTCCGGATACTCCTCCTGCCCGAATTCGGTGGCCAGCCCGAGCGGCAGTCCACCCCGGACGTTCGGCCAGCCGATCCGGCCGTCGGTATGCCGGATGAGCGGCCCCAGATGTCCGGCACGCACGGCTCTCACGCCCCCCGAGGTCAGATCAATCTGCGCATAGGTGCAGGTCGCGAAGCGTTCGGTGTCCAGCTCGGCCAGAAAACGCGAAGCCCGCGCCAAAACCGTCGCCGGAGAGTGCCCCTCACCCGCGTACGCCCGCAGCGCGATCCGCAACTGGCCCATGATGGCGGCGGCGTGTGTGTCGTGGCCCTGTACGTCGCCGACGACGACACCCACCCGCCCGCGGGGCAGCGCGATCACGTCGTACCAGTCGCCACCGACGTCCCTGCCGCTCCAGGCCGCGTGATAGCGCACCGCGATCTCCGCCCCGGCGAACACGGGGAGATGCCGGGGCAGCATGGACGACTGCAGACCGGACGCGAATTCCCTCTCCTGGTCGAAGAGAACGGCGCGCTGCAGGGACTGGGCGACGATGCCCGCGAGCCCCAGGCAGAGGTTGCGGTCCTCCGAAGGGAAGTCGCTGCGTCCCCGGTAGAAGAGGGCAAGTCCGCCGATGGACCGTGCCTGGGCGATCAGCGGGAGGAACGCGGCCGCGTCGAACCCCATACTGCGGACATACGGCCGCAGCCGCCAGAATTCGTGCGAGAGATCGCGCAGCGAGGTCACAAAACGCGACTGCTGGGTGAGTACGGCCTCGGCCAGCGGCATCGAATCGTCGAGGCGGTCGAGTTCCAGCGCGTCCAGGCCGAGCACCGAGTCACCGTCCTGGGCGACGATCCTGAGCGCTCCGCCCTCGACCAGGCCCAGCACCAGCCCGTCGGCGCCGAAGCGTTCCAGACCGCCTTCGCCGGTCAGCACGTCGGTCACGTCATCGACGGTGAGGGCCTTCGACAGCGCGTCGGTGGTGCCCTGGACCATGGTGGTCAGCCGGCGGCGGCCGGCCTCGATCGGGCTGACCACCGTGAATTCGGTGAGCTCGGTGGTGGCGTTGCGCACGATGCCCACGACCCGGTACGGAGCGCCCAGCTCGTCCCGCATGATCCGTCCGCGGACGTGGGTCCACTGCCGTATTCCGTTACGGCGCCTCACCTGGAAGTACACACCGTACGAGGAACGGCCGCTCTCGACGGCCTGCGCCACGGCCCTGTCGAGGCGGATGCCCTCCTCGGGCGGCACCCGGCTCACCAGTGACTCCGGCCTGCCGTCGTACTCGTTGGGGCGCAGATCGAAAACGGCCAGACCTGCCTCGTCGAGCTCGAAGGTCCCGCTCTCCAGATCCCAGTCGAAGCTGCCCATACGGTTCAGGGACAGCCGCTCGCTCGGCCCGATCCGGGGAAGATCTCGTCCTGCCATGCCGCGGCTCCGTGGGAGGACTGTGGGCACCCTTCCGTGCCAGAAGTCTAACTTTCGGCACACATCACCGCATTACGACCGGTGCCGCACGGGCCTTCGCCGGCTGCGCTCCCCTCCGGCGAGGTCACCTGCGCTCCAGGGTCCCCCGGACGAAGGCCGCCTGCCCCGCATGCTGAAGATCGTCGGAGATCACACTGATGAGCCGCACCCCGAGAGTGACCGGCGGGGACCACACCTCGTCCACCACACGGTCCAGTGCCGCGTCATCGAGTCCGCGAACGAATCGCACGGTCTGTTCGTACACGGCGTCGTGGTAGCCGAGCAGCAGGTCCCCACCGGCCTTCACCTTCCCCACCTGGGTGCCGCTCTGCCCGTAGCCGGTCGCATCGCGGGAGAAGGGCAGTTCGAAGCGGTCGCCCCAGCCTCCGGAGTGCCAGACCTGCTCCTGACCTGCCGCGTCGGCCACATGGTCGTCCTGGATCCGGGTCAGATGCCAGACCAGCCAGGCAATGGAATTCGCGCCGTCGTCCAGCCGGGCGCCGAGGTCGTCCGCGGGGAGACCTTCGACCGTGGAGTGCACGACTTCCTGAATGCGTCCGAACGCGTCTGCCAGTAGATCTGCGGATTTCATGGCTGCTCCTCGGCCGGTGCGGGGCCGCCCCGGCCGGCCGCACCGAGGTGGTCTCTACGGACGACCACCATGGCCGCTCATCAACCCCGGCCGTGCGTTCGACACGCTCCGCCGGATCCAGCCGGGTGACTGCGCCGGAGACCGGAGGTGATCGCGGCGGAAAACGGGGCAGGCCAAGAGAGAGGCCACACAGCCCGCCCCGCACGACGGTGGGGTGCCGACCCTAGGAGTTCTCGTATGGCCACGTACGTCATCACCATCCCCGGCACCTTCCTGCAGGAGATCACCGACACCGCCAGGACCACTCTGCTCCGGCAGCTGCGACCCGCGGACCCGAAGCAGACCGCGTTCGGCGAGGCCGAGGACCTGGATCTGCTCACGGTCAACGAGAACGGCACCTTCAGCATCCGGCTGGAAGTCGAGGCCGACGACATCCGCGGTGCCGAGGAGCACGCCAAGGCGACAGCCTCCGCGGCGCTGCGCGACGCGGGTTTCTCGGACCGGACCGCACCGCTGGGCCCCGCGACGGTGACCGGCATCGACACCGGAGCCTGAGACGCACGGGGCCCCTTCACGCTTCGTTCACCGAATGGGCCGCTCTTGTCATTTCCCCCACCGCCGGGGGCACTTAGGATCACCGACGCCCCTGCGAGGCAACGCACGAAGGCCGCCCCAGGGGACACCGTCGGACCGATCTCCCCGGAGGGCCCCGCACCATGCTCCTGAGACCTCTTCACTCCCCCGGCAGAGCGGGCGCCCGCGCCGCTGCCGTGGGGCTCGCGACCGCCATCGCAGCCGCGCTCCTCGCTCCTGCCGGGGCCGCTGCCTCGACCGTGGAACACCCCACCGCTTACGTCGATCCGATGATCGGTACGACAAAGGGGGGCAACACCTACCCCGGGGCGGTCGCGCCCTACGGAATGATCGCGTGGTCGCCGACCAGCACCACCGGCGACCAGACGAACACCGCGGCCGCCAACGGCTACGAATACAACGCGACCCGGATGCGCGGACTCAGCCTCACCCATGTCAACGGGGCCGGCTGCGCCCCCGGCGCGGCGGGCGACGTCCCGATCATGCCGTTCGTGGGTGATGTCTCCTCTTCACCGTCGGCCGATACCAAGGACGCGGTGTACGCGGCCGATTTCCAGCACCGGAACGAGAGCGCCACACCCGGCCGTTACCGGGTGGGGCTCGACTCCGGGGCCTCAGCGGATCTGGCGGTGGGTGAGCGGTCCGGAGTGGCCGACTTCGCGTTTCCCCGGGACAGGCCCGCCAATCTGCTCTTCCGGGTCTCCAACTCGCTCAACGGCAGCGAGGACGCACACATCGACATCGACACCGCGCACCGCAAGGTGACCGGCTGGGTACTCACCGGAGCCTTCTGCGGCCGGCGCGCCAACGGAGGCAGCAACAACCGCAAGAGCTACTACAAGCTCTATTTCAGCGCCTCGTTCGACCGGGCCTTCTCCTCAACCGGAACCTGGAAGGACAGCACGCTCTCCCCCGGCTCGGTTTCCGGTTCCGGAGGCGAGGGGTACGCCACGGGCGCCGATCGGGCAGGACGCGGCTCGGGCGGCTGGGTCGGCTTCGACTCATCGTCTGACAACGATGTCAGGATGCGTCTGGGTATCTCGTACGTCAGCGTTGCGGGCGCCGAGACGAATCTGCGCAAGGAGATCGCCCCGCGTGCGAGCGTGGCCGACATTGCCGGAGTGACCAGCCGGTCGTGGGACCGCGAGCTCCGCTCGATCCGGGTCGGGGGCGGCAGCACCGCCCAGCGGACCACGTTCTACACCGCGCTGTACCGCTCGCTGATGCAGCCGAACCTGATCAGTGACACCGACGGCCGCTATCCCGGCATGGACGGTGCGGCGCACCGGATCGAACGCGGCCAGCAGGCGCAGTACAGCAACTTCTCGGGCTGGGACCAGTACCGGGCGCAGATTCAACTGCTGGCCGTGCTGAAACCGGAGGTGGCCGGTGACTTCGCGCAGTCGCTGTACAACTTCTCCCGCCAGAACGGCGGCATCTGGGACCGGTGGGTGCACATCAGCGGTGCCACCCATGTCATGACCGGCGACCCCACGGCGGCGACGCTGGCCACCTTCTACGCCATGGGTGTCCGCAACTTCGACTACCGCGGTGCCTTCGGCTCCCTGGTGCGCCAGGCCACCGTACCCACCCCCGACGATCTCTCGGACGCGGGCTGCCCCGGACAGTGCACCGGGCAGCGCCCCAATCTCGCGCAGTACCTGACCTCGCACTACGCGCCGCAGGATGTGTGCCACTGCTGGGGCGGAGCGGCGGAGACCCTGGAGGACGCGGTCGCCGACTCCGCACTGGCGAAGTGGGCCGGGCTGCTCGGCCGCGCCGATGAGGCCGCGGAGTTCACCGAGCGGGCGGGCTGGTGGCGCAACGTCTACGACCCCGGCGCCACCGCGGACGGCGGCTACATCCAGGCCCGTAACGCCGACGGCTCCTGGGTGACACCGTTCGCTCCGGGCAGTGATCTGGGCTTCGCGCAGGGCACCAGTGCGACCTACACCTGGATGGTGCCCCAGGACGTGCAGGGGCTGGCCGATGCGATGGGCGGACGTGCCGTCGCGGCGCAGCGGCTCGACGGTTTCTTCCACACGGCGGACGGCTCCTGGTCGGTCAAGGGCGGCGACGCGCTGCGCTACGACCCGACGAACGAGCCGGGAATACATGCTCCCTGGCTCTACAACGCGCTGGGACAGCCGTGGAAGACACAGGACACCGTGCGGGAGATCCTCGACACCGTGTACGGCACGGGGCCCGCGGGTCTGCCGGGCAATGACGATCTGGGCACCATGTCGGCGTGGTACGTCTTCGCGGCCCTCGGTCTCTATCCGCAGACCCCCGGCAGCGCCACGATGCTCCTGGGCACTCCGCTCTTCCCGGACGCCGTGATCAGCCGGGCGGGCCGCGGTGACGTCACGATCACCGCGCCCGGAGCCGACAGCGCACATCGCTACGTCAGCGGAGTGTCCGTCAACGGCCTCAGCAGTGACCGTTCTTGGGCCGGCTCCCGCCTGGTCACCTCGGGCGGCAGGCTGGACTACCGGCTGACGGACCGGCCGGACACGTCATGGGCGACGGCCCCGGGCAGCCTTCCGCGCTGACCTCTCGGAGTGCCGTGCGCAGGCGGCGAGGGGGCCGGGCGGTCCGCTGCCCATCCCCTCGCCGTCCGTCACTCGGGCCTGCCCAGGGCCCAGCCGGACACATCGGCAAGCCGTCCGCGCCACAGCGGCAGCGTCACCGAGTTCACCGCGCCCGCCACCAGAGTGGCGTTCCGCAGATGGATCCACCGGGGCAGTTGCTGTCCTTCGTCCCCGCGGAGCTCACCCATCACCTGATCGACCATCTCGGGGAAACCCGCCATCATCTCCGCGCCGGACGTGTCGAGACGGCGCAAACTCTTCGCCCAGTCGGCCTTCCACGCCTCCTGGTCGATGAGTTCCCCGTAGAGCACTCCGCCCGGAACGTTCAGCGTGACCGGCAGGCTCGACCGGATCTCCTCCCCGAGCAGCCGGACCAGTAGCTGCAGTTGGAGGTCGGGGACGGGCTCGGTGACCGTCGGTGTGGCGTCGCGCTGCGGTTCGGCGGGGCCGGTCATGAAGTGTTCCTCTCGCAGGGGTGGTCTGTCAGCGAACCGGACGTCGTCCGCTGCGGCGCAAGCGCCATGCGGCCCAGACGAGGTCAGCGGCCAGGACCACGATCCCGATGATCAACAGATAGGACAGCCCCGGGGACAGCACGCCGATGATGGCGAGCACCAGGGCCACGATGACGAACAGCAGGACAGGGGTCATAACGGGCCGCCTCCTTCCGCAGGGACCGGGACGGGTTTCAGGGGCGGGCGAGCTGACGTTCGCCGTTGACGCCGGGCTGGTAGGGCAGGTCGTAGTGCGTGAAGACGGCTTTCTCCTCCTCGGCAGGAAGTACGTCGTCCGTGCCCATCGAAGGAGCGCTCTTCACCAGGCCCTTGGGATAGGAGACCTTGACGTAGTCCGGTCCGAGCACGGCGTCCTTCAGCGGGACGAAGACCAGCCGATGGCGTGTCGGCAGCCCGACGAGCACGGTGGCGAATGCCGGTTCGTCGGTGCTCGTGTCGACGTAGACAGCCTCGAGTGACCCGATCCTGCGCCCTTCCGCGTCGAGCACGTCGTGGGTGCGCCATTCACGGATGTCAGCTGGTCGGATCATCTGGCTCTCCTCATGCCGGCCGCCCCCGCGGGGGCGTCTCCGGGCAGCCTCCCGGGCTGCCGCCCCGTCCACACGGTCAGGTCTGTATGGCTCCCGCCTGCCCCACCGGGACGGTTCCAGCGATTCAGCCGGCAGAACTTTTCCGGCCGGGCGGGCGCCGTGCCGCATCCGGTCAGGGACCGTCGTGCTGCCCCGCACTGTCGGCGACCTGCCGCAGAGTGCGCCCGGTACGCACCGACCGCGCGCGCCGGGGGTCCGGTGAGCCGTGGTCCGCGGCCCTGGCGCCGCCCTGCGCCGTCCGCCCGGCCCGCGCGGCGGACTTCTCCTTCGCCTTGATCAGCAGCCACGCCTCGGGCTCGGAGCTGTCGCCGCCGCCGTGGAAACGGGTGAGCGCGTACTCGCCGTGCAGTTTCCTCCCGTCGAGACGGAAGGTCGCATGTCCGCGTTCCAGGGACTGACCGAACGGGACCGGACGGCCCCGCCGGTCGTGGCTGAGGGGGCGGTAGGTGCCCTCGTCCCAGACGATGACCGTTCCGGCGCCGTACTCGCCGTCAGCGATGAGGCCTTCGAAGTCCCGGTATTCCAGCGGATGGTCCTCGGTCGGCACGGCGAGGCGCTTGTCGCGGGGCACGGCGGACGGCCCCTTCGGTACGGCCCAGGATTTCAGCACACCGTCCACCTCCAGCCGGAAGTCGAAGTGCATCCGGCGCGCGTCGTGGATCTGCACCACGAACGAGAGCGCGTCGCCCCTGTCGGGCCCACTGGCGCCTTGTGGTTCCGGCGTCGCGTCGAAGTGCCGCTTCCCCCGGTAGATCCGCAGAGCGTCGTCGTCACTCATGGCAGGGGCCTCCTCGGGGTCAGACGACGGGAGTGTCGGACGGGCCGGCCGCCTTCGCCGGGCGGGCGGACAGCGGGCTCGCGATGTCCTCCAGCGACTTGCCTTCCGCGTCGACGGCGAAGAGAAGGGCGACGACTCCCGCGGCAACCATCAGCGCGGCGCCGATGGAGAACGCCAGGACGGCATCGCCCACCACACCGCTCGATGTGAGGGCGGAGAACACCAGCGGGCCCGAGATACCGCCCGCCGCGGTGCCGATGGCGTAGAAAAAGGCGATCGCCAACGCCCGGGTCTCCATGGGAAAGATCTCGCTGACGGTCAGATACGCGGAACTCGCGCCGGCCGAGGCGAAGAACAGCACCACACACCAGCATGCCGTCATCGTGGTCGCGTTGAGATGCCCCTGGTCGAAGAACCAGGCAGTGAGGAAGAGCAGCAGCCCGGAGAGAATGTACGTTCCCGAGATCATCTTCTTGCGTCCCACGGTGTCGAACAGCTTGCCCAGCACCAGCGGGCCGAGGAAGTTGCCGAGCGCCATGACCGCGAAGAAGTACCCCGTCGAGCCGCTGGACACGTCGAAGAAGTTCACCAGGATCGAGCCGAATCCGAAGGTGATGGCGTTGTAGAGGAAGGCCTGCCCGATGAAGAGCGAGAAACCCAGCACGGCGCGCTTCGGATAGGAGCGGAAGAGCGTCCTGGCGATCTCCGTGAAGGCGATGGTTCTGCGTTGCTCGATGGTGATGGCCTTGCCGGGCGCGGGCAGCGGCTCACCACGCTCCTCCTCGATCTCCCGCTCCACTTCGGAGACGATCCGGTCCGCGCCTTCGGACTGTTCGTGGATGAACATCCAGCGGGGGCTCTCGGGCACATGGCGGCGGACCAGCAGAATGACCAGGCCGAGCACCACACCGAGCGCGAAGGTGAGCCGCCAGCCCACGTCCTTGGGGAAGATGTCGGTGTTGAGTGCCAGAACGGACAGCAGGGCTCCGCCCATGGCGCCCAGCCAGTAGCTGCCGTTGATGATGAGGTCGACCCGGCCCCGGTACTTGCTGGGAATGAGCTCGTCGATGGCGGAGTTGATCGCGGCGTACTCCCCGCCGATGCCGAAGCCGGTGAAGAACCGGAAGAGGAAGAACCACCACACCGAGAAGGACAGCGCCGTCATCGCGGTCGCCGCGAGATAGACCGCAAGGGTGATCAGGAAGAGCTTCTTGCGGCCGTAGCGGTCGGTGAGCCATCCGAAGAACAGGGCGCCCGCGCACGCGCCGGCCACATAGAGCGCCGCGCCCAGGCCGGTGACCTGGCCGTCGGTGATCGGGAGCCCGCTGCCGTCCTCCGACAGCCGGCTGGCGATGTTGCCGACGACGGTGACTTCCAGTCCGTCCAGGATCCAGACGGTTCCGAGACCGATGACGATCATCCAGTGCCAGCGCGACCAGGGGAGCCGGTCGAGACGTGCGGGTACTTCAGTGGTGACGGTTCTGTGCGCGGACTTTCCGGTGGAGCTCATCGGGTTCCTCCTGCCTGCGGCGACTCCGGTGGCGCCGCACCGACGCGCTGCGAGTACCCCAAGATCATCCGTGCAAACAGGGTTCCGCGCCTCCCGGGCGCCCGATTCCGCCAGGAGAACTCCGTCGGCCGGCCGTCCGGGCGTCCGGGCGGTTGCCGCGGGGCGCCGTCAACTCCCGGCGGGGATGCCCGGATATGGCAGTGCCCGTCCCCGGCTGACCGGGAACGGGCACGAGCGCCTGGATCAGGCGGGGACGATGTTCTCCGCCTGCGGGCCCTTCTGGCCCTGCGTGATGTCGAAGTTCACCTTCTGGCCCTCCTGCAGCTCACGGAAGCCCTGGGCGTTGATGTTCGAGTAGTGGGCGAAGACGTCCGGGCCCCCGCCGTCCTGCTCGATGAATCCAAAGCCCTTTTCCGCGTTGAACCACTTAACGGTGCCACTGGCCATGCTTGTGCCCTCCAAGGGGACTCGAAGTCGGTTCCCGCACCGCGCGGGAGCCGGAGGTGATCGCCCTGGTCCTCGGAGACGCCGAACAGCAAACCCGCCCGTGCATGTGCGCACGGGCGAGAGGTACTTCGGAACCACGACAGCTGAGTGAGACGCTACACGGCCGGACGCGTGAGGACCCCGTCGGCTCAACCGTTGGTCCTCTACCGGAGCACATCCGACCCCTTTCGCGGCATTCGATATGACCGCGGGGCTCCCCATGGCCAGGTTTTGACATGGACCTGATCACCGGATTCGGCTACGCTCCCTCCAGCAGAATCTGAGAGCGCTCTCAGTCGGAGCATTCCCGGACAGCTGCCGTTCCATCCCCACGATGCTGGAACCACAGAAGGGCCGGACCCTTGAGACGCAGCACATTGACACGTACCGCACTCTCCGCGCTTCTCGTTCTCGGAACCTGGGCGACCGCCGGGTTCGTCCCCGCGTCCGCCGCGGGCGCACCCTCCTCCCCCGCACCCCAGGCATCCGCCGGGCTGCTCTCGGCGATGCAGCACGACCTGGGGCTGACCCGGGGCCGGGCCCGGGCCCGCCTCGCCGCGGAGCGCACGGCCTCGGCGATCCAGGGAGAGGCGCGCCACGCCGCGGGATCGGCCTACGGAGGCTCCTGGTTCGACGCGAGCGCCGGAAAGCTGACCGTCGCCCTCACCGGTGACGCACGGACCGCATCCGTGCGGGCCACCGGAGCGGCCGTCACCCAGGTCACCCACAGCGCACGCCAACTCGACGCCGTGAAGAAGCGGATGGACGCGGCCGCCGCGCCGGCCGGGGTCAGCAGCTGGCACGTGGACCCGCGGGCCAACCGGGTCATCGTGGATGTCGTCGCGTCGAAGAAGAATGACAACGATGTCCGGAACTTCGTCGCCCGCGCGCGACAGGCCGGCCCTGTCTCTGTCGAAGTGACTCCCGACGCGGCGAAAACGCTCTCCGCCGGGACCGTGGGCGGAGACCCGTACTACACGGGCAACGTCCGATGCTCCATCGGCTTCTCGGTGAACGGGGGCTTCGTCACCGCCGGCCACTGCGGTCAGGCGGGCGCCGCGGTGAGCGGCTGGGACGGGAGTGCGGTCGGCAGTTTTCAGGGATCGTCGTTCCCGGGGAACGACTACGCCTGGGTCAGCGTGGGCAACGGCTGGTGGACGGTCCCGGTGGTTCTCGGCTGGGGCACCGTCTCCGATCAGCTGGTGCGCGGTTCCGACGTGGCCCCCGTCGGTGCTTCGATCTGCCGCTCGGGCTCCACATCCCACTGGCACTGCGGGAACGTGCTGGCCACCAACGAGACCGTCAACTACAGCCAGGGTTCGGTCAGCGAACTCACGAAGACCAGTGTCTGCGCGGAGCCCGGCGACTCCGGCGGCTCCTTCATCAGCGGTGACCAGGCCCAGGGCGTGACATCGGGCGGCTGGGGGAACTGCACCAGCGGCGGCGAGACGTGGTTCCAACCGGTCAACGAGATACTCAATCGGTTCGGCCTCACTCTGACCACGGCCTGACGGCAGGCGGGCCCATGGGCCGGCATCGGCCCGGCGCCGCCGCGGGGGTTCCGCGGAGGATGGGACGCGCTCCCCGCGCGCCCTTACGCCCTGCGGGATCCCCGGTCCGGAAATATGATGCAGGAGACCTCCAACGGACCACAGGCCGAGGTCACCGTCGGAGAACCCGACCTGCCGGCCCACGGCCCGCCCCGTGACGATGAGCCAGTCGTCCCGGTCCGAACGAACGCACCACGGAGCGACCCATGAACCGGCGTCGTCCTTCTCGTTCTGCGACCGCCGACGAGCTGCTCACCACCCTCCAGCAGCTCACCGCACGGGCACGCAGAGAGGTGGAGCTGCAGCAGGCCCGGGTGGAGCTCGCCGAGGCCCTGCAGCGCGAGATGCTGCCGGCCACGCTGCCCGCTCTGCCGGGTCTGCAGACCGCTGCCTGCTACACCCCCGCCCGCAACGGTCTGGACATCGGGGGCGACTGGTACGACGGGTTTCTGCTCCCCGACGGGTCGCTCGGCTTCGCCATCGGGGACGTTCAGGGACACGACGTGGAGGCGGCCGCCTTCATGGGCCAGATTCGCATCGGGATGCGCGCAGTCGCCAGCACATCGGCGGACCCGGGCGAGGTGGTGGGCCGCACCAACGACCTGTTGCTGTCGGTGGACTCGAATCTCTTCGCGACCTGCACGTTCATCCGTTTCGACCCCCTCGTTTGGGAGCTTCAGAGCGTGCGTGCCGGGCATGTGCCCGGGGTGTGGATCTCAGCCGACGGCGGTTCCGGTGTCACGGACGACGAGGGCGGTCTGCCGCTGGGTGTCGAGTCCGGGCAGCACTATCCGGTCACCCGGCAGAGGCTGACGACTGCCGGAGCCCTGGTGCTCGTCACCGACGGCGTCATCGAGGGGCCGTCGTTCCCGATCGACGACGGTCTGGAACAGGTGCGGGAGCGGGCGGCCGCCCTGCCGGCCGGTGCGACGGCAGGCGACCTGGCGAGCGAGGTCATCCGGGCGGCAGGGCTCACCGGTCACCAGGACGACGCCGCTGTGCTCGTGCTGCGCCACGACGCCGCGCCCGGCCGGCCCGGCTGACCGCCGGTCCCGGCCGCGCGTGTCATGTGCGGTGCGGGATCCGGGTGCGGTGTCTGATGGGCTGCGTGATCCGCAGCGAGGCAGCCAGGCGACACACAGCGACCGCGTTGCGGGTGCTCGCCCTCGCCGCCGCCTACTACTTCACGGGACGACTGGGCCTGCTCCGCCAGATCACCGTCGACGGTGCGACCGTCACCCCCATGTGGCCGCCCACCGGTATCGCGCTGGCCGGGCTGCTGTACTGGGGTCTGCGGGTCTGGCCCGGCATCGCCATCGGCGCACTGCTCGCGACCGCTTCGGTCAGCAGCTCGGTCAGCCCGGGCGCCATCGGCATCGTCGCCGGCAACACGCTTGCCCCGATGTGCGCCTTTCTGATTCTGCGCGCGGCCCGCTTCCGTCCCGAACTGGACAGGCTGCGCGATGGAGCGGCGCTGGTCTTCCTGGGCGCACTCCCCGGGATGCTGGTGAGTTCCACAGCCGGGACCGTGTCGCTGCTCCTCGACGACAAGCTGCCTTCCAGCGGCTTCTGGCTTGTCTGGTTCGCCTGGTGGGCCGGGGACACCATGGGCGTCCTCATCATCACGCCCCTCCTGCTGGTCCTGCGAAGGCTACGACTGCCGCGGTTGACCGGCCGATGGGCCGAAGGCATCGCGATGACCGTCGTGGCACTGGCCGTCACCCAAGTGGCCACCCGCAGCCACCTGTCGATGCTGTTCCTGGTGTTTCCCCTGCTCATCTGGGCAGCTCTGCGCTTCCAGCTCGCCGGGAGCGCTCCGTGTGCGGTGCTGGTCGCCGTATCGGCGGTGATCTCAGCCACCGACCGGGCGGGGCCCTTCACCGACCTCACCCTGTTCGAAGTGATGATCAATCTCTCGACGCTCAATGGTTCCGTGGCCGTGACCTCGCTGTTTCTGGCGGCGATCGTCACCGAACACAAGAACATCCGCCGCAGGCTCGAGCGGGCCTGCGAGGAGCTGGCCGATGTGGTGGACCATCTCTCACCTCGACGACCGTCCGCCGGGCTGCCCCCGGGGGACGGCCCACGCTGATCCGCACGGCTGTCTCACCGGCCGTCACGCGTAGGGCGCTTCCCGCTCTGACCGCTGCTCCTCCGAACCGTCCGGATCCTCGGGATCGTCCGGGTCCTGAAGACCGCCGGGCTCCCGGGCCCGGCCGGCGCTCTGTCGTGGCGGCCGCGCAGCACCGAGGCGAGGGCGGCGACCAGGGCCATGACGGTGGCCGCACCGAAGACGGTGGCAAGTCCGTGATGGAAGGGTCCCGAAACCAGTTCCGGGAAAAACCGCTTGCCTGTGAGAATCTGCGTGCTGTGCACCGGCAGTGTGTCCAGCACCCCGCTGGGCCCGAGCAGTTGGCCGACCGGGTTCTTCCCCAGGAACGTGGCGAACAGCGTACTCACCGGCGGCAGCCCCGCCACATCGGCCGCTGTTCCCGCGGGCACTCCCCGTGCCTGAAGACCGCTGCTGAGAGCGTGCGGCAACGAGCCGGCCAGTCCTGAGACCATCAGCGAGAAGGAGAGACCGATCGACAGGGCGGTTCCCGAATTCTGGAACGTGGCGCGCATCCCGGATGCCACCCCCCGCTGCCCGGGCGGCACGCTGCCCATGACTGCCGATGTGTTGGGCGCCGAGAACATCCCCTGCCCCAATCCGCTGAGCAGCAGCAGCCCGGCGAAGGCGGGATACGAGAAGTTCACCGGCAGCGACAGCAGGCCGAGGAAGGCCGCGGCGACGAGAAGCAGCCCGCCGGTGGAGAACAGCCGCGCGCCGTACCGGTCGGAGAGGAATCCGGACAGCGGCCCCGCGATGAGGAACCCGACGGTCAGCGGCAGCATGAAGATGCCGGCCCACAACGGGGTGCTCTCGAAGTCGTAGCCGTGCAGCGGCAGCCAGATCCCCTGCAACCAGATGATGAGCATGAACTGCAGTCCGCCCCGGGCGACCGCAGTGAGCAGCGCCGCCAGATTGCCTGCCGCGAAAGCGCGGATACGGAAGAGACCAAGGTGGAACATCGGTTCGGCCGTCCGGGTCTCGACGAGACAGAACGTCACGAGCAGCAGCACACCCCCACCGAGTCCGCCCAGCACCCAGGGGTTGGTCCAACCGGTCGGACGACCTCCGTAGGGCTGGATTCCGTAGGTGATGGCGGCCAGCAGAATGCCGGCCCCCGCGGTGAAGGTGATGTTGCCTGCCCAGTCGATCCGACCCGCTTTGCGGGAGCCGGTCTCGCGCAGGCTCCGGTACGACCAGACGGTGCCGGTCACGCCGATCGGGACGCTCACCCAGAACACCGCCCGCCAGTCGATGGCGGCCAGCAGCCCGCCTGCGAGCAGTCCGAGGAACTGGCCTGCCAGCGCGGTGATCTGATTGATTCCCAGGGCCATACCGCGCTGCCGGGCGGGGAAGGCGTCGGTGAGGATGGCCGCCGAGTTCGCGGTGAGCATGGACCCGCCGACCGCCTGCACCACCCGGAAGCCGATCAGCCACAGCGCACCCGCGCCACCCGTGAACGGGTCGAGCGACAGGGCGAGTGAGGCACAGGCGAAGACCGCGAAACCCATGTTGTACATCCGGACCCGGCCGAACATGTCGCCGAGTCGGCCCAGAGCGACCACCAGGACGGCGGAGACCAGCAGATAGCCCAGGATCATCCAGAGCAGGTAACCGATGTTCTCCGGGGCGAGCGGATCGAGGCCGATACCGCGGAAGATCGCGGGCAGCGAGATGATGACGATGGAGCTGTCGATGGTCGCGATCAGCACACCGAGAGTGGTGTTGGAGAGTGCGACCCACTTGTAGCGGTCGTCGACGGCGCCCTCGGTGCGCTCCCGGCCGCCCGTCACAGCCTCTCCTCGAGCCGGTCGGGGAGCGGCAGGACCGCCATCGGTCCACGCGGTTCAGCGGGGCTGGACGCCTCGTCGAACACCCCGGCCGGGTGCCAAACGGTTTCCGGCCGTCGGTCGTCCGGTATCCAGCGGCCCGCGCCGGTGTCCACCACGACCGCGCGTCTGCCGTCGGCTGCGGCGGGCGGCTCGCCTGGGGCCGGTGCACGCCCCACGAGATCAGCGAGGGTGCAGCAGACCATGACCTGAGGGCGCACCCGCTCCGGACCGTAGGGCGAGCCCGGGGAATCCGCGCCGTCACGGCCCGGCAGGGCGGGTACCGGGAACTCCGGAAGGGTCGCATCGCCCACCGCCGACACTCCGACCCGGGGCTCTCCGTCCGCCGGCTCCCGCCTGTCGTCCATGCCTACTGACAATAGGCTTACCGACCTGCCGTAACCCGTTCTTGGTCCGGATGGACCACACGGCTCACAACAGTGCCCCCCCCCCGGATACGCCGGGCCCCCTCCGGTTCCGCGCCTACTTCTCCCCGGACTCCGCCTGCTGTTCTTCCCTGGCTGCGGCATACCCCCGCAGCCAGGCAGCCCGCAGCGGATCGCCCGCGGAATACGGGCAGTCGGCCACCTGCTCGCCCAGGGTGTGTGCCAGGCGCCCTTCCCTGAGTGCCACCATCATGTCGCCTCGCGTCGCCAACTCGGCCGCCCTCCCCGGGGATCGGATCACTGATTACCTCCTCCAGGGTGCCGGAAAGCCCCGGCCGGCCTGCAGGCCGGCCGTACTGGTCTCTGTTGCGACCGGCGGGACGAACGGGCGGCCACCCGGCCCGGCGGCTGCCCCGGGCGGCACGCTCCGGGCTCGGCCTTCCCCCCGGCTCCTCGACACCAGGCCGCGAATGAAGTGCAGCGAGCCTCTGAAGATGTCCTCGACCTGGTCGTCGGGCAGTCCGGCCCAGCCATCGGGCGACGGCGAGGCCGCCGCCCGAACCGACCTCCCGCTCGTGGTCCATGTCCACGGAGGCAGCTTCGTGGGCCGGCAGTGCAGTGCGACCGGGGACCAGTCGTCAGGCCGGGTTCGACGTGCCGGTGACGACGTCCACCGCGTGGCGGCGGTGGGCGGCGAAGAGGGGGAGCGCGGCCTGGAGGTCGCGGGCGCGCAGGGCGTCGGCCAGTGCACAGTGCTCTCGGGGGACGCAGCCGAGGTAGCCCTCGGTGCTGAGGCCGATGCGGGTCAGCAGGAAGAGGTGGACCTGGCAGCGGATGGTCTCCCAGGCTGCGGCGAGACGCTGGTGGCCGGTGGCGGCGAACACGGCGTCGTGGAAGGCGATGTCCAGGCGGACCATGGTGTGCGGGTCCGTAGTGCGGTCCATCCCGCCGGCCGCCTTCTCGATGGCGGCGATGTCCTCCTCGGAGGCGTGCGCAATGACCTGCTGGACGGCGAGGTCCTCGAGCGCGCCGCGCAGGCTGTCGAGCTCGGCGACATCCCCGGTGGACAGCGTCGTGACCACGGTGCCGCGGTGCCAGGCGCAGTGCACGAGCCCCTCGCGCTCCAGGACGCGCAGAGCCTCACGCACCGGGCCCCTGCTGACCTGCAGTACGCCGGAGAGTTCGACTTCTCGCAGCGGTGCCCCGGGGGCGTAGGCACCGCTGAAGATCGCCTCCCGGATCCGGTCGGCGACCTCGTCGGCCAGCCCGCGCCGGCGGGCGGGGGCCACCGCGCGATCACCTTGGACTTGCGTCTTCTCCATGTCGTGATGTTAACATTCCAACATTGTCCTAATGTTTACATTAAGACAATGGAAGCCGGGTCGTCCGGCCAGGGAGGAGGCGATCTCCCATGACGGTGTTCCAGATCGGTGCCGCCGGAGGTGTCGGCAAGCGGCATCGATCACCGACCACGAAAGAAGCACCACCCCCATGAGTTCCCTGTTCACCCCCCTCATCCTGCGATCCCTTCAGATACCCAACCGGGTGTGGATGTCCCCGATGTGCATGTACTCCGCCGCCCCCGAAGGCCCGGACACCGGTGCGCCGACCGACTTCCACCTCACCCACCTGGCCTCCCGAGCCGCCGGCGGCGCAGGTCTGGTCATGGCCGAGGCCACCGGCGTACGCCCCGACGGGCGCATCAGCCCCTGGGACCTGGGCCTGTGGAACGGCCGCCAGCAGGAGGCGTTCACCCGCATCACCGCGGCCATCAAGGCCCACGGCGCCGTCCCTGCCATCCAGCTCGCCCACGCGGGCCGCAAAGCGTCCGTCGACAAGCCCTGGCTGTCCGACCGCTACCTGACCGGGGGCGAGAACGGCTGGCAGCCCGTCGCCCCCAGCGCGATCGCGTACGCCGGACTGGCCGTTCCGCACCAGCTGACAATGGACGAGATCCAACAGCTCGTACGCGACTTCGCCGACTCCGCGAGGCGCGCGCTGGCCGCCGGTTTCCAGGTAGCAGAGGTCCACGGCGCCCACGGCTACCTGATCAACTCTTTCCTCTCCCCGGTCTCCAACCACCGCACCGACGCCTACGGCGGCACCTTCGAGAACCGCATCCGCTTCGCCCTCGAGGTCGTCGACGCCGTCCGCGCCGTGTGGCCGGAGGACCTGCCGGTCTTCTTCCGCACCTCGGCCACCGACTGGCTGACCGAGAACTCGGAGGACGAGCGCGAGGGCTGGACCGGGGAGGACACCGTCCGCCTCGCCAAGGAGCTCCAGGCCCACGGCGTCGACCTGCTCGACGTATCCACCGGCGGCATGGTGCGCGACGCGAAGATCGTCGCCGGGCCGGACTACCAGGTGCCCTTCGCGGACCAGGCTCGCAACCAGACCGGCATTCCCACCGCCGCCGTCGGCATCATCACCGAGCCGCAGCAGGCCGAGGACGTCATCACGAACGGGCAGGCCGACGCGGTCTTCCTCGGCCGTGAACTCCTGCGCAACCCCTACTGGCCTCAGCACGCCGCCCTCGCGCTCGGCACCGAGCCGGCCTGGCCGGACCAGTACGCCTACGTCGTCAAGCGCCGCAAGCGCTGACACCCCCCACACATCCTCATCACTACAGGCCGTGCTGCCCCCACAAGGCAGCAGCGTGCCGAGCCATCTCATCGGGAGATCCCCATGAACCACCTTCAGGAGAAGGTCGTCGTCATCACCGGCGCCTCCTCGGCATCGGCGCCGTCAGCGCCAAGGCCCTCGCCGCCCGCGGAGCCAAGGTCGTCGCCGCGGCCCGCGGCCAGGGAGCCCTCGAGCAGCCCGCCGACGTCACCGTCAACGACCTGATCCTTTCCCCCACCCGTCAGAACGGGTAAGCGCCAGACACTCCACGCCGCACGGAAGGAACCCGACCATGACCGTTCTCGACTCCCCCGTTCCCCGCTTCCACCTCGCCGTCCCGGTCGACGACCTCGACGCCGCCCGCACCTTCTACGGGGGGACGCTCGGCCTGGAACAGGGCCGCAGCGCCGACACCTGGGTGGACTGGAACCTGCACGGCCACCAGTTCGTCACCCACCTCGCCCCGGCCCGCACCGAACAGATACACAACCCGGTCGACGGCCACGACGTCCCCGTACCGCACTTCGGGCTGATCCTCACCATCGACGCCTTCCACCGGCTCGCCGACCGGCTGCGGGCCGCGGACACCGACTTCGTCATCGAGCCCTATGTGCGCTTCGCAGGCGAAACCGGCGAGCAGTGGACGATGTTCCTGCTCGACCCAGCCGGCAACGCCCTGGAGTTCAAGGCGTTCGCCGACGACTCCCAAGTGTTCGCCGCCTGACATCTTCTGTGAGCGGTGGCTTCTGGAGGGGCTGCCCGCCTGATCCATCGGGCAGCCCCTGTTCGATAGGTGGTCGCTCCTGAAAACAGTCACCCGCCCGATGGTCCGCCTGCCGTGATCATTTTTCATGAGTCGTTGCAATGACTGCATTCCTGAAACACCCTCATGAGGCGCTCCAGGGTTGAGCGACGACTTCACGTGCGTGGAAGCGCACGCCTGCCCGATGGTCACCTGCGGCCGCCCCGGCAGGCTCCCCGTGCCGGACCGGCAAGGGCAAGGTGGCCGTCCGGTACCACACCGCCCGCTTCCGCCTGGCGCCCCAACTGGCCAAGACGATCAGCGCAAGGGCCGGGCTCCCAGCGTCGCGAGCATCTGCCGCGCGCTCGCCGAGCACAAGAAGAGGGAGGCGTACCCCGAGGACGTCGCCCGGGCGCACGCCGACTTCGCCGACCTCCAGGACGTCGACGAGTTCCCCCAGCCCCGACCGGCCCGCATCCTCACGCCGTACGCCGAGACGTGACGAGCCGCCCTTGCTCCAAGATCATCACGTGGCGGGTTTCTGCCGTATCCGGGGCATGCCCCTATGCGGGGCTGCGGCCACGGGCGCCACTCCCGCATCCGGAACCCCGTGTCGCCGCGCCGGCTCCGGCGCCAGTCGCCGCCGTGCACGAAGAGCACCAGGGGCCGCTCCCAGGCCGTTGGCCGCCTGCAGCCACAGATCCAGCTCCAGCTCCAGCTCCAGCGGGCGGCTGCCGTCGTGAGCCGCGTAGGGGATACCGCGCAACAGGTGCACGCCCGGTTCGCAGGGCGAGGAGTGCGGCGGCGGGGCGAGGCCGGGGTGCGGCGCCGCTATCTGCTCCCGCAGGGACCTCCCGGCGCTCACCCGTTCCTCCACTCGTGACCGGGGAGGAACCGCACGTCGAACTGCTGGGGTATGCCGGCGAACTTGTCGGGGCCGGGGACGACGGGAGCGAGCGGCAGGCCGAGCCGGTCGGTGGGGGCGCCGAAGTTCTCGAAGAACCGCTCGAACGTGCCGCCGGGGCCTGCCGCGACCCCGACGACCTGGCTGTGGTGCCGCTCGATGCGGTAGGCGTGCGGGCAGTTCCTGGGCACATAGCCGAAGTCGCCGGGTGTGAGCAGCTTCTCCTGCTGGTCGCCTCCGGTGTCCTCGACGAACAGGCGGACCGCACCGGCGGTGACGTAGAAGACCTCGTAGGTGTCGGCATGAACGTGTGCCGGGATGATGTCGCCCTTGGGCCCTTCGACGGTGAAGAAATTGAAGGAGTTCTCGTTCTGCTCGCCGCCCGCGTAGACGGTGATCAGGTCACCGAACAGATGGGCACGGTCTCCCTCGCCCTTCTCGATGAAGTAGGGCGTGCCCGGCTCGGGCGGAATGCGCGAAGCCTGCCGGTAGGCGGTGGCGTACTCGAAGGTCATGGGTCCCTCCAGGACTCCGGCGGCGAATGTCAGGCAGCCTGACATAATGGTTTGCCGTAAGGCAAGCCATCGGCAATGATTCGGACCGCCCCGCCACCGCCGTGAGGAACTGATGCACGCCACCGGCCGCACGCTCCCCCAGCTGCTCACCGAAGCCCGGCGCTGGTTCGAGGAGGCCCTGCTGGCGTCCATGGAAAGCGCCGGAGCAACCCCCGTTTCGGCTGCTCAGATCCAGCTCTTCGCCGTGCTGGATGAGCACGGCACCACGGTGTCCGAGCTGGCCCGGCGGACCGGGGTCACCCGGCAGAGCGCGCACCAGGCCGTGCACGGCCTGGTGGCGGCCGGGCTGCTCGAGCAGGCTCCCGATCCCGCCTCCGGCCGGCAGCGGCTGATCAGACGCACCCCTGAGGGCGAACGCACCCACCACCAGGCGGAGCTCGTTCTCGAAAGGGTGGAGGCAGAGCTTGCCGCGCGCATCGGCCACCGGGCGGTCGATGCGCTGCGTGCCGCACTGGAGACGCCCTGGGGTTCGCCGCCTGCCCTTCGGCGATGAAGCGGGTATCCCTGATACTGGAGATGCCGACCCCTCCCGGACCGGATCGGGTCAGCGTCAGTCCCGCCGGAAGCCGACAGGAATCGCCAGGATCCGCAACTGTCCATACCTGACTTGACCAGGCAGGACACCGGAACCGGGCCCACCTGCGAAACGGGAGGTACCCATGAGGATGCTCATCAACGTTCCGGAAACCGTGGTCGCGGACGCCCTGCGCGGCATGGCGGCCGCCCATCCCGAACTCAATGTGGATGTCGAGAACCGGGTGGTCGTGCGGCGCGATGCGCCGGCGCCCGGAAAGGTCGGCCTGGTGTCGGGCGGCGGATCCGGGCATGAACCGCTGCACGGCGGTTTCGTCGGTCCCGGCATGCTCGCAGCCGCGTGTCCCGGCGAGGTCTTCACCTCACCCGTGCCCGACCAGATGGTGCGCGCGGCGGCAGCGGTCGACAGTGGCGAAGGCGTGCTGTTCATCGTGAAGAACTACACGGGCGACGTGCTGAACTTCGACATGGCCGCCGAGCTCGCCGAGGACGAGGGCGTACGGATCGCCAAGGTGCTGGTCAACGACGACGTGGCGGTGACCGACAGCCTGTTCACCGCGGGCCGGCGAGGTACCGGGGCCACACTCTTCGTCGAGAAGCTGGCGGGGGCGGCGGCCGAGGAGGGCGCCCCCCTGGAGCGGGTGGAGGCCATCGCCCGGCGGGTCAACGAGCGTGCACGCTCCTTCGGGGTCGCACTGAGCGCCTGTACGACACCGTCCAAGGGAAGCCCGACCTTCGATCTGCCCGCCGGGGAACTCGAACTCGGTGTGGGCATCCACGGCGAGCCCGGGCGCGAACGGCGCGCGATGATGACCTCCCGGGAGATCGCGGACTACTCGGTGAACGCCGTCCTGGAGGACCTGCGTCCGAACGGGCCCGTGCTCGCCCTGGTGAACGGCATGGGAGCGACCCCGCTGCTGGAGCTGTACGGCTTCAATGCCGAAGTGCAGCGCGTACTGGCCGAGCGTGACGTGTCTGTGGCTCGTACGCTCGTGGGGAACTATGTGACGTCGCTCGACATGGCGGGCTGCTCGGTGACGCTCTGCCAGGTCGACGAGGAGCTTCTGCGACTGTGGGACGCACCGGTGAAGACCCCGGCGCTGCGCTGGGGTTGCTGACCGCCGCGTCCCCGCCCGTTCCGTGCACCGACTCAACAGGGAGGCCCTGTGCTCGACGCCGAATTCTTCCGCCGCTGGATGACCACGACGGCCGAGACCGTCGAAAGAGAGGCGGATCGGCTGACCGAACTGGATTCGGCCATCGGCGACGCCGACCACGGCAGCAATCTGCGGCGCGGGTTCGCCGCGGTGACGGCCGTACTGGAGAAGGACAACCCGGACACCCCCGGAGCGGTGCTGACGCTCGCGGGGCGGCAGCTGATCTCCACGGTCGGCGGCGCTTCGGGACCGCTCTACGGAACGCTGCTGCGCAGCACCGGCAAGGCGCTCGGTGATGCCGCCGAGGTCACCCGGGAACAGCTGGCCGATGCCCTGTCCGCTGGTGTGGCGGCCGTGGGCCGGCTCGGCGGAGCGGCAGCCGGTGACAAGACGATGCTCGACGCGCTGCTGCCGGCCGCCGAATCACTCAGCGAGTCCTTCGAGGCCGCTGCCGCCGCGGCCGAGACGGGAGCGCTCGCGACCGTACCACTGCAGGCGCGCAAGGGACGGGCGAGTTATCTCGGCGAGCGCAGCATGGGCCACCAGGATCCAGGTGCGGCCTCGTCCGCGCTGTTGATCGGCGCGCTCGCGGACGTGGCGTCATGAGCGGGCTGGTGGGCATCGTGCTGGTGTCGCACAGCGCCCCGGTGGCGTCTGCCGTCGCCGAGCTGGCCACCGGGCTCACGGGCGGTTCGACGACCGCCCCGGTCGCGGCCGCCGGCGGCACACCCGACGGTGGCCTCGGCACCAGTTCGGAGCTGATCGTAGCGGCGGCCGCCGCCGTGGACCGGGGCGCGGGCGTCGCGGTCCTGGTGGACCTCGGCAGCGCGGTGCTGACCGTCAAGACACTGCTGGCCGAGGGCGACGAGCTTCCGGACGGCACCCGGTTGATCGACGCGCCGTTCGTGGAAGGTGCGGTGGCCGCCCTGGTCACGGCCTCGGCGGGCGGCGATCTGAACGCGGTGCAAGCGGCGGCGACCGAGGCGTACGACTACCGCAAGACCTGAGCGCGGCCCGGCCCACGGTCCCGTTCCCCGGGCGACGCGCCGCGTCAACGTTTCCTGGTACGACCGGGGTTCACGTGCAGGGGCGGGGTGGTCCGTGGTGCAGCGTGCGCTGTGGTGTCGGGAGGCGGTACGGGATCGGACGGCAGCACCATGCTGGGGCGGTAACGCCATCGTCCGGTGTCAGTTGGGGCCGTCGTCGTGCCCGTGCCTGCGGGCCCAGGGGTGGCGCAGCCGGATCCAGATGTCCCGGGCCTCCCGCCCGGCCGCGGTACGGCTGTGCGCCACCACGCGCCGCGCCTGGTCCGGCGTTTCGACCATCGGACCCGAGCCCTTCAGCGGCTTGCCCGCCGTTTCGTGCAGGAACAGTGTGGAGATGAATCCGATCAGCCCCGCCACCATCAGGTAGTAGGCCGGCACCATGTCGTTTCCGGTCGCCTCGACCAGGGCCGAGGCGAAGAGCGGGGTGGTGCCGCCAAAGAGCGAGACGGAGATGTTGAAGGCGATCGACAGCGCTCCGTAACGCAGCCTGGTCGGGAAGAGAGCCGGGAGCGTGGCCGCCGACGTGCCCGCGAAGCAGACCAGCAGCAGCCCGAGGATGCCGCAGCCGATGGCCGGCAACAGGATGCCGCCCTGATGGATCAGGGCGAACGACGGATAGGCCAGCGCGATCATCGCGACGCTGCCCGCCATGAAGAGGGGCCTGCGTCCCCAGCGGTCGGACGTCCGGCCCACCGTGGTGATGGTCAGTACGACCAGGAGCATGGTGGCGAGCACGAGCAACTGCGAGGTCGTCTCGCTCTGATCGAGCGTGGACGTCATGTACGTCGGCAGATAGGACGTCACCATGTAGTTGGTGACGTTGTAGAGCAGCACCAGGCCCATACAGATGAGTACGGCCTCCCAGTGCCGGCTGAAGATCTCCTTCAGCCGGCCCTTGCCGGACTGCCGGGCCTCCTCGACCGGGTCCTCCTCGCCCCCCTCGCCCCTCTCCAGCGCCTGCTCATGGACGTAGGCGGCCTCCTTCTTGAAGGCCGGTGTCTCCTCCAGTTTGAGCCGCATGTACAGGCCGATCGCACCCAGTGGGCCCGCCACCAGGAAGGGGATGCGCCACCCCCAGTCGGTCAGCCCGTCCTCGCCGATGGTCAGCGTGAGCACGGTGACCAGACCGGAGCCGAGCGAATAGCCGATG
Organism: Streptomyces sp. NBC_00344; assembly: GCF_036088315.1. Lineage (NCBI taxonomy): Bacteria > Bacillati > Actinomycetota > Actinomycetes > Kitasatosporales > Streptomycetaceae > Streptomyces > Streptomyces sp. NBC_00344. The sequence goes on along the minus strand of NZ_CP107996.1, from coordinate 6,352,336 downwards.
AACGTGCCGAAGTCCAGCCAGCTTCCGAGGAAGCCGCGGCGCCGGTCGGGGGCGTACTCCGCGATATACGTCGTTGCGCCCGCGTATTCACCGCCGGTCGAGAACCCCTGGACGAGCCGGCAGACGAGGAGCAGCAGCGGCGCCACGAAGCCGACGGCTCCGTACGTAGGAAGGAACCCCACAGCGAACGTACTGATCGCCATCATGATCATGGTGGTGGCGAGGACCTTCTGCCGGCCGATGCGGTCGCCCAGCGGGCCGAACACCAGGCCGCCCAGCGGACGTACCAGGAAAGCAGCTGCGAAGGTGGCGAAGGTGGAGACGACCTGGGCACCGGGCGAGCTCGAAGGGAAGAAGACCTTGCCCAGAGTGCCCGCCAGGTAGGCGTAGACCCCGAAGTCGAACCATTCCATGGTGTTGCCGAGTGCGGCAGCCGTCACCGCTCTGCGGACTGCTGGACGGTCAGCGACCGAGACGTCCTCCGCGTTGAGGGTCTTCTTGCGACGCCGCAGCAGAGTGCGCACCATTCGGTCCGTCGCGGTGTTCCCCCGGCTGCCGGGCCTGCTGCCCTGCGGGGCCCGGGGCCGTTGAGACGGGTCCGCCACGATGCCGACCTCCCTGCCTTTTCCGTCATCAGCCGTCCGACCCCGATTCTGGGCCCGGATTTCGGAGGGCGCCTGTTCGTGCGCCCGTCGGAGTGACGGTACGGAATCTGCCGGCGCCGTGTCGAATGGCGCCGGCAGTTCCGGTGGATCAGCTCTGCGAGCTACGACGCTTGCGGGCGGCGAACATGATGCCGCCACCGGCGACGATCACCACAGCGGCCGCGCCTGCGATGAGCGGCGTGGAGCTGGAGGAGCCGGTCTCGGCGAGGTCCGTCGGCGCACTGGAGCTCGGCGAAGGCGCGGGGGCCGCGGCCGAGGGGGTGTCGCTCGCGGACTTGCTCGGCGCGGGGGCCTCCGAGCTGGGGGCCTCGGACGGGGGCACCGAGGCGGAGGGGGAAGGAGTCGCTGAAGGCGCGCCCTCACAGGCGGGCGAGGTCTTCGTCTCGTCCAGCGAGTACTGCTGGCCGTCACCCGCCTTCACGATGAGCCGGACGGTCTCCTCGGAGGCCTTGTCCAGCGTCAGGTCCTGGTGGAACGACGACCCGAACTTCTGCGCGTCGACGGTGTTCTTGCCGTCCACACTGATCGTCACCGTGTTGGTGACGTGGTCGTTGTAGGCCTTCAGGTCAACGGTGCCGCCGGAGCAGGTAAGAGACCACACCGGGGTGTGCGCCTGAGCCGGGACAGCGCACAGACCGACGCCGACCACGCTTGCCGCCGCGGCTATGAAGGCCCCCCTGAGCCGCCACGTTCTATTGGAAACGGTCACAAAATCCTCCACACTTGCTGCGCCGCCCGTTTGGCGGTGCGCGCGCAGGGTACCGCCCCGCTCCCCACAGTCAAACAGGCGCCCCACACTTCACTCCGGCACCCAAGGGCACCACGTCGACGCACAGTTGGCTTCGCTCCGGGACGAGGGCACGACAGGTGTCCGGAATACGCCCCTCCGCGTGTTCCGTGCCGGCCCCTGCGGCGCACCAGGGGACATGACCGGCCGCCCGGCCGCCGGTCAGCGCTCCTCAGTCCCGCAGGTGGACGGGTATCCGCTGCCAGCCGCAGGCGATGAAGGACGGGACCTGGCGCAACTCGTCCGCGGCGGCGTCCAGCCTGAGACCGGGGTAGCGCTCGAAGAGCGCGGGCAGCGCCGTGACGGCTTCCATCCGGGCCAGCGGAGCGCCGATACAGCGGTGCACACCGATACCGAAGGAGAGATGGTCGTCGGCTGCCCTGGCCGCGTCGAAATCGCCCGCGCCCGCGCCGTAGTGCGTGGGATCGCTGCCCGCGGCCGCGAACGTCGTGACGATCGCGTCGCCGGCCGGGATGGTGACTCCGCCGACGGTGATGTCGCTGATGGCGAAGCGCAGCGGCAGGCTCGCGATCGAGGGAGCCACCCGGAGTACCTCGTCGATGACGTTGTCCCAGGTGATCTCTCCCGCACGCACGGCGGCGAGCTGATCGGGGTGCTGGAGAAGGGCGACCACGGCGTTGCCGATCAGATTGACCGTGGTCTCGAACCCGGCACCGATGACGAGCAGCAGCGTGTAGAGGAGTTCCTCGTCACTGAGCCGGTCACCGTCCTCGTCCCGGACCCTGATGAGTTCGGTGGTGAGGTCGTCGCCGGGGTGCTCGCTCTTGTGCCGGATGAGTGCCGGCAGCACCGCAGTGATCTGCTGCTGGACGGATGCCGCATGCTCCGGGCTCGGATCGGAAGTGTCCATGATGTCGGAGATCAGTTGGGCGGTGTCCTCCCGCATCTCCTCGGGAACGCCGAACAGTTCACAGATCAGTCGCATGGGCAGCGGATGGGCGAACTCGGACCGGATGTCCACCGTCTCGCCGGGCACCCCCTGCTTGCCGAGGCCGTCGAGGAGTTCAGCAGTGATCTCCTCGACCCTGCCGCGCATGCTCTCGGTGCGCCGGTGGGTGAAGCTGGGGGCGACGAGCTTGCGCAGCCGGGTGTGGTCCGGGCCGTAGGTCGACAGCATGTTGACCACCCCGACCCAGCCCATGATCCAGCCCCAGGACGGGTGTTCGCCGATCTCCGGCCACAGCGACCAGTGCCGGCGCGGATCCTTGCTGACCCGCGCGTCGAGGATCAGCGACTTGAGGGTGTCATAACCGGTCGGCGCCCAGGCGGGTATGCCGCCCGGGAGTTCGACGGGCACCACGGATCCGAGCGCGCGCAACCGGGCACTCTCGGCGGGGATATCGGCACCGGACGGGTCAAGGGCGACGCGGGTGGGCGCGGTCATACTCGGTCTCCTGGCTGGTCGGCAGTGCGGGTGTACGGCAGGCACACGGAAGGACGCGCGCCTTGCGCCAAACCGTACGGGAGCGTCCTTGGCGGAGGCCGAATGTGCAGTGGTAGCAGCGCTCCTGATGATCCGTCACTCGGCAGGGCGGAGGTTTTCGCACCATTCCAGGGCCTCCTGACGGCTTGTGAAGCTCTGCCAGGCCGACAGACGGGCATCGGCAGCGGCGCGCGGGCCGACCGCCAGCACCGCCCGATGGCCCTGCTCCTCCAGGCGGGTGAGAGCGGAGGAGACCATCAGCGCACCGGCCGCGTCGATGCTGGTCACATCCAGCAGGTCGAGCACCACGCAGCCGCCCGTTCCGGGGACGACCCCCGACAGCTCACGCAGCAGCCGTTCGGCGGCCGTGAAGTCCAGCGCTCCCTGTGCGGCGACCAGACCGGTCCACTCCCCCGCGTCCGCGTGGGTGACAGTGGGCGCGCTCCGCATCGGATGGTGCATCAGATGCAGCCCGAACCGTTCGGACAGCTCCCGCATCACGGCCACCCCGCGCACCGGAGTACCGCTGGCATCCAGCAGCGGACTGTGCACGGCGATCCCGAAACGGGCCGGACTCACGGCGATCAGGCCGCCGCCCACCCCGCTCTTCGCTGGGAGCCCCACCCGCAGCAGCCAGGCTCCCGATGCGTCGTACATCCCGCAGGAGGCCATGACGGCGAGCACCTGAACGGCGACATGACGGGGTACCACGGTCTCGCCGGTCACCGGATTGACGCCACCGTTCGCCAGCGTCGCCGCCATCACCGCGAGGTCACGTGTGGTGACCCGTACCGCGCACTGGCGGAAATATGTGTCCACCGCGTCCGAAGGGGTGGCCGGAAGCGCCCCGGTGCTGCTCATCAGATAGGCGAGGGCGCGGTTGCGGTTACCGGTCTGCGCCTCCGAAGCGTAGACGGCCTCGTCGACATCGAGACGCCGCCCGGCGAATCGGCTCAGACAGTCCAGAATGCGTTCGAACCGCTGCTCACACGTACCGCCCGACACCAATGCCGTAGTGACGATCGCACCGGCATTGATCATCGCGTTGTCCGGGCGTCCGGTGCCGGGCTCGAGGCTGATGGCGTTGTACGCCTCACCGCTGGGCTCCGTCCCCACCCACCGGCTGACTTCTTCCAGTCCGAGCTCGGCAAGGGCCAGGGCGTAGACGAACGGCTTCGATACCGACTGCACGGTGAAGGGCAATCCCGCCTCTCCCGCCTGATACCGGTCTCCGTGCATGCTCACCAGGGAGAGCGCGAAGGCATGGGGATCCGCGAGCGCCAGTTGCGGGATGTAGTCGGCGAGCGTGCCATCGGTGAGCGCGGCGAGCCGCCCGTGGAGCTCCACCAATGACTCGGTCACCACATCGAGCTCAGGACGGATGGTCACCATTTCCTCATCGTAATCACGGGTTCGGCCCGTCCGCGTCCGGATGCAGCCGCGCGGTGGCTGTTGGATCGTGAAGGAGGACGAGTACCAGAGAGGGAGTCATGGAAACCAATGCTCTGACGCCTGCGCTCCTGCGGACCCTGCGCAAACACCAGCCCCATCCGGTGGTCTCCGTCAGCATGCCCACGCATCGCCGTGAACCGGACAACGCCCAGGACGCGGTGCGTCTGCGCAACCTCGTCGCGGAGGCCGGACGCCGGATCGACGCCGATGAATCCGTGTCCCGGCAGGCGCGGACGGGTCTCAGGGCACAGCTCGAGCGGGCTCTCGCCGATATCGATCTGCGGTACTCGCTGGACGGGCTGGTCGTCTTCGCAAGTACGGACGAGCACCAGATCTGGGTGCTGCCCCGCTCGGTCCCCGAGCGCGTCGTGGTGAGCGACAGCTATCTGACCAGGAACCTGGTCGCGGCCAAGGCGCAAGTCAGCCCCTTCTGGGTGCTGGTGACATCGGCGGACCGCACCACGCTGTGGCACGGATCCGGCGAGAGCCTGCGCGAGCACAGGGGCCACGGGTTTCCCGTCACTCCGGAGGAACTGGAGAACGACGTCCAGCGCGAGGAGCAGGTCGGCGACGTGGCCAGCACGTTCCGGGACGAGGAGACCCGCCGGTACCTCCGTGAGGTCGACACCGCGCTGGCCGCCGCTCTCGCAGCCGAGCCGCGTCCGCTCTACCTCGTGGGGCTGGCACCGGCGCTGAGCCTTCTGGAGGATGTGGGCACGGCCACCCGTAAGGCCGTGGGCAAGGTGCTCAGCGGGGGGCTGGTGAACGGTCCCGCTCCCGAGCTCTACAGGCATCTGGAGCCGAGTCTGGCGGAATTCCAGCAGAGGGCGGCGGAACGCACCGCGGACCGGCTCAACGCCGCGCGCAGCCGGCGGACCTTCGCCGCCGGCCTCGACGAGGTGTGGGAGTCGGTACGGGAGGGGCGCGTCGCCTTCGTGGCCGTCGAGGAGAACTTCCAGCAGACCGTACGGGTGGAGGAGGGGCATCTCGTGCCGTTCGGCCCCGCGGCGCCCGGACCGCTCTCGTCCGGGAACGGGGTCCGCGAGGACATCGTCGACGAACTGGTGGAGGTCGCTCTGGACGGCGGCGCGGAGGTCGTCTTCGTCCCGGACGACACGCTCGCCGACCACAGCCGTATCGCGGCCGATCTCCGCTACTGACACCTCTGCCGGCACGGACCGGGGCAGCGCCCGTCCGGGGCTGTCCCGGCGGGCGGCCGGGCCTCAGCGCGAACCGGCGTTCAGCACGCGGTCCGGGGTCAGCGGCAGCTCGCGGTGTCGGACACCGGTGGCATGGTGGACGGCGTTGCCGATGGCGGCTGCCGCGCCGACGATGCCGATCTCCCCGATGCCCTTGCTGCCCATAGGGTTGAGATGGGCGTCGTCCTCGTCGATCCAGTGCGCCTCGATATCGGCCACATCGGCATGGCACGGCACGTGGTAGGCAGCCAGGTCGCTCTCGGTGAAGTCGCCGAAGGCCGGGTTCATGGTGCTGCCCTCCGTCAACGCCATGCCCATGCCCATGGTCATACCGCCGATGAACTGCGAGCGCGCGGTGCGGGGATTGAGGATGTGCCCGGCCGCAAACACCCCGAGCATCCTGCGGACACGCACTTCTCCGCTGTCGGTGTCCACCTGGACCTCGGCGAAGTGGGCGCCGAAGGCGTGCCTGGCGTAGGGGGACTCCTCGCCCGCCTGCTCGGTGGTGTCCGCCGAGGCGGAGATGCCGTCGGACGGCAGTGGCCCCCGGTGCGCGGCGAGCCGGGCGGCGAGGCCTGTGCAGGCCTCGTGCACGGCCCACCCCCACGAAGCGGTGCCCGACGATCCGCCGGCCACCGACGCCCTGGGGAGGTCACTGCTGCCGATCGCCGCGCGCACCGAGTCCAGCGGGACACCCAGCGCGTCGGCCGCGATCTGCGCGAGCACGGTCCGCGCGCCGGTACCGATGTCGGTGGCGTTGATGTTCACCACGTAGGTGCCGCCGGGCAGCGCGTGTGCGGTAGCCGTGCTCGGCATGATCAGCACGGGATAGGTCGCCGCGGCGACACCGGTGCCGGTCAGCAGGGCGCCCTCACGACGGGCCGCCGGGCGGGGGTCCCGGCCGGCCCAGCCGAAGCGCCGGGCGCCTTCCCGCAGGCACTCCACGAGGTGCCTGCTGCTGTACGGGCGTCCGCTGTCCGGCTCGCACTCGGGCTCGTTGCGTACGCGCAGTTCGACCGGGTCGATTCCGGCGGCGCCGGCGAGTTCGTCCATCGCCGACTCCAGTGCGTACATGCCCGGGGCCTCGCCGGGGGCACGCATCCACGAAGGGGTGGGCACGTCAAGAGCGACCGCGCGGTGGATGGTGCGACTGTGCGGCGACGCGTACATGATCCTGGCGGGCACCGCCGCCTGCTCGACGAACTCCTTGATCCGGGAGGTGTGAGTGGAGACCTCGTGGCTGATCGAAACAAGGGTGCCGTCGGCATCGGCGCCGAGGCGTACCCGGTGCAGGGTGGGCGCCCTGTGGCCGACGTTGGAGGGCAACTGCCGCCGGGGCAGGGAGAGTTTGACGGGCCGTCCGGTATGCAGGGCGGCCATGGCGGCAAGCACCACGTGGGGGCGGGGGGTGCCCTTGGAACCGAATCCACCGCCCACGTGCTCGGAACTCACCGTGACATGGTCCTCGGGGATACCGAAAAGTGCCGCCAGCGCGGTACGCACGGCGCTGGAGCCCTGGTTCGAGTCATGGACGCGCAGATGCCCGCCGGACCAGAAGGCGGTGGACGCGTGGGGTTCCATCGGGTGGTTGTGCAGCGGCGGTACCCGGTAGACGACATCGACCCCCACCCCCGAGGCGGCGTACGCGGCGTCCGCGTCTCCGCGCGTCCGCTCTCCGGGATGGCCGCCGTTGGCCACATCGGGTGCGTAGAGGCCGGGATGGTCCATGGTGAGGGTGACATCGTGCGGCTCCGCCGCGTACTCGACCCGCACCGCGTCGGCCGCGGCCCGTGCGGTCTCCAAGGTTCCGCCACGGCCAGTGCCACGTACCAGCCACGGTGCGGCACCCGCCGGTTCTGCAGTACGGCGAGGGTGGGGTCCCCTGCGTCGCCGAGCCGGGGGCTCGATTCAGGGGTCAGTACGGCCAGCACACCGGGCAGGGCCAGTGCGGCGCTGTCGTCGATGGCGACCACCCGGCCCCGGGCGACGGTGGCGGGGACCGGCCACGCGTAGGCGCACCCGCGTGGGGTGTGCTCAGCGGCGTAGCGGGCGACGCCGGTGACCTTGTCCCGGCCTTCCCTGCGTTCCGCGGGGGTGCCGAGTGCGACGGCTTCGGGGCGCATGGGCGGGTCCTCTCCTGCGGCTTGCGGGCATCGGCTGTGCTCCGGAGGTGCGCGGCATCACTCCGGGCCGACGAGTCCTTTCAGTACGCTGCATGCGAGATTGCGGGCCAGAGCGACCTTGAAGCCGTTGTCCCGCAGCGGCTCGGCCGCGGAGAGTTCCGCGTCCATGGCCCGTCCGATGTTCTCCTGTGTCGGAGCGGTGCCGAGCAGTTCGGCCTCCGCTCGCCGTGCCCGCCAGGGCCTGTGGGCGAGACCCCCGAACGCCAGCCCGATGTGGCGCACCTGTCCTCCGCCGCTCAGCTCGAGCACCGCGGCCACGGAGACCAGCGCGAAGGCGTACGACGCACGGTCACGGGCCTTGCGGTAGGCCGATGGCAGGCCGGCCGGCGCCGGTGGCAGCACCACCGCCTCGATGAGTTCGCCGGGGCGGATCACGGTGTCCTCGGCGGGCCGGACGCCGGGCAGCCGGTGGAAGTCGGCAGCGGGCACCGTGCGCGCGCCGTCCGCGCCGTGCAACCGGATGGTGGCGTCGAGCGCCGTGAGGGCCACGGCCATGTCGGAGGGGTTGGTGGCGACACAGTGCGCCGAATGGCCCAGCACCGCGAAGTCACGGTCCGTGCCGCCCGCACGCGCGCCGCAGCCGCTGCCCGGTTCCCGCTTGTTGCACGGCTTGCTCGTGTCCTGGAAGAAGGGACAGCGGGTCCGCTGGAGGAGGTTCCCACCGGTGGTGGCGATGTTGCGCAGCTGCCCGGAGGCGCCGGCGAGGAGGGCCTGGGAGAGCACCGGGTACCGGGTGCGTACCAGCGGGTGGGCAGCCAGGTCGCTGTTGCGGACGGTGGCGCCGATCCGCAACGCGCCGTCCGGCAGCTCCTCGATGGCATCGAGCGGAAGTCTGCTGATGTCGATCAGGGTCTCCGGGCGCTCCACGCCCAGTTTCATGAGATCGACAAGGTTGGTGCCGCCGCCGAGATAGCGCGATCCGGGGCGGCCGGCATGGGCCTCGGCCGCTTCCTCGACGCTGTGGGGGCGTACGTAGGCGAACGGTTTCACTTGATCACGTCCTGAACGGCCTCGACGATGCGGGGGTAGGCACCGCATCGGCAGAGGTTGCCGCTGAGCCGCTCCCGGATCTCGGCAGCCGTCAGTTCGCCGGGACCGTCGGCCCCGGCGGCGGGGTCCGTGACGTGGGAGGGGTGTCCGGCGGCCGCCTCGGCGAGCGCACCGACCGCGGAGCACAGTTGCCCCGGCGTGCAGTAACCGCACTGGAAGGCGTCCCGCTCCAGAAAAGCCCGCTGCAGCGGATGCAGTTCGCTGCCATCGCCGGCGGCAAGCCCTTCCACCGTGGTGATATCGGCGCCGTCCTGTGTCACGGCCAGCAGCAGACAGCTGTTGGCACGTCTGCCGTCGACAAGAACGGTGCACGCACCGCACTGCCCGTGGTCGCACCCCTTCTTGGCTCCGGTGAGGCCGAGCCGCTCTCGCAGAACATCGAGCAAAGTGGCCCGATGGTCGACCTCAAGGGCGAACGACCCGCCGTTCACCTGCAGCGTGATGTGCGAGTGTGTGCGGTCCTGGTGCTCTGCCGCGTATTCCACGGCTTCGTCCGGTGTGTTGTGGGGCTCCACTGAAACACCTTTCCTGCGCCATGGATCAGCGGGCTCCGCCGCCTGCCGCGTCGTCGGGAACGACATGAACGGCGGCTTCCTCGGCCGATGCCGCCGCGCCGTCCACACCCACATCCTCGGCGATCATGTCCTTCTCCGCTTCCTCATGTGCTCCTTCGTCGGGTCCGACCAGACGTCCCGCGCGTCCGTCGCCGACTTCGTCGTCCAGCGCCTCCCCGTCGCTGTCGGCCGAATCGCCGATCCCGTCGCCCTGCGACTCGGAGCGCATGGCCGGATCGGGCACCTCTTCGGAGAGCCGCTCCTCCAGCGTCTCGCCGTCGTGCTGTTCCTGCGCGGTGGTACCCGCGTGCTCGACGCCCAGAGGCTTCTCCGGCGGCGACCAGCCCTCGTCATAGGGGTCCGCTGCCCGGTTGTTCAGCGTGTCCTCGCGGTCGAGGATGCCCGAATCTTCGGTGACCTCGCTGCCGTCCGGCTGGTAGACGTCGTCGCCCATAGCGCTGTCCTTTCCCATCGCCACGGTGTGCTCCTTCGTCCGACTGGTGATGCGCCTTCTCCCCTGTCCAGACTGGGACCAGTCATGCGCCCCGGCATGCCGGGCAGCGGCGGCGAGCGCCGTCGGGATGCGCCCGGCCGAGTGTGTGGTACATTGCCCTCAGCACTTTGTGTACGCCCTTCTGCAGGCGCCGGTGCCAGTTTTCCACCTCCTTATTCCATTGTCGCTGTTGCGCCTTTCTTTTCATGATCGGCGATCCGGCCTCTCAGCACCACTCCTTGATTCCCGGTTCGGGCCCTACCGCCCGCGGCACGGGGCGTGATCACGCCGCCCCCCGCCGGGCCTCTCGTTCGCATGCCGCGAAAGGAACCCGCATGACCAGCACCCTCGAACATTCTCCTGTCCAGCAGCACCCCACCTCCCCCGTCGCCGGTGTCCTCGACATCGTCAACCGCGGCCAGGGTCTGCTCCGCACCCACGATGCGCAGGGCTCCCGCCCCTCCCCCGACGACGTACGGGTATCACCCGCCCAGATCCACCAGTTGGGCCTGCGATCCGGCGACTTCGTCGAAGGGACGCATGAACACCCGGGTGGTCCGGCCCGTGTCGAGCGGGTCAACGGCCGCCCGCCGCAGGCCCTTGGCGGCCGGCCGCACTTCCGTGACCTCACCCCGCTCCACCCACGGGAGCGACTGCGCCTGGAAACCCCGGGCGGGAGTGCGACGACCCGTCTCGTCGATCTCATCACGCCCGTGGGCAAGGGGCAGCGCGGACTCATCGTCGCGCCGCCCCGCACCGGAAAGACCGTGCTGCTCCAGCAGCTCGCCGCGGCCATCGCCCACAACCACCCCGAGTGCCACCTGATGGTGGTACTGCTCGACGAGCGGCCCGAGGAGGTCACCGACATGCGCCGCTCCGTGCGGGGCGACGTCCTCGCGTCGACCTTCGACAGGCCGGCGAAGGAACACATCGCGCTCGCCGAGCTCGCGGTGGAACGTGCCAAGCGGCTCGTCGAACAGGGGCAGGATGTCGTCATCCTGCTGGACTCCCTCACTCGGCTGTGCAGGGCGCACAACAACAGCGCGGCGTCGGGCGGCCGTACGCTCAGTGGTGGGGTCGACGCCGCGGCGGTGCACGGCCCCAAGCGTCTCTTCGGCGCCGCCCGGCTGGCCGAGGAGGGCGGTTCACTGACCATCCTCGCGACGGCACTTGTCGATACCGGTTCCCGCGCCGACGACTACTTCTTCGAAGAGCTCAAGAGCACCGGCAACATGGAACTCAGGCTGGACCGCGCACTCGCGGACCGAAGGATCTTCCCCGCGGTGGACATCACGTCCTCGGGCACCCGGCGCGACGAACTCCTTCTTTCCGAGGCTGAGTTGGCCATCCTTCGTGGCCTGCGACGCGCACTGCGCTCCAGGGAAGGCCACACCACGCTGGAGGCGTTGCTGGACAGGATCCGGCGCACTCCGGACAACGCGGCGTTCCTCCGCCAGATCCACCACACCGTTCCCGGCGCCTGATCCACGCGCCGGGGCCCGACCCGGCGCCACCCCTTGCTCCCGCGGCGCTCCCATGGCGCGCCGGGCCAGCCGGTGAAGACGCACACCGGGCTTCGCCGCGGGCGAGCGGCGCCATCCGATGCGGGGATTCGAGGACGCGTACCGCATCATCGCCGACGGCCTTCCCCGACCTCGGTCTCCAGGTCGACGAGGTCTACTGGATGGGCAACGAGGCAGACGGCTACCGCGTCTCGGTCCGGTGGACCGCGGTGGGCACACACCGCGGCCACGCACTCTACGGCCGTCCCACCGGACGCCGGGTGCACCTGTGGGGTCTTTCGCAGCTGTACGTCTCGCAGGGCAGCATCACCGAGGACTGGATGCTGTTCAACGAGTTCGACGTACTGGCCCAGTTGCTGCGCGAGGATCCGCTGCAGCTGCCGAAGTAGCCGGCTGGCCGGCGGAGGCCCGCACCGAGCGGGCCCCCGCCGGCCTCGCACCGGATACCGGTCAGCCGGCCAGGGCCGCGGAGACCACGGCCTTGGCCTCTTCCTGCACCCGGCCCAGATGGTCGGCGCCCAGGAAGGACTCACCGTAGATCTTGTAGACGTCCTCGGTGCCCGAAGGCCGGGCGGCGAACCAGGCGTTCTCGGTCGCCACTTTGATCCCACCGATGGACGCGCCATTGCCCGGTGCCTCGGTGAGCACCTCGGTGACCCGTTCGCCGGCGAGGGTGTCCGCTGTGACCTGGTCGGGCGAGAGCCTGGCCAGGATCGCCTTCTCCTCACGCGTCGCGGGTGCGTCGATACGGGCGTAGGCCGGCGAGCCGAACCGGTCGGTGAGTCCGGCGTAGTGCTCCGACGGGGTCTTCCCGGTGACCGCGAGGATCTCGGAGGCCAGCAGCGCCAGAATGATCCCGTCCTTGTCGGTGGTCCACACCGAGCCGTCGCGGCGGAGGAACGAGGCTCCCGCCGACTCCTCCCCGCCGAAGCCGAGTGAGCCGTCGACCAGTCCGTCCACGAACCACTTGAAGCCGACCGGAACCTCGACCAGTCTGCGGCCGAGATCGGCCGCGACCCGGTCGATCATTCCGGATGACACCAGCGTCTTGCCGATTCCCGCACGGTCCGGCCACTGTTCGCGGTGGGTGTAGAGATAGGAGATGGCCGCGGCCAGATAGTGGTTGGGGTTCATCAGTCCGGCATCGGGTGTGACGATGCCGTGCCGGTCGGCATCTGCATCGTTGCCGGTGGCGATCGCGTACTGGTCACGCCGCTCGATCAGCGAAGCCATCGCGTACGGCGACGAGCAGTCCATCCGGATCCTGCCGTCCCAGTCCAGCGTCATGAAGCGCCAGGTCGGATCGGCGAGCGGGTTGACGACGGTCAGATCGATCCGGTGCTGTTCGGCGATCCGGCCCCAGTAGCCGACCGAAGCGCCGCCCAGCGGATCTGCTCCGATCCGCACCCCTGCGGCGCGTACCGCGTCCAGGTCGAGCACCGCCGGCAGGTCGCTCACATAGCTGCCGAGGAAGTCGTAACGCCCGGTGGTGGAAGCGGTCAGGGCGCGGGCGTAGGGAAGCCGCTTCACGTCCTTCAGGCCACCGGCGATGATCTCGTTCGCCCGGTCCTGGATCCAGCCGGTCGCATCGGAGCCCGCGGGGCCGCCGCTGGGCGGGTTGTACTTGAACCCGCCGTCGGCGGGCGGGTTGTGGGACGGGGTGACCACGACACCGTCCGAAAGACCGGAGGTGCGGCCACGGTTGTACGTGAGGATCGCGTGCGACACGGCGGGGGTCGGGGTGTAACCGTCGGCGCTGTCGATGAGGACGGTCACGTCGTTCGCCGCGAACACCTCGATGGCGGTCACCCGGGCGGGCTCGGACAGCGCATGGGTGTCGGCTCCGATGAAGAGCGGCCCATCGGTTCCCCGGCGCGCCCGGTATTCGCAGATCGCCTGGCTGGTGGCGGCGATATGGTCCTCGTTGAACGCGGTGGCGAATGACGATCCGCGGTGTCCCGAGGTCCCGAACGCCACACGCTGGGCCGGTTCCTCCGGGTCCGGGTGCAGTGCGTAGTACGAGGTCACCAGCCGGGCGACATCGGTCAGGTCCTCCGGCCGCGCCGGCTGTCCCGCTCGTTCGTGCGGCATCTGCCTACTCCTCCACGTCGGTCGTTTCGCTCAGTTTGTCAGGTCATCCTCCTGAATCCGGGGTGGGCGGCGCTCGAGCCTCGCCGGGCCGCCGGACCGGCGGCGCCGGAGGCGCACAGGGGCCGCCTCCAGCACCGGGCCGGCCGGGTCGCGCGGGTCAGTTCACGGAGAAGTCGTCGCCGTAGACGGTTCCCTGCCCGTACCAGCCGTGCAGATAGACCGTGACGGTGCCCGAAGCGCCGGTGGTGAACGGCACGGACAGCTTGGACCAGCCGCTTCCGCTGGTCCAGGCGCTGCCGGTCGCGCCATCCCGCACGCCAAGGTAGGCGTAGTTCCCCTGGACCCAACCGCTCAGTGTGTAATGGGTGTTCGGGCTGAGCGACAGTGTCTGGGTGCACTCGCCGCTCTGTGCGGAGGTGGGGGATGTCTTCAGGGCGTGCGTTCCGCCGTGCACCGGTGTGGTGACCACCGAAGCGCCGCTCTCACAGCTCCACGGCGCCGCGGCGCCAGTCTCGAAGCCGCCGTTGACCAGGGCTCCGGTGCCACCGCCCGGCCCGGATACGGTCAGGGTGAAGGTCGTGGTGTGCGTCACCTGGCCGGCGGTGCCGGTGAGCGTGATCGGGTAGGTGCCGGGCGCCGCCGAGGACGAGGCGTTGAGCGTGAGCTTCGACGAGCCGCCCGCGGTGACGGAGCCGGGACTGAGCGATGTGGTCACCCCGGCGGGCGCGCCGGTGGCCTTCAGTGTGACGGTCCCCGGGGCCCCCGCGGTCACCGAGGTGTTCAGCGTCGCGGTGGCCGAGCCGCCGGGGTCGACGGATGCCGAACCGGGTGCAGCGGAGAGCGAGAAGTCGCTCGAGACCGGACCGCTGCCGCTGGTGAAGGGCTCGAAGGTATGACTGAAATACCACTGGTCCTGGGCGATTCCGGAGCAGGAGTCCGAGCCGCCCGTCCCGGGGCAGCCGCCGTTGTCCCTTTGCAGCGCCCAGAAGGAGAGCGTGCCGATGCCCTTGCTGGTGGCCCAGTCGTAGACGGACGCCGCGTCGGCCGTGGTGAAGGTCTCGGCGGCGCCGAAGTCGTCGATGCCCGGCATCTCGATGACGCCCACCATGGCCCACAGCTGCGCCGGACTCTTGCCGGGGTTGAGCGAGGCCAACTGGTCGTGGAGTCCGGTGGTGGCGGTCCGGGTGTCGTCCGCCATGTTGTGCGAGGCGTTGTCGTAGTAGTCGAAGGTCATCAGATTGACGACGTCGATCCTGGCCCCGTAGGTGTTCGCGCTCCGCAGCACCGCGAGGCCGTCGCTCGACAGTCCGCTCGTGGTGGTGGGCAGCGTGTAGGAGAACTGCACCGAGCGCCCGTTGGCGGCCGCCCAGTCCTGCACCTTCTTGATCGCCTGGTTCCGGCGGTTGATGCCTGCCGTATTGGTCAGCGAGTTGTCCTCGATGTCCATGTCGAGACGGGAGACGTCGTAGGTGGTGACGACCTTCTCGTACGCGGCCGCGATGGCGTTCACATCGGTGCAGCTGTCCGCGATCTCGGTACCGCCGTTGTCCGCCGCGTACCCTCCGAACGATGGAATCACATCCCCGCCGCGGGAGCGCATCGTGGTGAAGTCGGCGCCGTAGACGGACGAGGAGATGGGCTGGCCGGTGTCCCCGTTCCAGAAGGGCGTGCACGAACCGCGCGCCTCGGCCTGGACGAAGGCCATGGTCAGATACTTGACACCGGACTGCTGCGCGAGTGCTGCCGGACTGTCGCCGTTGTACGCCTCGAAGTAGGGCGCGAAGACGTGCGTGGGCAGCGGTGTCGCGGCATGTGCGGCGGCGCCTTGCCCCACCACCAGACCGACGGAGGCGGCCGCCGTCGCCAGAGTGGTCAGCAGGGCACGAACGGATCTCTTACGTCTCATGGGGGCTCCCAGTGGGCGGGGCAACAGACGGATCGCGCCCATGATTGGTCTGGACCATAACGACGTCAAGGGTCCAGACCACTTCATGGAGCAGTGTTTGCCGCGCCGCCCCGACTCCGCGGTGTTGCGCCCTGACGCCAGAGCCGGGCCGAGCCGCGCATTCATGGAGCCGGAAAGTGCTTCAGGTCTTGACAACCCTATTGGTCTGGACCACCTTTCAGTACCAGCGGTGGCCACCGTCCCAGCAGTTCCCGCCTGACCACTCCGCCCCTGCTCACCCCCGGAGACACCTCGTGGAACGTGCACCGTTCGTCCGAAGATCCTGGCTCGGCGGCGCGCTCGCCGTCATCGCAGCTGCCGCCCTCTCCCTCGCAGGCCTGACCGGGACCGCCCAGGCCGCGGACATCAATGTCGCCAAGAACGCCGGCTTCGAGTCCGGCCTCTCCAACTGGACCTGTTCCGGCGCCTCGGGAACCACCGTCTCATCACCTGTGCACGGCGGCGGCTCGGCTCTGCGGGCCACTCCGTCGGGCCAGGACAACGCCCAGTGCACCCAGACCGTGGCCGTACGCGCCAACTCGACTTATACGTTGAGCAGTTGGGTGCAGGGAAGCTATGTGTACCTCGGTGCTAGCGGCACCGGCACCACCGACGTGTCCACCTGGACCCCCGGCTCCACCTCCTACTCCCAGCTGTCCACCACCTTCAGAACCGGTGCCTCGACCACCTCCGTGACGGTCTATGTGCACGGCTGGTACGGCCAGCCGGCCTACTTCGCCGACGATGTCTCCGTCGTCGGCCCGGACGGCGGCGGGGGCACCGACCCGGGGCCGACCGTCCCTGCGGCACCCGCCGGGCTCAAGGCCGGTTCGGTGACCAAGAGTTCGGTGGATCTGTCCTGGAGTCCTTCGGCCGGCGCGACCGGCTACAACATCTACCGGGACGGCGCGAAGGTGCTTTCGTCCACCGGTGCGTCGGCTTCGGTGACGGGCCTGTCGGCCGACACCTCCTACCAGTTCCAGGTCACAGCGACCAACTCGGCTGGTGAGTCGCCCAGGTCAACGGTCATCTCGGCCCGCACATCGGCCGACGGCGGCGGAGGGACGGGCGGTGGATCCGTCCCGAAGCACGCGGTGACCGGTTACTGGCAGAACTTCAACAACGGTGCGACCGTCCAGAAGATCAGCGACGTCCCGGCGAACTACGACATCATCGCGGTGGCCTTCGCGGATGCCACCACCACACCGGGAGCCGTCTCCTTCACCCTCGACTCGGCGGGGCTCGGCGGCTACAGCACCACCCAGTTCAAGGCCGACATCAAGGCCAAGCAGGCGACCGGCAAGTCGGTCGTCATCTCCATCGGCGGCCAGAACGGCACCATCTCCGTGTCCGACACCACATCGGCGAACAACTTCGCCGACTCGGTCTACTCACTGATGCAGGAGTACGGCTTCGACGGGGTGGACATCGACCTCGAGAACGGCATCAACTCCACCTACATGTCGCAGGCGCTGAAGTCGCTGTCGGCCAAGGCGGGCTCCGGTCTGGTCATCACCATGGCCCCGCAGACCATCGACATGCAGTCCACGTCGAACGAGTACTTCAAGACGGCTCTCAACATCAAGAACATCCTCACGGTCGTCAACATGCAGTACTACAACAGCGGTTCGATGCTCGGCTGCGACGGCAAGGTCTACGCCCAGGGCTCGGTCGACTTCCTCACCGCGCTCGCCTGCATCCAGCTGGAAGGCGGCCTGGACCCGTCCCAGGTCGGCCTGGGTGTGCCCGCGTCGACGAGCGGTGCGGGCAGCGGGTACGTCGCGCCGGGTGTCGTCAACAACGCGCTGGACTGCCTCGCCAAGGGCACCGGCTGCGGTTCCTTCAAACCCTCCAAGACCTACCCGGGCCTGCGCGGCGCGATGACCTGGTCCACCAACTGGGACGCCTCATCGGGCAACGCCTGGTCGGGTGCGGTCGGGCCGCACGTGCACGCGCTTCCCTAGCCTCTCCGGCAAAGAAAGGCCCCGGCCGTTTCACGCCGCGGCCCGGTCCCGCTCACTGGGGCCGGGCCGCGCCGTCACTCCCGTCGGGCCATCACCAGACGGCAGCGAGGACTTCCGTCAGCCCGGCGGCCGAACTCCTCGAGGGGAACCAGGCCTACCGAGAACCCGGCTCCGATCAGGTCCTCACACACCTCCGCCAGCGGGAACGTGCGGTAGTACATGACGAACTGCGGCCGCCACACCAGATTGCGTACCCGCATCACCGCGTCAAAACCGAGCAGCGTCCAGTACTGCGAGGACCGCGGTGACATGGGAGCGCCGATCGGGAACGCGAACACCCCGCCCGGCCGCAGTGAGCGGTGCACCTCCGCGAACAGGCCGGGTCGCTCAGCAGGCAGAAAATGTCCGAAGGCCCCGAAGCTCACGGCCAGGTCGAAGGCTCCCCGGAACGGCAACGCGCGGGCGTCGGCACGTACCCACTCCGCGACGGGCGTCCCGGTCGCAGCGAGATCGGACTGCGCGGCGGCCGCCAGCATCCCGGCGCTGAAGTCCACTCCGGTGACCCGCTCCGCGCACACGCTCCGCAGTGTCCGTACACCCGCTCCGGTGCCACAGCACACATCGAGACCTGCCTCGAAGGGGCCCAGCGGGAGCAGTGCCCCGGCGACCGCGTCCAGCAGACGGTCGGAGGTCCGGAAAGGTGTCCGGTCGAACTTCGGTGCCAGCAGGTCGTAGCCGCGCTCGATGGAGGAGAGCGCCTGGACGGTCAGTTCGCGGAATGTGGGGCCCTCCGGGGCGTACGGCGCCCAGTTGCCGGACACCACCGCTCTGGCCTGCGAGAACATCAGCTACCGCCTTCGGACGTGTGCCTGCCGGAGTGCGCTGTCGCTGCGGTCTCCGTCCGTACAGGCTAAGTGCTCCCCTGGGCCGTGTTGGCGAAGTAGCGGTGTCCGGTGGGTGCCATGGCCCGGCGGGGGATCGCCCGCGTACTGGGCGTCCCGGCACGCGGTGAGGCGGCCGGACGCCGTGAGCTGTGCCGGGGCAGGACTCAGCACCGCACCTTCCCCGCGGTGCGGTCGCACAGTTCCCGGGCGCTCACTCCGGGCGCGGTCTGCACCAGCCGCAGGCCCCCGTCGGCGATGTCCAGCACACTGAGCTCGGTGGGGTTCCGGTGCACACACGCCCTGCCGGTGGAGCGGGTCGATCAGCACGTCGGGCACTCCGGCGAGTCCGAAGCCCCCACGGCAAGTGAAGACCCGTCACCGATGGCGGTGACCGCCTCGCCCGCCGTGGGAACGGTCGTGTCCATCTCGTCTGTCCCATCGGATACGTTCACCCAGTGAACTATTGTTCACACTTGTGCGCCGAGTCGCCGCCCACCTCACCCTCGTGTCAACGGTGCGGAGGCCACTCGGTGCCACCGGTACGGTTCCAGCACCGAGGAGGACCCAGATGCCGCAGAACAGCACCGCCGGTGTATCCGACGAGACCGCCCCGGCGGGCCCGCTGGAGCGCGGGCTCGCCGTGCTGCGTGCGCTCGCTTCGGCCCCGGACGGCCGGCTTCGCGCCAGTGAACTGGCCCGCGCCACCGGCCTTGCCCGATCGACCGTCGACCGGATCGCCTCCACGCTGGTGCACATCGGCCATCTGCGCGCCGACGACCGCGATCTGGCGCTCACTCCCCGGGTGATGGAGCTGAGCGGCGTCTACCTTCGGGCCGTCGCCCTGGCGGACATCCTCGGCCCGCGGGTCGAGGCGCTCGCCGACGAGCTGGACGAGTCCGTCTCCCTGGCCGTGCCGGACGTGGACGCGGTCCGCTTCATCGCACAGACCACACGGCGCCGCACCCTTTCGGTGACGTTCAGGACCGGCGACGCGCTCCCCGTCGAGTCCTGCGCGCCCGGATCGCTCTTCGCCGCGGAATGGACCCCTGAGCAGTACGAGATCTGGCGCGAACGGCGGAGCGACCCGGACCGCCCCGGCTTCACGGTCCCGCCGCCACGCTCCGCGTCCCCCGGCTCCGATGAGGCGGCATTCACCCGGCGGGCGGCCGCCGCACTCGCTCAGCGCTGGTCCGTGGACGACCAGTTCATCGAACCCGGCCTGGTCGCGGTGGCCGTCCCCGTCCGCGACACCGCGGGCCGCACCCTCTGCGCGTTGAGCGTCGTGTCTCACACCAGCCGCCATTCGGCCGGCTCGCTGCACGACACCGTGCTGGACAGGATGCAGCGCGCGGCTGCGGAGATGGCATCGGCGCTCGCGCACCACAGCCCGGATGCCGCGGCCCGTCAGGCGCCGCCGGCACGTGACGACACCTCGCTGGCCCCGAAGGAGGAGCTGGGGCCCGCCTACCTCCAATCGCTCGCCCGGGGGCTCTCGGTGCTCGCCGCGCTGGGCACCACCGGAAACGCGATGGCGCTCTCCGCGGTGGCGCAGGCGGCGGCGCTCCCCCGGGCCACCGCCCGGCGCTCCCTGCTGACGCTCCAGCAGGCCGGCTACGCCACATCGGACGGCGGCTTCTTCCTGCCCACCCCACGGGTGCTGGAACTGGGCTACTCCCTGCTGTCACGGCTCACCGTGGGCGAGCTCGCCCAGCCGCATCTGGCGGCCCTGGTCGCGCGGATCCACGAGTCCACGTCCGTCGCGGTCCTGGACGGCGACGACATCCGTTACGTGGCCCGTGTCGCCGCCGGACGCATCATGAGCGTGAACATCACCGTCGGCACCCGCTTCCCCGCGTACGCCACATCGATGGGCCGGGTACTGCTGGCCGGGCTGCCCGCCGGCGAACGTCACGCCCGCCTCGAACGCACCACGCTGCGACCGCTGACCGGACACACGATCACCAGCAGGACAGCTCTCGCCGGGGTTCTCGACCGCACAGCAGCGGCCGGTCACGCCATGGTCGACGAGGAGCTGGAAGAGGGACTGCGATCCCTTGCCGTTCCGGTGCTGGACCGCTCCGGGGCCGTGATCGCCGCCGTCAACGTCTCGCTGCACGCCGGGCGCACATCGGCCGCGGAGGCACACACCACCATCCTGCCCGCACTGCGGGAGTGCGCCGCGGCGATCACGGCCGATGTCGCGCTGGTCTCCGAACGGCAGCAGGTCAGGACCGGCTGAGTCCTTCCGGCCCGCGCCGCGGATCCGCTCCGGACGGGGGTGGGTGCGTCGGCCCTGCGCGCACACGGGGCTGGAGGGAACGGGTGGCCCTGACCGCAAGGGACCGCCAGGACAGTCGGTGTCGGCCCATACCGGCAGGCCGCATGCGCCGTCACGTCCTTGCGCGGGACAACCGGCGGTGGTTGAGTGGAGACGGAAGATATGAATCGAGGTTCAGAGCATCATGGCGTACCGACCCACCGCCCGGACCGAGGCCACCCGCATCGCTCACCGTGAGCGGCTGCTGGAAGCTGCCAGGAGTCTGCTGGCCGAGGGCGGGTACGCCGCGGCGAGCATCTCCGCGCTCGCCGCCCGGGCCGGTGTCGCCACCGGCAGCGTCTACAACCACTTCACCTCCAAACAGGAGTTGCTTGCCGCGGTCTTCCGGCACACCGCCGGCCATGAACTGCATGCCGTACGGGACGCGGTGCACCGCGAGACCGGTGCCGGCGCGCAGCTGAGGGCCCTGGTCGAGGTCTTCTCGTACCGGGCGCTGAAGTCTCAGCGGACGGCCTGGGCCCTGCTCGCCGAGCGGGTCGATCCGCAGGTCGAGGCCGAGCGTGTGACCTACCGCCGCGGCTACCACTCACTCGCCGAGGAGATCATCACGGCCGGCATGGCAGCGGGTGAACTGCCCGCGCAGGACCCCGGCCTTTCGGCCGCTGCCATGATCGGCGCGATCAGCGAGGCACTGCTCGGCCCGCTCTCCCCCGTGGGTGAGCAGACGGACGCCGGCCCGGTGGTGGAAGCCATCACGGAACTGTGCCTGCGGGCGTCCGGCGCCCGCAGTCTGTGACCGCGCCCCGCTCGAACCGCCGCACGGCCCACACCCCGACAGCAGAACCGACCGCGAACCCGACCGCGAACCCGACCGCAGACAGGAACCAGCCATGACGGTGAACACCTCCCCGAACGCCGGCCTGCCGGACGCACCCGCGGACCGCCGCACCCACGACGTCACCAATCAGGCGCCGCGCCGGGCCGGTCTGGACGAGTACGGCACCAACATGCCCCTGCGGGCGGCCGTGCGAGAGTTCGGCGCCGCTCACCACGAACCGCAACTGCACGAGATCGGCTCCCTCGTCGGCTCCGAGCAGTTCCAGCACTGGGCCGAACTGGCCCACACCTGTCCGCCCGCCCTGCGGACCCACGACCGGTACGGGAACCGGATCGACGAGATCGACTTCCATCCCGCGTACCACGAGGTGACCGGCGCCGCGGTGCGCTACGGCACCCACACCGCGGCCTGGGCGGACCCGAAGCCCGGCGCCGCGGTGGCACGAGCCGCTTCGTTCATGCTGTTCGCCCAGATCGAGCCCGGTCACGCCTGTCCGATGTCCATGTCGCACGCCGTGGTTCCGGTGCTTCAGCGCGACCCCGATGTGGGCCGCGACTGGCTCCCCGGGCTGCTGAGCCGGAGCTACGACCCGCGGCTGATCGCCCCCGGCCGCAAGACCGGACTGACGTTCGGGATGGGAATGACGGAGAAACAGGGTGGCTCCGACGTACGGGCGAACACCACCCGTGCAACGCCGCTGACCTCCGATCCGGACGACCGGGCCCATCTGCTCACCGGTCACAAGTGGTTCTTCTCGGCGCCGCAGTCCGATGCCTTTCTGGTGCTCGCCCAAGCCGAGGCCGGCCTCACCTGCTTCCTTGTCCCCAGGGTGCTCCCGGACGGCACGACGAACACCGTCCGGATCCAGCGTCTGAAGAACAAGCTCGGGAACAAGTCGAACGCCTCGTCCGAGGTCGAGTTCGACAACACCTGGGCCGCGCGGGTGGGTGAGCCGGGACGCGGGGTGCCGACGATCATCGAGATGGTCAACCACACCCGGCTCGACTGCGTACTAGGAACCACCGCGGGAATGCGGCAGTCGCTGTCCGAGGCTGTATGGCATGCCGCGCATCGCAGCGCCTTCGGCGCCCGGCTGATCGAGCAGCCGGCCATGACCGCCGTGCTGGCCGACCTCGCGCTGGAGACGGAGGCTGCCACCTGGACCTCGCTCCGCCTGGCCCACGCATACGAGGCGAACAGCGGCGAGTCCGAGCTGCTCTTCCGGCGACTGGCCACCGCGGTCTCCAAGTACTGGATCTGCAAGCGCGGTCCGCACCACGCCTACGAAGCACTGGAGTGCCTGGGCGGCAACGGATACACCGAGGACTGGCCACTGGCCCGCCGTTACCGGGAGCAGCCCGTGATGGCCGTCTGGGAGGGCTCCGGCAACGTCATCGCCCTGGACGTGCTGCGCGGCATCGCCAGGACGCCCCGTTCGCTCGATGCCTTCTGGGCCGAACTGGAGCACACCGCGGGAGCCGACCGGGTGCTCGATGCCCATATCCGCCGCGTCCGGCAGGACCTGGGCGACGATCTGCTTGATCCGGTGGCGGCGCAGACCCGGGCCCGGGCCACGGTGGAGAACATGGCCCTCGCGCTGCAGGCCTCGCTGATGCTGCGTCACGCTCCCACGAGCTCCGCCGAGGCATTCATCGGCGCCCGGCTGGGCGACAGCCGGGGTCATCAGTACGGCATTCTGCCGCGCGGCACGGACGCCTCGGTAATCGTGGAGCGCCACTCGGGTGACATCCGCTGACTCCTGCCTCAGCGCGGATTTCGAAGTCCTTCGGAGTGCCGAACGGAGCATCTCACAGGCAGTAGGGCGTGGTCAGTTGCGTCCCGGGGGGCTCGAATTCCCTCCCGGCAGCTGCTGTCACTCTCGATGCTTCGGTATGTACTTCGAAATATTTCGCTCCCTCTTCGGCGCATATCGCGCGACACACTCTCCCCTTCCGAGCCAATTCCGGAGCGCAACCGCCAAGTTCACACCAAAGCATCCCAAATAAAACCGCATAGCGATTGACCTTTCCGAAATATTTCGGAAATCTGTCGTTGACGACGCCTCGTATTCGACGCATACTCTCCTCGCTCCCCCGCTCACTCATCGCCACGGAGCTGCGTCGAACCCGCGCGCTCCGCGGATGGAACACGCACCTCGAACGGTCCATCAACCATGTCCGGACGCAGGCCATCCCGCTCCGTCCGGTGATCGGAAGAAGAGGCTGAAGAGTGAACACCAACTTCCCCCGCGAGTACGCGACCTTGAGACACCGGGCATTACGCCGCGCCCGGAAAGCGCTGGTCATCGGCGCCACCGGCATACTCGCCGCAGCCGGAGTGATCTCGTTCTCCGCGCCGGCGAGCGCCGCGAGCACACTCGGCGCCTCCGCCGCGGCGAAGGGCCGGTACTTCGGTTCCGCGGTCGCAGCGGGTCATCTCGGTGAGTCGCAGTACGCATCCACGCTGGACACCGAGTTCAATGCCGTGACCCCCGAGAACGAGATGAAGTGGGACGCCGTCGAAAGCACCCGCAACTCCTTCAACTTCGGTTCGGCCGACCAGATCGTCAGCCATGCGCAGGGCAAGGGCATGAAAGTACGCGGCCACACCCTGGTGTGGTACTCCCAGCTGCCCGGCTGGGTCGGCGGCCTGAGCGCAGGCGATCTTCGCTCGGCAATGAACAACCACATCACCAAGGTGATGCAGCACTACCAGGGCAAGATCTACGCCTGGGACGTGGTCAACGAGGCGTTCCAGGACGGCAGCAGCGGGGCGCGGCGCAGTTCGCCGTTCCAGGACAAGCTCGGCAACGGCTACATCGAGGAGGCCTTCCGTACCGCGCGGGCCGCCGACTCCGGCGCCAAACTCTGTTACAACGACTACAACACCGACGGCGTCAACGCGAAGAGCGACGCCGTCTACGCCATGGTCAAGGACTTCAAGGCCCGGGGTGTACCGATCGACTGTGTCGGCTTCCAGTCGCACTTCAACAGCCAGTCCCCCGTCCCGAGCGACTACCGCGCCAACCTCCAGCGCTTCGCGGACCTCGGCGTCGACGTCCAGATCACCGAACTCGACATCGAGGGCTCCGGTTCGGCCCAGGCCACCAGCTACGGCAACGTCGTCACGGCCTGCCTCAATGTCACCCGCTGTACGGGGATGACGGTCTGGGGGGTGACCGACAAGTACTCCTGGCGCAGCAGCGGCACCCCGCTGCTCTTCGACAGCAACTACGCCAAGAAGCCCGCCTATGCCACAGTGCTCTCCACTCTCGGCGGCTCCGGTTCGGGTTCCGGCGGGGGCGGCTCGACGGGTGGCTCCGGCGCCACCTGCACCACGACGTACACCAGGACCGCCTCATGGAGCGATCGCTACAACGGGCAGGTGACGGTCACGGCCGGCAACTCCGCGATCAGCGACTGGGCGGTGCAGGTGACGCTGGCCTCGCCGCAGAAGGTCTCCACCACTTGGAGCGGCTCCCCCAGCTGGGACAGCAGCGGCAACGTGATGACGATGAAGCCCAACGGCAACGGAAGCCTGGCGACCGGAGCGTCGACCAGCTTCGGGTTCACCGTCATGACGAACGGGAGC
The DNA here is from genome assembly GCF_036088315.1 of Streptomyces sp. NBC_00344. Lineage (NCBI taxonomy): Bacteria > Bacillati > Actinomycetota > Actinomycetes > Kitasatosporales > Streptomycetaceae > Streptomyces > Streptomyces sp. NBC_00344. The sequence continues at coordinate 6,327,395 of NZ_CP107996.1, read as the reverse complement.
CCAGCAGTGCCCACCGTCGGGTCCTGCACCGCATCCTGACCGCCCGTACCTGCGCACTCCGGAGCTGACGGAGTCCAGGCACCCACGGAGTCCGGCACCCACCCGCACGGCGCGGCGACCCAAGGTCGCCGCGCCTTTCCCATGGAGCGACGGATCGCACACCTGACGCATCCACCCGCCAGAGCCCGCGACCTGAACTCACCTGTGCGAAAGCCCAGTTGATGAATCACAACCGATATACACCCATCCGATCCCCAGCCATCGTCGCAATTTTGCATGACAGTCATCCAATTTTGCGCAGACTCATAGACTTCCTGCGGTGTCGCTTCTAGCCTTCTGGCGTCCGTAGAGCCCCCACGAGCCGCAAGGACGTATGTCTGTGACCCCTCCTCCACCAAGACGCCGCCTGCTCCGGCGCGCCCTCTCCGCATCACTCGCACTCTCTGTGGCCGGGACCGCCGCGGCGGTCGTGCTGTCCACCGCTTCCAGCGCCCCGGCCGCCCAGGCCGGGGTGCCCGCTCCTTCTCCCGTCGGAATCTCCGGGCGCGGTGCGACCGTGCCGTTCAAGGAACAGGAGGCCGAATACGCGGCCACGAACGGCACACTGATCGGCCCCGACCGCCTCTACGGACATCTGCCGTCGGAGGCTTCCGGACGCCAGGCCGTCACACTCGACGCGACCGGCGAGTACGTCGAGTTCACGCTCACCGCTCCCGCCAACGCGATGTCGTTCCGGTATTCGCTGCCCGACACATCGGACGGCAAGGGGCGCGACGCGGCCATCGACCTGAAGGCGAACGGCAACCAGCTGAAGAGTGTCCCGGTGACCTCCAAGTACAGCTGGTATTAAGGCGGTTACCCCTTCAACAACAACCCGGGCGACTCCAACCCGCATCACTTCTACGACGAAACCCGCACCATGTTCGGCTCGACCCTGCCGGCCGGCACCAAGGTCCGGCTGCAGGTCTCGTCGACATCCGCTTCACCGACCTTCACCATCGACCTCGCCGACTTCGAGCAGGTGGCGGCGCCGATCGCCAAACCGGCCGGCGCCCTGGACGTGGTGAGTGATTTCGGAGCCGACCCGACCGGAGCCGCGGACTCGACAGCCAAGATCCAGGCGGCCGTCGACGCGGGCAAGGCGCAGGGCAAGACCGTCTACATACCGCAGGGCACCTTCCAGGTCCGCAGCCATATCGTCGTCGACAAGGTGACTCTGGCCGGCGCCGGCCCCTGGTACAGCGTGCTGACCGGCCGTGATCCCTCCGACCGCAGCAAGGCCGTGGGGGTGTACGGCAAGTACGCGAGCGCCGGCGGCAGCAGTGGTGTCACCCTCAAGGACTTCGCCATCATGGGCGACATCCGTGAGCGCGAGGACAACGACCAGGTCAACGCCATCGGCGGGGCACTGTCCAACTCCACGGTCGACGACGTGTGGATGCAGCACACCAAGGTCGGTGCCTGGATGGACGGACCGATGGACAACTTCACCATCAAGAACAGCCGCATCCTCGACCAGACCGCGGACGGCGTCAATTTCCACATGGGGGTCACCAACTCCACCGTCACCAACACCTTTGTCCGCAACACAGGTGACGACGGTCTGGCCATGTGGGCGGAGAGCGTCCCGAACGTCAACAACACATTCACGTTCAACACGGTGATCCTGCCGATACTGGCGAACAACATCGTCACCTACGGCGGCAAGGACATCACCATCTCCGACAACGTGATGGCGGACACCATCACCAACGGGGGCGGACTGCACATCGCCAACCGCTATCCAGGAGTCAACTCCGGGCAGGGAACGGCCGTTTCCGGCACCACCACCGCCGCGCGGAACACCCTCATCCGTACCGGGAACAACGACTTCAACTGGCAGTTCGGTGTCGGAGCGATCTGGTTCAGCGGTCTCAACGAACCGATCAACGGCAATATCAACATCACCGACAGCGAGATCCTCGACAGCTCCTACGCCGCGATCATGCTGATCGAAGGGGCCAGCAACGGGCTGCACTTCAAGAACGTCAGGATTGACGGCACGGGTACCTACGCGCTGCAGATCCAGGCGCCCGGCACGGCGTCGTTCACCAATGTCACCGCCACCCACATCGCACAGTCGAACCCGATCCACAACTGCATAGGATCCGGCTTCGTGATCACCCAGGGCACCGGCAACTCCGGCTGGTACGCCAACCCGCCCGTGTGCACCGGCACCTGGCCGACCCCGGTGTGGACCAACGGCGGCGTTCCGGGCGGTGGCGGCGGCACTCCGACCGACCCGCCGACCGACCCGCCCACCAGCCCTCCAACGACGCCGCCCACGGACACGGGCAACATCGCCAAGGACCACGCCGTCACCGAGACCGGTCACGCGGATGTCTACGACGCGGCAAAGGCCGTCGACGGGAATGCCGACACCTACTGGGAAAGCACCAATCACGCCTTCCCGCAGAGCATCACCGTGGACCTGGGCGCGGCGAAGGCCGTGAAGCGACTGGTCCTGAAGCTTCCGCCGTCATCGGCGTGGGCCACCCGTACGCAGACCCTGAGTGTTACCGGGAGCACCGACAACTCCTCGTTCAGCACGCTCAAGGCATCTGCGGACTACACCTTCAATCCGTCGAGCGGTAACACCGCCACCGTCACCCTGTCCGGAACATCGGCCCGCTACCTGCGAGTGACCGTCACCGCGAACACCGGCTGGCCGGCCGCGCAGCTCTCCGAACTGGAGGCCTACACCAGCTAGGCCATGTGTGAGATGTCTTGGCTGCCCTCCTGGCGGGCACCGCTACTCCTCACACACGACCCAGTGCCGTAGCAGCCGACGTGTGCCGCGCCGGGGGTCCTGCTGTCCTGCTGTCACGGGCAGCAGGACCCCTGCCGCTCCTCGCACCGCTCGTCGGCGGCCGCTGTGCGCCGTGCATCCCCGCGGCAGCGCGCCGTGCATCCCCGCGGCAGCGGGCGTAGGCTCCTTCTGAACGGCTCGCACACCTCGACCTGGGATTTTCCAAGGGAGGCGACGATGACCGGACACCGCAGGGCAGCACCATCGGCCGCATGCGCGGCCGCTTTCGTCCTGACCGTCGTGACAGCCGGCTCGCTCGCGGCAGGCCATCCGGCCGCGGCGGACAACGGCCTCGGCTCCCTCTCCGCCGACCAGATCTCCCGCCGGGCGCACCAGGCACTGTTCGGAGCCGGATCGCTGCACATCAGCACTCGGGGCAACCTGGGGCAATCGGGGACCCCGACCACCATGGATCTCTCCCTCGACCGCGCTGCGAACTGCCGGGGCGCGGTGGGTCTGGGCAAACAGGGCTCGGTGGAGATCATCAAGCGGGGCCAGACGGTCTGGATCAAACCGGACCGGGCGTTCTGGAAGCACCAGACACCCGGCGGTGACGCCGCGGCCTCGATGTTCGCAGGTCAGTACCTCAAGGGCTCGGCGAAGAAGGCTCCACTCAAAGGCATGGCGCAGGTCTGCGATCTCGACGCGTTCCTCGAGGCGACCAGCCGGAGCCCCCACACCACACGGCCCGCACTCACCAAGGGCCGGCCCACCAAGATCCACGGAGTCTCCGTCATCCCGGTCAGCGGGGTCGCCGGACACCGTACGGAGACCCTGTACGTGGCGACGGAGGGCAAGCCCTACCCTGTGCAGCTCTCCGTACGGGGTCCGTCCGAACTGGCCACCGTCCGCTTCACCGACTTCGGCAAACCGGTGTCCACGAAGACCCCGCCGGCCGACCGGACGATTGATCTCTCGACGCTGGGGCGCCGTTCGGCCCCCGTCGGCGCCGCCTAGACCTGTGTGAGAAGTCCCGGCTGCTCCCCGGGCGGACGCCGCTCCTTCTCACCCACGGCCCAGCGGGTCGCGGCGCGCTGCCCCGGTGAGCTCCGGCCCACCGGGGCAGCGCACGAGCGTGAACTCAGCCGGTGCCCGATCCGGAACGGCGGCGGGCCCCCAGTGCCACGCCTGCGCCACCGACCACCACGGCCCCGAGCACCATCGCGAGCATCGGACCGTGCTGGGTGATCCCGCTCCCGGAGAGTTCCTCCATCGCGGCTCTCTGCGTCTGCGGGTTGGCAATGCGTGTCGCGACCGGTGCCACATGGTGGATCGGTCCGACAGATCTGACGGACCCGTCCTTGTTCAGCAGCACCTGCTTGTTGTTGGGGTGCCTGAAGTCGAGCATATGGGTCAGCGAGCCGGCCCGGGTATCGAAGGAGTGGTCCCCGATACGGCGAGTGCGCCAGTTCTCCTCGACGAACCTGATGATCGAGGTCTGCTCGGTCCGTGTGTGGTCGATGCTGTTGACCTTGCCGTACGGGGAGATGACCATCATCGGCTGCCGTGCGCCGGGCCCGCAGCGATCGGCATAGCCGCCCGCGGCCTCGGGCCCCGCCTGGCAGGCCGGCGCATCCATGGTCTTCCCGTTCGACTGCACGGTGGTGTCCGTCGAGCCGTTCTGCGGCTCGGCGTACACATGGTCGTACCAGCCGTCGGAGTCGTCATAGGCGATGACGATCGCCGTGTCCTTCCACTGCGGGGCCTGCTGGATCTTGTTGATCTGTCCGACCAGGAAGTCCTGCTCGTCGAGCGGATCCGAGTAACCGGCGTGCCCGTCCTGGTAGGAGGGTGCCTTCAGGAAGCTCACCGAGGGAAGGTTGCCCGAGCGCAGCGCCGCGTCGAAGTCCGTCAGGTCGTAGTTGTGGTTGGCCTGGCCTGCGTGGCCGATCTCCCCGACGGACTTCGGAGCCAGGTGGTGCGGGTTCGAGGTCGACCTGTAGTACTCGAAGGGGTTGTGGTGCGGGCTGTAGTCCACGACCTGCGCTCCGCCGACGTTGGCGTGCGTGGTCCCGCCGCACTTGGCGAGATCCCCCTGCTTGCCGCTCCACGGGGTGCTCGGCCGGAAGCCGCCCTGGAACCAGCCCCAGCTCACGTTCTTCTCGTTGAGCCGGTCCCCGATGTTCTTGCCGCCGAGTTCGGCGAGGGAGGACTGGCTGGTGTGGTCGTTGCCCGAGCAGTCGTCGTAGGCCGGATCGGGGTCGGTGATCATGGTGCCCACGCCGTGCGCGTCGGGCGAAGCGACCGCCGCGGGATCGGGTTTGTCCGTCCGCACGGGATTCTCGGTGGATGACTTGGGGTCGGTGGAGACCACCCCATGGGTCTGGCCCGAGACCAGCTCGACCGCTCCGGGGGTCGACGGGCCGTACGCGGAGCCGAACGAGTTGTCGTTGAGGGCATAGTGCTGGGCGTAGTTCCACATGCCGGTGACGGTGTTGCCGTCGTAGTAATCCATGACCAGACCGGGCTCGCCGAACAGGTTGCCCGAGCACTTCCCCGAGTCGGTGTACTCGACGAACTTGTCGGCCCGGCCCCCGTTGTACGCGTACTGCTCAGGGCTGTACGAGTGGTTCTGGTCGCAGGTCATGGCCTGGTCCGGGGTGAGCCGCTTGGGCAGATACTGATTGGGGTTCTTGTCGAGCAGTCCCGCGGTGCGCAGGTTGTCGATGCCTCGCGGGGTGTGCGGGGAGGCGGTGAATCCGGTGCCGTCCGTGTTCGCGGCACGGGGATACGTCGCGAAGTAGTGGTCGAACGAGATGTTCTCGTCGAAGAGCACCACCAGATGCTTGACCGGCGTGGCCGTGGAGCTCCCGGGATGGTGTGCACCAGGAGCCGCGGCCGATGCCGGCCCCGCCCCGCCCAGCAGGGTGAGGGCGGCTGCCCCCGCCAGAGCCCCCAAGCGGCGCGCAGCCGTTCTTCTGCCTGTGCTGCCCATACGGTTCCACCTTCCAGTGCTGACCGGGTGCATCCATGAGGCGCCTGTGACTCAGGGCGGCTCGACCGCACCACGATGGCACGAAAGTCAACACCGAGCGCGTGACCCGACGTCAAAAACTCTCTATCCCCAGCGGTTCTTCACACCTCTGCGGGCGCCAGAAGTGTCCGGCCCAGCCAGTCGGCACTGTTTCGCACACCGGGCAGCGCGAAGAAGTAGCCGCCGCCGAACGGGGAGACGTAGTCCACCAGAGGTTCACCTGCCAGGCGCTTCTGCACGGTTTCGAACTGCCTGGCCAGGTCCTGCTGGTAGCAGCAGAAGAGCAGTCCCATGTCGAGATTCCCGTTGGTGTCCGTTCCCCGGTCGTAGTTGTACGCCCGCCGCAGCAGCCGCTGCTCCTCGGCCCCGGGGGTACGCGGATTGGCGGCCCTGATGTGACTGTCGAGCGGGATCACATCGCCCTTTGGGTCCTGGGCGTAGTGGGGCATGTCGCCTTCCCGGTTGCCGTCCAGCGGCGCCCCCGTTTCCCGGTTGCGGCCGAACATCCGCTCCTGCTCCGTGATCGAGACCCGGTCCCAGAACTCCACCAGCATCCGGATCAGCCGCACCACCTGATAGCTCCCGCCGGTCGCCCAGGCCGGCTCCCCCGAGTGCGCCCGCACCCACACCAGCCGGTCCATCTCGCGCGCGTCACGCACATCGGGGTTGGCGGTGCCGTCCTTGAACCCCATCAGATTGCGCGGGGTGCCCGAAGGGCGGGGCGGGCTGGTGAATCCGTCGATGCGCCAGCGGACCTGAAGTCCGCCCCGGGTGTGCCGGGCGATGTCACGCAGCGCGTGCAGCACCCGGTCCTGGCTGTCGGCACAGAACTGCAGACTCAGATCCCCGTGACACCAGTCGCCGTCCAGATCGTCGTCGGGGAACGGCTTCATGGTGGTCAGCCGTCGTGGTCTCCGGCCGGCCAGGCCGAACCGGTCGTCGAAGAGCGAGGCGCCGACCGCCGCGGTGACCGAGAGGGAGCCGGCGGGCACCTGGGGGCCGAGAATCCCCGAGTCGGTGGGTGGCGCGGTGATGCCGGCCGGAGGCGGTGTGCCTCCCCGCACCAGGGAACGGGCCCGGTCGGTGACCGTACGCAGCAGCTCCGCCAGTTCGGCCCTGCCGCCGGCGGTGACGTCGAAGGAGACATACGCGGTGCTGCGCTGGGGCGCAGGAAGCACACCCGCCTGATGTGCCCCGTGGAAGGGCATGGCGGTAGCGGTGTTCCCGGCCTGGCCGGCCGGGGCGCCGATGGCCCGGCGGTCCGCACCGACCAGACCGGCGGCGGCCACCGTCCCCCCGATACCGGCGGCCGCGCGGCGCAGGAAACCGCGCCGTTGTACCTCCCCGGGCGCCGCGGCAGCGGTCCCGCCCTCGCTGCCCTCTCCTGCCGCCGTGCTGTCGGTCATGACGACCTCCGTACGTCGCAGAGGGCGGCGACGTCCGCCAGCCGTTCCACCAGCCGGCCCAACGCGGCGTTCACCTTCTCGCGATCCGGGCGGCTGAGCTTGCCGAGAGACGTCCACCGCCCGTTGTGGTGATGGCTGTCGAGAACGCGCTGTGTTCGGTCCAGTTCCCCGGCGAGCCGCTTCAGCTCCGGGTAGCGGCCGGCGAGCAGGGGGCGCAGCCGGGCGAGCACGACACGCGTCCCGTCGAGATTGGCGCGGGCGGTCGCAAGGTTGCTGCCGCTGCCGTAGTCGGTGCGGCCGGTCAGCTCGAACTGCACGGTGTTCTCCAGGATTTCGTGCGCACGCAGGCCGAGGTCCAGGGGGTCCATCCGGGCCCGGGTCCAGTCGGCGCGCAGCGTGCGTACGTCCTTGACCAGCCGGTCCGCGAACGGGCGCAGCGCCGCCGGCGATACGCCGTGCCACAGGCCGTATTCGATGCGATGGAACCCGGTGAAACCCTTGTCCCGCACACCACCGGGGAGGCCTGCGGTGGTCCCGTTGATTGCCCCGTCGGCGTCACCGAACGCACCGTACGCGGCGCCCATCCGTTCGTACATCAGGTGGGCGGAGAGCCATGCCCTGCGTGCACCCGCCGGGTCGTCCGACCTGATCGCGTCGCCGAGCCTCACGGTGGCGTCGACGAGGGCACCCATCCGGCCGGTCACCCATTTCTGGTAGCTCAGGGTCGGAGGGATGAGATCGTGCCCGCTCACCGGAACGGCCGCCGGACCGCCGCTGCCGGGCGCACCGCCGCTCACCCGTACCGTCTGTCCGGTGACGGGTACGCCGTCGTCCGGGAAGCAGGCGAACGCGTAGGCGCCTCCACCGACGTCGGCCCGCAGCGGGCGGCTTGTGCCCGGGCCGAGCCCCTCCACCTCGCCGTACACGGCGCCGCTGTGCACGTTCTTCAGGTACACCTCGACGGGGGTGCTCGATGTGTTGTGCACATCGAAGACCTGGGTTCCGGGGCGGGGATCGTCCCAGCCGGCTCCACAGCCCCCGGCCGAGGCCACGACACGGGTGTGCCGCATACCGTCCGCAGTCCTTCCGGCGCGCTGCTGCGGTGCGGTCAGCAGACCCGCGGCCACGGCGGCCAGCGTCAGCGCGAGAGCCAGCGCACCGCCGCCCGCGGTGACTGCGCGCGCCGAAAGACCTGGCAATCTCCGTTCCGGCACACCGGCCTCCTGACGCAGCGGCACATGGGCGGGAGTCATGGTAGACCGACCGCGTTACGGTTCCTCCCATGCCCCGAACAATTGACGCCCCCGTCACCGCGGACGACCTCGACCGAGCCGTCCGGCTCGCCGTGGACACACTGCGCGCTGCGCCGCCGTCCGGCTGGGACCGCAAGGCCGGTTCACTGGACTGGGACTGCTGGGAGACCGTCGAGCATCTGAGCGACGATCTCTTCGCCTATGCTGTCCAACTCGGCCCCAAGAACGCACCGTTGCATGCCGAAGTGCCGTTTCTCTGGGAGAGCCGCAGGCCCGGTGGCCCGGCCAACGCCGTCCATGCGGACCGTGCGGCAGGCCCCGACGGGCTGTTGCAAGTCCTGGAGTCGAGCGGTGCGCTGCTCGTCGCGATGGTGCGTACGACACCGGCAGCAGTGCGCTCGTACCACAGCTTCGGGGTCTCGGACCCGGAGGGCTTCGCGGCCATGGGAGTCGTCGAAACCCTGGTGCACACACACGATCTGGCCGACGGCCTCGGGCTCGCGTTCTCCGCACCCGACGGCCTGTGCGCCCGGGTTCTCGCGCGGCTCTTCCCCGACGCACCACGATCCACCGAGCCCTGGCCCACCCTGCTGTGGGCGACCGGACGCGGTGAACTGCCCGGCCGGCCACGCCTGGACACCTGGCGCTGGTACGGAGCGCCCCGGCCGCAGTGACCCGGATCAGGCCGTGCTGTTCCCTCCGGTCGTGGGGCGGGCGGCCGTGGGGCGGGCGCGCACATGTATTCGTTCGCCCTGCTTTCCGAACAGACTGAGGAATTCGACCGGTTCGGTGCCCGCGTTGGCGAAGGCGTGCGGGGTGCGGGTGTCGAACTCGGCCGCTTCACCCGCGGTGAGGACGAGATCGTGTGCGCCGAGGACCAGTCGGAGCCTGCCCGAGAGCACATAGAGCCAGTCGTACCCCTCGTGCACCCGCTGCTCCAGCTCCCCGGTGGCACCTTTCCCCGGAGGGAGCACCTGCTTGTAGGCGCTCAGCCCGCCGAGATGACGGGTCAGCGGGATGATGGTCATGCCGTGACGGCTGAAGGGGCGCGGGTGTACCCGGGGGTCGCCCGTCTCCGGTGCGTCCACGAGTTCGCCGAGCGGGACACCGTGCACCTTCGCCAGTGGCAGCAGAAGCTCCAGGGTAGGTCTGCGCTGCCCGGACTCCAGGCGCGACAGCGTGCTGAGTGAGATCCCGGTCGCCGCGCTGAGCTGGGCCAGCGTGGTGCCCCGCTGCCGGCGCAGGGCACGCAACCGGGGACCCACAGCCGTCAGCACCTGCGCGAAGTCGTTGTCCGCCATGCCTCCATTTGCCGTACCGGCAAGAATATTTGTCAAGTGAGGGGACGGCGGACGAGCATCCGCGGAGGATGCAGGTCCTGTCGATGCTGACCGGTGTGAGGATCACCGGCAGCAGGACACCTGCCATGAGGACACCAGAGAGGGCACACCGATGACCGACGACAGCGTCTCCGCCTCCGAAGCCGACCTCTGGGACGCCCGCTACCGCGAGAGCGAACGGATCTGGAGCGGAGACCCCAATGCCGCCCTGGTCCGCGAGACAACGGAGCTCAAGCCGGGCACCGCCCTGGACCTGGGATGCGGCGAAGGGGCGGATGCGATCTGGCTCGCCCGGCGGGGCTGGACCGTCACGGCCACCGACATCTCACGGGTGGCCCTGGGCCGTGCGGCCGAGCACGCCGCGGCTGCCGGCGTTTCCGGCCTGATCGACTTCCAGCAGCACGATCTCGGCGCCGGATTCCCGGCCGGCGTCTTCGACCTCGTGTCCGCGCAGTTCCTCCACTCGCACGGTGACATGCCGCGCGAACGGATCCTGCGAGAGGCCGTACAGGCCGTTGCCCCCGGCGGGGTGCTGCTGATCGTCGGACATGCCGGCCGGCCCCCGTGGGCGGGCGAATCGGATCAGGAGGCCCCTCTGCCCACGCCCGGCGAAGTCCTGGACTCACTCGAACTCCCGCACGGCGACTGGGAGGTACTGGTCAGCGAGGAGCACGAGCGGATCCAGAACGGCCCGGACGGAGAGCCCGCCACCCGGACCGACAACACGGTCAAGATCCGGCGTACGGCCGGCTGAGCGGCGGCGTGGGGCCTCCCCCGCGGAGCCACGAACCCCCCGGAGCGGGAGATATCCTGTTGATGTGACGATCGCGGCAGAAGCAGACGACCCCATGAAGGGGGAGGCGCACCCGGCTTCCGCGCAGCCTCGTCAGTTCATCGTGACGGTGTACGGCCTGTACTCCAGGACCGAGGGCGGATGGCTCTCCGTGGCGTCCCTGATCAGCCTGCTGTCGGATCTGGGCATCGACGCACCCGCCGTGCGGTCCTCCATCTCCCGGCTCAAACGGCGGGGCATCCTGCAGGCCGAACGACGGGACGGCGCGGCGGGCTACGCGCTCTCCGACGAGGGCATCGCGGTGCTGCGGGAGGGAGACCACCGGATCTTCCGGCGGCAGCGGGCGACCCTTGCCGACGGCTGGCTGCTGGCCGTGTTCTCCGTACCGGAGTCGGAACGCAGTAAGCGGCACCTGCTGCGTTCCCGGCTGGCCCGGCTCGGGTTCGGTACGGCCTCTTCGGGCGTCCATATCGCTCCCGCCCATCTCTACGACACCACGGCCGAGATGCTGCGCCGTCTGGAGCTGGACGGCTACGCGGATCTGTTCCGCGCCGACCATCTGGCCTTCCAGAACCTCGGGGACAAGGTCGGGCAGTGGTGGGACCTCGGCCGGCTGGAACTGCACTACGGCGAGTTCGTGCAGAAACACGCCGCAGTTCCGGAACGCGCGCCAGGGCCCCCGGGGAGGGGTGGCCGGGATGCCTTCGTCGACTACGTCCGTGTGCTGACCGACTGGCGGCAGCTTCCCTATCTCGACCCCGGGCTGCCCCAGGAACTGCTTCCTGCCGACTGGATCGGTATCCGGGCCGCGGATCTGTTCTTCACCCTGCAGACCCGCCTGGAGTCGGATGCCCGTGACTACGTGACGACGAGTCTGGCCCGCTGACCGGCCGCGCGGGCAACGGCTCCGCCGTGCCGCGCAGCTGCTGCGCGGCACGGCGGAGCCGGATGGGCTGCCGGTCAGACCTCGGCAGAGGCCAGAGCCGCCATCTCGCGGTCGACCGCCAGCTGATGTTCCTCGGCGTCCTGGCGTGCCTTCTTCGGGCTCCACCGGCCCGCCATCACGAAGACGAAGGGCAGGAAGAGAACTTGGCCGCCGACACAGATCCACCACCAGGTGCGCCATTCACCGGGCCCGTCCTCGGCTGCCTTCTGCACCCGCGGGCCGTACTCCTGCAACACCTTGAGCTGCGGTTGTGCCTTCTGCACCAGGGCCAGGTCCGCGGGGCCGACCTCCTTGACGGCGCGGGCTCCGAGGGCGGCCGGCATGGTCGCGGGGGTGTACTTGCCCATCTCCGCGAAGAGCTGCGGATGGGCCCGGACCACTGCCAGCGCGGGCCCTGCCTGGGTCTGCGCCGCGGTCACCTGGGCGCCGTGCTCCACCAGAGGGGTGACGGAGGTGACAACCGCCGGGATGCAGGCCGACGAAACGGCGACCACGATGCGGATGGTCCAGCCCCACACCGCAAGCCCCGCCGCTGTCGCCGCCGGATTGCGCTTCTCCACCGTCTCGGTGAAGCTCGCCATCCATGGCGCGTAGGCGATCCCGCTGAACACACCGATAGCGATGAACAACCAGGCGAAGGTGTAGTAACCGGTGCCCGCATGGGTGGCGCGCGTGGCGAAGACCGCCGTGGCCACCACGGTGCCGACACCACCTGCGATCATGAAGGGCTTACGCACTTTCAGCCGGTCCGAGAGCAGCCCCACCAGCACCAGAGCGATGGCGTTCGCCGCCCAGTACCAGTTGGCCAGCCCGTTGGTGCGCTGCTCGCTGAAGCCGTAGTTGGTGGCGAAGTAGACGACGAAGTTGCCGACCGCCGCGAAATACAGGAGCAGGAACGCGGAGATGGCGAAGGCGGAACCCAGGATGTCCAGGCGGAGCATGTGCCGCCACTCCCCGCGCCGAACCGACTCCGGGTCGATCCCCTTGGCGCGGGCCTCGACCAGAGCACGGTCCCGCAGGCTCACCATGATCTGATCCCGCAGCCCCGGCGAGAGCTCCCGCAGTGCGAAGAACGCCGCGACGAAGACGACCAGCCCGGCGGCGGCCGAGTAGCGCAGCTCGTCCTGCCAGCTGGACGAGGAGAGGGTGTTGCTGGTGACCGTGGTGACCACCAGGCTGCCCACGACCGGGCCCATCGTCCAGTAGCCCATCGCGGTGGCACGCCCGAGCTGCGGTGAGAAGTCCCTGATCAGTGCCGGCGTGGCCACCAGAACGATGCCCTCGATGAAGCTCACGAGTGCGAAGAGCACCAGATAGGCGGTCTTGCTCGACGCGTTCGGCAGCCCGAAGAAGACCAGCAGTGCGGCCACCAGGAGCCCGTACACCACCAGATTCGCCCGTCCCCACCGGTCGGCGAGACCGGCGAGCAGGGAGGCGAAGGCCCCGATGGCGTTGCCGATCACCGAGACCCAGATGAAGTACGGGTACGTCATGTGGAAGTGCGTGATGATCGACGTGGCCACGGCGTACTGGATGTACAGCATGTAATAGAGCACGACCGTGGTGACGACAACGATCGCCAGATATCCCATCCGCCGTCCGGTCGGCGGGTACTCCGCCAGGTCACGGCGGTAGAGCCGGGAGAGCGGGCCGCGGGAGCCGGCAGCCGGCACGTCCGGTGCGGGCCTCTCGGCATCGAAGGGCGTCGGGGCGACGGACATGCGACCTCCTGGGCGTCACAGAAACCGGGTGCGCTGCATCGGGGCGGCCTGGGCACGGCGGCCCGGCTCCGAGAGTGTGGCCAGAGAGTAGTACCGACTGGTCGGTACGCCTAGAGGAAGGACAAGGTCTTCCGCAGGGGATGCGAAAGAGCCGCCGGGCGCGGCGGAGAACCGGGCCCGCGCGGCTCAGCGGGAGGGAGGCGCCGGCGGCGCGGCCGTCCGGGCGGAGGCGCCCGGACCGGGTTTCACCGGGTCGACGCGGGTGCGAACCAGGTGGGTTCGACGGCGAGCGCCTGCTTGATCCTGGTCAGCGCGAACTCCGCCAGCTCGGGAAGTGCGTCCACAGCGAACCAGCCCACGTCGAGGGACTCGTCGTCGTTGACCCGCGCCCGGCCGCCGGTCGCCCTGCAGAGCATGCTGATGTCCATGAACTGGCAGTGGTCGCCGTTGGGGTACTCGATCTCCTTGAGCGCCTGTACGAGGATCACCCGCTCCGGCACGCACCGTACGGCTGTCTCCTCGTAGACCTCACGGACGGCTGTGTCCGCGGGCTGTTCGCCCGGTTCGGGGATGCCCCCGATGATCGACCATTTCCCGGTGTCGGCCCGACGGCCGAGCAACACCTGCCCCGCGTCGTCGAGGACGACGGCGCTCACCCCGGGCAGCAGCAGAAGCTGGTGGCCTGCGGTCGCGCGGATCTCACGGATGAAGTCGGGAGTAGCCATGGTCAGACCCTAATCGCCGCTACCCGCGCGACTTCACGGTGCGGGTCACCGCCCAGCCGACGCCGGCCGCGGCGAGTGCCACGAGCAGCCACTCGGGCAGCGTGCCGAGGCGGGTGGCCGGGGTCTGCGAAGAACGTTTGGGGACATTCGCGACCAGGGCGTCCGCGGTGAACATCCTGGTCTTCTGCGCGATCGATCCATCGGGCCTGATGACCGCGCTGACGCCCGTGGTGACCGGGACCATCACGGCCCTGCTGTGCTCGACGGCCCGCACCCGCGACATGGCGAGCTGCTGGTAGGTCATTTCGCTGCGGTCGAAGGTGGCGTTGTTGCTCGGTACGGAGATGATCTGCGCACCGGCCTTCACCTGGTCCCGCACCGCCCAGTCGAACGCGGCCTCGTAGCAGGTGACAGGGCCTACCCTGGTCCCCGCCATGTCGAAGTCGGCCGCCTTGTGGCCCGGTACGAAGTCCTTGCGTACCAGGTCCACGTCGGAGCTGAAGATCCGGAAGAACGAGCGGTACGGCATGTACTCGCCGAAGGGCTGGAGCTGCCGCTTGTTGTACGTGTCCACCGGGCCCTTCACCGGGTCCCACAGAATCTGCTGGTTCAGCGGGGAACCGGCGCCGTTGTGCGGCGTGACGACGGCGCCGACCGAGATGGGTGCCTTGATCGCTTTCGCCGCCCTGTCGATGGCGTCGTAGGCGTCGGCGTTGAGGTAGGGGTCGATGTCGGAGGAGTTCTCCGGCCACAGCACGAGATCGGGCTGCTTGGCGCGGCCCGCCCGGACATCGGCGGCCAGCTTGAGCGTCTCCCGTACGTGATGGTCGAGGACCGCACGGCGCTGGGTGGCGAAGTCGAGTCCCATCCGGGGCACATTGCCCTGGATCAGCGCGACGGTGGTGCTCCCGTCCTGTGCGCTGTTGTCGACCAGCGGCAGCGCCGCGAATCCGGCGACGACCGGTGCGAGGGCCAGCACGGCGGCGAACGCGATCCGCCGGTCGAGCAGCCGCCGTACCTCGGACCAGCGCCGTGCGGCTTCGGCCAGCCCGAAGCCGCACAGAACGACGGCGAAGCCCAGCAGCGGTGTGCCACCGACGGCGGCCAGCGGCAGGAACACACCATCGGGCTGGCCGAAGGCCACCTTGCCCCAGGGAAATCCGCCGAACGGCATCCGGGCGCGGAGCGCCTCGACGGCGATCCAGGCGCCGGCCGCCCACAACGGCGCCAGCGGAAGCCGGGAGACGTAGGCGATCCCCGCGCCCGCGACGGCGACGAACAGCGCCTCGACCGCCACGAGCCCCAGCCAGGGACCGGGGCCCACCTCGACACCCGTCCACACCAGCAGCGGAAGCAGATAACCCAGGCCCGCGAGATACCCGAGGCCGAGCCCGGTCCTCGCCCGGCGGCCGTGCAGGGCGGCACCGAGGATCGCGAAGGCGAAAGGCGCCAGCCACCACAGCGGTCGCGGCGGGAAGCTCGCGTACAGCAGCAGGCCGGACAGTGCGGCCGCCGCGGGTCTGGCCAGAGCACGGGCCAGCCTGCGGCCGCGCGATGCGCTGGAGGGCTGCGGGGCGAGCTGGTCCGGCTCGTCGAGGGAGGTGGTGGTGGCGCTCACCTGGCGGAGTCTACGGCGGGGCGGCGGGAATGCGGGAGCCCGGCCCCTGCGCCGTCCTGTTCAGGCTCCGGAGGACTTGCCGGTGGGCGAGAGGCGCAGCCGTTCCCGGATGATCCGCGCACCGGCCTCGGCATCGTCGACGGTGACGGTGAAGCTCAAGCCGTCGCCGAGGGTGAGGACCAGGCCCTCGCCACGGCGCACCACCACAGCCATCCCCTTCTCGGGGCGCCAGCGATAGCCCCAGCCGCCCCACTGCCGGGGGGTCACCTTCGGGGCGAACTCGGCGCCCACCACATGGTCGAGGAGAATCCTCCGGCGCGGCAGACCCACATAGCCGCAGCGCACCTCGAAACAGTTCTCGTCGACGACCACGGCCACATGGACGAAGGCGAGTGTGCCGTAGAGCATCAGCAGCCCGGCGGCCACGCATCCGACCACCGCCATCACCAACGGCACGCTGCCCGATGTCCACGCCGAATCCACAGCGAGCTCGATGCCGAGCGCCAGGCAAGCGGCGCCGGCCGCCGACAGCAGCCACTGCGCACGGTTGGTCGCACGGCCGGTCCAGACCCGGGCGGCAGGCTCGATGCGGTGCCTCATGCGAAGCAGCCTACCCACCATCCGCGCACCGGGCAGTGAGCCGACGGCGGGAATCGGACTCACATCGCCGGACTGACCGCCTGGAGCAGAAGGCCCTCCGGGTAGCTCAGCGCCGCTTCCGGCAACGCCGCTTCGCGTCCGCTGAGCAGCACGGTCAGCAGGCTGCTCGGGAGGGCCCCGGGCGCCGGTCCTGCCCCTGCCCGGCGCAGCGCCTGCGCGGCCACGGCATCCGCCGAACCGTACAGGGCGACCGCCGGGCCGCCCGGCTGCCGGACGGCCCTGCCGATCCGCTCGGTGACCAGCTCGTAGTGGGTGCAGCCGAGTACGACTGCCCTTACGTCCGGTGGAGTGAGAGCGGCCGCCGCGGTGATGGTTCGGCCGATGGCATCCTCGTCCGCGTGCTGGACGGCGTCGGCGAGCCCCGGGCAGGGCACCTCGGTGACGTTCGCACCGGCGGCGAACTGCTGGATCAGTCCGCGCTGGTAAGGGCTGCCGGTCGTCGCCGGCGTCGCCCAGATCGCGACGGTTCCGCCGGCCGCGGCGGCAGGCTTGATGGCGGGCACCGTACCGATGACCGGAATCTCCGGCTCCAGCTCTGCGCGGAGCGCGGGCAGCGCGTGTACGGACGCGGTGTTGCAGGCGATGATCAGGGCGTCGGGCCGGTGCACAGCGGCGGCGCGTGCCACGGCCAGGGCGCGGGCGGCGACATCGTGGGGCGCCCGGGGGCCCCAGGGCATGCCGTCGGGGTCGGACGACAGGACGAGATCCGCGTCGGGCCGCAGCCTCCGCACTGCGGCAGCCGCCGCGAGCAGTCCGATTCCGGAGTCCATGAGCGCGATCTTCACCCGGTCACCTTAGTCGACAGCCCTTACGAACCACCCGCGGTGGGGCAGACTTCGGCGGATGAGCGCCGTTGCCTGGACCGCTGCCGGATCGCTGGCCGTATGGATGTGGCTCCTGCTGGGGCAGGGCCTCTTCTGGCGTACGGATCAGCGGCTGCCACCGCACACCACGCCGGCCACCTGGCCCTCTGTCGCGGTGGTGGTGCCGGCCAGGGACGAGGCCGCGGTCCTGCCGATGAGCCTTCCCTCGCTGCTGGCTCAGGACTATCCCGGGGACGCCGAGATCTTCCTGGTCGACGACGGCAGCACCGACGGCACAGGCCAACTGGCGAGGGATCTGGCGGCACGCGGCTGCGGACTGCCGCTGACCGTCGTGTCCCCCGGTGAGCCGGACCCGGGGTGGACCGGAAAACTCTGGGCACTGCGGCACGGCATCAGTCTGGCCCGGGTCCGCGAACCGGAGTATCTGCTGCTCACGGACGCCGATATCGCCCATGAGCCGGACAGCCTGCGCGAACTGGTGTCGGCCGCCAGGTCGACCGGTCTCGACCTGGTGTCGCAGATGGCCCGTCTGCGGGTGGCCAGCTTCTGGGAACGTCTGGTGGTGCCCGCGTTCGTCTACTTCTTCGCTCAGCTCTACCCGTTCCGCTGGATCAACCGGCCCGGCGCCAGGACGGCGGCCGCAGCCGGTGGCTGTGTACTGCTGCGCACCGAGGCCGCCGAGCGGGCGCGTATCCCCGAGTCGATCCGGCAGTCGGTGATCGACGATGTGTCGCTGGCCAGGGCCGTGCAGCGCAGCGGCGGGCACATCTGGCTGGGTCTCGCGGAGCGGGTGGACAGTGTGCGGCCCTATCCCGGGCTGGGCGATCTGTGGCGGATGATCTCGCGCAGCGCCTATGCGCAGTTGCGTCACAACGTCCTGCTGCTCCTGGGCACCGTTCTCGGGCTATCGCTGATCTATCTCGCGCCACCCGCCGCACTGGCGGCGGGGCTGCGGTCGAACGACGCCCCGGCCGCCTGGGCAGGCGGCGTCGCCTGGCTGGTAATGGCGGGGACGTTCCTGCCGATGCTGGGTTACTACCGGCAGTCGCTGTGGCTGGCACCGCTGCTGCCCTTCATCGCGCTGCTCTACCTGCTGATGACGGTCGACTCGGCGGTCCAGCACTACCGCGGGCGCGGCGCCGCCTGGAAGGGCCGCACCTACGCCCGCCCGGGGCCCGACACCGGCCCCCGGGCGGCACAGGACGGCTGACGCCGCCCGCTACTTCCTGCCCGGGGTCCAGTTCATGCCCCAGCCGTACGCCTGGTCGACGGTGCGCTGCGGGCTGACGCCCCTCGCGGGCACCAGATAGCGGGCCTCGCGCTGGATGACGAGATCGCCGCCGTTGCTGGTGATGAGGGCGAGCGCGCAGACCGTCGACGGCACGGTGCACTCGTCGAGGGAGAAGTCGATCGCCGCGCCGTTCTGCGGCTGGAGAGTGACCGTCGCGTGCAGGTCGGCGAAGCTCCTGGCGCCTTCGTAGATGGTCACGAAGATCAGGACCCTGCGGATCCTTTCCTTCTGGTCGAGGTTGACCGTGAGGTTCTCACCGGCCGACACGGACCCGGTGCGGTCGTCGCCGTCGAGATGGATGTACGGCGGCCGGCTGAGCGAGCCGAATGCGTTGCCGAGTGCCTGGACGACGCCCTTGCGGCCGTCCGTCAGCTCGTACAGCGCACAGAGGTCCAGGTCGAGATCGGCGTGCATCGCCACGGCCCGGCCGAGTTTGGCCCCCCAGCCCTTGAACTGCTTGCGTACTTCCCAGTTCAGATTGACCCGCATGGAACCCGATGTGCCGCCCTGTTTGGCAAGCGAGACCCTCGGCGCCTCCTTGGTCAGGGTGACTTTGCTCAGCCGTACAGGCGCGGGTGCGGCAGGCGGAGCAACCGGAGGGGGCGGGGGCGCGGGCGCGGCCTGCGGCACGGGAGGTGCTGCGGGGGAGAGCGGCGCCGGGGGCGCCGGCTGCTGCCTCTCGTCCACGCTGATGCCGAAATCCGTGGCCAGACCTTCGAGACCGCTGTCGTACCCCTGCCCTACCGCACGGAACTTCCAGGCGCCCTGGCGCCGGTAGAGCTCGCCGAGCAGGAAGGCCGTCTCCGCGGTCGCGTCCTGGCTGTCGAACCGGGCGACCTCCGCGCCGCTCTGTGCGTCGAGCAGCCGGATGTAGAGGCCCGGCACCCGGCCGAAACTGCCGCCGTCGGCCGATGCGGCGAGGACCACCCGCTCGATGCCGGGTTCCACCCGGGCGAGATCCACCCAGAGCGTGTCCGTCACCAGGTCTCCGGCCTGCTTCTTCCCTTCGTGGCGCACGGCGCCCGACGCGTGCCCCGGCTGGTTGTAAAAGACGAAGTCCGCGTCCGACCGCACCTTTCCCGACGCCAGCAACAGCGCCGAGGCATCGACGTCCGGCACCCCCGGCCCCGGCCTCCAACCCAATTCGACCCGCACGGCCTGAGCCGTCACCGGAACATTGGTTCCCTTAAGCATTGACATGCTCGCCCCCAACTGGCGCCGTGAAGCCGACGATTTCCCTGTGGCCAACCTAATCGCAGGTGCCGCGGTGTGCTCCTGAACGGCACAGGAAGATCGTCCGGCAGCGCGTCGGCGACCCGCCGGTAACCCCCCTGCGAGCAGGCCCGTACCCGATCCGGGCACAATCTGACGACCGTTTTTGCCAAGTTCGCTCGCATTGGGGATCCGTGGTCACACCGAACCCGCAAAACAACCCTCTTATCGGTCTCCCCAATCAGCACATCGTGGGCTTTACTTATGTGCCATGACGTCCCCCCGCGCGACCTACGGCGGCGGTTACTACTCCGCGCCGTCCTTCCCGGACACCCCTATCTACGATTCTCTCGTCGCAGAGCGGGGCACCCCTCAGATCGCTCCGATCCGAGTCCCGTCCGCTTATGACACCGGTAACAGCTATCTGCCGGCCCTGCCCTCCGCGCTGCCCGCGCTGCCGGCCGGTCCCTCGCAGCACGCTCCCGCCTATGGCTATCCGCAGACCATGGCGCAGCCGGTACCGGTGCAGCACGCACAGGGTCCGTACATTCCGCAGCAGGCTTCGGCGCCCCGCGGCTATCCGGGACCCCAGCAGTACCAGCAGCCGCAGCGCCCGGCCGGCGGCTCCGGGTACGAGACGATGCGCCCCGCGGCGCCCAGGCCGGCGCCATCGCCGTACGACGATCCCTACAACCGCCCGTACCAGGGGCGCGGATACTGAGTCGGCGCCAAGCGCGTCCGGGCCGGATGGCAGGATGGCCTCCATGTCTCCTGCCGGTCGTGCGGTACTGCACGGGATCCACGTCTATCCGGTCAAGTCGCTAGCGGGCCATGCACCGGACTCGGTGATCGCCGAGCCCTGGGGGCCGGCCGCCGACCGCCGGTGGATGGTGGTGGATGCGGAAGGGACAGCCGTCACCCAACGCCAGCAGCCACGGCTGGCGTTGGCCGGCGCGGAGCCGCTCCCCCACGGGGAGGTCCGGCTCACCGCGCCAGGACATGAGGCGCTGAGAGTCCGGGTGCCCGAACCGGTGAGCACCATCGGTGTACAGCTCTTCGGCGACAAGATCGATGCCGTGCCGGCCGGCCCCGTCGCCGACGCCTGGTTCAGCGGCTATCTCGGCGCGGATGTACGCCTCGTCCATCTCGACGCCCCCGCTCAGCGCCGGGCGATCGACCCGCAGTACGCACAGCCGGGTGAGACGGTCAGTCTCGCCGACGGCTATCCGCTGCTGCTCACCTCTGTCGCCTCGCTCGACGCCCTCAATGCCCTCATCGCACAGGGCGACCTTCCGCACGAGGGCCCGCTGCCGATGGACCGTTTCCGGCCGAGCGTGGTCGTGGCAGGAGCGCCGGCCTGGGCTGAGGACGGCTGGGTCCGCATCGCCATGGGCGATGTCCCGTTCCGGGTGGCCAAACCCTGCGGCCGCTGCGTCGTGACCACGACCGACCAGCGCACCGCGGCGCGCGGCAGAGAACCTCTGCGTACCCTGGCCCGCCACCGCCGGGTGCGGAGCGAATTGCTGTTCGGCCAGAATCTCGTCCCTGAAGGCACCGGGGTCATTCGTGTCGGTGATCCGGTGCATATCCTCGAATGAGAGCCGCCGCTCAGGGAACTCACAGATACGGCAGACGCGTTGAAAGCGGTGACGTTGCTCGCTCCTCGCTCCACCCGCGCGCAGGCCGCGGCTCCGTGGGGCAATGACGGACGCGGAAGGGAAGGGGGTGCAGGACCGTGCGAACGGCTTCCGGCGTGTGGCGTTGGCGGCACAACCCCCTGCGCCGTGGGACCGACCTCGCCGAGGCGTGGGTCGCTCTTGTCGCGGTCCTGCTGATCGTGCTGGCCGTCCCCGTCGTCGGCTGGTTCTGCGGGACGGTCGCGGACGGCACGCTGCGCGATCTGGCGCAAGCCCAGCACCGGCACCGGCATCCGACCACCGCCACCGTCGTCCGCGCGCTGCCGGGACGGTCCCCGGTGCCGAACCCCGACGGGGCCGCCGACGCGGCGCCCCGTGGCCGGGCCGCCGTTCACTGGACAGGCGTGGACGGCAGAAGACACACCGGGGCACTCTCCACCTTCAGACGTCACGACTCCCCCGGTGACCGGTTGCGCATCTGGACGGACGATCACGGAAGGATCGTCACCCCGCCGATGGGCCCGGCCACCACCCGGGCCCATGCGGTGCTCGCCGGATTCGGCGCGGCAGCTGCGGCAGCCGGAATCGTCGTCGCCGGGCGCCGGCTGGTCGTATGGCGGCTCGTTCAGCGGCGGTACGTCCGTATCGACCGCGACTGGGCCGAAGCCGGTCCTGACTGGGGACGTACGGGCACCGGCAGCTGAGACCGGCTCTTGCGTCAACTCCCGCGTCCCGCGCGCGCTACGGTGGGGCGAGATCCTTCGGGCACACGAGGTGGGGGCACAACAGCGCCATGGCACAGGGCACGGTCCAGGTGACGTACACCGGCACATCGAGGTGGCGGCGCCGCACAGGCGAGTACGCCTCGCTCTCCGCAGCCCTGGAGGCCGCAGGCGACGGCGATGTCCTCACGGTCGCCCCCGGTACCTACCGCGAAAATCTCGTCGTCCGGCACGCCGTCACCCTGCGCGGGAGTGAGGGCGCGGCCGGATCGGTGCGGATCGCCCCGGCGGACGGTATCCCGCTCACGGTGCGGGCTTCGGCCGTCGTGCAGGATCTCCAGATCGAGGGCCAGGACTCGGCAGCTCCCGCCCTGCTCGTCGAGGAGGGCACCCCCGAACTGCTCGCGCTGCGGATCGTCACCCGCTCCGCCGTCGGAGTCGAGGTGCGCGGTGCGGCCAGGCCCACCGTCCGGCGCTGCACCGTCGACAATCCGGCGGGCGTCGGTATCGGGGTACTCGACGGCGCGGGCGGGGTGTTCGAGGACTGCGAGGTGGTCGCGGCAGGCCAGTCCGGTGTCTCCGTGCACGGAGGCGCGCACCCCCGTCTCGAACGCTGCCGCATCCACCACTCGTCCGGCGCGGGGCTGAGTGTCACCGGCGAAGGCAGCGGTCTTGAGGCAGTGGGCTGCGAGGTGTACGAGGTCAAGGGCACCGGGGTGCAGATCGCCTCACGGGCCGCCGCACATCTCACCGACTGCACCGTGCACCGCACATCGGCCGACGGGATAACCCTCGACACCGACGCGGTGCTGACCCTGTCCGACTGCGACATCCACGACATCCCGGAGAACGCGGTCGATCTGCGTTCGCGTTCGGTGCTGACGCTGACCCGGTCGACAGTGCGCCGCTTCGGCCGCAACGGGCTCTCCGTCTGGGACCCGGGCACCCGGGTGGACGCCAACCAGTGCGAGATCCATGACAGTACCGGCGACTACCCCGCCGTCTGGGTCAGCGACGGCGCGACCGTCGTGCTGGACTCGTGCCGGGTGCACGACGTACCGGACGCAATCTTCGTACTGGACCGCGGATCGCGGGCCGATGTCGTCGACAGCGATCTGTCCCAGGTCCGCAACACGGCGGTGTCGGTGAGCGACGGCGCCACCGCCCAGCTCGACGACTGCCGTATCCGGGAGGCCTCCACCGGTGCGTGGTTCCGCGACCACGGCAGCGGCGGCACCCTGAGCGGCTGCACCATCGATGCGGCCCAGACGGGTGTCATCGTCACGAAGGGCGCCGATCCGCGGATCGAGCGGTGCACGGTCACTTCGCCGACCGAGGCCGGCTTCTATGTCTCGGCCGAGGGCCGCGGCGCCTTCCACAACTGCCGGGTGACCGGCAGCAGCGGCTACGGCTTCCACGTCATAGACGGTTGCCGCACCACCCTGACCCGCTGCCGCACCGAGCGGTGTGCCCGCGGCGGTTACGAATTCGCCGACGGCGGCGCCTCGAACGCCGACGGCAGGAGCGGCGGCCCCGTCGTGGAGGACTGCACCAGCGACGAGAGCGGTGTGCTGACCGAACCGCAGGCAGCTCCCGCCGTGGTGACCGCGACCCGGACCACCGGGCTGCTCGGCACGGTCCCCGACCAGCGTCCCGATGAGCCGGCTGCCGCCGCGCCTGCGGCCACCGGCGGTGTGGCCAGGTCCTCATCGGACGTGCTCGGTGAACTCGACACCCTGGTAGGCCTGGAGAGCGTCAAACGGGAGGTGCGCGCCCTCACGGACATGATCGAGATCGGCCGCAGGCGCCTGGCCGCCGGTCTCAAGGCCGCGTCGGCCCGCCGTCACCTGGTCTTCACCGGCTCCCCGGGCACCGGCAAGACGACGGTGGCCCGGCTGTACGGCGAGATCCTGGCTTCCCTCGGAGTGCTGGAGCGCGGGCATCTCGTCGAGGTGTCCCGTGTCGATCTGGTCGGCGAGCACATCGGTTCGACCGCCATCCGCACCCAGGAGGCCTTCGACCGGGCGCGCGGCGGGGTGCTGTTCATCGATGAGGCGTACGCGCTCTCCCCTGAGGACTCGGGACGTGATTTCGGCA
Organism: Streptomyces sp. NBC_00344; assembly: GCF_036088315.1. Classification (NCBI taxonomy): domain Bacteria; kingdom Bacillati; phylum Actinomycetota; class Actinomycetes; order Kitasatosporales; family Streptomycetaceae; genus Streptomyces; species Streptomyces sp. NBC_00344. Next base: position 6,303,328 of record NZ_CP107996.1, on the reverse strand, counting down.
AGGAGGCCATCGACACGCTGGTGAAACTGATGGAGGACCACCGGGAGGCGGTGGTGGTGATCGTGGCCGGCTACACGGCGGAGATGGAGCGCTTCCTGGGCGTCAACCCCGGTGTCGCGTCCCGTTTCTCACGGACCATCACGTTCAGCGACTACACCCCCGACGAATTGCTGCGGATCGTCGGTCAGCAGGCCGACGAGCATGAGTACCAGCTCGGCCCCGGCGCACCCGAGGCGCTGTTGAAGTACTTCGGCGCGCTGCCCAGGGGGCCCGGTTTCGGCAATGGGCGCACCGCCCGCCAGACCTTCGAGTCGATGGTGGAGCGGCACGCCGGCCGGGTCGCCCAGTTCTCCGAGATGTCCACCGACGATCTCAGTCTGCTGTTCGCCGAGGATCTGCCGGACATGCCCTGACCTGTTCCACGGGCCCCGCCCCGGCACCCGCCTGGCGGGGTACCGGCGCCGAGAGCCGTGTCAGCAGTGCCGCGCGTTCCTCGGCGAACACCGGGTCCGCCTGGTAGTCGCAGTGCCCCAGGATCGGGGCGGGCAGGGGATGTTCTCGCGTTCTTCCGTAGGCGGCCGGATCCAGCAGCGGGCCGCGGTCCACGTCCCCTCCCGGCATCACCCGCCCGCCGATCGGGTCCGTGGCGCGCCACAGATTGCGCCAGCACTGCACTTCGCGGTGCAGGCCATCGAGGGCTGCCGGGCCGAAGTAGGCCGGAAACCACCGTCCGTAGAGCCGCTCCAGCGGGGAACCGTACGTGAGCAGCGCGACCTTGTGCCGGGTACGGGCAGGAAGCTGCCAGACCGCCGCGGCCGCCAGGACGCTGCCCTGGGAGTGGCCCGAGATGACCACTCTGCCCCCGGTGACATCGGTCCAGGTGAACATCCGCCAGGTCAGATCGGGGACGGCACGCTCGGCGTAGCAGGGCGGGGCGAAAGGGTGCGCCGCGCGCGGCCAGAACGTGCCGACGTCCCAGAGGATTCCCACACTTCGCCGGGCGGAGGCATCACGGTAGGCCCGCCTGCCCCAGGTCACGAACAGTATGAAGCCGAGACCCACCAGCCAGGACCCGATGGCCTGTACGGACTGCGCGGCGGAGGCGATCAGGGCGGGGGCCGGCTGAGCGGCCAGGCCCGGCACCTCCCCGCTCGTCCAGGCTCCGAACACCGCGCCCGCACCGAGCAGCAGGGTGGCGACGGCGATGATGCCGAGGAGGGACGGAGCGGAGTCGGTGAGCCTGGCCCTTGCCAGGACACCCGCGATCTGCCGGGTCCGCACGGTGTCGGGGGTCTCCCCGGGGTAGTCGTTCATCAGTGTTCCCGCGATGCGGTGCCGGCTGCGCCGGGTACGGACCGCGTAGAAGCCTGCCGGCACCAGCAGCACCAGCAGCAGCACCGGGATCACCGAGGCCTGCCAGCTGAGCAGCACGGGAGGCCCCACGATGGAACTCCGCCTGCCCATGCCGGGGGTACCGGGCCCGTCGAGCCAGTCGGCCATCCGCTGGGCGACACCGCCTGTCATCACCCCGGCCAGAGCACAGGCGAGCAGAGCGACGGCAGGTCCGCCCTGTCCGCCCAGTGCGCTGCGGCGGCGGGGCGCCCGGCGGTGAAGTGCCAGCGCGGCCACGGTCAGTGCGACCACCAGAGCCAGCTGGGTGAGGGTGATGATCCCGAAGGTCCGGTCGCCCGGGAGGGTGCCGTGCGACGCCCAGCCGGGACGGGACCAGGCGGCATAGCAGACGGACAGCAGGAGCAGGACGATCCCGCCTCCCGGCAGCAGGGTGACGACGGCCCGGTCGAGCTCCTTGTCCAGCCGGGACTCGGTCCGGCCTCTGCGGCACACCACCCAGACCACCACTCCGGCCGCCACCAGCAGTGCCGCTTCCAGAAGCCGGCCTGCGGCCTCCATGAGCGGGCGGGCCGAGCGGTGGTCGAACTCGGCTGTGGCGACCGTGAGAGCGGCGCCCACCGTCAGGAATCCGGCGGCGGTGTGTGCGGCACGCAGCCGCGCCACGAGCCTGCGTCCGTACCAGAACCCGGGTGTGCCGAGCGCGGGCCGTCCGGTCGGTCCGGGGTCCTGGTCGCCGGTCCTGAGCTCCCCGCCCAGCGGCTGCTGGGACTCGTACGCGCCCCAGGTGCGGTTGGAGAGGTACCACAGCAATGCCGTCAGGCCGGTGGGCGCCGTCGCGGCCAGCGCCAGCCGCCGGCCGGGCTGGGACCACCAGCCGCCCCGCGCGGCGGCGAGGAAACCCAGCCAGGACCTCTGGTCCGTGCAGGCCGGCGACCCCGCGCACTGCCAGGCCGTCAGATCGAGCGCGACCTCGCACACCGCGGCCACCAGCAGCACGGTGAGGCTGAGTGCGACAAGCCGCACCAGCACCCCGTACAGCCGGACGGTCCGGCGCATCCCGGGATTCGGGGGAAGCATCCAGTGGGCGAGGTTGACCACCATGAAGGGGAGCAGCAGCAGCCACAGGGCGCGTGCGCTGTTGCCGGAGGTGAGATTGGACCAGACATACGCCTCGGGGATCGGCCGGTCCCGGTACCGCTCGGGGTGTTCAGCGGCGTCGGCGTCCGCGGTGCGGCGGAAGACCGCCGCCGTACCGTCGCCGCTGACCCGGACCGTGCGCGGATCTCCGAGCATCTCCTGCGGGGTCGCCCCGCCGACACCGTGGACCAGCAGTTCGAGCGCGGGGTCCCCGTTCTCCGGGGCAGGTGAGGGTGATGACACGGCGGTGGCCCTCTCTCGTGAAGGGCGCCTTCGGCGGGCGCGGGGTCCGTCGTCGTCGCGCAGGGCGATGACCCATCGCGCGGCTCCCTCTGAATCTCCCCCCGGGACAACCCTGGCAACCAGTGGGGCATCCGGGAACACCGCGTGCGAGGATGAGGGACCTGCCGGACACCATGGAAGGACCGGACCTGTCGGTGAGCGAGAATCAGAATCTGCTCGCGGAGCAGCGGCGCGCCCTGATCCTCGACGAGGTCCGGCGTCGGGGCGGTGTCCGGGTGAACGAACTCACCCGCAAGCTCAAGGTCTCGGACATGACCGTCCGACGGGACCTCGACGCGCTGGCGAGGCAGGGCGTCCTCGAGAAGGTGCACGGCGGCGCGGTGCCGTTGGTCGAGGCTTCGACGCACGAGCCCGGGTTCGAGGCCAAGTCGGGTCTCGAACTGAGCGCCAAGGAGGACATCGCGCGGGCCGCCGCCGCGATGGCCGTGCCGGGCAGCGCGATCGCGCTGTCGGGAGGCACCACGACGTTCGCACTGGCCCATCAGCTGCTGGACGTGCCCGACCTGACCGTGGTCACCAATTCGGTGCGGGTCGCCGACGTGTTCCACACCGCGCAGCAGGTTCTCGGCGGAAGCGGACACCGCCCGGGAGCCGCCACCGTGGTGCTCACAGGCGGGGTGCGGACGCCTTCGGACTCCCTGGTGGGCCCGGTGGCCGACCAGGCGATCAGGTCGCTTCACTTCGATGTGCTGTTCCTGGGTGTGCACGGCATATCAGCCGAGGCGGGTCTGTCCACGCCGAATCTCGCCGAGGCCGAGACCAACCGGCGGTTCGTGCAGTCCGCGAGGCGGGTGGTGGTCGTCGCCGACCACACCAAGTGGGGCACGGTGGGCCTGAGTTCCTTCGCGACGCTGGACGACGTGGACACCTATGTCACCGACGCCGGGTTGTCCGCCGAGGCCCGTGAGGAGATCGCCGAGTCCCTGCCCGGCCTGGTCGTGGCGGGCGGGGCCGACTGAGGAGGGACCCGCGGGTGCCGGTGTCCCCGCGAAGCGGCGGCCAGCGGCCCGCCCTCGTGCTCACCCTGCCCGCTGCCGCCCCGCAGGCTGCCGTACTGATCCTGCACGGCGGACGGGCCGAGGGTCCGGAGCCGCCCCCCGCGTGGAACCTGCCGGGTGCCAGGATGCGTCCGTTCGCCGCCGGGATCGCCTGCGCCACCGCCGGCCATGCCGTGGTCGGCCGGGTGCGGTACCGCTACCGCGGCTGGAACGGTGCGCGCGCCGACGCCGCCCAGGACGCGCTGCGCGCGCTCGATGAACTCGCCGAGGCAGCGGGTTCGCTGCCAGTGGTACTCGTGGGGCATTCCATGGGTGGCCGCGCGGCCCTGCGCGCCGCGGAGCATCCCCTGGTGCGGGCCGTGGTCGGCCTGGCTCCGTGGTGTCCTGCCGCGGAGCCGGTGGACCAGCTGGCCGGCCGCCGGATCGTACTGCTGCACGGTGACCGCGACAGAACCACCGACCCCCGCGACAGCGCCGGGTACGCCGGGCGCGCCAGAGCCGCGGGCGCCGAGGCCTGCGCCCTGACGATCTGCGGAGGCGACCACGCGATGATCCGCAGAGCACGGACCTGGCACGGCCTCACGGCCCGTACGGTCTCCGGACTGCTGGGCTTCGCCCCCCTGCCTGACGAGGTCGCGCACGCCCTGGAGACCGGCGAGCCGCGGAGCCTGTGAGGGCCGCAGGCCGACCGGATCAGCGCTCGGCACTCCGGCCGACCTTCACCGCCCAGGCGATCAGCGGCAATTGGAGGGGCAGCCGCGCCAGCGCGGCAGCCCTGAACGGCATCGGCCGGTTCCGCCAGTCGTAGGCCATCTGCACATTCGCCGGGAACACCGCGGCGAAGAAGCCCGCGGCGGCGCGTGCTCCGGCCTGCCGGGTGGCGGGGAGCGCGACGGCGGTCGCCAGCACAAGCTCGGCCACCCCGCTGACCTTGGTGTAGGTCCGGGCCTCGCCGGGCAGCCAGGCCGGGATCGTCTCGTCGAACGGGCGGGGGGCCAGAAGATGCATGGCGCCCGCCCCGGCGAGCAGTGCGGCCAGACATGTCGCCGAGCGGTCGGTGGCGGACATGGGGCGCCCTCCTGTGGTCCTGGTGTGCGGATGCGTCCGACTGATTCTTACTGCCCAGTAGCCGAAACGGAAAGCCCGGTTGCCGGCCGTCCGACGAGCGGAACCCGACGGGGCAGACAGCTGATGCGCCGTCAGCTATGGTGTGCTGGCCCGTCCACCATCCAGCTCCGGAGGTACGGCCGATGCCTCATCGACTCCGCCCCGTGGGCCTCGACTTCGTCGAGTCCGCGCCGCTGCGCCTGGTCTTCGCCGCCGGGGTGTCGGCCGAGCCCGAGCGTGTCTACCGGGCACTGGCCCAGGAGACCAGTGCCTGGCCGGACTGGTTCGGCGCCGTGACGCTGGCCCGCCCCACCGCGGGAGGCCGGGAGGTACGGCTCAGGGGCGGCGCCCGGTTCCAGGAGTCGGTGCTCGCGGCCGAACCCCCGGCCCGGTACGCCTATCGGGCCGATGAGAGCAGCGCACCCGGGCTGCACGCGCTGCTCGAGGAATGGCGGCTGACCGCCACCGAATCGGGGACCCGCGTCCAGTGGACCGTCGCTGCCGACGGTGGCGCGCCCCTGGTCACCGGACTGCGGATCGGGCGGGCGGGACTGCGGCACGCCTTCCACGGCGCCATGCGCGCACTTGACCGCAGACTCACGGCCGGAGTGGCACGGGACGCGCCCTTCACCAAGTCCAGCGACCGGTAGCCAGCAGCCGTTCGATGGCCGCGGCGTAGGGGGTGATGTCGAGCCCCTGCTCCTCGAGCCAGCTGTCGGAGTAGTACTTGTCGAGATACCGCTCACCCGGGTCGCAGAGCAGCGTGACGACACTGCCCGTCCGCCCCTCGGCCACCATCTCGGCAATGATCTTCAGTGCACCCCAGAGACCGGTACCGGTGGACCCTCCCGCCTTCCGGCCGATGGCACTGTCCAGAGCGCGGACCGCGGCCACGCTCGCGGCATCCGGCACCTTCATCATCCGGTCGATGGCACCGGGCACGAAGCTCGGCTCCATCCGGGGTCTGCCGATCCCCTCGATGCGTGATCCGCAGTCACTGCTCGCAGAGGAGTCACCGTTGGCCCAGCCTTCGAAGAAGCAGGAGTTCTCCGGATCGGGTACGCAGATACGGGTGTCGTACTGCATGTAGTGCACATAGCGGGCGATGGTCGCCGATGTGCCGCCGGTGCCCGCGGTCGCGACGATCCAGGCGGGCTCCGGGTACCGCTCCAGCCTGAGCTGCTGGTAGATGGACTCGGCGATGTTGTTGTTGCCGCGCCAGTCCGTCGCCCGCTCCGCGTAGGTGAACTGGTCGATGTAGTGGCCGCCGGTGCCGGCGGCGAGGGACGCGGCTTCCTGGTACATCTTCCGGGAGTCGTCCACGAAGTGGCACCGGCCGCCGTGAAATTCGATCAGCCGGCACTTCTCCGCGCTCGTGGTGCGCGGCATCACCGCGATGAACGGGATGCCGATCAGCTTGGCGAAGTACGCCTCGGAGACAGCAGTCGACCCACTGGACGCCTCGATGACCGGCTTGCCGGGCCGGATCCAGCCGTTGCACAACCCGTGGAGGAAGAGCGAGCGGGCGAGCCGGTGCTTCAGGCTGCCCGTGGGGTGAGTGGACTCGTCCTTGAGATAGAGATCGATGCCCCACCCCTCGGGAAGCGGAAACCGCAGCAGATGGGTGTCGGCGGAGCGATTCGCGTCGGCCTGGACTTTGCGCACGGCCTCTTTCAGCCAGGCCCGGTACTCCGGATCACTGTGATCGATGTCGATGGTTGCCGCAGCTGCGGCACCCGATCCCTGCTCCGCTGTGTTCACTCGCGCTTCTCCTCACCATGCCCACTCGTAGTTCCCATCGGCCACCATAGGCCCCTCACCTGCACAAACATTTACTTTGACCCCCCATAGGACCCGCTTGTGCGATAACGGCTCGAACCGGCACATGCCAATACAGTCCGCGGGCCCCCGTGCACTGGTGCGCAGGGCTCCGTCCCGGCAGACTGCCCGGAGGGAATCCACACAAAGGGGCAGGGGACAGCCATGGCGGAGACGGAATTCACTGCGACGGGCGTACGGATCGAACGCTGGCCCCGCTCGCTCACCCGAGCCGGCCAAGTCCTGATCAAGGACGGCAGATTGGCGCTGCTCACCAGCAACGGACGCGAGATCGACAGCGCCCCGCTCGGTGCGGTCAGCGCCGCCAGGCCCTTGTTCGCGGGGGTGGGCCGGATGGTGGCGACCGTGAACGGCACCCGCTACCGGCTGACGATGGGACAGCGCAATGTGCGGTTGGACAGCGCGAAGGCGGCCGGACGGTTCCTGGACGCGGTCCGCGGGGGGCGGCACTGAGGGGCCCGCGAGTTGCGAAGCCGTATGCCCTGGGGGACCCTGATCTCGCATCACTCAGGGTTTGCCGGCGGTCACGCTGAGAACAACCCCCCGCCGGGCCACTTCGTCTTCTTCCGGACCTCATTCGGGGAGTCGCAGCCGTGATCACCCAACCAGCCAGGCATTGCGCCGTGGAGCTCCAGGCTCTGCCGGCCCGCATCGGACAAGTCCGCAGAATCGTTTCGGCCCAATTGCGTTACTGGCATCTCGATCCGCTGATCGACCAAGCGGCTCTCGGTGTCACCGAGTTGCTCACCAACGTTCACCGCCACGCCGAGCCGGACAAGCTCTGCACGGTCGAGATGGACCTGCTGCTCGACCGCCTCACGGTGTCCGTCCGTGACCACGACCCGCGGATACCCACAGTGCACAACGCCGATCAGTTCGCCACCTGCGGACGGGGTCTGTCCCTGATCGCCGCTGTCAGCGAGAGCTGGGGAGTCCGGCCTCAGGGCGCCGAGGGGAAGACCGTCTGGTTCACCCTGCCGGCGCCGTCGCCTGCCACCGCGGGATCCGCCGGCGCGCTGTACGGGGCGACCACGCCCGGACCGTTCGCCGAGCCGCAGCCCGCCGCCCGGTCGGCGCTGGTGAGCTGACCGGGCGGCGCGAGACACAGGACGCGCCCATCAGGACATACCCCTGGACGCGGGACCGAACTGCTCGTCCAGGACGGACAGCCGGCGCCAGTACTCGTCCTCGTCGATCTCGCCCGCGGCGAAGCGGCGTCCGAGGACCGCGATGGGCGCGTGCCCACCCGAGGCGCCGCGCATCTGCGCCGGACCCCTCCGGCCCCGCCACGCGGTGCGGCGCAGCACCGTGACAACGGCGCCGGCAGCGATCGCCCAGAAGAGCGGGAAGAGCAGGATCCACGGGCCGGGGCCGCCCGAGAAGGCCAGCGTGTTCATATCGGTTCATCTCCTTGGTGGGGATCGCTCCTTACTGATGCCCAGCGTCGCCCCACGAAGGGGTCCGTGGCGTCGTACGGGCAGCGGCTCCCCGCGTACGACCGCGGGAGTACACGGGGAGCCGGCGGGCCCTGCACACGGCATCGGCCCGCCCACGGCGTCGGCCCGAATTCCCTGATATTTGTACCTACTAGTATGTACAGTGAGTGCGCACCCACCACTTCAGGGAGTTCACCTCACGTGCACATCACCAGGAACCGACCGGACAGCCTGCCCGGCCCGGCCCGGAACTTCACCGGGACCGTCTGGCTGGACGAGATAGCCGACCCCGGAGCCCCTTCCCGGCTCGTGGTCATGAACGTGCACTTCGCGCCGGGCGCCCGCACCGCCTGGCACCGGCATCCGCACGGCCAGGTGCTGCACGTCACCGAAGGCCAGGGACTGGTACGGCGCAGGGGCGGCCCGGCGGAGACCGTGCGCTCGGGAGACACCGTGTGGATCGAACCGGGCGAATGGCACTGGCACGGCGCCGCACCGCGGAGCTTCATGACCCACCTCGCCGTGGTGGAAGCCGCGGACGACGGCACCACCATCGACTGGGCAGCACCGGTCGGCGACGACGAATACCCGGCCTGAGAGCCTGAGGAGCCCGCCATGCATGCGATGCACTACGAGATCACCCTGCCCGCCGACTACGACATGGAGATCATCCGCAAGCGGGTGGCCACCAAGGGGCACCTGCTCGACGGCTTTCCCGGCCTCGGCCTGAAGGCCTATCTGATGCGTGAACGCGGCGACGGGTCGCCCGTGAACGAGTACGCGCCGTTCTACCTGTGGGCGACCACGGAAGCGATGAACTCCTTTCTCCTGGGACCGGGTTTCCAGGCTCTCGTCCAGGACTTCGGACGTCCTGGCGTGCAGCACTGGACGGGTCTCGCATATGAGGACGGCCCCGCGTCAACAGCCGTGCCGCGTAACGCCGTACGGCAAAGAGAGCGCCTGGCCCGGGATGTCGCCCCTGCGGCGGCCGTCGACGAGGCAGTCGCACGGACACAGGATCTGAGCCGTCTCGACGGCGTTGTCTGCACGGCGCTCGCCGTCGATCCGCACCACTGGGAGCTGGTGCACTTCACACTCTGGGAGAACGCCGTACCGCCGCAGGTCCTGGGCGACCGTTTCCAGGTGCTCCACCTGAGCCAGCCCGAGCGCTCCGCACTGACCCGGGGCAGGCAGTGGTGAACCTCGTCCGTACGGTGCTCGGGGACGTTCCGGCTGGGGAGTTGGGCCTCACCGACGCTCATGACCACCTCTTCATACGCAGCCCGCGCCTGCCCGGCCAGGAACTGGACGACCCCGTGAGGGCCGCCGATGTGCTGCACGAATTCCGCACGCTGGGCGGGCAGTCGGTGGTGCAGTGGACGCCGTACGGCATGGGGCGCGAAGCCACCGCCCTCGCGGCGCTCGCCCGCAGGAGCGGGGCTCATCTGGTGGCGGCGACGGGACTGCACCAGGCGGCGCACTACGCACCAGAACTGCTCGGTGGGATCGTCGGTTCGCTCGCCGAACTGTTTGTGTCGGAGCTGACGGAGGGCATCGGCTCCAGCGGTGTCCGCGCCGGGTTGATCAAAGTCGCCGGAAGCTTCCACGGTCTTGACGCGCACGCCGAGAAGACCATGCGGGCGGCCGCGCAGGCCCATCACCGGACCGGCGCGCCCATCGCGGTACACCTGGAGCTCGGCACGGGCGCGATGGACGTGCTCGACCTGCTGTGCGCGCGGCTGGGTGTGCCGCCCGAGCATGTGGTGCTCGGCCATCTCGGCCGCTCCCCCGACACCGCTGCGCACCGCGAGGCGGCGGAGTCGGGAGCGTTCCTCGCCTTCGACGGGCCGGCTCGGGCCACCCACGCCACCGACTGGCGGCTGCCCGAACTGCTGGGCTCGCTGGCGGACGCCGGTTACGGCGACCGGCTGCTGCTCGGCGGCGACACGACGACGCCGGAGACCCCGGGTATGCCGTATCTGCTCCGGCGCCTGCGCCCGCGGCTGGAAAAGACCCTGGGCCCGGCTCTGATGAAACAGATCCTCGTCGGCAATCCGGCCCGCGCCTTCGCCCTGGCCTGCCCTGCCGGACCCTGATTCTCAGCCCACGATCGACAGCGGGTCGTCGAGTACCGGCTGCCAGGCCAGCTCGGCGGCCCCCACGAGGCTGTTGTGGTCCAGCGTGCAGGGAAGGATCGGCACCCCTCCACTGCGTCCCCACAGGCTCCGGTCGGCGACGACGGCGCGCAGCCGCTCCGGGTCGGCGTCCAGCAGCGCGCGATGGAGCCCACCGAGGATGATGCGGTCCGGATTGAGGATGTTCACCAGGCCCGCGAGTCCCAGACCCAGGCGGTCGACGATCTCCTGAGCGGCGATCCGTACACCCGGATCGGCGTACTCGGTGCGGAGGATGTCCCGGGACTGCTGGAGCAACGAGCCCTCGGGACCGGGGACCCGTCCGGCGGCCGTGAGGAAGGCGAGCGGGTCGGTCTCGACGTCCAGGCATCCCCGGCTTCCGCAGTAACAGGGGCGGCCCTCGGGGTTGACCGTGAGGTGGCCGACCTCCAGGGCGAGGCCCGAACTGCCGGTGTGCAGACGGCCGTCGAGAACCAGCGCACCGCCCACACCGCGGTGCCCTGTGGCCACACACAGCAGATGCTTCGCACCACGGCCGGCGCCGTGACGGTGCTCGGCCAGCGCCGCCAGATTCACGTCGTTCCCGGTGAAAGCGGGCCCCGCGATGCCCGCGGCGCGCACCCGCTCGGCGAAGATGTCGCGGACCGGGGCGCCCGCGGGCCAGGCCAGATGGAGCGGATTGAGAGCGGTCCCCTCCGGCTCGGCGACAGCCGAAGGAACCGCGAGCCCCGCCCCTACGCAGCGCAGCCCGCTGTCGCGCAGCAGTGCCGCCCCCTCGTCGACCACGGCGCCGAGCACCTGCGCGGGGTCGGCCGAGACCGTGACACAGCCGGGCGATGTCGCCACCGCCCGGCCGCCGAGACCGATCAGCGCGGCGCGGAAGCCGTCCGCGTGCACCTGAGCGGCAAGCACCACAGGGCCCTGGTCGTTCACCGCGAGCCGGTGCGAGGGGCGTCCCTGCGATCCGGCCGCCGCACCGGGGCGGGAGTCGACCTGGATCAGGCCGAGCGCTTCCAGCTCGGCGGCGACCGCACCGGCAGTGGCACGGGTGACACCCAACTCGGCCGTGAGCACCGCGCGAGTGGGCGCGCGCCCGGTGTGGACCAGTTCGAGCGCCGGTCCCAGCGCGCTCCGGCCACGTTCCAGCTTGGTCCGGTTCGTCGTCACCTTGCCGTTCATGGGGGCGAGTCTCCCATGATCCGGAGAGGAGGAGGACGCGGCCGGATGTCTCTTGTCGCCGTGCACCGCTGCGCCTATTCTTCTTTTGTGCCGAACCTGAACAAAGTGCGTACGGTCCTTTCCATGGGCCCGGGCGACAGCAGCACCACACGGCCCATGCGGCGGCTGCGTGCCACCATCACCGTATTCTTCGCGCTGGACGGATTCCTCTTCGCCGGCTGGGTGGTCCGTATCCCAGCGATCAAACAGCAGACCGGAGCGTCGGCGAGCGCCCTCGGGCTCTCTCTGCTCGGGGTATCGGCCGGGGCCGTGATCACCATGCTGCTGACCGGCCGGCTCTGCAAGCGGTTCGGCAACCATCCGGTCACCGTGGTCTGCGCGGTGCTGCTCTCGATGAGCATCGCCCTGCCGCCGCAGACCCACTCCGCCCTCGCCCTCGGCCTGGTCCTGCTGGTCTTCGGGGCGGGATACGGCGGTGTCAACGTCGCCATGAACAGCGCGGCCGTCGATCTGGTCGCCGCCCTGAGACGCCCGGTGATGCCGAGTTTCCACGCGGCGTTCAGCCTGGGCGGCATGATCGGAGCAGGGGTCGGCGGACTGGTCGCCGGCAGCCTCTCGGCCGCGACGCACCTGACGGGACTGGCGGTCGTAGGCCTGCTGGTCACCGCCGTGGCCGGGTGCGAACTGATGCGTCATCCGGCGCCTTCCACCGCCGGGTCTGCCGCACAGCGGCCCGGATCACACCGGCTGGACGGTCACAGCCGTCGACTGGTCCTGGTATTCGGGGTCATCGCGCTCTGCACGACATACGGCGAAGGCGCCATGGCCGACTGGAGCGCCCTCCATCTGAAACAGGATCTGCACGCGCACCCCGGTGTGGCCGCCTCCGCGTACTCGCTCTTCGCACTGGCGATGACCATCGGGCGGCTCACCGGCACCGCACTGCTCGAACGCCTCGGCCAGACCCGGACCCTGGTGGGCGGCGCGGCGATCGCCGCCGCGGGCATGCTCATCGGAGCGCTGGTGCCCGACACCTGGCTGGTGCTGCTCGGCTTCGCGCTGGCCGGCCTCGGGCTGGCCAACAGTTTCCCGGTGGCGGTGGCGCGGGCCGGCGCACTGGCCGGCCCGAACGGCGTCGCCACCGCGTCGACTCTGGGCTACGGCGGAATGCTGCTGGGCCCACCGGTGATCGGCTTCGTCGCGGACTGGCTCTCGCTGCCCGTGGCGCTCACCACGGTGGCCCTGCTCGCCGCCACCGCCGCCCTGATCGGATACGCCGCCCGGAACGCCTCGTCCTCGCCCGCGGGCTGAGCGCACTGGCACAATCCCGCCCATGGAGCTCCTGCGGACCCCCGAACTCATCAAGTCGCTGGACAGTGCGGGCCGGTCACTCGCCGCGGCAGCCGCACAGGCGGGTCCGGACGCCCCGGTTCCGACCTGTCCCGGCTGGCAGATCCGTGACCTGTTGCGGCACACCGGCATGGTGCACCGCTGGGCGACGGCCTTCGTCGCGGAGCGGCACACCGGCTACCGGCCCGGCGGCGAGGAGCCGGACCTCGACGGGAAGGCACTTCTCGCCTGGTTCGAGGACGGACACGCCTCACTGGTCGCCGCGTTGGGCCGGGCGCCGGGCGACCTCGAGTGCTGGACGCTGGCGCCCACACGGTCCCCATTGCGTTTCTGGGCCCGCAGGCAGGCACACGAGACGACGGTTCACCGGATGGACGCAGAAGCCGCGCTGGGCATCGAGCCGGGCACGGTGGACGCCGGGCTGGCGGTCGACGGCATCGACGAACTGCTGTGCATGTTCCATGCGCGCCCCAAGAGCCGGGTGCGTACGGACGTACCGCGGACCCTCCGCGTGAGCACAACCGACACCGGAGACAGCTGGACGGCCCGGCTGTCCACCGGGCCGCTGCGGACCGACCGTACGGCATCGGGGCCCGCCGACAGCGAGTTGAGCGGGACCGCCCAACTGCTCTATGCCACGCTGTGGAACCGGCGGCCGCTCTCCGCCGTGTCCCTCAGCGGCGATGCGACTCTGGCCCGGCTCTGGCGGGACACGTCCGGGATCACCTGGGCCCGGTGACCCCGCGGTGATCACCCGTCACCGAGCGACCGGGCGTGGACCGACGGGGAACCCGCGCGCGAGGCGGGAGGGGGCAACCGGACACCGAGTCGGTCACGAGGGCCGGAGCATCCGGGAGAGCACGGCGCGCTGAACCGGAAGCACTTCCGTGTGGCGCACCCGGCCGGCATCCGTGAGCACGACCCGCACACCCCTGCGGTCCTCGCTGCACATCCCGCGGGACACCAGGCCGTCCTTCTCCAGACGCGCGATCAACCGGGACAACGCGCTCTGGCTGAGGTGCACCCGGTCGGCGATCTCCTGCACGCGGTAGGAGCAACTGCCGTCCTCCGCCCTGCTTTCCGCCAGTACGTCGAGGACCTCGAAATCGCTGGCCCCCAGACCGTGCTGATGCAGTTCGCGGTCGAGCTCGCACTGCGTGCGGGCATGCAGCGCGAGGATGTCCCGCCACTCCTCAACAAGCACCCGCCCGGTGTCCTTCGCCGCCATGCCCGCACGGTAGCAGAATCCCGGCACTTTGTTGCATTGGAATTAAATGCGTTTGCATTGAATGCACGTGCATGTACTGTCCTCCGCATGACCACATCGCTCTCCGTCCCCGTCCCACAAGAACGCTGGAGCCCCCGCCTGTGGGGCACTCTGCTCGTCCTCTGCGCGGCCATGTTTCTCGATGCCCTCGATGTCTCGATGGTCGGCGTCGCCCTGCCGTCGATCGCCTCCGATCTGCATCTGGCCACCTCGACACTGCAGTGGGTGGTCAGCGGTTACATCCTCGGGTACGGCGGGCTGCTGCTGCTCGGTGGCCGAGCGGCCGATCTGCTCGGCCGGCGCCGGGTCTTTCTGATCGCGCTCGGCGTCTTCGCCCTCGCGTCGCTGCTCGGCGGACTCGTGGACTCGGGACCCCTGCTGATCGCGAGCAGGTTCATCAAGGGCCTGAGCGCCGCGTTCACCGCGCCCGCGGGCCTGTCGATCATCACCACGACCTTCCGCGAAGGACCGGAGCGGAACCGGGCGCTCTCCATCTACACCACGTGCGCCGCGACCGGTTTCTCCATGGGCCTGGTGCTCTCAGGACTCCTCACCGAACTGAGCTGGCGTTCGACCATGCTGCTGCCGGCGCCGATAGCTCTGATCGCCCTCCTTCTCGGCCTCAGGCTGATCCCGCGCAGCGAGCGCGAGAACGCGCACCGCGGTTACGATCTGCCCGGCGCCATCACCGGGCCCGCATCGATGCTGCTGCTGGTCTTCACGGTCGTTCAGGCCCCCGGAGCCGGCTGGGCATCCGCCCGCACCCTGCTGTCCTTTCTCGGCGTCGCCGTACTGCTCACCGCCTTCGTGATCGTGGAACGGCGCAGCCCGCACCCGCTGATCCGGCTCGGGGTACTGCGCTCCGGGTCACAGATCCGGGCGCAGCTCGGCGCCGCCGCGTTCTTCGGCTCGTACGTCGGATTCCAGTTCCTGGTGACGCAGTACATGCAGTCGCTGCTCGGCTGGTCGGCGCTGCAGACAGCGCTCGCCTTCCTGCCCGCAGGCGCCCTGGTGGCACTGTCGTCGACGAAGATCGGCGCGCTGGTCGACCGTTTCGGCACGCCCCGGGTCATCGCGGCGGGCTTCACGTTCCTGGTCGTCGGATACGCCCTCTTCCTGCGGGTCAGTCTGACCCCGCAGTACGCGGCGGTGATCCTGCCGTCGATGCTGCTGCTCGGGGCAGCCTGCGCGCTGGCGTTCCCCTCGCTCAACATCCAGGCCACCAACGGGGTTCACGACGACGAGCAGGGCATGGTGTCGGGTCTGCTCAACACCTCGTTCCAGGTGGGTGGTGCGGTCTTCCTGGCCATCGTCACCGCCGCGATCACCGCGGGCGGCCGTGCCGACGGGTCACCGCAGGCCGTACTCGACAGCTTCCGCCCGGGACTCGTGGTCGTGACGGTGATCGCACTCGCCGGACTGCTGATCACCCTGACAGGACTGCGGACCCGCCGGGCGCAGCAGCACACGGTGCTGGTCGCCGGCTCCGCCGGGGAAGACGCCGCAGCAGGGGCCCCGCAGCGGATCCCCGTACGCGACTGAACGCGGCCGCCGGGCCGCGTCCGGCGGGAAGTTGCCCGCCCCCCGGAAGGCGCCCGGCCGGTGGGGACTGCTTGCCCGTGGGACTCGGCCCTGTGAGACTCAGCGGATGAGGAGAGGGACAGGGCCGCGAACCCGGGCCGAGCGCGACACGATCACCGTCGAGATCGGCTACGCCCTGACGAGCGCGGCATTCGTGGCCGCCGCCGCGTTCGGCGGAGTCATCTGTCCGCTCTTCTTCTTCGACATCCCGCGCCCGGCCGGACATCTGTTGATCACGGCCGGCGAGCTGCTGGCCGCGGTGGTCTTCGCGACCCGTGTCGTCCACGTCCTGTGGCGGTTCGGCGGCCGGCCGGCTCAGCCGAGCCAGCCGGGGCGCACCAAGCCCGACTCGTAGGCCAGGACGACGAGTTGGGCCCGGTCGCGGGCGCCCAGCTTCACCATGGCCCGGCTGACATGTGTCTTGGCGGTCAGCGGACTGACGACGAGCCGTCCGGCGATCTCGTCGTTGGAGAGGCCGAGGCCGACCAGCGCCATCACTTCCCGTTCACGATCGGTGAGTTGAGCCAGATCCGGGTCGGCGGACGGCTCCTTGGACCGGGCCGCGAACTCCGCGATCAGCCTGCGGGTCACGCCCGGTGAGAGCAGTGCGTCTCCGGCGACCACCGCCCGTACCGCGCGCAGCAGCTCCTCAGGCTCGGTGTCCTTGACCAGAAAGCCCGAGGCACCGGAGCGGATCGCCTCGAAGACGTACTCGTCGAGCTCGAAGGTGGTGAGCATGACCACTTTGACGCCGTCGAGGTCCTTGTCGTCGGTGATGCGGCGGGCGGCGGCGAGACCGTCCAGCACGGGCATCCGGATGTCCATCAGGACGATGCCGGGCCGTAGTTCACGCACCATAACGACCGCCTGCGCCCCGTCGGCGGCCTCCCCCACCACCTTGATGTCCGGCTGGGCTCCGAGCAGTGCCCGGAAACCGGCTCTCACGAGGGACTGGTCGTCGGCGAGCAGTACGCGGATCACGGCGACTCCTTGGGGGTGGTGTCCGGTGCGGCGCCCCGGCCGGTGCCGGGTGCGCCGGAGAGCGGGATGACGGCCTCGACCCGGTAGCCGCCTCCGGGGCGCGGTCCGGCGTCGACGGTACCGCCGAGCGCCGCCGCTCTTTCGCGCATACCGACAAGGCCGTTGCCGCCGCCTCCGGCATCGGCGCGGGTGGCCGGCCCCTCGTCGTCGATCCGCAGGGCGAGCCGGCCGCGTGCCCAGGTGAGGGTGACCCGAGCGGTGCGGGATCCCGAGTGCCGCACCACGTTGGTCAGCGCTTCCTGGATGATCCGGAAGGCGGCGAGACCGGCCCCGGGCCCGAGCCGGGCCGGTGCGCCGACGGTGACCGTATCCACCGTCAGGCCTGCCGACGCCGCCTGGCCGACGAGTTCGGGGAGACGTTCGAGGCCGGGTGCCGGCGTCCTGGGTGCCTCGCCGGGCGCGCGGAGTGTCCCGAGCACCTGGCGCACCTCGCCGAGAGCCTCCTTGCTCGCGGCCCTGATGGTGGTCAGCGCGGTGCGCGCCTGCTCGGGGTCCGAGTCGAGGAGGGCGAGGCCGACGCCGGCCTGCACGTTGATCACCGAGATGCTGTGAGCCAGCACGTCATGGAGCTCACGGGCGATCCGCAGGCGCTCCGCGTCGGTGCGCCGCTTCTCGGCCGCCGCGCGCTCGGCGCGCTCGCGGGCCCACTGCTCGCGTCGCAGGCGGGCGAACTCCGAGGCCGCGAGGATCGCGATCACCCAGGCGGTGATGGCCAGTTCCTGCCCCCAGGGCACAGCGTGATCACCGCCCGGCGGCAGGAAACGGTAGAGCCAGTGGGCGATCAGCAGATGCCCCGCCCAGACAATGCCGACAGCACCCCAGGCCGCGCGTCGGTGCCCGGCGACGACAGCCGCGAAGCATCCGGCCGCGACGGTGAGGAAGACCGGACCGTACGGGTATCCGGCTCCCAGGTAGACCAGCGCGGTGGCCGAGGTGGCGAAGGCGACAAGGACCGGGTGTCTGAGCCTCAGCAGCAGCAGGGCCTGACCGAGCAACAGCAGGCACAGACCCGCGGCATCGAGCGGGACACGGTGGTCGAGCTGCCCGCGTTCGGCGACGTAGGAGCCCACCAGGACGACCACGGTGAGCGCGAGCGTGGATCGCCAGGGCAGCCGGTCCGGAGCGGGCTGCGCCCACGGCGACCGCCATCCGCCGGGTCCCGGATGTGCCCGGATCGGACCGGCTCGTCCGCGACCTCGCTGCTCATCCGAACCGGGCTCGTCCATGCCCGCCACGCTAGACCGGGAACACCCGCCGGGGCGTCAACCCGGCGTGGTGATCACACCTACTCCCGGCGGAGTAGTCCCACCGAGTCCGCGAGGGCCGCCGATGCCTGCGCGAAGAACGCGTTCCCGTCCTCCACCAGCCGGTTGAACTGGCCGAACACTTCGAAGGAGATGAGGCCGAAGAGCTGCGACCATGCGGCGGTGAGGGCAACGGCGACGGCCGGCGGAAGATCCGCCGCGATGTCTGCGGCCAGCCGCTCGGCCTCGGGCCTCAGCTCGGCGGCGAGGGGCGGGAGGGCCAATCCGTCGCCGCGGTAGGCGTCCTGGACGATGGAGATCAGAACCAGGCCCACCCTGGATGCGGGCCCGATGGTTGCCCGGGGGGCCGTGTAGCCGGGGACGGGAGAGCCGTAGATCAGGGCGTACTCGTGGGGGTGCGCCAGGGCCCAGCCGCGTACCGCGGTGCAGACGGCGCTCCAGCGGGCCGGAGCCTTGGCGCGGCCTGCCCCGGCAAGCGCGGACTCGGCGACTTCCCCGATCGCGTCGTAGGCGTCGACGATGAGGGCGGTCAGCAGATCGTCGCGGCTGGGGAAGTACCGGTAGAGGCCGGAGGAGACCATGCCCAGTTCGCGGGCCACGGCGCGCAGCGACAGCTTGGAGGCGCCCTGTGCGGCGAGTTGTCTGCGCGCCTCGTCCTTGATGGCTGCGGTGACCTCGATACGGGCCCGTTCCCTGGCTCCTCGGACAGTACTCATAGTGAGCAGTGTGCCAGATCCGGAGCACTGACCAACAAAGTGAGCGGTGCTCTTGCTTTGGATCGCCGATCACGGCAGACTGCTCTCAAGCGAGAGCAGTGCTCACATTTCCCGAAGGGGCAGCCCCATGACCACGTACGTCAAGAAGCCCGGATGGTTTACGGTCAACGTCTTCAACCGGCTGGTCGCCTGGCTGACGCGGCGCGGCGTCAGCGTCTGGGGATCCCGCGTCCTGGCAGTGCGCGGCCGTAAGAGCGGTGAATGGCGCCGTACCCCGGTCAACCTGCTCACCCTGGGGGGCGACCAGTATCTGATCGCCCCCCGCGGCCATGTGCAGTGGACCCACAACATGCGCGCCGCCGGCGGTGGCGAGCTCATCCTCGGCAAGAAGACGGAGCCCTTCACGGCCGCCGAGATCCCTGACGGCGAGAAGCCGGAGATCCTGCGCGCCTACCTCAAGCGGTGGAAGGCGGAGGTCGGGGTCTTCTTCAACGGTGTGGGCCCCGAATCGAGTGACGAGGAGCTGCGCAGGATCGCACCCGACCACCCCGTCTTCCGCATCAACCTCACGGACTGACCGCCTATTCGGCGGGACTCGCCGCCTTCCCGGCGCCGTCGGATGCGCCGCCCGCCGTATCCGGGATGCCCTCCGTGTCGTCGCCCCCGTCGTCGGCCCGGACCGTGTTCCCGCCGGACTCCTTGCGGTCCAGCGCGGTCAGCGCACGCTGGGCCAGCGGGTGGGTGCGCACCAGCTCGCCCAGCGATGTCGAACCGCGGGTGATCCCGGCGAACGCCTTCCAGGCCGGACGGAAACCCGTGATCACCGCGTGCAGCACCATCGGACGGCGCTCGAAGAGCTTGAGCATCCGCCGCCCGACGGCCATTTCCACGCCGAGGCCCGCCTTGATGGCGAAGGCGTAGTTCAGCGCCTGGCGGCGCGCTTCCACGGCATCGTGCGACTCGGAGACCCGAACCGCCCACTCACCCGCGAGCCGTCCCGAGCGCAGCGCGAAGGAGATGCCCTCACGCGTCCACGGCTCGAGCAGTCCCGCGGCGTCCCCGCACACCAGCACCCGTCCCCGTGACAGCGGGGAGTCCTCGCTGCGGCAACGGGTCAGGTGGCCGGAGGAGACCGACGGCTCGAAGCCGGCCAGTCCCTGACGGGCGATGAAGTCCTCCAGATAGCGCTTGGTAGCCGCACCCTCTCCACGCGCCGAGATCACTCCCACGGTGAGGGTGTCGCCCTTCGGGAACACCCAGGCGTAACTGCCCGGGATGGGGCCCCAGTCGATGAGTACGCGTCCTGCCCAGTCCTCCGCGACGGTCGGCGGAACCGGAATTTCTGCCTCTAGGCCGAGGTCCACCTGGTCCATCTTCACCCCGACATGAGCCCCTATGCGGCTGGCACTGCCGTCGGCGCCCACCACGGCACGCGCCAGCACCGTCTCCCCGCCGGAGAGGACGACGGCGACAGTACGCCGGTCCGGCACCGTGGAGCCGTGCTGTTCGACGCGCGTGACCGTCACACCGGTCCGCAGTTCCGCGCCCGCCTTCTGCGCGTGCTCCACCAGCTGCTCGTCGAACTCGGGCCGGTTGATCAGCCCGAAGAGCATCTGCCGGGACCGGCGCGTCCGGGTGAGTCTGCCGTTCATCGAGAACGTCACCGCGTACACCCGGTCACGCAGCGGGAGTTCGAACCCGGGCGGCAGGCAGTCACGCGAGGGCCCGATGATGCCGCCCCCACAGGTCTTGTAGCGGGGCAGGTCGGCCTTCTCCAGCAGAAGCACCCGTCGTCCCGTCACTGCGGCGGCATAGGCGGCCGAGGCTCCGGCCGGGCCCGCGCCGACCACCACCACATCCCATACCGTCTGGTCGTGTTCCGTGCCCGCGTCTGCGTTCTCGCTGCTCACGATGTGCTGCTGCTCCCGATCCGACCAGTGGCCCGTGTTGTCGACGGCATCCTACGGCGCGGTGTCCGCCGACCCGGCTGTGGGAGGATCGGTCAGCCCGAAAACGTGCTCAGGCGTACACACACGCACTGGTACTTCAACGTCGCACCCACGAGGAGCGTGCCCATGACCCCGAATCCGATCGCCGAGACCATTGCCTCGCTGATGCCCCGCGCCCGGGCGGAGCTGACCGAGCTGGTGGCCTTCCAGTCGGTGGCGGATCCGGCGGTCTTCCCCAGGAGCGAGTGCGAGGGAGCGGCGAACTGGGTGGCCGGAGCGCTGCGCTCCGAAGGGTTCCAGGACGTCGCGCTGCTCGACACCCCGGACGGCAGCCAGTCGGTCTACGGGCTCCTGCCCGGGCCGGCGGGCGCGCCGACCGTGCTGCTCTACGCCCACTACGACGTGCAGCCGCCACTGGACGAGTCCGCCTGGCTCACCCCGCCGTTCGAGCTGACCGAGCGGGACGGCCGCTGGTACGGGCGAGGGGCAGCGGACTGCAAGGGCGGGCTCCTGATGCATCTGCTCGCACTGCGCGCCCTCAAGGCGCACGGCGGCATCCCGGTGTCCGTCAAGGTGATCGTCGAGGGTTCGGAGGAGCAGGGCACCGGCGGCCTGGAGCGGTATGCCGAAGCGCACCCCGAGCTGCTCGCGGCCGACGCCGTCGTCATCGGGGACACCGGAAACTTCCGGGTCGGCCTGCCGACCGTCACCGCGACGCTGCGCGGGATGACGATGCTCCGCGTCCAGCTCGACACCCTGAAGGGCAATCTGCACTCCGGCCAGTTCGGCGGCGCCGCTCCCGACGCACTCGCCGCGATGATCCGCCTGCTGGACTCGCTGCGTGCGGCGGACGGTTCGACGACCGTCGACGGGCTGGCCGCCGACGCCGGATGGGACGGCCTCCAGTACCCGGAGGATGAATTCCGCCAGGACGCGAAGGTGCTCGACGGTGTGGAACTGATCGGCACCGGAACGGTCGCCGACCGCATCTGGGCCCGGCCGGCCGTCACCGTCATCGGCATCGACTGCCCGCCGGTCGTGGGCGCCACCCCCTCCGTGCAGGCGAGCGCACGGGCCCAGATCAGCCTGCGGGTACCGCCGGGCGTCGATGCCGCGGACGCGACCAAACTGCTCACCGCCCACCTGGAGTCGCACACCCCGTGGGGCGCGCGGCTCTCGGTGGAACAGATCGGCCAGGGCCAGCCGTTCCGTGCCGACACGAGCAGCCCGGCATACACCTCGATGGCCGAGGCGATGCGGATCGCCTACCCGGGCGAGGAGATGCAGTCCTCCGGCATGGGCGGCTCGATCCCGCTGTGCAACACCCTGGCGTCGCTCTATCCGGAGGCGGAAATCCTGCTCATCGGGCTCAGTGAGCCGGAGGCGCAGATCCACGCCGTCAACGAGAGCGTCTCCCCCGAAGAGCTGGAGCGGCTCTCCGTCGCCGAGGCGCACTTCCTCGTCAACTACGCACACTCCAAGCAGGACTGAGCACCACCGGGCCGCCCGGTCGCGCTGACCACCACCGGGCCGCCCGGTCGCGCGGCGGGCGGCCCGCTCGGTGTCAACGCATCACCCAGGGGTGGGTGATGCGGGCAGCAGTCCGGGGGCTTCCGGACGGGCCGGTCACGGAGGCGTGGCAGCGATGGCGGGGCGCGCGGCCCGGCGTGCTCGAACCGGCTCCGAGGCCCGGGCCCGACGTCCGGTCGGGGAGTTGTCAGGAGAGGGAACCCTGCGGCGGGTCTCCCGTGTCCGATCGCCCCCGGGCGCGGAGGGTGACGTCCAGATCACGGATGAACTCTCCCACCCGCCCGCCCCCGGAAGGAGCGGCGGGCAGACGGCACAGGACCGCGATGACCGCTGCCGGTGCGTGATGACGCGCCCATGCAAGGCCCACCGCCGTCACACGCCGGTCCTCTCCGGATGCCAGCTCTTCTGCTCGTGCCGCATGCGCTGCCGCACCGAGAATGTGTTTCACCTGATGAGGGCGGGCCCTGGGATGAAGGTACGCAGCGGCAGCCGCATGGCTCGCCGCGCGCGCCGCGTCGACCGCGGCGGGTGAAGCGGCTTCCTGTGCCGCTCTGTACGCCGCCCACGCGCTCTGCCGCAGAACGACGGTGCGGCGGCCGCCCCCGGCGAAGGTGTCTGCCGCGTCGATGGCGTCGCGAGGGCGCGTGTCAGCGGGAAGATGCCGTTCGAAGATCGACAGCGCCCGGCGCGCACCATCAGCCGCGTAGCCCGCTATCTCACGTAGTTCGTCTTCGCTCAGCTCGATCCTGTCCGACTCGGTTGGCATCACTCCATCCTGCCGCAGGCCGCCGGTCGGCTCGGAGCCGCGCTCGTGTACTCCTCCCCGGTCACCGCCGGCGACCGCCCGCAGGCCGTCGACCCTCAGGTGCATCAAGCGAGCGGCAGCGGGCGGCCGTGGCACAGCCGTTCCCGAGGGATCAGCCGACCGGGACGCCGGCCTCCAGGTTGAACACCGCTGACTGCCGACGGGCCCGCAGCGCCCAGCGCAGCCGCTCGTAGCGGTTGGCCGGCAACAGGTCCGCAGCCTCCTCCTCGCTGACGAAGCGCCAGCCGCGGAGCTCCGAGTCCGGCAGCAGCAGCCTCCCGGCATCCGCGCTCGTGAGCCGGCCGCCGTCGAACAGCAGCCGCAGCCCGCCGTAGCCCGGTGGCCGTGGCGGTTCCCAGTCGACCACCAGCAGACTCGGCACATGGCCGAGCCGGATCCCTATCTCCTCCGCCACCTCACGGATGCCCGCGCGCGCCGGGGCTTCGCCGTTCTCCACTATGCCGCCGGGGAATTCCCAGCCGGGCTTGTAGGTCGGGTCGACGAGCAGGACCCGGTCGTCCTCGTCGAAGAGCAGAACACCCGCGGCCAGGGTCTGGCCGGTCGGCTCGGGTGTCTGGACGATCTCGCAGGTTCGGGCCGTCCCGGTGCGCAGCGCCTCGGCGATCCGTTCCGCGGTCGCGGCCGGAGCCAGTGCGCTGTTGTCGACGACATGGGCGTCGGCGGTCAGCCACTCGAGCGCAGCGGCGTACGGCTCGATGTGCTCATAGGCCCACTGCCTCTCCCTGGCGCCGGCCTCCGGGTCACCGGGTACTTCCTCCCGCTCGGCGATACGTTCGCGCAGGATCGTTTCCTCCGTTGTCAGAAGCACATGACAGACCGGTACCCGCCGGGCGGCGAGCCCTCCGAAGATCTCATCGCGGTACTCCTGTCGCAGCAGCGTCATCGGCACCACGAGCACCCCGCCCACCTCTGCCAGGAGTGCGGCAGCTGTGTCGACCACCATGCGGCGCCAGATCGGGAGGTCCTGATAATCGCTCACCTCGGCCAATCTCTTCTGTGGCAGCAGCAATCGCAGTGCCCCACCGAGCACTTCGGGGTCGTAGAAGGTGCTGTTCGGGATCAGATCGATCAGTTCTCGCGCGGTGCTCGTCTTGCCCGCGCTGAACGCACCGTTGATCCAGACGATCACGGTTCCCCCTCTTCCGTAGCCCCCTGTGGCTTGCCCGCAACACCCTGCCACGGAAACCCGCCTGGGCGGCATGGTGCCTGGGACCGTCCGGGCACACAACCGTGGCGGTTCCGTTGCCTGCCGGCCGACCAGCGTCCGTATGCTCGGACACGTCGTTACTCACGAGTTCTTCGTGACGCCGGCACCTGGGATCTCGTTGGCTCTCCGTCAGCGAAGAGCCGATTGGGGCGTGAGGGGGCGCGATGAATCGCCTGGTGATGCAGCAGTTCCCGGCCGGCGGGCCGCGCGGCAGCTGGCCCGCGGAGGAGTACGCGGCGGCGCAGCGAGCCGCCGGACGCCCTGCCGAAGTAGTGATGGATCTGGAGGCCGACGCGTTTCTGGTCGTCTCCGGAGGCGAGTCCGCCGAATAGTTCGCGGATCCCGGATCGTCGGACGGTTCCGAACGGTTTCCGGATCCGGCCCGCCGGACGGGCCGGGAAGCGGGCCGGGAGGGCCCGGCCCGCCGGAACGCCGGCTTCAGTGACCCGGCAGTGGCTCAGCGGTTGAACGACGACCCGAGCCGGGCATTCGCCGGGTCCGTGCCGAGAGTTCCCGAGCCGAAGGTCATCGAACCGGTGCCGGAGATCCCGCCGGTCGTGCCCGGAAGTACCCAGACGGAACCCGCGTTGCTGTTCTCCCCGGGGGCGCCCACGGCGAGTTCCGCGCGGCCGTCGGAGCTGGTGTCAAGCAGCGATGTGGCGCCGCCGAACCGGTCGTCCGTCTCCGTGACTCCCTCGACGCCAGCGGTGTCCTGGTGGTACGCCTTGGACCCGGTGGCAGTGGGACCCGACGCACTGCCGCGCAGCACGATCACCTGACCGGCGTGCGCTGTGGTGCCGAGCGCCTCACCAGGCACGCCGACCGCGATGTCGCCGTAGCCGTCGCCGTTCGTGTCGCCGACCGAGACCGACGTACCGAAGCCGTCACCGACCTCGGACGCGCCGGGAACACCGGAGCTGTCCTGGCTCATCGCCTTCGCGCCGGCACCCTGCGGCCCACTCGCGCCACCCGGTATGTACGTGATCATGCCGCCCTTGGCCAGCGGCAGGTCGACGTCGCTGTCGTAGCCCTCCACCGGGCGGCCGACAACGATGTCTGCGTATCCGTCATGGTTCACATCACCCGTGGTGATGTGCTCACCGCCCTCCACCCGGGCCCCCTTGGCGTTGGTGACGGTTGTGGCGGCGGCGAGGCCGTCGGACGTACCGCGCAGGAAGTTGACCCTGCGTGCGTCGTACTCGTCACCATCGTTGACCGTGCCGACGAGGTCGGTGACGCCGTCACCCGTGATGTCGCCGGCGGCGATGTCGAGGAACCTGATGTCGCCCGTGTCTCTGACGGCCGAGCTGCCGGCCGAGCTGCCGTCGTGCTCGAACGGCCCATTGAACTCCCGCAGTTGCTGGCCGCCCGCCACGGTCACCACATCCTGGCCACCATCACCGTCGAAGTCCCCCACGGCGATCTTGTCCGCGATACCGCCGCTGTCGGTCTCCCCCTTGGCGAGCACCGCGCCGTCCGACAGACCGGCGGCGCTTCCCCAGACGACGGTGATCGTGCCGAGCTTTCCGATACCGGCGTCCTCCCGGTCGGCGCCGACCACCAGGTCGGTGTAGCCGTCGCCGTCGAGGTCGGCGGAGGCGATGGCACTGCCGAAGCCGTCAGCGGACTCTGCGGAGTCCGGGATACCGGGCGAATTCTGGGTGATGACCTGCTTGGAGTCCCTGTTCACACCGGACTTGGAGCCGTACATCACGGCTACGTAGCCCGCACCCAGCTTGCCGCCGACGGTGGCCGAAGCCGCGCTCACGGCCACATCGGCGTATCCGTCACCGTTGAAGTCGGCTTTCCTGGTGGTGCTGACACTCTTCGCGGCCGGGGAAACGGCTTGGGCTACGGGGGCGGTGACGGCTGCGGACACCACTGCGACAGCGATGGCCACGCCGGCGCCCAGGGCTCGGGAAGGCACGCGTTCTCCGATCTCTTGAATTCATGTACGCAACAACTGACGGCCGGGAGACCGGAATGGTTGCGGTACAGAACCGATCGGATCGATCGGCCGGTCCGGCCGATTCTCAGAGGCCGACCACGGCCGGCGCACCGTCCGGTTCACCGAGCGAGGCGGCGGCCGCCGCACCGACCAGACCCGCGTCATTGCCCATGAGCGCGGGAGCGACCTTCAGATGGCGCACGAACGAGAGCGTGGCGTAGTCCTGCAGAGCGCGGCGCAGTGGGGCGAACAGCACCTCGCCCGCGCCGGCCACCCCTCCGCCGATCACGACGATGTCGATCTCGACCAGCGTCGCGGTGGCCGCGATCCCCGCCGCCAGTGCCTGAGCGGCGCGCTCGAACGAGGCGAGGGCGACCGGGTCCCCGGCGGCGGCGGAAGCGGCGACGGCGGCCGCTGTGGTGTCACCGTCGGGCCCTGGCAGCCAGCCGTTGGTCAGGGCCCGACGGGCGATGTTGGGACCGCTCGCGATCCGCTCGACGCAACCACGCGCCCCGCACGGGCAGGCGTCGCCGTCCAGGTCCACGCTGATGTGGCCGATGTGTCCCGCGTTGCCGGACGGGCCGGGGTGCAGCTTTCCGCCCAACACCAGTCCGCCGCCCACCCCGGTGGACACCACCATGCAGAGCGCGTTGCCGTAGCCGCGGGCGGCTCCCTGCCAGTGCTCGGCAGCCGTCATGGCAACGCCGTCCCCGACCAGCGTGACCGGCAGACCGCCGGTCGTCGCACGCACCTTGTCGACCAGGGGATAGCGGCGCCAGCCCGGGACGTTGACCGGACTGACCGTACCGGTCGACGCGTCCACCGGACCCGCACTGCCGATACCGACGGCCGTCGTGCGCCCCCACTGGGGCGCGGCCGCGAGATCCGCAAGCACCGCCCGTACCGCGCCCATCACCGTGTCACCGTCCTCCTTGGCAGGTGTGGGCTGCTGTGTGCGTACGAGAATCCGTCCCCCGTCGTCCACCAACGCACCGGCGATCTTGGTGCCGCCAATGTCCAGCGCGGCTACGAGGTGGTTGCGCATTGGTGTCGGATCTCCAGGTGACAGGGGGTGATATGGAGTGCAGTGACCAGTCTCCATTCCCCTGACAACGTTGTCCAGGCCCTATGCTCGACGCCACAGCTCTTATCGCACCAACCGCCGACGACAGGACAGCGCACCGTGGCCCATACCGCCAGCCACCCCGAGCCCCGTTATGGCAACCGGCCGACGATGAAGGACGTCGCCGCGCGTGCCGGGGTCGGCCTCAAGACCGTGTCGCGGGTGGTGAACGGCGAGCCGGGTGTCACCCCCGACACCGAGCGCCGGGTCCAGGAGGCAATCGAGGCCCTGGGCTTCCGGCGCAACGACAGCGCAAGGGTTCTGCGCAAGGGTCGTACCGCCAGCATCGGACTCGTCCTCGAGGACCTCGCCGACCCCTTCTACGGACCGCTCAACCGCGCGGTGGAAGAGGTGGCCAGAGCGCATGGCGCACTGCTCATCAACGGTTCGAGCGCCGAGGACCCCGAGCGCGAACAGGAGCTGGTCCTGGCGCTCTGCGCGCGCCGGGTCGACGGGCTCATCGTGATCCCCGCCGGGAACGATCACCGATACCTGGAACCGGAGATCGCCGCAGGTGTCGCCACCGTCTTCGTGGACCGCCCGGCCGGACAGATCGACGCCGACACGGTCCTCTCGGACAGTTTCGGCGGCGCACGTGACGGCGTCGCCCATCTCATCGCCCAGGGCCACCGCCGCATCGGCTTCATCGGCGACCAGCCCCGCATCCACACCGCCACCGAGCGTCTGCGCGGCTATCACGCGGCAATGACGGACGCGGGCCTGAAGGTGGAGGATTCCTGGGTCTCCCTCGGGGCCACCGAACCCGGCAGGGTCCGCGAGGCGGCAGGGACCCTGCTGGATGCCCCCGAGCCGGTCACCGCACTCTTCGCCGGCAACAACCGGGTGACGGTGACGACGGTGAGGGTTCTGGCCGAGCGGGAACGACCGGTCGCCCTGGTCGGTTTCGACGACATCGAACTCGCCGACCTGCTGGGCATCACGGTGATCGCCCAGGACGCGGCCGCACTCGGCCGTACCGCCGCCGAGACCCTCTTCCGCCGGCTCGAGGGGGCGAACGAAGCGCCGACGCAGAGGATTCTGCCGACCCGTCTGATCGCCCGCGGCTCCGGCGAGATCCGGCCGGCCTGAGCGAGCGTCCGCGAACCGCATCGCTGCGGGGGCGCCATAGGCGCCGAGCCCACGCGGACCGCGCCGGGGCCGGCCGGTCACAGGCGCGGCGCGAACCGCTGCCCGCGGCGCGGGCAGCGGCACGTTCCCCCTACGGGGCGGTCACTGTCAGCGCCGCCCGGCGCGGGCTCGAGAAGCCTTCCAGGTCGGCCCGGGTCAGACCGGTCAGACCGGTGACCTCGGCCGCGTCCAGCGCCCCGCAGTCCAGACCGCGCAGCAGATAGCCGCTGAGCGCCTTGGCGGTGGCCGGCTCGTCCATGACATCGCCACCGGTCTTGGCGACATACGCGGCGAGGCGCGCGGCGGCCTGCTCCATGCCCCCCCGGTAGAAGGCGTACACGGCTGCGTAACGGGTCGGCAGATGGCCCGGGTGCATGTCCCAGCCCTGGTAGTACGCACGGGCCAGAGCCCGGCGCGTCAGGTCGTAGTGGAGCCGCCACGCCTCGTGGACGTGCTCCGTCGGGCCGATCGGCAGGACGTTGGTCGATCCGTCACAGACGCGTACGCCGGTTCCGGCGGCGGCGACCTGCATCACGGCTTTCGCGTGGTCCGCCGCCGGGTGATCGCTCGACTGATAAGCGGCACTGACACCGACACAGGCGCTGTAATCGAAGGTCCCGTAGTGGAGTCCGGTGGCCCGGCCGTCCGCCGCATCGATCATCCGGGCGACAGCGGCCGTTCCGTCCGCGGCGAGGATGGACTGGCTGGTCTCGATCTGGATCTCGAAGCCGATCCTCCCGGCAGGCAGTCGGTGCGCCTTCTCGAACGCATCGAGCAGCCGGACGAACGCCGTGACCTGCTCGGGGTACGTCACCTTGGGGAGTGTGAGGACGAGACCGCCGGGCAGACCGCCGTCCCGCATCAGCCCGGTGAGGAAGATGTCCGTGGTGCGGATGCCCCGGTCACGGACCGCGGCCTCCATGCACTTCATACGGATCCCCATATAGGGAGCGGCAGTGCCCTGCGCGTACGCCTCGGAGACCAGCCGGGCGGCACGGGCCGCGGCGGCGTCCTCCTCGGCGTCCGCGCGCGTGCCGTAGCCGTCCTCGAAGTCGATGCGCAGGTCCTCCACCGGCTCGTGGTGCAGCTTGGCGCGCACCCGCTCGTACACCGGCCCCGCCAGTTCCTCGCCGATGCCGAGCACGGCCGCGAACGACCCGGCGTCCGGAGCGTGTTCGTCGAGTGCCGCCAGCGCCCGGTCCCCCCAGGAACGGACGGTGTCCTCGGCGAACACGTCGCCGGGTACGTACACGGTGTGGACGGGCTGGCGGGTACCCGGGTCCCCCGGGTAGCGGCGTGCGAGCTCCTCGTCGACCGCGACGAGCGAAGCACTGATCTCCTCGCTGACCGCGCCGTCGAGGCTCGTTGCCACCTTCTCCTGCTGACCCATCCTTCACCCTCCTGTTTTCCGCTGCACGGAATCAACAATCCGTATAGCGAAGTTAATGGGCGGCCCCGATCTGCGTCAATGGTTGCCCGAAACGGCCGGGGGCCGCGCGGCGAAGTCGCCACGCGGCCCCCGGGCCGTACAGAAGAAGCAGGTCAGCCCTTGCGGGAGGTGACCTCTTCGGTCAGCTGGGGGACGACCTGGAAGAGGTCGCCGACGATGCCGTAGTCGACGAGGTCGAAGATCGGGGCTTCGGCGTCCTTGTTGACCGCGACGATGGTCTTCGAGGTCTGCATACCGGCGCGGTGCTGGATGGCGCCGGAGATGCCGTTGGCGATGTAGAGCTGCGGCGAGACCGACTTGCCGGTCTGGCCGACCTGGTTGGAGTGCGGGTACCAGCCGGCGTCGACCGCGGCACGCGAGGCGCCGACAGCCGCGCCCAGCGAGTCGGCGAGCGCCTCGATGATGTGGAAGTTCTCGGCGCCGTTGACGCCGCGTCCGCCGGAGACCACGATCGCGGCCTCGGTCAGCTCGGGGCGCCCGGTGGACTCGCGCGGGGTACGCGAGACGACCTTGGTACCGGTGGCACTCGCACCGAAGGACACCGTGAGCGCCTCGACGGTGCCCGCGGCCGCAGCACTCTCGACCGGGGCCGAGTTGGGCTTGACCGTGATGACCGGGGTGCCCTTGGAGACACGGGACTTGGTGGTGAACGACGCGGCGAACGCCGACTGCGTGGCGACCGGACCCTCGTCACCCGCCTCCAGGTCGGTGGCGTCGGTGATGATGCCCGAGCCGATACGCAGCGCCAGGCGGGCGGCGATCTCCTTGCCCTCCGCGGACGACGGCACGAGCACGGCCGCCGGGGAAACGGCGTCGTAGGCGGCCTGCAGCGCGTCGACCTTCGGCACGACGAGATAGTCGGCGAACTCGGGGGCGTCGGCGGTGAGGACCTTCACCGCGCCGTGCTCGGCCAGCACGGCGGCGGTGTCCTGCGCGCCGGAACCGAGCGCCACGGCGACCGGGTCACCGATACGCCGGGCCAGCGTCAACAGCTCCAGGGTGGGCTTGCGGACGGCACCGTCGACATGGTCGACATAGACGAGAACTTCAGCCATGGAAATGCTCTCCTGCTCATGCGAAGAATGCGGGGCGGTTGAGGGGCTCGGCGAGCCTCAGATGAACTTCTGGCTCACAAGGAACTCCGCGAGCTGCTTGCCGCCCTCGCCCTCGTCCTTGACGATCGTGCCGGCCGTACGGGCCGGACGCTGCGCGGCGGAATCGACCTTCGTCCAGGCACCCTCGAGACCGACGGCGTCACCATCGAGGCCCAGGTCCTCCAGATCCAGGGACTCCACCGGCTTCTTCTTCGCCGCCATGATGCCCTTGAAGGACGGGTAACGGGCCTCACCCGACTGGTCCGTCACCGACACCAGGGCGGGCAGCGACGCCTCGAGCTGCTCGCTCGCCGTGTCACCGTCCCGGCGGCCGCTCACCTTGCCGCCCTCGACGGACACCTCGGAGAGCAGCGTCACCTGCGGAACACCCAGTCGCTCGGCCAGCAGCGCCGGCAGGACACCCATCGTGCCGTCCGTCGAGGCCATACCGCAGACGACCAGGTCATAACCCGTCTTCTCGATCGCCTTGGCGAGCACCAGGGACGTACCCATGACGTCACTGCCGTGCAGGTCGTCGTCCTCGACATGCACCGCCTTGTCCGCACCCATCGAAAGCGCCTTGCGGAGCGCGTCCTTGGCATCCTCGGGACCGACGGTGAGCACGGTGATCTCGGCATCATCGGCCTCGCCGGCGATCTGGAGCGCCTGCTCCACCGCATACTCGTCGAGCTCCGACAGCAGACCGTCGACATCGTCACGGTCCAGCGTCAGGTCATCAGCGAAATGCCGGTCGCCGGTAGCGTCGGGCACGTACTTCACACAGACAACGATCCTCAAGCTCACGCCGGCTCTCCTACTGCATCGTCTTTTCCGGGCTGCCTTGTCGCTCGCAGCATAGGCGCCCGATGGGGCGATTTCCGGTCGGGGCTTCCGACGACCCCGCCAAAATATTACTCGCCAGTACATCCAGAATGTGCCCAGTAAGCAAGCGCTTTGAACTGTGACGTCCGCAACCCTGAGTAATCGTCCACGGGGCGGCGGCTCAGTCCCTCAGCCCGGTGAAGTGTCCCTGGTGATAAAGGAGGGGGCGCCCGGGGTTCCCGTGCTCTCCGGACACGACCTCGGCGATCATGATGCGGTGGTCTCCCGCCGGAATCCGTGCCACCACCCGGCAGACCAGCCAGGCGAGCACGCCGTCGAGCAACGGCACGCCCGAGGGGCCGTTGCGCCACCTGGTGGGAGCGGCGAACCGGTCGGTGCCGCTTCGCGCGAACGTGGCCGCGAGTTCCTGCTGGTGTTCCCCCAGTATGTGGACGCCGACGTGCTCGGCCGCGCCGAGCACCGGCCAGCTCGACGAACCGGTACCCGCTCCGAAGGAGATCAGAGGCGGTTCGGCGGCGACGGAACTCAGTGAGGTGGCGGTGAAGCCGACGGGCCGCTCGCCGGCCGCAGTGATCACCGCCACGCCCGCCGCATGCCTGCGGAAGACCGAACGGAGCAGTTCGGGAGTGCCGAGCCGGTCGGCGGCGAGGTCGGCGGAAGCCGTCATCGAATGGTCCTTCTGCGGTGTGACCGAACGGGGCCCGGGGTGCTCAAGCACCCGGACAGCGCGCACTGACGTCGTGGGCCAAGTCCCCGTGGGACCCGCCGTACCGGAGTCGGCCGTCGAGAAGGATGTGCTGCGGCATAGCGTCAGGTTGACGATTCGAAGGCTGCGCAGTCAAGGCGGTTCCGGGATGTGCGAGATCCATCACTGCGGCTCAGACCGCTTCGCCCAGGGCGGCGATGACATCGGCTCTGCGCGGCTGCCCCGAGGCGCGCCGCACGATCCGGCCGGCCGAGTCGAGCACCAGCACGGTGGGGGTCCTCAAGATGTTCAGCTCCCGCACGAGTTCGAGCCTTTCCTCCGCGTCGATCTCCACGTGCGCCACGCCACCCACCATGCCGGCCACCTCCGTCAGCGTGCGACGCGTGGCCCTGCAGGGCTGACAGAACGCGCTGGAGAACTGGACCAGGGTTGCCCGCTCCCCCAGCCGCTCACCCAAATCGGCGGCCCCGAGCCGCCGTTCGCCGTCCCGTCCGCGCACCTTCAGCCGTCCTTCGCTCCGTCGCCGCATCAGTCCGAAAGCTCCGGCGGCCACAAGTACCACCGCACACACCATGAGTCCGCTCATCGTTTCATTGCAGCATTCACAGACCCGCAATGATTCCCGTGGCCGCGCACCGGCAGCGCAGGGTGATGCTGGGATCATGGACATCGACATCAGGGGGCCGCGCTTCGGCGCCGCCGTCACCAGTGCGGTACTCATGCTCGTTCTGATCACGGACAGCACGTGGCTGCTGGCCTGGCAGGCGCTCTGCTTCGCGGCCGGTGCGGCGGCAGGGGTTCAGCGCTCCCCGTACGGCTTGCTGTTCCGGGCCTTCGTACGACCGCGGCTCGGCCCGCCGCGCGAGCTGGAATCGCCCCGCCCGCCGCGGTTCGCCCAGGCCGTAGGGCTCGTTTTCACGGTGCTCGGACTCATCGGCCACCTCTCGGGATCATCATGGCCGGCGCTCGCGGCCACCGGGTGTGCGCTGGCCGCCGCCTTCCTCAACGCGGCCTTCGGCTACTGCCTGGGCTGCGAGGCGTATCTGCTGCTCCGGCGCGGTACGGCCCATCTGGGATGACGTGATGAGAATCTCCCGGATACGCGCCGACAGGGGTGGCTACTCTGGTCGGTATGGGGCACGATCTGCCCAATGCCGAAAACCTACGGCAGCGTAACTTCCGCCGGGGGACACCTCCCCGGGCACAGAAGGGTCCTTTCTAGATGGCAGAGCTCGTTTATCGACCGGTCATCGGCGCCGCTCGCGGAATGTTCAAGGCGCTCGACCTGAAGATAGATACTCAGGGCTCGGAGAACATCCCGCGCACCGGCGGCGCCGTTCTGGTCAGCAACCACATCGGTTATCTGGACTTCATCTTCGACGGCCTCGCCGCCCTCCCGCAGAAGCGCCTGGTGCGCTTCATGGCCAAGGAATCGGTCTTCCGGCACAAGATCTCCGGGCCGTTGATGCGCGGGATGAAGCACATTCCGGTGGACCGCAAGAAGGGCGAGAGCGCCTATCGGCATGCGCTGACAGCGCTGCGCTCCGGTGAGATCATCGGAGTGTTCCCCGAGGCCACCATCTCGGAGTCCTTCACGCTGAAGAGCTTCAAGTCGGGTGCTGCCCGCCTGGCCCAGGACGCCGGCGTGCCACTGATCCCGATG
This sequence comes from Streptomyces sp. NBC_00344, assembly GCF_036088315.1. Lineage (NCBI taxonomy): Bacteria > Bacillati > Actinomycetota > Actinomycetes > Kitasatosporales > Streptomycetaceae > Streptomyces > Streptomyces sp. NBC_00344. The sequence goes on along the minus strand of NZ_CP107996.1, from coordinate 6,269,154 downwards.
GCACTGTGGGGCACCCAGCGGCTGTGGACCAAGGGCCGGCCTCGCAACCTCAAGCGCAGCCACATCCCGGTGACGATCCGGGTCGGCGAGCCGATGGACGCGCCCACCGACGAGTACGCGGGCGCGATCACCCGAAGGCTGCGGGAGCGGGTGCAGGAGCTGCTGGAAGCTGCTCAGCGCGCCTATCCGGTACGCCCGAAGAACGCAGCGGACACCTGGTGGATCCCTGCGCACCTCGGTGGCAGCGCGCCGACCCCCGCCCAGGTGCGCGAGGCGGGCTGAGCAAGCGGAAACGTCTCTCCTCCGGACCCGGCCTCAGAGACCGGAGGGGAGCGTGCGCTGCAGGTGCGAACGGTCGGGCGCCTGCTTCAGCGCGCTCAGCACCACCGGATGCGGAGCGGCGAAGAGCAGCGGGTAGTCGACCTCGCCCCGTTCCGCCCGGACGGCCCACGCGAGCCGCTCGCCGTCGAGGGCGAACTGCGCGTTGACACCGGGTACGTTGCCCCGCGCGTCCTGCCGGTCCCAGGTGTTCCGTCCGGGCAGCCGCACCGCCACCAGGCCATGGATCGCGTGATGTGAGCCGTCGTCATCCGCGAGCCGCTGATAGCAGAGAGCCGCGGGGATGGACCCGGCACGCAGCAGAGCGGCCAGCGCATGCGATTTGGCGTAGCAGATGCCGGTGCGCTGCTCGATGACATCGGAGGCGCGCCAGGTGACCCCGGGATCGCCCGAGTCGGCCGAGTGGGGAATGCCGTCGCGGACGAACTCGTACGCCGCTTGCGCGTAGGCATACGCGCCGACGGCTCCCCGGCGCAGCCTCGCGGATTCCCTCTGTACGACGGGGTGGCCATGGTCGATGACATCATCGGCCGCCAAGTAGGCGGATAGGTCAGGGACTTCTTGAACGAGCTCCATGACGGAGAGCGTAGGAGCGCCGCCGACCGGAGTCAATGAATATCCGGTCGGCGGAATACTTATTCAACTAGTCCTGTCGGGCCAGCTCCTCCTTGAGAGCCAGCAGGAAGCCGTCCACGTCGTCCTCCGTCGTGTCGAAGGAGCACATCCAGCGGACATCCCCCGCGGGCTCGTCCCAGAAGTAGAAGCGGTAGCGCTTCTGCAGGCGCTCACTGACATCGTGCGGCAGCCGTGCGAAGACGGCGTTCGCCTGCACCTCGTGCAGGATCTCGACACCGTCCGTCTGGCGCACCCCGTCGGCGAGACGCCGGGCCATCGTGTTGGCGTGGCGGGCGTTGCGCAGCCAGAGATCCCGGGTGAGCAGCGCTTCCAGCTGGACCGACACGAAGCGCATCTTGGACGCGAGCTGCATCGACATCTTCCGCACATGCTTCATATGACGCACGGCGTCCGGGTTCAGTACCACGACGGCCTCGCCGAAGAGCATCCCGTTCTTGGTCCCGCCGAACGAGAGGATGTCCACCCCCACGGCGTTCGTGAACGTGCGCATCGGGACATCGAGAGAGGCCGCCGCGTTGGCTATCCGGGCCCCGTCGAGATGGACCTTCATACCGTGTCCGTGTGCGTGCTCACAGATCGCGCGGATCTCGCCCGGCGTGTAGACCGTGCCGAGCTCGGTGTTCTGGGTGATCGAGACGACCTGCGGCATGGCGCGGTGCTCGTCGTCCCAGCCGAAGGCCTGACGGTCGATGAGCTCCGGCGTGAGCTTCCCGTCCGGCGTCGGGACCGTGAGCAGCTTGAGCCCCGCCATTCTCTCGGGAGCACCACCCTCGTCCACGTTGATGTGCGCGCTCTCCGCCGCGATGACCGCGCCCCACCGGTCGGTCAGAGCCTGCAGCGCCACCACGTTGGCGCCGGTGCCGTTGAACACCGGGAACGCTTCGGCGCTCTGGCCGAAGTGGCTGTGGACGAGCTGCTGGAGATGACCGGTGTACGCGTCCTCGCCGTAGGCGATCTGGTGCCCGCCGTTGGCCACGGCGAGCGCGGCGAGGATCTCGGGGTGCGCCCCCGCGTAGTTGTCACTGGCGAAACCGCGCACATCCGGATCGTGGCGGCGTGCGGCGTCGGTCTTCACGGCGCGGAGGTCAGCCACAGGCGTTTTCCGTTCACTTCCGCGGGGGACTTCGTCCAGACACCGGTGATGGCCTCAGCCAGCTCCGAGACATCGGTGAAGCCCGAGAACTTCGCATTCGGGCGCTCGGCACGCATCGCTTCGTGCACCAGTGCCTTGATCACCAGCACGGTCGCCGCGGCACGCGGCCCGTCCTCACCGCCCGCCTTGCGGAAGGCGTCACCGAGCGCCAGGGTCCATGCCTCGGCAGCGGCCTTCGAAGCCGCATACGCGGCGTTGCCGGCGGTGGGCTTGGAGGCACCGGCAGCGCTGATCAGCACATAACGGCCGCGGTCGCTGCGCAGCAGTCCGTCGTGGAAGGCGAGCGACGTGTGCTGGACGGTACGGATCAGCAGTTTCTCGAGCTTGCTCCAGTCGCGCAGATCCGTCTCGACGAAGGAGGCGCTGCCGCGCCAGCCACCGACCAGATGCACCAGACCGTCGATCCTGCCGAATTCCTTCTCGGTGCTGTCGGCCCAGGCGCGCGTCGCTTCGAGGTCGAGCAGGTCGACCGTCTCCCCGGTGACCGTGGCGCCGCCGTGCGCATACCTCGCCGCGTCGACCGCCTCCGCCAGCCTGGCCACATCGGCGTCGGCAGCGACCACCACGGCCCCGGCCTCGGCCAGCTTCAGCAGCGCGGCACGGCCCGCCGGGCCCGCGGCCCCGGCCACAGCGACCACGGCGCCGTCCAACGATCCTTTGCCCATCGCCTTCGCCTCCTGGCTACGTGACCTCACGCGGCAGCTCGCACGGGGGCGTTTGCCGCTGTGATCCCCTTGGTGGAGGCGACCACGTTCTTCAGCTTCTTCGAGAGCGCCTCGTAGAACATGCTGAGCGGAAACTCGTCCGGAAGCACGTCGTCCACAAGTTTACGCGGCGGCTGGCTCAGATCCAGTGCGTCCGGGCCCTTGGCCCAGCGCGATCCGGGGTGCGGGGCGAGATAGCCGGAGACCAGCTCGTAGGCGGCGAACCAGTGGACCAGCTTGGGCCGGTCGATTCCCGCCCGGTACAGGTCCTCGATCTCGGCGCAGAGCTGGTTGGTGACCTGGGGGGCCAGCTCCCAGTCGATCGTCAGGGTGCTGTCGGTCCAGCGCACCACATCGTGCTGGTGGAGGTAGGCGAAGAGCAGCTGACCGCCGAGACCGTCATAGTTGCGGACCCGCTCACCGGTCACCGGGAAGCGGAACATCCGGTCGAAGAGCACGGCGTACTGGACGTCACGGCCCTGCTCGAAGCCGTCGGCCTCGAGCTGCACGGCCTCCCTGAACGCCGTGAGGTCGCAGCGCAGCTCCTCGAGGCCGTACATCCAGAACGGCTGGCGCTGCTTGATCATGAACGGGTCGAACGGCAGGTCACCATGGCTGTGGGTACGGTCGTGGACCATGTCCCAGAGCACGAAGGCCTGCTGGCAGCGTTCCTGGTCACCGACCATCTGCCGGATGTCGTCGGGAAGTTCGAGACGAAGGATGTCCACGGCCGCCTCGGTGACGGCCCGGAAGCGGGCGGCCTCCCGATCGCAGAAGATCCCGCCCCAGGTGAAGCGTTCGGGCGCTTCGCGCACAGCGATGGTCTCGGGGAAGAGCACCGCGGAGTTGGTGTCGTAACCCGAGGTGAAGTCCTCGAAGGTGATGCCGCAGAACAGCGGGTTGTCGTAGCGGGTCGCCTCCAGCTCGGCGAGCCAGTCGGGCCAGACCATACGCAGCACGACCGCTTCCAGGTTGCGGTCCGGGTTGCCGTTCTGGGTGTACATCGGGAAGACGACCAGGTGCTGCAGGCCGTCGGCACGCCGGGCCGCCGGGTGGAAGGCGAGCAGCGAGTCCAGGAAGTCCGGCACACCGAAACCGCCGTCCGCCCACTTGCGAAGATCGGCGACGAGCGCACTGTGGTACTCGCCGTCGTGCGGCAGCATCGGGGAGAGCTCCTCCACCGCACCGCTCACCCGGCCGACCGCGGCCTCGGCGGTCGTGCGGGAGGGCGCCCCCTCCGCGTCGAAGTCGATGGATCCGTCCTTGGACTGCCAGGGGCGGATCCCCTCGACGGCATTCTTGAGCACAGACCAGGCTGGGTGCTCGACCACCCGCCGGGCGCCGGATATACCTCCGTCGACTGCATCCTGCACAAGAATTTCCGTCATGTCACTTCCTCCACAGGAGAACCTAGCGTCAACGCACCGTATCGCTGACCAGATCACTCATTCAAGTGACCCGTCAGGAAATTATCCCGCACGAACCCCTTGATCGCAGCGATTCTTCCTGCCACTGACCTCTCGAGGGCAGCTTCTACCCGGCCAGAAGCCCGCTACGCACGAGGTCTGGTCGCGGTCGGCCGGGGTTACGCACCACGCCGCGCAACTCGGGGCCCGGTGCGAGGGCGGGCGATTAGGCTGCGGCCATGCCATGTGGGTAGCTATGCCACGCGAGAGTCGCCGTCGACGGAAGCGAGAGAACCTTGAGTCTTCACATCATCGGACATCGCGGGGTCATGGGCGTCGAGCCGGAGAACACCCTGCGGTCCTTCGTGCGCGCGGAACAGGCGGGCATGGACGCCATCGAACTGGATCTGCATCTGAGCAAGGACGGCTCCCTGGTCGTGATGCACGACACCGAAGTGGACCGTACGACCGACGGCAGAGGCGCCATCGCCGAGAAGACCCTCGCCGAGCTGCGTGAACTCGACGCGGGACAGGGCGAGCGGATCCCCCTCTTCGATGAAGTGCTCGACGCCGTGCGCACACCGCTCCAGGCGGAGATCAAGGACGCGGCCGCGGCGCGGGCGCTCGCCGATGTGATGCGGCGGCGTGATCTCGTCGGCCGGGTCGAGGTGTCGTCGTTCCACGACGAGGCGATCGCGGAGATCGGCTCGCTGGTGCCCGGTGTGCGGACGGCGCTGATCGCCAGCCGCTGGGGCGCCGACGTGGTGGACCGCGCCAAGGCCGTCGGCGCCGCGACGGTGGCGCTCAATATCCGCAGGCTCACCCTGGAGCTCGTGGAGAAGGCGCATGCCGAGGGGCTCAAGGTCCTCGGCTGGGTGGTGAACACCCAGGATCATCTGCGGCTGGTACGGGCCCTGGATCTGGATGGTGCAACCACCGACTATCCGGAGATCCGCCGCACCGGGCGGTTCACCGCCTGAGGACCGGCCCGTGGCCCTCCGCGGGAGGATCCGCCGCGTGTGTGCTGCCAGGGGGTGCGGGGCAGCCCCGGCTCACTCGCCGGCGGACGGTCGCGGAGGCTGCCCGCCCTGGCCGGGCGGCGCCGCTGCGAGGTGCTTGACCAGCAACTCGAACTGCAGATCGTCGCGGAGCGGAATCCCGAACCGCTCGTCGCCGTAGGGGAAAGGCGTCATCCTGCCCGTACGGCGGTAGCCGCGGCGCTCGTACCAGGCGATGAGGTCGTTCCGTACCGAGATCACCGTCATCTGCATCTCGCGGACCCCCCACTCCTCGCGCACCCGGCGCTCGGCCTCACCGATGATCTGCCTGCCGAGCCCCGCACCCTGCATGTCGGGGCTGACCGCGAACATCCCGAAGTAGGCGGCGTCGCCGCGGTGTTCCAGCTGGCAGCAGGCCACCGGCCGGCCCTCGCTCTCCACGACCAGCAGCCGTCCGCCGGAAGCCGCGATGACCGCGCGCACCCCCTCGGGGTCGGTGCGCTGTCCGTCGAGGATGTCCGCCTCCGTCGTCCAGCCGTCCCGGCTGGCGTCCCCGCGGTAGGCCGACTCGATCAGCGCGACGAGCGCCGGCACGTCGCTGTCGACCGCGTCACGGAAGGTGAGCCGGTCGGGGGCGGTGTCCATGCGGTGAGGTCTCCCGTCGGGTGGGTCCCGGCCGGCTGCCGGCCGGGGATCCTCCAGACGATAACGCGCCGGTTCGCGCTCCCCCTGTACACCCCTGCGCTCGCTTGCGCTCCGCCGGTCGTGGGAATCGATGCGTCGGGAAGCCGGCACCGGCCGGCGAGGACGGTGAGTCCGCGCAGGGCCGGCCGGATCGAAGGGGGAGGTGAGCCGTGCACGGACCTGCCATGTCCGGCTGGTTGCTCATGGTGTTGAGCGCGGGGACCGGCGCCTACTGTCTGGCGCGGCTGCGCAGCGATTCGAAGGCGGCGCGAAGCGCCGCGGGCGGCGAGGCGGTGATGGGGTTCGGCATGGCCGCGATGGCGCTGCCCGCCGCGGTGGTCACCCCTCCGGCATGGGGATGGGCGGTCTTCGTCGCGGTGTTCGGCGGTGGCGCACTCCGGGCCCTGTGGCTGAGCCGCACCAGCACGCACCATCTGCACCACCTGGTCGGAACCCTGGCCATGGTCTACATGGCCATCACCATGGCTCCCGGGGGCGCGCACGACGGACACCCGCAGCACTCGCCGGGCGGGCTGCCGCTGCTCACCGGAGTCCTGCTCGTCTACTACGCCCTCTACGTGCTGCGCGCCGGCGCAGCACTGATACCCGTACCGACGACGGCCTCCACGGGAGGCGGCCCCGCGACGCCGCCCCGGCCGCCGGGCGCCGGGGCGGCGGGCTGGGGGGCGCGGCCGGAGCTGGCGCTGGCCTGCCGGCTCTCCATGGGCATAGCCATGTTCGCCATGCTGCTCACGGTCTGACCCCATCACACAGGCCGTGTCGTGCGTCACTTGAAGAGCCAGGCCATACCCGGCGACACGCCGCGCTCATAAGCTGACACCCATGGTGGTCTCCCTAGCGCTGTTGCTACTCGGAGCCGTGGCTGCCGTCGCGGCTCCGCGGCTTCTGGCGCGCGCCGAGTGGCCGGAGCGGGAGCCGGTGGTGGCGCTCTGGGTGTGGCAGTGCGTGGTGGCCGCCGTACTGCTCTGCTTCGCGCTGGCGATGACGTTCAGCGCGGCCGCCGCCTGGCAGCTGGTGCGCGGCAATGTCTTCGCGCCCGCACCGCGAGCCGTGGTGGAGGCGTACGCGCTCGGCGCGTACGCCCAGTGGTCTGCCGCCACTGCGCTGGTCCTGGCGGCCTGCGGGGTCTGGACGGCGGCCATGCTCACCCGTGAGATCCGCGCGGCGAGGACCAGGCGCCGGCAGAGCCGCAGGGAACTGGTCGTGCGCTCACCGGTGTTGCCGGGTGAGGAGGCTCGCAGCGACCGGCTCGTCGTGCTGGAAGGCGAGCGCCCCGATGCCTGGTGGCAGCGGGGCAGCCCGGCTCAGCTGGTCATCACCACGGCGGCCCTGCGCCGCCTGAAGGGCAGCCAGCTGGACGCGGTGCTCGCCCACGAGCAGGGGCACGCCCGCGCCAGGCACGACTGGCTGCTGCACTGTTCCGCCGCGCTGGCGGCCGGGTTTCCGCAGATTCCGGTGTTCGCAGCCTTCCGCAACGAGATGCACCGCTTGGTGGAACTCGCCGCCGACGATGTGGCGTCCCGCCGTTTCGGGCGGCTGACCATAGCGCTGGCTCTGGTCGAACTCAACGAACACCGTGGGGTGTTCGGCCCCTGCCCCACACCGGACGCACAGCTCCCCCAGCGTGTCGACCGGCTGCTGAGCGCCGCCCCCCGGCTGACAGCGGGCCGGCGGCTGCGGCTCACCGCCGCAGCCGCGCTGGTACCCGTCGTACCGCTGCTGGTTGCCTTCGTGCCCGGCCTGCGCGCCCTGGGATGACGCAGGCTCTCGCCCGGTTGTCCGGACGGCCGCCGCGGAGACCGCGGGTACGGAAGAATGCCGTCATGACCATCAAGGCTGTGCTCTTCGACTTCTCCGGCACGCTCTGCCGGACGGATCCGGTGGCCGCGTGGCTGCGGTCCGCCCTCGATACCGCGGGGGTCGTCCTGAGCGAAAGTGAATTCACCCGCTGCGAGCAGGAGTTGACGGCGGCGGGCGCCCTTCCCGGCGGACCGCCCCCGCAACGGATTCCGCCGGAGCTGGCCGGGCTGTGGGCGAAGCGCGACGAGAGCGCGGATCATCACCGGGCCGCGTTCACGGGTCTCGCACGTCAGGTGGCTCTGCCCGATCCCGGGCTCTACGACCTTCTTTACGACCGCCACATGGCATCCGATGCCTGGAGCCCGTACCCGGACGCCGTCGAGGTGCTGCGGGAGCTGCGCGGCCGGGGAATCGGTGTGGCCGTGGTGAGCAACATCGGCTGGGATCTCCGGCCGGTCTTCCGCGCCCACGGACTGGACCGCTACGTGGAGCACTACGCACTCTCCTACGAGCACGGCATCCAGAAACCGGACGTGCGGCTCTTCCGCGTCGCGTGCGACGCGCTGGGGCGGGATCCGCACGATGTGCTGATGGTCGGCGACGACCGGCGTGCGGACGGCGGCGCCGCGGGTCTCGGCTGCGCCGTGCATTTCGTGGACCCTCTGCCGGTCCGGGAAAGGCCCGGCGGGCTGCGTCCTGTGCTGGAACTGGTCGGCTGAGCGACCCGGGCCCCGGCGCAGGGCAGGCCGGACACCCAAACCGGACGATCCCCCGCGTCGCCCGGTTTGGGCACAGTCCTGCACGACAGTCCCCTGACAGGGCCCTTTGCAGGATGCGTTGAGTATAGTTGGCTGAGAGCCAGTCAACGCAGGAGTCAAGCATGTCCCCGCGCAGCCAATCGGTCAATGAGGAGTTGCGGCGACGTTCCCGCGAGCGGCTCCTGCAGGCCACAGTGGATCTTGTCGACGAGCGCGGCTACGAAGCGACCACGCTGGCGGACATCGCCGACCGGGCTGGATCCGCCCGTGGCCTGGTCTCGTACTACTTCCCCGGCAAGCGGCAGCTTCTGCAGTCCGCCGTGCACCGGCTGATGCATCACACACTCGGCGCGGCCCTGGCCCGTGAGCCGCACACCGACGACGGACGTGAACTGATGGCGCGGGCCATCGACGCGATCCTGGGGCTGGCGATCGCCCACCCAGTCCTGATGCGGACCCACATGGCGGGAATCCTGCAGGCCCAGGGGTTCGTGCAGTGTCCCGAGCAGCAGCGGCTGGCACAGATCCTGCGCAGCACCGTGGAGACATACGGATCGGAGGATGCGGACGCCGACTATCTGCTGCTGCGCGCCCAGCTGATGGGCACGGTCTTCGCACAGCTGCTGCCGGGCGCACCGATGCCGCTCTCACGACTGCGCGGGGAGCTCTTCCAGCGGTACGAACTGGCATGGGATCTCGGTGTGCCGCCGGCCCCGGAGCCTCCGCCGGAGGACGGCCGGCACGACTTCGCCGGGACTCCACCGCCGGCATAGCCCCCCTGCCGGTCACCGGCCGCGGCCGACGGGGCTGCTCAGCCGTCGCCGAGTCGGCCGGCCTCGCCGTCGGCGGCAGCGAGCACGCTGTCCAGCAGGCCGGGGAACAGCGCCTCCAGATCCTCCCTGCGCAACCCGCTCATCTTCGCGGTGCCACGGTAGACCTGCTGGATCACGCCACTCTCGCGCAGCACCCTGAAGTGATGGGTGGTGGTCGACTTGGTGACCGGCAGGACAAAGCGTGAGCACGCCATCTCACTTCCGTCCGCGGCCAGTTCGCGCACGACACGCATCCGCATGGGGTCGGCGAGCGCGTGCAGCACACCTTCGAGACGGATCTCCTCGCGCCTCGGATGAGCGAGGGCACGGCTGCTCCCTGCGGTCGTCGTGCTCGTCACGCCGGCTCCCCTTCGCTCGGTTTGCGATGACCACCCCGGAACGGGGCACCCGCTCGGCTCCGGGTGCTCATTGTACGAGGTTAATCGTAGTTTGACATTCGCCGTATTACGAAAGGTATCGTACGAGGCGTCCCGACACCGTCGTGAATGGAGCCTGTCGTGAGCGCCCTCTTCGAGCCTTACACCCTGCGGTCGCTGACCATCCCCAACCGTGTGTGGATGCCGCCCATGTGCCAGTACTCGGCCGACACCTCCGGGCCGGGCACGGGTGCCGCGAACGACTGGCATTTCTCGCACTACACCGCGCGCGCCGCGGGAGGCACCGGCCTGGTCATCGTCGAGGCGACAGCCGTCAGCCCTGAGGGCCGCATCAGCCCCGCGGACCTCGGTATCTGGAACGACACCCAGGCCGCTTCGCTCCGCCGGATCACGGACTTCCTCAAGGGGCAGGGCACGGTCGCGGGCATCCAGCTGGCACACGCCGGACGGAAGGCGTCCACCGACCGACCGTGGAACGGCGGCGGTCCGGTGGGCGCCGAGCAGGGCGGCTGGCAGCCGGTCGCTCCCAGCGCTCTCCCCTTCGAGGAGGGCCACCACGTCCCGGCCGAGCTGACGGCACCTGAGATCAAGCACATCGTGGCTCAGTTCGCCGATGCCGCCCGGCGGGCGCTCGACGCCGGCTTCGAAGTCGCCGAGATCCATGGTGCGCACGGCTATCTCCTGGGCGAATTCCTCTCTCCGCACAGCAACCACCGGACCGATGAGTACGGCGGCAGCTTCGAGAACCGCGTCAGGTTCACGCTGGAAGTCGTCGACGCGGTCCGCTCGGTGTGGCCCGAGGAGCTGCCCCTGTTCTTCCGGATCTCCGCAACCGACTGGCTGGACGAAGGCGGCTGGACACCCGATGACACGGTCCGCCTCGCTCCGCTGCTCAAGGAACACGGCGTGGACCTGCTGGACGTGTCGTCGGGCGGCAACGCGGCGCGGGTCCGCATCCCGGCCGGCCCCGGCTACCAGGTGCCTTTCGCCGCACGTGTCAAGGCGGAGACCTCGCTGCCGGTGGCCGCAGTCGGCATGATCACCGAGACGGAGCAGGCCGAGAAGATCCTCTCCAACGGCGAGGCGGACGCGGTCCTGCTCGGTCGGGAGCTGCTCCGCAACCCCTCGTGGGCCCGCCTCGCCGCCCGCGAGCTCGGCAGCGATGTGCACGTACCGCAGCAGTACCACCGCTCGGTCTGAACTGCGTGGTGGGTCGCCACCCCGGCGGCCCACCGCCGCGTTCCGTACCGACAGCATCCGATCACCATGGCGAGCGGCCGCTTCGGGCCGGCCGGCGAACACCGATGGGGTCGCCGGCAACCCGAAGGCCGGTCCGGGGCGGGCGGCACCGCTCAGCCGTGCCCCGGCTTTCCGGGCAGGACCATATGCGGGTGGACCGCGTCGGGGGACGACCTGAGGGTTCCCCCTCCCCCGGTTCTTCTGTAGGTTCCGCCGGAAGAACCACCCGGTCTACGAGGGGGCGCCCCATGCAGCGCATCGCGCAGGTGATCAAGGTGCGACCGGAGAAGCTGGCCGAATACCGGGAGCTGCACCGCGCCGTCCCCGAACCCGTGCTGGCCCGGCTGCGCACGAGTCACATCGCCAACTACTCGATCCATCTGCTCGGTGACCGGCTCTTCAGCTACTTCGAGTACCACGGGCAGGACCTGGCCGCTGATCTTGCCGCCATGGCTCAGGACGAGGCGACCCGGGAGTGGTGGACCCTCACCGACCCCTGTCAGCAGCCGGTTCCCGAGGCGGCTCCCGGCGACTGGTGGACGCGGGGAGAACAGGTCTTCCTGATGGAGTGAGCCGCCGCGCCGGCGTCCCGGGTCCCACCCCTTTCCCGTCGGGCGCCGGTCTCCTGTCGGCGCGCCCTCCGCCGGAACGGCCCCGGCCCCGGTCAGCCGACGCCGTCCCGGGGCGCGCCGTGCCAGGCGTTCCAGAGTGCGCAGTACGCTCCGCCGTCAGCCACCAGCTCGTCGTGGGTGCCGAGTTCGGCAAGGCGGCCCTCTGCCATGACAGCCACCCGGTCCGCGTCATGGGCGGTGTGCAGGCGGTGGGCGATGGCGATGACCGTACGGTTTTCGAGAACGGCGGCCAGCGCGCGCTCCGTGTGCCGTGCTGTCGTCGGGTCGAGAAGTGCGGTCGCCTCGTCGAGTATCAGGGTGTGCGGATCGGCCAGTACGACACGGGCCAGGGCGAGTTGCTGGGACTGCGCGCCGTCGAGCCGGAGACCGCCCGCGCCCAGTCCGGTGTCCAGCCCGTCCGGGAGCGCCGCCGCCCAGTCCGCGCCCACGGAGTCGAGCGCCGCCGCCAGTTCGGCATCCGCTGCGGTGGGTGCCGCGATCAGCAGATTGTCCTTGACCGTGCCCATGAAGACATGGTGCTCCTGAGTGACCAGCACGACCTGGCGGCGCAGCTGCCCCGGCGCCAGCCCCGCGAGGGGCACCCCGCCGACGGTGACGGTGCCGGCACGAGGGGCGTCGACGCCCGCCAGCAGCCTGCCGAGGGTTGATTTCCCCGCCCCGGAGGGGCCGACCACCGCCAGGCGTTCGCCCGGGTGCACGGTCAGATCGACGCCGTGCAGTACGTCCCGCCCGCCGTCGTACGCGTAGTGGACCCCGGCCAGCTCGATCCGGTCGTCCACGGGCTCACCGGCGTGGGCCGGCCCGGTTGCGGGCGAGGCCGGAGCCACCCCCTCGACCCGGGCGAAGGCCGCTCCGCTGCTCTGCAGTTGTTCCATCCACTGCAGGACGATGTCGAGCGGCGACGACAACTGGCGCAGATACAGCGCCGATGCGACCACCTCGCCGATGGTCACCGCTCCGCGGTCGTGCAGTACGCCGCCGAGCAGCAGCACCCCGGCGACCGGCAGCAGATACGAGATGTCCACGGCGGGGAAGAGAACCGTGCGCAGGAAGAGAGTGCGTGTCCTGGCATCCCGCCAGGTGCCGACAGCCCGGTCGCACGCGTCGATCCGGAGCTGCTCCAGCCCGAGCGCGTCCACCGTGCGCGCGCCGGCCGCTGTGGAGGTGAGCACTTCGGTGAGCGCGGAGTGGGCAGCGCCCTCGGCGAGATACGCGCTCCGGGCCCTGCGCAGATACCAGCGCGCTGCCCACCCGATACCTGTCAGCCCGAGGACTCCGCAGCAGCCGAGCAACGGGTTCACCGCGAAGACCGCGCCGAGGATGAACAGTGACTGGACCGCGGCGATGAAGACCTCGGGTGCGGCGTCGCGCATGGTCGTGCCGATGGTGGCTACGTCGACGGTGCCGCGGACCGTGAGGTCGCCGGTGCCGGCGCGTTCCACCACCGAGACCGGCAGGGCGAGCGCCCGTTCGACGAACTGCTCGCGGACCCGTGCCGATGTGCGCTCGCCGAAGCGGTAGGCGAGACTGCGGGCGAACCGGGTCAGCACCAGCTCGGCCAGGGCGAACAGCAGGATCGCGAGGGCGAGCCGGTCGACGGCAGCGACGTCATCGCCCGCCTTGACCCGGTCGATGATCCGTCCGAGCAGCCACGGCCCCGCGAGTCCGGCAGCGGCGGCGAGCGCGTTGAGTGCGATGACAGCGATGAAGGTGCGGATTTCCAGGCGGATCAGCCGCGCGGCGGTGCGACGCACCGTACGCCGCTCGGCGACCGGGAGACCGCCGCTCATCGTGCCACCGCCTTCGGCATCCCGCGGGTGTCGTCCTCGGTGTCCGCTTCACCGGCGCTCCGGGCCACCAGTGCCCGGTAGCCCGGTTCGTCACGCAGCAGGTCGCTGTGGCTGCCGACTGCGGCGGTCACCCCGTCGACGAGGTAGTACACGATGTCCGCTCCTTCGAGCATGACCGGGGATGTGGTGGTGACGAGCGTGGTGCGATCGGTGCGGGCCGCCCGCAGCCGGTCCGCGACGGCCCCCTCGGTATGGGCGTCGACCGCCGACGTCGGTTCGACCGCCAGCAGTACGCCGGGGTCGGCCAGCAACGCTCGGGCCAGCCTGATCCGCTGGCGCTGTCCGCCGGACAGGTTGCGGCCCTGTGCGTCGACCTGAGATGCCTGACCGCCCGGCAGCGCGGTGACGATGTCCTCTGCCACCGCCGTGTGGAGAGCGCGGGCCATGGACGCCTCGTCCCGGCCCGTCCGTCCCCCGACAACCTCCCCGAGCGTCCCGGCGAACAGGTCCGCCTCGTTGTCCGCGACGAGAATCCGCTCACGCAGTTGCACCGGATCCACGTCGTCCAGCCGGACTCCGCCCCAGGTGGCGTCCGACGCGGTGAGCCGGCCCAGGCGGTCGACCACGGCGGCGGTCTCGGCGGGACGGGCACTGACCAGCGCGGTGAGCAGACCGGGGACCACCTCCACACCGGACTCCGGATCGCGCAGCACCGACGCCGTGTCCGGTGCGTCCCTGGTGCCCCCGGTCCTCGTGGGGTCCGGCTCGAGACTGAGGAATCGCACCACTCGGCGGGCGGCGACCAGCCCCCGGGTAATGCCGTAACCGCCTTCGATGAAAGCCGCCACCGGCACCACGAGCACCGCCACATAGCCGTAGACCGCTACGAGTTGCCCGGCCGTGATGATCCCTTCGGCCGCCATCCGGGCGGCCAGCCAGGTCACCGTGGCCAGGAACAGAGCGGGCAGGCCCACACCGAGCGCCTGGATCCAGCTGGCCACCCCGCCCACCCGGTAGCCCTCGGCCTTCAGCGCCTGCGAACGACGCCGGTACCGGTCGGCGTACAGACCCTTTCCGCCGAGTCCGCCGAGCACCCGCAGCCCGCCCACCAGGTCCGCGATGAGGGCGGCGAGTTCGCTCTGCCGTTCGCGGTATCCGGCCTCGGCGCCCTGCAGTCGTCCGAGCAGCGGCCCCACCAGCACGGCAAGCAGTGGCACGCCGAGCAGGAGCACCACCATGAGCAGCGGCGAGACCGAGAACAGCAGCCCCGCGACCACGACATAGGCCACCACGGCGCCGACGCCGGGACCGGTCACGGTCAGCGTCTCGCTGATCCGCGAAACATCGCTGCCACCGATCGTGACGACCTCCCCCGACGCGACCCGCCCCGGCAGCGAAGCCCCGAGCCGGGTGGCGTGGCGTACCACGACCCCGACCGTGCGGAAGGAGGCGTCCATCCGCACTCTGGTCATCGTGCGGTGCCGCATGATGCTCAGCCAGGCGTTCAGCACGCCGACACCGAAGAGCGCGGCGACCCAGCGCAGCAGCGTGCCGGAGTGTCCCGGCTGGAGCCCGTCGTCGATCGCGCGCGACAGCAGATAGGGAGGCAGCGCGAGCAGCGCCATCCACACGCTGCCGAACAGCGCACCTGCCATGACCCTGCGGCGCTGGCTGTTGACCAGCCACCACAGATACCGCGCCGCGCTCCGGCTGTCCGGGGTCCCCGGATCCGTATGTGCAACAGACATGTTCACGACCCTACGTGCAGGCTCCGACGGCTCCGGTCACCGGCCGGGAACGCGGTGACACCGCCTGCCGGTTCAGCCCGCCGCCAGCCGTTGCGGAAGCCAGCGCAGTTTCACCGCGTCCTGGAAGGGCCCGCCGCCCTCGTGGTCGTTGAAGGTGTAGACCTCGATCTGCTTGTCATCGGCGGGGCAGGCGTTGTACGCGGCGAAGACCGTCGACGGCGGACAGGTCTCGTCCTCCAGCGCGGCGGAGAACAGCGCGGGAGAGCGGATCCTGGACGCGAAGTGGACCCCGTCGAAGTACGCCAGCGTGCGGTACACCGCGGCGTCCCTGCCCCGGTGGGTCCGGAGATAGCCGCCGATCTCACGGTACGGATCACGGTCGGTGATGGTGGTCGCCCTGGGGAAGTCGCACAGGAACGGCACATCGGGGGCCACAGCGGCCAGGCCGGGGACCAGTCCGCCGACCGCGATGGCGATGCCACCCCCCTGGCTGGAGCCGACCACCGCGGTGCGGGTGGCGTCGACCGACTCGTGCGACCTGGCCGCCTCCACGGCGCGTACCGCGTCGGTGAAGACCCGTCGGTAGTAATAGGAGGCGGGGTCATCGATGCCACGGGTCATGAAGCCGGGATAGGCGGGTCCGCTGCCGACGGGGTCGGGGGTGTCTCCGCCGCCCCATCCGCTGCCTTGCCCACGGGTGTCCATCACGAAGTGCGCGAACCCGGCAGCGGGCCAGAGCAGATGAGTGTGCGGAAGTCCGCGGCCGCCGCCGTAACCGATGAACTGCACCACCACGGGGAGCGGTTCGACCGTGCCGGCGGGGAGGATGAACCAGCCTTTCACCGGGTGGCCGCCGTATCCGGCGAACGTGACGTCGAAGACGTCCACCGTGCTCAGTCCCGTGTCGGTGACGGGTTCGAACCGGGCATCCAGGTCATGCGACCTGGCTTCGGCCAGTGTCTTCGCCCAGAACTGGTCGAAATCCTCCGGTTCACCGGACTGTGAGCGATAACGGTGGAGTTCGTCCAGCGGGAGATCGAACAGGGCCATCCGATGCGCTCCTCAGCAGTAGCAGTCGGCGAAGTGATCCGGGACGGCCACCGTAAGGCCTCGCACGGGGGTACGGACATGGAGCCCGTGATCGGGTGTCCGGCCGCGGGCGCCGATGCCGACGTGCGGGTGGGCCACGCTCCGTTCCGGCTATTCCTGCGCGGGCAGGGCCTTCAAGGAGAGCGTACGGCTGCCGGGCGCCGCGGCGTTGGCGCGGGCCCGGCCGCCCCGCCTCAGCAGGACAAAGGGCCGCCCCTCCTCCTGCCACTGCCCGTCCACCGTCCATCCGGCCGCATCGGCACGGCGGAGGAGCGCGCTCACCCCCACCCTGGCCCAGGGAAAACCTGTTCCGGCGCTGCCCCGGCCGTCGTCGACCCGCACCCGTACGCATTCGTCGACGTCCACCGGGGCAGCCTCGGCGATCAGAAGACCGGTGGGGCCGACGAGTTGCGCGGTGCGGGCCAGCAGCGCCTGCGGGTCGCCGCCGATGCCGATATTCCCGTCGATGAGGAGGGCCGTGTCCCAGCGCCCCTCCCCCGGCAGTTGCTCGAAGACCGAGCGGCACAGCGCGGGACCGCCCGCGCGGGCGGTGCGGGCGACGGCGGCCGGACTGACGTCGACGCCGAGCGCCCGGTGGCCCAGCGCGGCCAGTGCGGCGACCATCCTCCCCGGCCCGCAGCCGATGTCGAGGACGGCGCCCTCGCACCTGCGGAGCACCGACAGGTCCGCACCACCGGCGCTCGCGCACCAGCGTTCCACGTCCAGCGGAAGCAGCCAGCCGTCGTCCCTGCGCAAGAAGAGCGGGCCCCGGCCGGTGCGCAGTGCGTCGGTGTACGGATCGGCCTGCCAGCTGCGGGACCTCACCGGCGCGGTCATCCACGGACTCCGAGGTGCGCTGCGGCGGCTTCGGCGAACCTGCTGCCGGGGATCAGGGCGGCCACGGCCCGCACGTCCTCGGCGGTGTCGACATCGCGCAGTACCGGCAGATCGCGCACGGTGAGCCCGGCGCCGGTCAGCCGTGCGCGCTGTACGGCGCCGGTCGTCGGTGTCGACATGGGGACACCGCGGAGCAGCTCGGGGGCGGGCTCCTTGAGGCCGAGGGCCCAGAAACCGCCGTCCTCGGCCGGCCCGAACCACGCCCCGCAACCGGCCCAGGCGCCGGGTCCGAGCACGGGAGCAAGCAGCTCGGGGGTGATCTGCGGAGTGTCCATGCCGACGAGCAGGACCGGCCCACTGCACAGCGCGAAGGCGGCGGCCAGCCGTTCGTCGAGACCTCCCGCACACTGCGGCACCACCTCGAACCCGGGCGGCAGCCACGCACCCGGCGCCCCGTCGAGCACCAGAAGCCGGCGCCGCGCGGGACAGGCCGCGATGGTCTCCAGGGTGTCGGCGAGCGCCGCCGCCGCGAGCCGGGCCGCCTGGTCGGGTGTGCAGGGCGGGGTGAGCCGGGTCTTCACACGGCCGGGCCGCGGTTCCTTGGCGATCACGATCAGGGTCGTCATCGCGTGGCGCCTTCGGCGAGCACGGCGCGCATGTCGCCAACGGCCTGCCAGGTGCCCCGCCAGGTGCCGGTGACCTTCGATTTCCCGGTCCGCGGCAGATACGGCACATCCTGTTCGGCGATCCGCCAGCCCGCGTCCGCGGCCCGTACGACCATCTGCAGCGGGTAGCCGCTGCGCCGGTCGGTCAGCCCGAGGCCCAGCAGGGCCTCGCGGCGGGCCGCGCGCATCGGCCCCAGGTCCCGCAGCCTCACCCCGGTACGGGCGTGCAGCATCCTGGAGAGCGCGAGGTTGCCCGCACGCGCGTGCAGGGGCCAAGCGCCGTGTTCCGACGGTCGTCTGCGTCCCAGCACCAGATCCGCCTCGCCGTCCGCGACCCGGCGCACGAGAGCGGGCAGCAGACCCGGATCCAGTGAGGCGTCGCAGTCGCAGAAGCAGACGAGTTCCGCCGTCGCGGCGAGCAGGCCCGCGTGGCAGGCCGCCCCGAAGCCGCGCCGCGGCTCGTGGACCACGGTGGCGCCGAGGGATCCGGCGATGCGGGACGAGCCGTCCGATGAGCCGTTGTCCACCACGACGGCACGCCATCCGGCGGGGATGCGTTCCAGCACCCAGGGCAGTGCGGCGGCCTCGTCTAGGCAGGGGAGGACGACGTCCACGGTCGTCGGGATCAGGTCGGTCACGTCCCTCACCGTACGAACCGGAAAGGGACGAGGGGCGATTCCGGACCTTACGAAACGCGGACATCCGCACGCATGCACCGACGCGTTAAGCCGTTTGCGGCTGCTCGGTGACAGGCTGGGGCCATGCAGAACCCGCACCCCGCACACCGCCCGCTCCGTGTTCTGGTCGTCGATGACGACCCGACCGTCTCCGAAGTGGTCACCGGCTACCTCGACCGGGCCGGATACACCGTGGACCGCGCCGCCGACGGCCCGGCGGCTCTGGAATGCGCCACCCGCCACCGCCCGGACCTGGTGGTGCTCGATCTGATGCTGCCCGGCATGGACGGCCTCGAGGTGTGCCGGGCGCTGCGGGCCCGCGGACCGGTGCCGGTGATCATGCTGACCGCTCGCGGGGACGAGGACGACCGGATCCTCGGTCTTGAGATAGGCGCCGACGACTACGTGACCAAACCCTTCAGCCCGCGGGAACTGGTGCTGCGGGTCGAATCGGTACTGCGCCGGAGCACCGGCGCCGGTGACCGGCCGGGGCCGCTGCTGGAGGCAGCGGGCATCACCGTGGAACCAGCGGCCCGGCGGGCCACCAAGGACGGCCGCGAACTCGCCCTGACACTGCGGGAGTTCGATCTTCTGTCCTACCTGGTGAAACATTCGGGGCAGGCCTGCACCAGAGAGCGGCTGATGCATGAGGTCTGGGGCTGGGAATTCGGCGACCTGTCGACCGTCACGGTCCATGTGCGGCGGCTGCGCGGCAAGATCGAGGACGATCCAGCCGCGCCCGCGCTGATCCAGACGGTGTGGGGGGTCGGCTACCGCTTCGATGCGGCTTCCGCGGCCGCGGCGGACGGGGTGGAGGGGGTGGACGCCCGATGAACGATCTGCTGTGGATCGCCCTGTACGCCTTCCTCGGCGCCGCGGCGGCCGGGCTGCTCGGGGGGCTGGCCCTGCGTCTGCTGCGCCGCCGGTCCGTCGCCGTGTCCCTCACCGTGATCTCCGCTGTCGCGGTGACCGCGATGCTGGCCGGGACACTCGCCGTGGCCTGGGCGATGTTCCTGTCGCCGCACGACCTCAAGGTGGTGACGCTGGTGGACGCGATGGCCGCCGCGGTGTCACTGGGAACCGCGCTGCTGCTCGGCCGGTGGGTGGTCGCGGGCAGCAGGGCGCTGACCCTCGCCACGCGCTCGTTCGGTGACGGCGGCGACTTCGCCGCGCCCGGCCGGGCACCCACCGCGGAACTGGCTGACCTGGGCAGGGAGTTGGCCGCGACGAGCGAGAAGCTGGCCGCTTCACGCCGGAGGGAGCAGGCGCTGGAGACCTCCCGGCGTGAACTGGTCGCCTGGATCTCGCACGATCTGCGTACCCCGCTTGCCGGGCTGCGGGCCATGTCCGAGGCTCTCGAGGACGGCGTGGCCGACGATCCTGAGCGTTACTTCCGCCAGATCCGGGCGGAGGTGGACCGGATGAACACGATGGTCGGTGACCTCTTCGAGCTGTCGCGCATCCATGCGGGGGCACTCACCCTCACACCGACCCGGATGTCCGTCTACGACCTGGTGGGGGACGCACTGGCCGGCGCCGACCCGCTGGCCCGTGAACACGGCGTGCGGCTGGTGGGCGGCAGCGTGGACCCCCTGCCGGTCGAGGTGGACGGCAAGGAGATGACACGGGTTCTCGCCAATCTCCTGGTGAACGCCATTCACCGGACACCGGCAGACGGCACGGTGGCCGTCGCGGCCGAACAGCGCGCCGGCTCGGTGGTGCTCTCGGTGACCGACGGCTGCGGCGGCATCCCGGAGGACGATCTGCACCGGGTCTTCGACACCGGCTGGCGAGGCAGCCCGGCCCGTACGCCGCCCGGGGGTGCGGGGCTCGGGCTGGCCATCGTCCGGGGCATCGTGGAGGCGCACGCGGGCAGGGCCGCAGTGAGCAACGTGACGGGCGGCTGCCGTTTCGAGGTCACTCTCCCCGCAGCCCGCTGCTAGCGAATTCGGCGACCCCCTCGGCGAAGCTTGTCTCCGGCTTCCAGCCGAGCTCGTTCATGAGCCGCTGCGAGTCGGCGGTGATGTGCCGTACGTCCCCGAGCCGGTACTCGCCGGTGACGACCGGCGCGGGACCGCCGTACGCGCGAGCCAGTTCCTCGGCCATCTCGCCGACCGTGCGGGGGGTGTTGCTACCGGTGTTGTAGGCGGTGAGCGCACCCGGTTCGCGGTCCGCCAGGGTCTCCAGGGCGAGGACGTCGGCGGCTGCCACGTCCCTGACATGGACGAAGTCCCGGCGCTGGCGGCCGTCCTCGAAGACCCGGGGGGCCTCACCGCGGGCGAGCGCCGAGCGGAAGAAGGAGGCCACACCCGCGTAGGGGGTGTTCCTGGGCATTCCGGGACCGTACACGTTGTGATAGCGCAGCGAGACCGCCCGGCCGCAGCAGGAACGGGCCCAGGATGCGGCCAGGTGTTCCTGGGTGAGTTTGGTCGTCGCGTAGACGTTGCGCGGGTCGGGCGGAGCGTCCTCGGCGACCAGGCCGGGGCGCAGTTCGGCGCCGCAGCGCGGACAGAGTGGCTCGAACCGGCCGGCGTCCAGGTCGGCCGGTGTACGCGGCCCGGGACGCACCGGGCCGTGGGCCGGACAGTCGTAGCGGCCCTCGCCGTAGACGACCATGGATCCGGCGAGCACCAGACCGCGGACGCCCGCTTCCGTCATGGCGGCCAGCAGCACCGCGGTCCCGAGGTCGTTGCAGCCGACGTAGTCGGCTGCGTCGCTGAAGTCCTTGCCGAGACCGACCATCGCCGCCTGGTGGCACACCGCGTCCACGCCGCGCAGGGCGCGGGCCACCGCGCCGGTGTCGCGGACGTCCGCGTGGATCCATTCGGCATCGGGCAGCGGCGGCGGCTGGGGGTGGGCGGACGGCAACAGGGCGTCGAAGACGACGGGACGGTGTCCACGGTCGGTGAGGGCCCGGGTGATGTGCGAGCCGATGAAGCCCGCGCCTCCGGTGACAAGTACACGCATATCAGGACCGTACGGTGCCCGGGCCTGCGCGGCCCTTCTCCGGGCGCTCGTGTCATTGATCCGTAAGAAGTGTGTGACCTGCGCAAAGGTCCGTCACGGAGGCCGTTGTCAGTGGCGAGGGGCAGACTGGCCCCTATCCGCGACAACGACGTCCTGGAGGTGTTGCACATGACCGAGGTACTGCTGACCGTAGGCACGCGCAAAGGGCTCTTCATCGGCCGCAGGCGCGGCAGGGACTGGGAATTCCAGGGGCCGCACTTCAACGCACAGGCCGTGTACTCCGTCGGCATCGACACCCGCACGTCCACACCGAGAGTCCTCGTCGGCGGGGACAGCGCGCACTGGGGCCCCTCGGTGTTCCATTCGGACGACCTTGGGAAGAGCTGGACCGAGCCGAAGAAGCCGGCGGTGAGGTTCCCCAAGGACACCGGCGCCTCCCTGGAGCGGGTGTGGCAGTTGCATCCGGCGGGCCCTGCCGCGCCGGATGTGGTCTACGCGGGCACCGAGCCGGCGGCGCTCTTCAGGTCCGAGGACCGGGGCGAGACCTTCGAACTGGTGCGGCCTCTCTGGGAGCACCCGACCCGGTCCAAGTGGGTTCCGGGCGGCGGCGGTGAAGCGGTGCACACCGTGATCACCGACCGCCGGAGCGCCGACGCGGTGACCGTGGCGGTGTCCACGGCAGGGGTGTTCCGTTCCCGGGACGGCGGGGCGGCGTGGGAGCCTTCCAACAAGGGGGTGTCGGCGGTCTTCCTGCCCGACCCCGATCCGGAGTTCGGCCAGTGCGTACACAAGATCGCCCAGGACGCCGGGGACGCGGACCGGCTGTATCTGCAGAACCACTGGGGCGTCTACCGGAGTGACGACGCGGGGGCCACCTGGAAGGACATCGGCGCGGGCCTGCCGTCCACCTTCGGCTTCGCCGTCGCCGCCCATCCGCACCGTGCGGGCACGGCCTACGTCTTCCCCATCACCGCCGACTCGGACCGGGTTCCCGCCGGGCGCAGGTGCC
The DNA here is from genome assembly GCF_036088315.1 of Streptomyces sp. NBC_00344. Classification (NCBI taxonomy): domain Bacteria; kingdom Bacillati; phylum Actinomycetota; class Actinomycetes; order Kitasatosporales; family Streptomycetaceae; genus Streptomyces; species Streptomyces sp. NBC_00344. The sequence goes on along the minus strand of NZ_CP107996.1, from coordinate 6,246,792 downwards.
GCGTCTACCGTACGAGCGACGCGGGCGAGAGCTGGGAACCGCTGTCGGCCGGTCTGCCGGACGGCGAGCACTACGGCACGGTGCTGCGCGACGCGCTCCGCACGGACGACGCCGACCCGGCCGGGGTGTACTTCGGCAACCGCAACGGCGAGGTGTTCACGAGCGACGACGACGGGGACAGCTGGCAGCAGCTCGCCTCGCACCTCCCGGATGTGCTCTGTGTACGGGCCGCGGTGATCAGTTGACCGTACCCGTCGGTGCGGCGCGGTCCCGCACCAGTAGAGTGACGCCCCGTGGCAGCACGACCGTTGAATGAGATTGTCGAGGCGGGGTGGGCGCGGGCGCTCGCACCAGCCGCCGGACGGATCACCGCTATGGGCGAGTTCCTGCGGGCCGAGATCGCGGCGGGACGCACGTATCTGCCGGCCGGAGCGAACGTACTGCGCGCGTTCCAGCAGCCGTTCGACGCGGTGCGCGTACTGATCGTCGGCCAGGATCCCTATCCCACGCCGGGGCACGCCGTAGGCCTTAGTTTCTCGGTGGCGCCGGACGTGCGTCCGGTGCCCGGCAGCCTGGAGAACATCTTCCGCGAGATGCACAGCGACCTCGGCCTGCCGCGTCCCTCCAGCGGCGACCTGACGCCGTGGGCCGGACAGGGGGTGCTGCTGCTCAACAGGGCGCTCACCACCGCGCCGCGCAAGCCCGCGGCGCATCGCGGCAAGGGCTGGGAGGAAGTGACCGAGCAGGCCATCCGGGCACTGGCGGCGCGCGGCACGCCGCTGGTCTCGGTGCTGTGGGGGCGCGACGCCCGGAATCTGCGGCCACTGCTGGGCGACCTGCCCGCGGTCGAGTCCGCACATCCCTCCCCGATGTCGGCCGACCGTGGCTTCTTCGGCTCCCGTCCCTTCAGCCGGACCAATGAGCTGCTGGTCCGCCAGGGTGCGCAGCCGGTGGACTGGCGGCTGCCGTGACCTGGGTCATCGGGGTGGACTCGGGAGGTTCGGGGCTGCGCGTCGCGCTCGCCGACGCGACGGATCCCGCGCGCACCGAGTCCGTCAGCTCCCGGGAGCCGGTGAGGACCGGGCCTTCCGGTATCGAAGCGGCCCATCTGCTGGAGCAGTTGCTGCCCATGGCGGGTGAACTGCTCGGCAGGGCAGGTGACGTCCAGGTCTCCGCGGTGGCGATCGGCGCCGCGGGCATGGCCACTCTCGGTGATGATCTGCGGGCCGTGCTTCCCGCCGCGCTGGAGAGCTCGCTCGGTGCGCCCCGGCTGGCGCTTGCCGCCGACGCGGTGACGGCGTACGCGGGAGCGCTGGGACAGCGGCCGGGGGCCGTGGTCGCCGCGGGCACCGGCATGATCGCACTCGGCACGGATCTGACCCGGTGGGCGAGGGCCGACGGATGGGGCCATCTGCTCGGCGACTGCGGCGGTGGGGCCTGGATCGGCCGGGCCGGTCTGGAGGCGGCGATGCGCGCCCATGACGGCCGGAGCGGCGGTTCCGCCGCGTTGCTGCACCGGCTGGAGGCGGTGTTCGGGCCCGCCGCCGGTCTGCCCGGGCAGCTCTATCCGCGCACCGACCGGCCGGCGGTCCTCGCTTCGTTCGCTCCGGAGGTGGCCCGTTGCGCGGGGACCGACCCGGTCGCCTCCGCGATTCTGCGGGAGGCGGCCCGGCAGATCGTCGACACCGCGGCCGCGGTATGCCCGCCCGCCGAGGAAGGGCCGTGCCAGGTGGCGCTCACCGGCGGCCTGTTCAGGATGGGGGATCCGCTGCTGGTCCCCGCCCGGCAGGAGTTCGCCCGGCGGCTGCCGCATGTGCGGGCGATACCCGCGGCCGGCGACCCGCTGGTGGGGGCGGTACTGATCGCCGCCGAGCTCGCCGGCGGGACACTGCGGCTGCCGCACCATCCGCAGCTCTTGCGGCTGACAGTGGGGCAGGGTACGTGATCCGGACAACACGCACCGGATAAACAGGGACATATGTCGCGTGAAAGCACCCTCCCCGAGCAGTCGGGCATCCGAAGCCAGTAGCATGCGGCGCCATGAGCTCCCCCAATGGGCCCGCATCCGGCCTGCCCGTACGAATGCCGCGACCTCGCCAGACCGGACGGCACCGCCGCCCGGAACCCGCGGTGGCCCCTGAGGGCGCGCCCGCGCTGGTTCTCGCCGTTCCCGGCGCTCCTTCAGCCGCTGTGCGCAGCCTGGCGGAAGAAGTCATCTTCATCGCCCGTTCAGAGCTTCCCGGCCTGGACGCCCGCATCGGCTACCTCGACGGCACCGGGGAAGAATTCCCCACGCTGGAGACCGTTCTCTCGAACACGGCGGCCGAGCGTGTCGCGCGCTACCAGCAGGCGAGGGCCGCCGGACGTGACGTGGCCGAGCCCTCGGGCCCCACAGCGGTCGTGGTACCGCTGCTGGCAGGCCCCGAAGCCGGCACCGAGCGGCGGATACAGCAGGCGGTCAGGGACAGCGGTACGGCCGCCGAACTGACCGAGGTGCTCGGCCCGCACCCGCTGCTCGCGGAGGGGCTGCACGTACGTCTGTCGGAGGCAGGTCTGTCCCGCGCCGACCGTGCCCGGCTGTTCACCGTGGCCACAGCGGCCGACGGCATCATCCTGGTGACCGTCGGCGGTGAAGAGGCGGTCCAGGCAGCCGGTATCACCGGAATGCTGCTGGCCGCGCGCCTCGCCGTGCCGGTGATGGCCGCCGCGCTCGACGTGGAAGGGGCGGTCACCGCCATCGCCGAGCAGCTGCGCGGTTCGGGCTCCGCGCAGCTGGCCCTGGCTCCATATCTGATCGGCCCGGAGGTCACCGAGGGGCTGCTGGACACCGCGGCCAAGGAGGCCGGCTGTGCCTCGGCCGAGGCGCTCGGCGCATATCCGGCAGTCGGCAAACTGGTCCTCTCGCAGTACACGAGCGCGCTGGGCATCGCCCCGCAGCAGCCGTCCCAGGGGGCGCCGGTCGGCTGACCTCGGGCAGTGATGCGCATGTGGGGGGCCGCACCGGCACGGTGCGGCCCCCCACAGCTGTCTCAGGCGAACACCACACATGAGGCAGCCGGCGCCTCGATGGAGCCCGCACGGCGCGGGACACCCGTTCCGGAGTCGATGTCGAACCAGGTCACGTCACCCGAGCGCTCGTTGGCCACGTACAGCCGCCGCCCCCCGGGGTCCAGCGCGATGTCCCGCGGCCACCGGCCGCCGCAGCCCACCGTGGTGACCAGCTCGGGCTTCTCCGGGCTCCCGTCAAGCGCGATGACCGAGATGCTGTCGTGCCCCCGGTTCGCCGCCCAGATGAACCGGCCGTCGTGGGCCAGGACCAGCCCGGAGCCGTACGACTGCGCCCGTTCGTCCTGGGGCAGCAGGGCGCTCTCACCGACCGCTTCGAGCGTGCCGGTCTCCCCGTCCCAGCGGCAGACCGTCAGGGTCGGCTCCAGTTCGTTCAGTACATAGGCATGCGTTCCTGCCGGGTGGAACGCGAGATGCCGGGGCCCGCGGCCCGGCGGCAGTACCGTCTCGCCGTGCACCCGCAGCGTGCCGGTGTCCGGGGCGAGGGCGCAGATCCGTACGGAGTCGGTACCGAGGTCGACACTCAGCACCCACTGTCCGGTGGGGTCCTGCTTCACCTGGTGGGCATGCGGGCCCTCCTGCCGGTCGCGGCTGGGGCCACTGCCACGGTGCTCGAGCACCTCCGCCGCCGCGCCGAGCCCACCGTCCGACGCCCGGACGGGCAGCACCGAGACGCTGCCCGAGCCGTAGTTGGCCGTGATCACATGACCGCCCACCAGAGCGAGATGAGTGGGGGCGTCGCCACCGACCCGCACCGCCGGGCCGATGAGGCGGGGCACGGCGCCGGTGATGTCGAATGCGGCCGCCGCTCCGTCCTGCGTCTCGGAGACCGCGTACAGCAGGCCGCCCCCGGCCGGGGCGAGGAACGAGGGGTTCGGCACGGAACTCGCAGCCCCCTGCACCGTCAGCGCCCCGGTAGCCGTGTCCACCGCGGCGGCGGTCACACCCCGCCCACCGTCCGACGTGAACGATCCGACGAATGCCCGCCCGGTCCCTGTATCCGCCACCGCGCCGCCCCTCTCCCCTGGTGCCCGGCCGGCGAGTGCCCGGCCGGTCTTCGGGGCGACCGTAGCAGGGGCCGGCCCCGGTCCCGGCGGGGCCGCGAAGCCGCTCGCTGCCTCCGTTCCCGGGCGCCCACCGGGCTCCCTGGGCCGTCTCGCGCCCACCTTCAGCAAACCTGCACATGGAAAACGCAACCAGGTCACCCACGAACGTTCGACCGTAATAGTACGGACCAGGACGGGGGTCTTTGCTGCGGGAGTGCCCCAATTCAGGCAACTGCCCATTCCATGCACGGGAACAGAGATCACGGATCTTGTGAAGGAGATGCCCCCAAGCAATGGACACACCTGCACGCAGGCTTATCCCTTAAGGCCATGAGCCCCTGATCAGCGACTGTTTGATTGGCTGCGCGCTGCTTCGGCGTGCTTTGATCCAGCGCAATGCGGGAGCCACACCAAGGCGTTCGCGGTTATTACATATCCACAGGAAGGGCGTTCATCATGAACTCCACCCCTCAGGTCGAGACCCTCGAGATTTCCGACAACGACCTGGACAACGTGTCCGGTGGTCTGCTCGGCAACGTCGTCGGCAACGTCACCGGCACCGCTGACTCCATCGCCCCGGTCTCCGGCCTCGTGGGTTCGGTCACGGGTCTCGTCTCGTCCACCACGGGCGTGAACACCGGTGCCGCCACCGGCATCGCCACCGGTCTCGTCTCCGGTCTCTGAGACAGCCTCGCGTGAGCCCCGGAACCCCTGGTTCCGGGGCTCATTGCGGATAGTTGACAGGTAGGAAAAGAGCTCCGTGCAGTTCCGTCAGCAGGCCCTTTCCAAGCTGCAGTCGCCGGAGGAACTCGACCTGCCGGTGCGCTTCGCCAGGCCGCAGGGCTGGCTCGTGCTGGGTGTCACCGTGATCGTCATGGCCGCAGCCTGCTTCTGGGCCATGACCGGCTCCGTCTCCTCCACCCTGAGCGCACCCGGCATCCTCACGCACACCCAGGGCAGTTACGTGCTGCAGAGCCCAGTGGCGGGCCAGGTCACCGGCGTTCTCGCCAAGCAGGGGCAGACCCTGGCCGCGAACGCACCACTGCTGCAGGTCCGTACGGAACACGGCAACCGCATCGTCCGCACCATCGCCGCGGGCCGGGTGACCACGCTGACGGCCGCCATCGGCGCCGTGGTCACGACCGGCGCCGATGTGGCGAGCGTGGAGCGTGTCGGCGCCGCGAACAATCCGCTGACGGTGTTGCTGTTCGTATCGGGCGACAGCGGTTCGGCCGTTCCGGCGGGCGCCCGGGTGGATCTCACCGTACGGTCCGTGCCCGCCCAGCAGTACGGAGTGCTGCGCGGCCGGGTGGCCGTGGTCGGCCGCGCGCCCCAGACCCGGCAACAGATCAGCGCATTCCTCGGCGACAGCCAGTTGGGCGAGCAGTTCTCGAAGCACGGCAGACCCCTCGCCGTGCTGGTACGCCTGGACCGCTCGTCCGCCACCAAGTCCGGATACCGGTGGTCGTCGGCCGAGGGCCCGCCGTATGCGATCGACTCCATGACGCTGGCCACCGGCTCCATCCACCTGGCCGACCAGCACCCGATCGATTGGCTGCTCCCGTGACCGCGCCCCACCCCTCCCCAGCGGCCCAGCAGTTGCCTCCCCCCACGCGCGGCAGGCACCGGCCTGACAACGCGGCGCAGAACAGGCGCCGTCCCCGGCAGGGGCCGGAGCCAAGGGCCGGGAAGAAGGTCAAGGCGGTCCACACTCCCACGGTCCTCCAGATGGAAGCCCTCGAGTGCGGCGCCGCTTCGCTGGCCATGGTGCTCGGCCACTACGGACGGCATGTGCCGCTGGAGGAACTGCGGATCGCCTGCGGCGTATCGCGTGACGGCTCCCGCGCCAGCAATCTTCTGAAGGCCGCCCGCAGTTACGGGCTGCAGGCCAAGGGCATGCAGATGGAGCCCACTGCCCTCGCGGAGGTGCAGGCACCCGCCATCCTGTTCTGGGAGTTCAACCACTACGTCGTCTACGACGGCATGGGACGCCGTTTCGGCAAGCGCGGTGTGCACATCAACGACCCCGACAAGGGCCGCAGGTTCGTGGCCGCCGAGGACTTCGACACGAGCTTCACCGGGGTCGTCCTGGTCTTCGAACCCGGCGACAGCTTCACCCGCGGCGGCCGCCGGCCGGGGATCATGCGTGCCCTGCCGGCCCGGTTGCGCGGCACCACGGGCACCATGCTGGCCGCGATGCTGGCCAGCCTGCTGCTGGTCGCCGTCGGCGCGGCGCTGCCCGCGCTGAGCCGTACCTACATCGACCTGTTCCTGATCGGTGACCAGACGTCACTGCTGGGTGTGCTGTTCGCCGCCATGGGCACCATGGTCGCGCTCACCGCGGTTCTGACAGGCCTGCAACAGGCGAATCTGCTGCGCGGGCGCATCATCTCGTCCACCCTCAGCAGCGCCCGCTTCCTGCGGCATCTGCTGAGGCTGCCGGTGACCTTCTACGCCCAGCGCGGCCCCGCGGACCTGGTACAGCGGCTGCAGTCGAACGACGCGGTCGCCGAGACACTGGCCCGAGATCTCACCGCCGCCGGGGTGGACGGGGTCGTGGTGCTGCTCTACGCGGTACTGCTGTGGACGTACGACCCGCAGCTCACGCTCATCGGAGTCGGGCTCGCGCTGCTCAATGTCGTCGCCATGCGCATCGTGGTGCGGCTGCGCGCCACCGGCACGCAGAAGCTGCGCGCCGACAGCGCCCGGCTCACCAACACCTCGTACACCGGCCTGCAGCTCATCGAGACCATGAAGGCAACCGGCGGCGAGAACGGGTACTTCCGCCGCTGGGCGGGGCAGCACGCCAGCACGCTCGAGGAGCAGCAGCGTCTCGGCGTACCGAGCGCGTGGCTGGGTGTCGTCGCTCCCGCGCTAGCGACGCTCAACAGCGCGCTGATCCTGTGGATCGGCGGTCTGCGGGCGGTCGAGGGACACATCTCGATCGGTCTGCTCGTCGCCTTCCAGGCACTGGTGGTCCGCTTCACGGCGCCGGTCACCCGGCTCAACGGGGTGGCCGGCCGGATCCAGGACTTCGCGGCGGACGTGGCCCGGCTCAAGGATGTCGAGAACTTCCCGGTGGACGCGCTGTACTCGCGGCGCGAACCCGCGGCTAGCGCTCGCAGGCTCAAGGGGCATGTGACGCTGGAGGAGATCACCTTCGGCTACAGCCCGCTCGACAAGCCGCTGCTCACCGGATTCTCGCTGGCCGTGGGGCCGGGACAGCAAGTGGCCCTCGTCGGCGGTTCCGGTAGCGGCAAGTCGACGGTCTCCCGCCTGATCTCGGGGCTCTACAGCCCCTGGGAGGGCATCATCCGTATCGACGGGCAGCGTCTCGAGGACATTTCACGCAGTGCGCTTGCCGCCTCGGTCTCCTTCGTCGACCAGGACATCTTCCTGTTCGAGGGCACCGTGCGGGACAACGTGGCTCTGTGGGATCCCTCGATCCCGGACGACGCCGTCGTCGCCGCGCTCCAGGACGCGGCACTCCACGACGTCATCGCGCGGCGCCCCGGCGGTATTCACGGCCGGGTGGAGCAGGACGGCCGGAACTTCTCCGGCGGCCAGCGGCAGCGTCTTGAGATCGCCAGGGCGCTGGTGCGCCGGCCGAGCATTCTGGTGCTGGACGAGGTGACCAGCGCCCTGGACGCGGAGACGGAGCAGCTGATCATCGACAACCTGCGGCGCCGCGGCTGCGCGTGCGTGGTGATCGCACACCGGCTGAGCACGGTCCGCGACAGCGACGAGATCGTGGTCCTCGACCACGGCTCCGTCGTGGAACGCGGCCGACACGAGGAGCTGGTCGCCGCCGGCGGTCCGTATGCCGAGCTGGTCAAGGAGCACTGAGGTGGCATACGTTCACCATTCCCCGGGCCCGGGTACCGGCCCTGATCCGGTCGCGCATCCGGAGCGCAGCGCGATGCCGCACGACCCGGTGCTCGCCGAACTGGGCCGGCTCGGCGAGCCCGTCGACTGCGCAGGTCTGCGCAGTCTGTCCCTGGAGGGGCCACAGGTCCTGTGGCTGGTCGCGGAAGGCGCCCTCGATCTCTTCGCGGTCGACGCGGCGGCACAGGGCCACTGGCACTTCCTGGGCCGCCTCGAACCGGGCACACTGCTGCTCGGCCCGGTCGAGGGGCCTCAGCACACTCTGGTCGGCCGCCCCCTGCAGGGAGCCGTCCTGCGCCGCATACCCCTGCGGGAGCTGTACCGGCCGGAGTACCCGGCCACCTCGTACGAAGGTCAGTACCGCAGCCAGTACGACACGGGCGACGCGGCTCTGAGCCTGCTGGAACATGCCTTCGCCCTCGGGGTCGGACGCAGCCAGCACGTGCTGTTCGAAGCACCCCTGGACGGCAGGACCACCGTGGACGAGGTGGTGGCGGACGACGACATCCTGTGGCTCCCGGTGTCGCCTGGCAGTGTTCAGTACGGTGCCGCGTTCAGCACGGAGGCGGCAGGCGATCTGCTGGTCGACGCTGCAATGTGGCAGAGCATGGTCAACCAGCAGTACCGGCTGCTCTCCGCGCTCGACCGCTGGATCGAGCGGATGGAGCGTGCCCACGAGGACCGCACGGTCGCCGGGATCAAGGCGGGCAGGACAGTCCGTGAACAGGCGGACCAGGCACTGCTGGCGTCCATCGGCCGTTCGGGGAAGCCCGCCGCCCGCGCGGCCGGGGCCGGCGACGACGCGACGTACGCGGTCTGCCGCACCGTGGCGGCCGCGGCCGGGATCACCCTGTCGGACCCCTCGGTGGGCGGCGCGGTGAGCGAGCGGATCGACCCGGTCGAGCGTGTCGCGGTCGCGTCCCGCATACGCACCCGCCCGATCCGGCTCGACGGGCGCTGGTGGCAGGAGAACGCGGGGCCGCTGGTGGGCCACCGGGCCGTCGGCGGGACGCCGGTGGCGTTGCTGTGGCGCCGCCGCGGGTACGAGGCGGTGAACCCGTCAACGGGCCGGCGCACCCGGATCGGCCGGTCCAACGCGGAGGAGTTCGAGCCGCGCGGGGTGATGTTCTACCGTCCACTGCCGGACCGGCCGATGAGCAAGTGGCATCTGGCTCGTTTCAGCCTGCGTGGCACCCGGGCCGATCTGCGGAATCTCGTACTCGCCGGACTGGTGACGGTCGGGCTGGGCGCGCTGGTGCCGCTGGCCACCGGGCAGGTGCTCGGCGTCTATGTGCCCAACGCCGAGAACAGCCTGATCGTGCAGGTCTCGTTGGCCATCATCGTCACCGGCATCGTCTCGGCAGCTTTCATGCTGCTGCAGAATCTGACGATCCTCCGGATGGAGGGACGCATCGAGAGCACGCTCCAGCCGGCGCTGTGGGACCGGCTGCTGAGGCTGCCGACCACGTTCTTCACCGAGCGGTCCACCGGTGAACTGGCCAGCGCCGCCATGGGCATCAGCGCCATCCGCCGGGTGCTGTCCGGTATCGGACCGGTCGCCGTGCAGGCAGGCACGGTCGGCGCGATGAACCTGGTGCTGCTGTTCTGCTTCAGTGCCCCGTTGGCCCTGACGGCGGTCGGCATGCTGGTCGTGATCGCCGCGGTATTCCTCACCATGGGGCTGTGGGAGCTGCGCTGGCAGCGCCGTCTGATCAAACTCAGCAACAAGCTCAACAACCAGGCCTTCCAGACGCTGCGCGGGCTGCCGAAGCTCAGGGTGGCCGCGGCGGAGAACTTCGCGTACGCGGCCTGGGCCGGCGAGTTCGCCCGCAGCCGTGAGCTGCAGCAGCGGGCCGGCCGGATCAAGAATCTGACGACGGTCCTCAACGCGGTCTACCTGCCGCTCTGTTCACTGGTCATGTTCGTGCTGCTCGCAGGACCGGCCCGCGGAAGTCTGTCGGCCAGCGCCTTCCTGACCTTCAACACGTCGGTGACCATGCTGCTCACCGCGGTCACCCAGCTCACCGGGGCGTTCGTCTCGGCCGCCGCCGCGCTGCCGATGTTCGAGCAGATCAAGCCGGTGCTGGACGAGGCCCCGGAGGTGCGCTCCGGAAGCACCCAGCCCGGCGAGCTCTCCGGTGAGATCGAGGCCAGGGACCTCTCCTTCCGGTACACCGACGAGGGCCCTCTGGTCCTCGACGGTGTGTCCCTGCGGGTGCGGGCCGGCGAGTTCGTGGCCGTAGTGGGCCCCAGCGGCTGCGGGAAGTCGACCCTGCTGCGGCTGCTCATCGGCTTCGACAAACCGGTGTCGGGGAGTGTGCTCTACGACAGCCAGGACCTCTCGGCCCTCGACCAGGCGGCCGTGCGCCGCCAGTGCGGAGTGGTGCTGCAGAACGCCCAGCCGTTCACCGGGTCGATCCTGGACTGCATCTGCGGCGCCGAGGTCTTCAGCCAGGAGGAGGCGTGGGAGGCCGCCGCGATGGCCGGCCTGGCCGAGGACATCAAACGCATGCCGATGGGACTGCACACCATGATCTCCGGTGGTGGCGCGATCTCCGGGGGCCAGCGTCAGCGTCTGATGATCGCCCAGGCGCTCGTCCGGCGCCCCCGGATCCTCTTCTTCGACGAGGCCACCAGTGCTCTCGACAACGAGACCCAGCGCACCGTGATCGAGAGCACCCGCGCCCTGAACGCCACCCGCGTCGTGATCGCCCACCGGCTCTCCACCGTGCTGGACGCCGACCGGGTGATCGTGATGTCGGAGGGCCGCGTCGTCCAGCAGGGACCGCCCGCCGAGCTGCTCGCCGACACCGGCGGACGGCTCCATGAGCTGGTGCGCCGGCAGATGCAGTGAACCGCGCCGGGTATGACGAAGGCGCCGCGGGTCGGTCCGCAGCGCCATCGATATACCGAAGAAAACACCAATCAGGGCATTAACTCAAACCGACGTCCGTCCGTGTGCTCCGAAGGCCTCGCATCCCGGACCATACGGGCCATGTCGGCACCCGGTGGCGGCCGTCCGCCCGGTCACCGCCCCGCCGGTTCACCAGCGGTGGTGGACCGCCGCTCGGATCCGCCGGTCGTAGAGGTCCTGGACCGCGTCGAGGGTGCTCTGCCCAAGCGGCGCCAGAGAGGCGGCGGCCGCGTTGGCTCGGGCCTGCGCGACGGAACGGGCGCCGGGGATCACGCTGGTGACCCCGGGCTGCTGGATGATCCAGCGCAGCGCGGTCTGCGCCGGTGTGGCCCCGCTCGGGGCGAGCGAGGCGAACTCGGCCGCGGCGGACACCCCGGTTCCGTAGTCGATCCCGGAGAACGTCTCGCCTTGGTCGAACGCCTCGCCATGCCTGTTGTACGTGCGGTGGTCCCCGGCGGCGAAGACGGTGTCCGCCGTGTACCTGCCCGAGAGCAGCCCCGAGGCGAGCGGAACACGTGCGATGACACCGACGCCCGCCGCGCGGGCGGCCGGGAGGACTTCGTCCAGCGGCTTGAGACGGAACGGGTTGAGAATGATCTGCACGGAGGCCACACCCGGCCGCGCGATGGCGGTGAGGGCTTCGGCACACGTCTCGACGCTCACCGCATAGGCGGCGATCCGCTGTTCGTCGACGAGGGTGTCCAGGGCGTCGTAGACCGCGTCAGACGAGTAGACGGCGGTGGGCGGGCAGTGCAGCTGCACGAGGTCGAGAGTGTCGACTCCGAGGTTCATCCGCGAACGGTCGTTCCAGGTACGGAAATTGTCGAGCACGTAGTTCTCGGGCAGCTGTTCTGCCCGGCGTCCCATTTTGGTCGCGACGAGCACTCCGGCGTCGGGGCGGTCCTTCAGGTAGCGGCCGATCAGCTGCTCACTGCGTCCGTCGCCGTACACATCGGCGGTGTCGAAGAAGGTGACACCCGAATCGACCGCCGCGTCCAGCACCCCGAAGGCGTCCGCCTCCCGGACTTCGCCCCAGTCGCCGCCGAGTTGCCAGGTACCCTGCCCGACGACCGATAGCCTGCGGCCGGTCCTGTCCAGTACGCGCTGCTCCATGGAGATCATGCTACGTCGGCGCCGGCCCCCTGCGCCGCGCCGCCCTGCGGAACGCTCCCCGCCGTGACGCAGGGAGTGCGATGCTGGCCGGGTGCCGATCACCCCGCGCGTCCCGGAACCGGTCACAGCGGACGCCGTCCGCCGCATCGGGCGTCCGCTGCTCACCCAGTCCTGGCTCGACCTGGCCTTTGTCCACTGGGCCGTGGCGCCCGAAGCCGTGGCGCCGCTGCTGCCGGCCGGGACCGTCCCCGACACGTTCGACGGGGTCACCCATGTCGGCCTCATCGCCTTCCGCATGCATCGCATCGGCTGGCTCCACCTGCCCGGTATCCCGTATCTGGGCAGTTTTCCCGAGACCAACGTCCGGCTGTACTCGGTGGACGCGGACGGGCGGCGGGCGGTGGTCTTCCGCTCGCTCGACGCTTCCCGGCTGATCCCCGTGGCGGTCGCACGAGCGGCGTTCCGGCTGCCGTACATGTGGTCACGTATGAGTGTCAGGCGCAGCGGGAACACCGTCACCTACAGCAGCTCCCGGCGCCGGCCGGGTCCGCGAGGCGCACACAGCCGCCTCGTCATCAGAGTCGGTGAGCGGATCGCGGAGCCGAGCGCTCTCGAACATTTCCTGACCGCCCGGTGGGGCCTGCACAACGCGGTCGCCGGCCGGACGCTGTACCTGCCCAACAGCCATCCGCGCTGGCCGCTGTACCGGGCCGGTCTGCAGGAGTGCGACGAATCCCTGGTGGTCGCGGCGGGGCTTCCCGAGCCGTCGGGCGAGCCCGTCAGCGTGTTGTTCTCCCCCGGCGTGCCGGTGCGCTTCGGGCTTCCGTCCCTGGTTTCCCCCGGAACGCCTGCTGAGGCGCACCGGACGGGTCTGGGCAATGATGGAAGTCCCCAATGAAGCCCTACGGGAGATCTTCGTGGAATACCCGAAAAGCTATGAACTCGTCTTCCAAGGCCTCACCGGGGCGGAGGACGTGGTGACCGTTCGGCGTACCGCGTCGGCGGGACCGGGCGGGAGCCCCGTCTACCAGGACGACACGGGAATCGTGCGGGCGGAAATCAGCGGCCAGGGAGAGGTGCGCATGCTGGCAAGCGGGGGCCATCAGGCCCCTGGGACCCCGCTGGCACGCGCAGCCCGCCACTGAGCGGGCGGACCGCGCAGGAGCACGGAACACGAAACCGCCCCGGCAGGAGGATGCCTGCCGGGGCGGGGCTGCGGCGGTCGGCGGGGATCAAGAACCTCGCCGGCACCGCCGCCCTGCGGCTCGCGGGTCAGCCGAGCGACGCGATGGCCTCGTTGAAGGTCACCGACGGGCGCATCACGGCTGTCGCCTTGGCGGCGTCGGGGCGGTAGTAGCTGCCGATGTCGGCCGCCGACCCCTGGACTGCGATCAGCTCGTCGACGATGGTCTGCTCCTGCTCGGTCAGCGCCTTGGCGAGAGCCGCGAACGCCTCGGCGAGCTTGGCGTCGTCGGTCTGCTTCGCCAGCTCCTGCGCCCAGTAGAGCGCCAGGTAGAAGTGGCTGCCGCGGTTGTCGATGCCGCCCAGCTTGCGACTGGGCGACTTGTCCTCGTTGAGGAAGGTGCCTGTCGCACGGTCCAGCGTGTCCGCCAGTACCTGGGCGCGGGCGTTGCCGGTGGTCTGCGCCAGGTGCTCGAAGCTGACCGCGAGCGCGAGGAACTCACCGAGGCTGTCCCAGCGCAGGTAGTTCTCCTTGACGAGCTGCTGCACGTGCTTGGGTGCGGAGCCGCCGGCGCCGGTCTCGAACAGCCCGCCGCCGTTCATCAGCGGGACCACCGAGAGCATCTTGGCGCTGGTGCCCAGCTCGAGGATCGGGAACAGGTCGGTCAGGTAGTCACGCAGCACATTGCCGGTGACCGAAATGGTGTCCTCGCCGCGGCGGATGCGCTCGAGCGAGAACGCGATCGCGTCCTGCGGCGTCATGATCTCGATCTGCAGCCCGTCGGTGTCGTGCTCGGGCAGGTAGGCCCTGACCTTGGCGATCAGGCCGGCGTCGTGCGCGCGACCCTCGTCGAGCCAGAAGACGGCGGGGTCGCCGGTCGCGCGGGCGCGCGTGACGGCGAGCTTGACCCAGTCCTGGATCGGCAGGTCCTTGGTCTGGCAGACCCGGAAGATGTCGCCGGCGCCCACGGTCTGCTCGAGCACGGCATTCCCGGCGCTGTCGACGACCCGCACCGTGCCGGTGGTGGGGATCTCGAAGGTCTTGTCGTGGCTGCCGTACTCCTCGGCCTTCTGCGCCATCAGACCGACGTTCGGCACGGAGCCCATCGTCGACGGGTCGTAGGCACCGTTCGCGCGGCAGTCATCGATGACGACCTGGTAGATGCCGGCGTAGCTGCTGTCGGGGATGACGGCGAGCGTGTCGTGCTCCTGGCCGTCCGGGCCCCACATGTGACCGGAAGTGCGGATCATGGCCGGCATGGAGGCGTCGACGATGACATCGCTCGGGACGTGCAGGTTGGTGATGCCCTTGTCGGAGTCGACCATCGCCAGCTCGGGGCCCTCGGCCAGCTCGGCCTCGAAGGACTCCTGGATCTTCGCGCCGTCGGGGAGCGATTCCAGGCCCTTGAGGATGCCGCCGAGTCCGTCATTGGGGGTCAGGCCGGCTGCGGCGAGCGCCGCACCGTGCTCCGCGAACGTCTTCGGGAAGAAGGCACGCACCACGTGGCCGAAGATGATCGGGTCGGAGACCTTCATCATCGTGGCCTTCAGGTGCACCGAGAACAGCACGCCCTCGGCCTTGGCGCGCGCGACCTGCGCGGTGAAGAACTCACGCAGCGCCGTCACCCGCATCACCGAGGCGTCGACGATCTCGCCGGCCAGTACCGGTACGGACTCGCGCAGCACGGTGGTGCTGCCGTCGTCCCCGACGAGCTCGATGCGCAGGGTGCCGTCCTCCGCGACGACCGCGGACTTCTCGGTGGAGCGGAAGTCGTCCCCGCCCATCGTGGCGACGTTCGTCTTCGAGTCAGCCTTCCAGGCGCCCATACGGTGCGGGTGCGCCTTGGCGTAGTTCTTGACGGACGCGGGAGCGCGGCGGTCGGAGTTGCCCTCACGCAGGACGGGGTTGACGGCGCTGCCCTTGACCTTGTCGTAGCGCGCGCGGACGTCCCTGTCCTCATCGGTCTTCGGGTCGTCCGGGTAGTCGGGCAGCGCGTAGCCCATCTGCTGCAGCTCGGCGATCGCGGACTTCAGCTGCGGAATCGACGCCGAGATGTTCGGAAGCTTGATGATGTTCGCGCCGGGAGTCCTGGCCAGCTCGCCGAGCTCGGCGAGTGCGTCATCCACACGCCGGCTCTCCTCGAGACGCTCGGGGAAGCTGGCGATGATCCGTCCCGACAGGGAGATGTCACGGCTCTCCACCGTCACCCCGGCGGTCGAGGCATAGGCCTCGATCACGGGCAGGAACGAATACGTCGCCAGGGCAGGGGCCTCGTCGGTGTGCGTATAGATGATGGTCGAGTCAGTCACCGGGTGCTCCGCTCCACGTCTGCAACATTGCTTGACATCAAGATATCTCGTGACCGGCCCCGGCTCGACAGGGCCCTGCCACCGCCGGGGGCTGCGGCGGACCGGCACCCGGCGGCGCCGTCCGCGACGGGCGGTCACGGAACCGCGGCCTGCCCGCGCGGTGCGGGACTCTCATGGCCTGAAGATCGCGTTCAGGTGGGCGGTCAGTTCCGGACCACCCACCGGGTCGCCCCGAAATCCCAGATAGCCGTCCGGGCGGATCAGAAAACCCTCTCCGCCGCGTGCACCGTACATCTGCCGGAACTCCCCGAGACTGTCGGTGACCGCGGGAACGGGAGCCGTTTCCGGCGCCACCCCGGGGGCCAGGACAGCCCGGAGAGCGAGCTGTCCGCGGGCCCGCTGCCGCGCGGAACTGGTCAGCTCGTCGCACCGTGCCAGCTGGTCATCCGCGTCCGCGTAGAGCAGCAGAATGTGCTCCCGCCCGCGCAGCAGGTCGAACAGCCGGCCGGGGAACGCCGCCGGCTCACGGACGAGCCCGCCGCAGTCCGGAGCCCGGTCACCCGGGGCGGGGCCCGCGTGCCGGCTGCCTGCGGGCGCCACGATCGGACTGCCGCGGTAGCCGACCAGCAGCTGCGCCTCACGCCGGATCGTCGTCGACGGGTCCTCCGGATCGGCCTGTGGACCGTCTGCCGCGTGCCGGACCGTCCGCTGCACCACTTCCTCGCCCACCGGACGGCGTTCCGCGTGGTAGCTCGCGAGAAGTCCCTCACTCGCATCGCCCTGCACGGCCAGAGCGAGCTTCCACGCCAGGTTGTACGCGTCCTGGATGCCGGTGTTCATCCCCTGGGCACCGGTGGGCGGGTGGATGTGCGCGGCATCTCCCGCCACGAAGACCCGGCCCTCTGCGTAGCGGTTCACCAGACGGTGGCTGATCCGGAAGACCGATGACCACCGGAGGGACGAGGCGGCCGTGGGCCGGGGGGACAGCCGGTCGAGAACGGCCTGAATGTGTTCAAGAGCCGGTACGGGGCCCTCCCCCTCCGCCGGACCGTGCTGCACACCCTCCCCCTCCGGCTGCGGCGACCGGGAGAGTTCCGGCGGGGTGAGCATCGACATCCGGTAGCGGTTGTGGCCGGGCAGCGGGATGCACACCAGAAGATCGTCGACGCGCCCGGCGGTGCGGTGCACGGCCCGGACCCCGTAGCACGGCGGCAGGTCCCAGTCGACCTCCACATCACCCAGCATGTACTCCTCGGGCAGTGCCGCGCCCTCGAAGGCCAGCCCGAGGCCCCTGCGTACGATGCTGTGGGCTCCGTCGCAGCCCAGGAGGTACGCGGCCGACAGGTCCTCCTCCACTCCGGACGGCCCGACGACGCGGACCCTGACCCCGGCCGCGTCCTGCTCGAAGGCCACCAGCTCCGAACCGCGCTCGACCTGCCCTCCCCAGCTCGTCAGCAGTTCTTCGAGGAGCCGTTCCGTCTCGTACTGCGGCAGGGCCGCGAAACCGTACGGCACATCCGGGGGCAGCCTCAGTTCGATCCTGGGCTGTTCCTCACCGTTGACGAAGAGCAGTTGCCCCTTCATCGGGATGGCCGTTTCGAGTGCCTCACGCACCATTCCCATCCGGTCCCAGATCTCCAGCGTCCTGGGTTGGACACCCACCGCTCCGGCGAACGGGCGACGCGCGTGGAGCCTGTCGACGACACGGCACCGGACGCCGCGCCGCTGCAGTTCGCAGGCTGCCGTCAGACCTACCGGGCCCGCTCCCGCAACCAGTACGTCCACGTCGCTCACTGCGGCCTCCCGGAGGAAGTGCGTTCCCTCCAATGCAGCACACCTCGGATCGTCTGTCATGTCGGATCCGGCCGGACCACCGGCAGGAACGGGGGCGTCGAGCCCGCAGCATTGACGTCACTCACCCCCTCCCCCGGCCCTGGGACGCCCGCCGGGGGGCAGCCCTGCGCTGGATACGCGATCCTGCGCTCTCCTTCCGTACGGAATGCCTCTCCTCCTCCGCGCAGCTGGCCCTGCGGCGTACGGGATTCACAACTCTGCTGAACGCAGGGTTTTCTGACTCTTCGTCACTACATATCCCGCTCCACCGCCCCCGCCTCGCACCGGCAACGGGACCGTCATGCCCCTCTCCGGGCCGCCCGGGGCCGAAAGTAGCCCACAGCTTTCACAGTCACCGCACGACAGGCAGCTCACGCCATGTCAACTCGCAGGTAGCATCGCGTGATGATCGGCTGCCACGCCGGCGTGGCAGCCGACCGAAACCTTCCCCCACCCGAGGATTTCGATGACATCCATACCCGAGGCGCTGTTGTGGTGCCTCTGCGCAGGTACGGCCGCCGCCGTGGTTCTGGCGGCGATTGTGGTCCGCGCCCGGATGCGAAGCGCCGAACTGAGACAGCGCCTCACCGCTGCCGAAGGGCAGAACACTGCCTCACTGCACAGCAACACCGAACTGACGGCCCGTCTGCGGGCCACCGAGTCCGAAATCCGGCACCTGGCAGCCGCGCGCCTCCCCGACATGACCCTTGCCCTCGCGCATTCGCACGTACCCGTGCGCGGTCTGCTGGACGCACGGTTCACCGGCAGTGACACGGACTACGCGCTCACCGCCGTGCTGGACCAGGTCGGCGACGCGGTCACCGCGGAGCGGGAACGGGTCGACGCCGCGGCCCAGTCCACACTGCGCGGTGCGACCACCACCATCCAGGCGCTGCTCTACCGGCTGCAGACCTCGCTCCAGCAGATGCAGCACCGTTACGATGCCCCCGACATCGCACAGGATCTGCTGGCTGCCGACTTCCTCAACGAGCAGGCGCTGCGACGTATTCAGGCCACCGGTGTGGTGTGCGGCGCCTGGCCGGGGCTGACCCGCGAGGACTCCTACCTCGCCGAACTCGTGGTCGGAGCCGCCTCACGACTGCGCGGCTACGAGCGGGTCCAGGTCAGCAACCAGCTGCGCGACCCGATCGCCGTCGTCGCCCGCGCCGTCGAGCCGGTCGCGATCACGGTCACCGAGCTGCTGGCCAACGCGCTGCACCACTCGCACCACGAACTGCCGGTCGTCGTCACACTCCAGCAGGGCAACCGCGGCGCCTCGGTCATCATCGACGACTACGGCGTCGGCATGCATCCGGACGAGCTCCGGCACGCGACGGAACTGCTCTCCGGTGACGACCAGTTGCTCTTCACCCAGCTCGGTGACCCGCCCCGCACCGGTTTCGCCGCCGCGGGCCGGCTGGTCCGGCAGTACGGCTACGGCGTCCATGTCGAGCCGTCCCCGTACGGAGGGGTACGCGCGGTGGTGTACATACCCGGCGATCCCCTGCTCACCATTCTCGACGAGAGCCGGCAGCCCATGTCCGTGATGGCTCCGCTGCCGCACCGCTCCGCTGCGCCTGACCGGTCGCCCTCCCCTCTGCCGTCCCGTGTCGCACCGGTCGCAGCGTCCGCCGTGACCGCGCCTGCCGCCGCAGCGCCGGCGCCGAGCGCCCCGAGTTCGCCTGACACCCCGTCCGACAACGCCGGCGAGGGTGAACTCCCGCGCAGGCGCCGCCGCAGGGCAGCGTCGGAACTCGATCAGGACGTCTCGCGTGCCGAACCGGCCCCCGCACGGTCTCCGGAGGAGAACGCCTCGCGCTGGGCCGCGCTCCAGCAGGGCACCGAATCCGGCCGGGCAGCCGTCCAGCCACAGCACCCTCGCGGTCCCGAAGGGAATGCCCATTCATGAACAGCACTACTCGCCGCCGTGTCGCCGAGGACAAGTCCTGGGTGCTGGCACCTCTCCTGGAACTGCCCCATGTCACCCACGCCGCCGTGATCTCCGGTGATGGCTTCATCGAGGGATCCTCACCGGGCCTCCGGCGGGAGTCCGCCGAGGGCGTCGCCGCGATGATGTCCGCGCTGCAGGGTGCCGGGCGTGCGGTCACCGCGGCCTTCACCGGCCAGGACGACGCCACACTGCGGCAGACCGTCATCGAGTCGGACGAGGGCTGGGTGTTCGCGATCCCCGCGGGCCGTAACACCTGCCTCGCCGTGTTCGCGGAACCGGAGGTCAACATGGGAGTCGTCGCGCACCATATGCAGGTCCAGGTGACGACCCTGGGCAACAAGGTCATGAACAGCCCGGCTCGGGATCTCGGCAGCCCGGCATGACCCCGCGCCAGAGCAACAGGCGCCTCGTACCGGCCTATCTGGCGACCGGCGGACGTGCCCGGCCCAGCCGCAACACCTTGGACAGGCTCTCCCTGCTGCACAGCAGCGGCATGCCGATCCCCAGTGATGCACGCCCGGAAGAGCACCGGATCCTGGAGCTTCTCCAGCCCGGGGCGTTGTCTCTGGCCGAGGTCGCGGCCCATCTTCAGCTGCCCGTCAGCGTGCTGAAGGTGCTGGTGGCCGACCTCGTCGATGCCGGGCGGCTGCACGCCCGTGTCCCCATTCCCGAAGCCGAGATATTCGACCGGCAGATCCTGGAGAGGGTTCTCGATGGACTCCGCTCTCTCAAGTCCTAGCGCCGGCGCCATGTACCTCTCCGGCGCTGATCAGACGCTAGTCAAACTCCTCGTCGCCGGACCGTTCGGCGTCGGCAAGACGACGCTCATCCGTACGCTGTCCGAAACCCCGCCGCTGCACACCGAAGAGGTCATGACGCAGAGCGGCGCGAATGTCGACGACCTCGCCGGTGTCCGGGACAAGACCACCACCACGGTCGCCATCGACTTCGGACGTCTGACCCTCCCCGGGGACCTGGTGCTGTATCTGTTCGGCACACCCGGACAGAAGCGTTTCCGGCCCCTGTGGCAGGACATCGCCCGTGGGGCGCTGGGCGCCCTCGTCCTCGCCGACACCCGACGGCTTGCCGACTCCTTCGAGGTGATGGACATCGTCGAGGAGGCCGGGCTGCGCTACGCGGTGGCGGTCAACACCTTCCCCGACGCGCCGCACTACGACGTCGAACAGCTGCGCGACGCCCTCGATCTGCACCCCGACACACCGCTCGTACTGTGCGACGCCCGCGAACGGAATCAATCCGTCGACGCACTGATAGCGCTCGTCGGGCACGTACTGGCCCACACGCCCCTGGAGAATCAGTGACTTCCCCGCACCAGCCGGGTGCCACACCCCCGCCGGGCTGCCCGGCGCACGCCCATGACGGGCCCGACGCGTTCGCCGCGCCGGCGGACGCAGCCGCGCCGGCCGGCCACCCGCTCGACCGGGCCGACCGCGATTCGCTCATCAGGCTCTACGACCCGGAGTTCGCGGCCGACCCGCACCGCTACTACGCACATCTGCGCCAGTACGGAGCCCTCGCGCCCGTAGAGATCGCCCCTGATGTGACGGCCATGCTGGTCACCGACTACCGGGCCGCGCTGGACCTGCTGAACGACGACACCACCTGGTCCAAGGACTCCCGCGACTGGATGC
The DNA here is from genome assembly GCF_036088315.1 of Streptomyces sp. NBC_00344. Classification (NCBI taxonomy): domain Bacteria; kingdom Bacillati; phylum Actinomycetota; class Actinomycetes; order Kitasatosporales; family Streptomycetaceae; genus Streptomyces; species Streptomyces sp. NBC_00344. The sequence goes on along the minus strand of NZ_CP107996.1, from coordinate 6,225,840 downwards.
GGACCGTGCCGGCCGACTCGCAGGTCATGCCGATGCTGGGCTGGCGGCCCAACGCCCTCTTCAACGACGGCGAGGTGCACAAGCGCTACCGCCAAGTGATCACCGACAGCTTCCAGCTCGTCGAACCGCACGAACTGCGTGCCCGCGTCCGGCACGCGGCCGACACCCTCATCCAGAACTTCGGGGCCTCGGGGACCGTCGACCTCGTGTCGGAATACGCGCAGCTCCTGCCGGTCCTGATGTTCAACAACCTCTTCGGCATGCCGGACGCCTACGGCCCCCAGCTCATCGCGGCCATCTCCGGGCTGATGGACGGTGCGTCGCCCGAGGAGGCCAACGCGGCCAACGCCGCCTTCGAGGCGTACATCATGGAGATGGTCGGCTCGAAGAAGGCGCAGCGCGGACCGGACCTGACGTCCTGGTTCCTGGACCACCCCAACGGACTGTCGGACGAGGAAGTCATCCCTCAGATCGTCCTGACGATGGCGGCGGGAAACGAACCGCTCGGCAACCTCATCGGCAACGCGCTCTCCCGGATGCTCTCCGACGACCGTTACTACAGCACTCTGTCGGGCGGTGCGCTGACGGCGCAGGACGCCATCAACGAGGTGCTGTGGAACGACCCTCCGATGGCCAACTACTCCGCCCACTACCCGCGCCGTGACGTGTTCTTCCACGGCACCTGGGTGCGCGCCGGACAGCTGGTACTGGTCTCCTACGCGGCGGCCAACACCCAATACGGCAACGTCTCGCTGGAACAGTCCCGCTCCGGCAGCGGCGCCCATCTGTCCTGGGCGTCGGGTCCCCATGCCTGCCCGGTGCAGCGACATGCCCTGGTGATCGTCACCACCGCGATCGAGCGGCTCACCGCCTGGCTCTCCGACATCGAACTCGCGGTGCCGAGCGATGAGCTGACATGGCGCCCGGGTGGTTTCCAAAGGGCTCTCGCAGCCCTTCCGGCCCGCTTCACCCCCATCACCCCCGATCAGGCAGGAGCCACCCCATGGAACAGCAGCCCGTCGCCCTCGACCCGGCCGGAGCAGACGTCCACGCAGAAGCAGCCCGCCTCCGCGAACTAGGCCCTGCCACGCTCGTTCAGCTCCCCGACGGTCCGCAGGCCTGGGCGATCACCACCCACGGTCTGCTCAAGGAGCTGCTGACCGACCCGCGGGTGTCCAAGGACGCGCGTCAGCACTGGCCTGCCTGGCAGCGGGGCGAGTATCAGGAGTCCTGGCTGGCGACCTGGGTCGGCGTCACGAACATGTTCACCGCCTACGGGAGCGACCACCGGCGGCTTCGCAAGCTGATCGCCCCGGCGTTCACCTCCCGCAGGACCGAGGCGATGCTCCCGTCGGTCGAGCGCATCACGGCCAAGCTGCTCGACGAACTGGCCGCCGTTCCGGCAGGCTCCGTCGTCGACCTGCGCGCGGGCTTCACGCATCCGCTCCCGATGCAGGTCATCGGTGAGCTGTTCGGAATTCCCGAGGGCGAGACCCGCAGCGAGCTGGCCCGGCACTCCGAGATCATCATGACCTCGTCCGACCCGGAGGAGGCGGGCGCCACCTTCGTGGCCATCCAGGCGCTGCTGCGCGGCCTGGCCGAGCTCAAGCGGAAGGACCCCGCCGAGGATCTGACCAGTCTCCTGGTCACCTCCCATGACGAGGACGGCGAGAAGATGAGCGAACAGGAGCTGATCGACACGCTCCTCCTCGTTCTCGTCGCCGGCCATGAGACCACCGTCAACCTCATCGGCAACGCCGTCCACGCCCTGCTCACGCATCCCGATCAGCTCAGTGCGGTGCTCGCGGGTGAGGTCTCCTGGAACGACGTCATCGAGGAAACCCTCCGCTGGGCCCCCAGCGTGGCCAACCTGCCGCTCCGCTTCGCGGTCGAGGACATCAGCCTTCCCGGCGGCCCCACCATCCGCAAGGGCGATGCGATCCTGCCGTCGTTCGCGGCCACCGGCCGTGACCCGCAGCAGCACGGCGGCACGGCATCCGACTACGACGTCCGCCGTCCCAGCCCTGAACACCTCAGCTTCGGCCACGGGGTGCACCACTGCGTGGGCGCCCCACTGGCCCGTATGGAGGCCCGGATCGCGCTTCCGGCCCTCTTCGCCCGCTTCCCCGACCTCGAACTGGGCGTCCCGGACGAATCCCTTGAACCCGCGGGCGGGTTCATCGTCGGCGGGCTGCGCAGCCTCCCGATGCGCCTGACCAAGGCCTGATCGGACGGGGCCCATCCGAGCGCCCCTTCCCACGGCCCGCAGGACCCCGGGAATGCGGCCCCGCCACCCACTGCTGGTGGCGGGGCCGTTCGCCGTGGTGCCCGGCCTGCCGTGCGCATCCGGGCGGAACCCGGCGACGGAAGCGCCACGGACGACCGGACGAGCGTCACGGACGGGGCCAGGGCCGGCCGCCGAGCCGCTCGGTGTTGGTGCCGGGGCGTCCGGGTTCCGCCGGTACGGCGCGGCGCTGGGTGCCCGATGACCTGAATGGTTCGGCGGGTCAGGACCGGGCCGGCCTGAGGGGTGTTGCTCAGGCCTGGCCGGTCTCGAAACGGCTGATCTTTCCGCCCTCGACGGTGAAGCGCCAGACGGTGCGCATCTCGCCCCACGTGTCATTGCGGTAGTCGACGATCAGGAAGAGACCGCGGTCGGACTCGGTCCTGACGACCATGTGGCCTCCGGAGGAGAAGATCTCCTTCTCGGCCCACTGTGTGACGTCGCGGTCCGAGCCGTCGTCGGACATGGTCACGTGAGGGGTGAGAACTTCCTGGAAGGCGGCCCGGTCACCCGCGTTGACGGCTCCGACGAAGGCGCGGACGGCGGGGTCGGACAGCTCACTCGGGGCGATCACGGGGCCTCCTGGGCCGGCGTACGGGTGCTGTTGCGTGTCCAGGAAACACCGCGGGCGGGGCCGGGACGCCAACCCTCACCCGTTCGCCGCAGGACCGCGTGTCCTGAGGGCGGCACCGACGCGCCGGGTCTGCCGGCGTTCATGCGGCTCACCGTCTGCTCCGGAAGGTGCGGCGAGACAGTCCGGGATCCCGCCCCACCTCATCGACGGCGGGAACCCGTTCGGCGTCGCGGGCGGCCGCATCAAGGGCATCCGCTCGTACGCGACCCCGGGAAACTCCGTCGCTGGACGACGGGCTGACGCGCGTCTGCGGACCACCCCGGTCCACACACCGCCGTCGCCGTCCCCCACCTCAGGCGCGGACGAGGTCCAGGACTTCGTCGCGCAGCTCTCGCATGGTGTGCGGCTCACGGGCCTCGGCGTTGAGCCGCAGAAGGGGTTCGGTGTTGGACGGGCGGAGGTTGAACCACCATTCCGGGCCGTTCACGGTAAGGCCGTCGAGTTCGTCGATCGTGACGCCGGGCAGGTCGTTCCAGGCCGCGCGGACGGCGGCGAGGCGGCCGGCCGCGTCATCGACCGTTGAGTTGATCTCTCCTGAGGAGGCGTACCGCTCGAAGCGGCGTGTGAGTGACGACAGCGGACCGGCCTGTCGGCCGAGCGCGGCCAGGACGTGGAGCGCTGCGAGCATTCCGGTGTCGGCATTCCAGAAGTCGGCGAAGTAGTAATGCGCGGAGTGCTCGCCGCCGAACACGGCGCCGGTACGGGCCATTTCGGCCTTGATGAAGGAGTGGCCGACGCGGGTGCGCACAGGGGTGCCGCCCGCTTCGCGGATGACCTCCGGCACGGCGCGTGAGGTGATCAGGTTGTGCAGGACTGTGGCACCGGGCCTGCGGCCGAGCTCGCGGGAGGCGACGAGCGCGGTGATCGCGGAGGGCGACACGGGTTCACCGCGCTCGTCGACCACGAAGCAGCGGTCGGCGTCCCCGTCGAAGGCGAGGCCGATATCGGCGTGCTCTGCTCGGACACGGGCCCGGAGGTCCACGATGTTCGACGGGTCGAGCGGATTGGCCTCGTGGTTCGGGAAGTTGCCGTCCAGCTCGAAGTACATCGGTACGACGTCGAGCGGGAGGCCGGCGAAGACCGTGGGCACGGTGTGGCCGCCCATGCCGTTGCCTGCGTCCACGACGACCTTGAGCCTGCGGACTCCGGTCAGGTCGACGAGCGTGCGCAGGTGGCCCGCGTACTCCCGCAGGGTGTCCCGGTGGGTGGCCGTCCCGGTGCGATGGGCGGGCGGCGGCGGTCCGCCCGCGTCGGTCCACCGCTCCACGAGCGTGCGGATCTCCGCGAGTCCGCTGTCCTGGCCGACGGGTGCGGCGCCGGCCCGGCACAGTTTGATGCCGTTGTAGCGGGCCGGATTGTGCGAGGCGGTGAACATGGCGCCGGGCAGGTCGAATGCGCCGGAGGCGTAGTACAGCTGGTCCGTCGAGCACAGGCCGGTCTCGGTGACGTCCGCGCCCTGCGCGACGGCTCCTCGCGCGAAGGCCCGTGCGAGGCCCGGCGACGACGCCCGCATGTCGTGTCCGGTCAGGAGCGCACGCGCCCCCGTGACCTGTACGAACGCGGTGCCGAACAGGGCGGCCGTCCGCTCGTCCCACTGATCGGGTACGACGCCGCGCACGTCGTATGCCTTGACGAGTGCGGACAGACCGGTGCGCGGCGCGGGGTCAGCGGGCACAGCCATGGCCGTCTCCTTCACGGGGGTGCGGAACGTCGGTGTCGAGGAGCCACAGGGCGGTGTCGGGTGACAGCGTCTCGCCTTCGATGGGGCCGCTGGCCAGTACCGGGCGGCCCGGTACACCGAGCGCGGCCCAGGACAGCGACCGGGTACCGAGGTTGACGACGCAGGCCAGTGTGCCGCGCCGGAAAGCGAGGTACGGATCGCCCGGTGCCGAGTACCAGTGGGGCGGGGCCGCCGGGTCGGGGGCCGGATGAGCGCGGCGCAGCCGCAGGGCGGTGCGGTAGAGGGCGAGCGTCGAGGCGGGGTCCTGTTCCTGGGCGGCCACGGTGTACCGGGCCCAGTCGTCCGGCTGCGGCAGCCAGGTGTGTCCGGGGCCGGCGGCGGTGAAGCCGTACGGGGCCCGGTCGCCGGACCAGGGCAGCGGTACGCGGGAGCCGTCGCGGCCCCGGTCCGTGTGTCCGGAGCGTTCCCACAGCGGGTCGCGGATGCGGTCGTCGGGGACGACCGCCTGCGGCAGGCCGAGTTCCTCGCCCTGGTAGAGATAGGCGGAGCCGGGCAGCGCCAGCATGAGCAGGGCCGCCGCTCGGGCGCGGTCGGCGGAACCGAAACGGGTCACCGGGCGGACCGCGTCATGGCTGGAGAGCAGCCAGGTGACCGATCCGCCACCAGGGGCGGACAGCGAGGCGTCGATGACGCGGCGCAGCTGCACAGGGTCCCAGTCGGCTTCCAGGAAGGCGAAGTTGAAGGCCTGGTGCATCTCGCCGGGCCTGATGTAGCGGGCCAGCCTGGACGGATCGAACACGGCGGACTCGGCGACCATCACCCGGTGGTGCGGCGGTACCGCGCCCGGCGGCGCCGGGTGGGTGTCCAGCAGGGCACGCCACTCGCGGTACAGCGGGTGCAGTTCCTCCTGGTCGTAGTACGGCAGGAGGTGGTTGCGCCGTGGGTCCTGATGCTGTCCGGGCCCGGCGTCAGGAAGGCCCTCGGCCTTGAACAAGGCGTGCGCGACGTCGACGCGGAAGCCGTCCACACCTCGGTCCAGCCAGTACCTCAGGATGTCGGCGAAGGCGGAACGCACCACCGGATCGCGCCAATTGAGGTCGGGCTGTTCGGGGGCGTGCAGGTGGCAGTACCACTCGCCGTCGGCCACCCTGGTCCACGCGGGGCCGCCGAAGGCCGACTGCCAGTCGTTGGGCGGGAGCGCGCCGCACGGGCCGCGTCCGGCGCGGAACAGGTAGCGTCCGCGTGCGGCGGAACCAGGTCCTGCTGCCAGCGCCTCCTGGAACCAGGAGTGCTGGTCGGAGGTGTGGTTCGGTACGAGGTCGACGATGAGCTTCAGGCCCAGTTCGTGGGCGCGGGCGATGAGGCGGCCGAAGTCGTCGGATGTGCCGAGGTCCGCGGCGACGCCGGTGTGGTCGGCGATGTCGTATCCGCCGTCGGCGAGCGGCGACGGGTAGAACGGCGTGATCCACACAGCGTCCGCCCCCAGTTCGGCGATGTGGCCCAGCCGGGCGGCCGCCCCGGCGAGATCGCCGATCCCGTCGTCGTCCGAGTCGGCGAAGGCGCGCGGGTACACCTCGTAGCAGACGGTGTCCTGCCACCAGCTCATGAGCGCTCCTGGATGTGCGGCGCGGGACCGGGCACGTGTTGTTCGGTGCCGGTGTCGGCGGCCAGCGTCGCGCTCTCCGCGACGAGGACGGCGCTGAGACCGGCGAGCGCGTCGGCGACCGGGGTGCCGCCGCCGTGGGCGACGCGGACCAGATCGGCGACGGCGGCGCGAACGCTTTCGCTGTAGACGTGCGGCTTTCGTGCCTCGCCGCCGAGGTCGAGCACGGCGCGGACATGGTGCGGTACGACGCGTTGCTCTCCGCGCCCGCGCGCGGGCGCACCGGCGCCCGCATCGCGTTCGACCGCGACGGATACCCGCTCGCCGCCGTGCGGGCGGAACCCCTCCACGTGCAGCAGCGCGGCTGCCCGCGCGGGCAGCCGCTCCCAGGCCCTGGCCCCCTCCTCGTCGGTCCACGCAGAGATCTCGGCGCGCACCGGGATCCATCCGTCGATCCTGGTTTCGGCGAACCCGTGGTCCAGACGCATGAGCTGGCGCTCGCAGCGGTGTGCGTGAGTGAAGGAGTGCAGGTGGGAGGCGAGGACGCCGCCCGGGTGGAGGACGTCGGCGCTGACCATGTCGACGGGTCCGCCGGGCCGCCGTACGGCGGTCGCGCGCACGCTGAGCGGCTCGGAGCCCAGCAGGGCACGTGCGGCGTCAAAGAAGTGCACGCCGTGCTCGACGAAGATGCCGCCGCTGTGCGAGCGGTCCCAGAACCAGTGATCGGGGCCGAGGTCCTGGTCGGATGCGTCGTTCTCGAACAGGAACCGGCGCGGGGGCGCGAGCAGTCCCTGGTCGGTGAGCCGTTCCACGGCCCGCAGCAGCGGGTTGTAGCGCAGCACGTGGTCGACGACGAGGGCCAGCCCCGAACGCTCGGCCTCGCGCGCGACAGCTCCGGCGTCCCGCCCCGTGGTGGCGAGTGGTTTTTCGCAGAACACGTGCCGGCCGGCACGCAGCGCGGCCGTGGCCATGGCTGCGTGTGCGGCCGGCGGTGTGGCGATGGCGACGGCCGCCACGTCCTCGCGCTCCAGCAGTTCCTCCAGGGAGGCGAGCGCGGGCACGCCGTGGCGTTCGCCGAGGGAACTCGCCCGTACGGAGTCGGGGTCCGCGACGGCGACCGGGACCAGCCCGGCCAGGTCGGCCACGGCGTCCAGGACGTACGCCCCGAAGCCGCCGCAGCCGACCAGTCCGAGGCCCAGCGGGGCCGGAGCGGAGGTCATGCGGTGCGCTCCAGCAGGGCGACGCCGATGTGCGCGTCGGCCATGCCGTAGAACACGTAACTCTTCCCGTCGATCTCCTCGATGGCGGTCGGGAAGACGACGTTGGGGACCGTGCCGGCCCGCTCCTCTTCGGTCTCGGGTGCCATGAGCGGCTCCTCGGAGCGGGCGAGGACCCTCGCGGGGTCGGCCGGGTCGAGGATCATGGCGCCGGCCGCATAGGAAACACTCTGGTTCTGCGCGAAGGGGTCCTCGATGTGGCCGGAGACGCCGTGGTGGATGAGCAGCCACCCCTCGGGCACCCGGACAGGGGCGGGGCCGCCACCGATCTTCAGGTCCTCCCAGGGATATGCGGACAGCGCGACGAGGCGGTGGTCGCGCGGGCGGGCCAGGGCACGGATGTCGGCTTCGACCTCGGCGACGGGCACGTACGAGATCCAGATGCCGGGCCGTTCGTCGGTGATCCCGGCAGGCAGATGGACACCCTCCCCGGGCCGGAACCAGCCGAGGTCCCACATCGGACGGTGCAGCATCGCGTAGGCGGGTTCCCCGTCGGGGCCGGGCACCGGCTCCGGGAAGTGGACGACGTCCTTGTTCGGGAAGAGGTTCAGGTCGGTGTCGAGGTCCGGCTGGTAGGCGAACTGGACCGGGCCGAGCCGGGTCCATTCGGTCAGGTCGTCGGACACGGCGATGGCCGGCTTCGGCCCGAGCGGACCGTAGGCGACGTAGGACATGACGTGCTTGCCGAGCGAGGGTATCCAGGTGACACGCGGGTCCTCGACACCGGCGTTGTGCTTTCCGCGCTCCCAGCCCTCGTCGGGCGCGAGGACGACGCCGCGCCGTTCGACGCCGCTGGGAACGCCGTCGGTGAACGTGACCTCGGCGAGGCCGACGCGGGAGACGTTGCCCTCGGCGACGAGGCGCGGCAGCAGATGCAGGCGCCCGTCGGGAGTGCGTCCGGACGCCGGATTGAGGACTCCTTCGGCCTCATCGGCCTCGCCTGGCAGCGGCGACATGACCAGGCCCTTGCGTACCAGGCGATAGGGAATGCGTGAAGTGGTGCTGGTGGTGCTGGTGGTGCTCATGGAGGGAATCAGCCCTTTACTCCGGAGTCGATGTCGGTCGAGGTGAAGTGGCGCTGGAACAGCAGGAACAGGGCCACTGCGGGAGCGGCCAGCACACAGGCGCCGGCCAGCAGGGCTCCGGTCGGGTTGGCGACCGTGCCCTGGAGGTTGGAGAGGAAACTGGCAAGCGAGACGGCCAGCGGCTGCTTGTCGGCGTCCTTGGTGACAAGGAACGGCCAGAGGAACTCGTTCCACGGGCCGATGAAGGTCAGCAGCATGGCGGTGAGCACGGCGGGCCGGGCCATCGGCAGCGCGATCTTCCACAGGATGCGCAGTTCACCCGCTCCGTCGATGCGGGCGGCCTCGAAGAGGGACTGCGGCATCTGGAGGAAGAACTGCCGGAACAGGAAGACGGCCGTCGAGTTGATCGCGAACGGCAGAATCATCCCGATGTAGTTGTCCCCCAGCCCGTAGTCGCGGACCACGAGAACGTAGAGCGGAAGTGTCAGCAGCTGGAAGGGCACCATCTGCACGAGCAGCAGTGAGGCGAACACGCTGCCGCGGCCGCGGAACTGCAGCCGGGCCAGCGCGTATCCGGCGAGCACTCCGAAGACGAGTGTGCACAGCAGGACACCGACGGTCATGATCCCGGAGTTGAGCAGCGAACGGCCCAGCGAGATGGCGCCGTTGACCGCTGTGTAGTTGCCGGCGGTGAGCCCGCTGGGCACGGCGGATGACACGTCACCGGTCGTCGTGTTCCGCAGGGAGCCGACGATCATGTAGTAGAAGGGGAAGAGGAACGCGACCGCGCCGAGCGCGAGAAGGAGGTACCTGGCGGCAGTTCCCCAGGAACGGCGGATGCCGGCGGGCCGGGTCTGCTCCGCGGTGTCCGTGATCGCGTCGTCCGCGGCCGGAGTGGAGGCGATCATGTCAGTTGCCCTTCTCGGTGAGCTTGCGGGCGGCCAGCGAGATGACGAGGACGAAGCACACCAGCACCACACCGAGCGCTGCCGCGAAGTCCGGGTGGCCCTGCTCGATGCCCTTCTGGTACATGAGCAGGACGGGCGAGGTGGAGGCGTGGTCGGGTCCGCCGCCGCCGGTCAGCAGATAGGGCTCGCTGAACAGGTTGGCGCCGGTGATGATCGCGTAGATGACGACGAGAGTCGTCGCGGGCCGCACCCCGGGCACGGTGACCGACAGGAACTGCCGTACGCGGCCGGCTCCGTCGACGGAGGCCGCCTCGTACAGCTCCTTGCCGACGTTCTGGAGCGCGGCAAGGTAGAGCATCACGAAGAAGCCGAGCTGCTTCCAGGTGACGAAGAAGGCGATCATCGGCATCGCGAGGTGCGAGTTGACCAGCCACGAGGGGTCCGGCGCGTGCGAGCCGAGGAGGTTGTTGACGAACCCGTCCGCACCGAACAGGAACTGCCACACCGCGACCAGGGCGACGCTCGCCGTGATGTACGGCAGGTAGTAGGCGGCGCGGAAGAAGGCGCGGAAACGTATCTTCGCGTTGAGCACGGAGGCCAGGACGAGCGCGAGTACCACCGTGAGAGGCACGTTGATCACGAGGAAGACCGCGATGTTCAAAAAGGCGCGGCCCACCACCGGGTCGGTGAACACGTCCTTGTAGTTGGACAGCCCCACCCACGGCGAGTCGGCGTGCGTGCCGGGGGCGGTGAAGTAGAAGCGGTGGACGGAGATCCACAGCGTGTACACCAGCGGAACCGCGAACACGACCAGGAGGAACAGCACGTACGGGGTCACGAACAGCGCACCGGTCCGTGAGCGGGCGCGTCCGTGGCGGGAGGCCGCGTCCTTGCGAGGCGGGTGACTTCCGGTGGTGGCGGTGATACCGGGGTGGGTCATGACGGGTCTCCGTACTCGTCGAGCAGCCTGCTGATCTTGTCGGAGGCCCTGCGCAGCGCGGCATCGGTGGATCCGTCTCCGAAGACGACGGACTTGGTCCACTCGTCGCGGAAGGCCTGCCAGATATCCACGGAGCCCGGTACGTTGGGGACCTCGACGACATGCTCGGCCTGCCGGGCGAACACCTTGTACAAGGGCTTCTTCGCGAAGAAGGCCGGATAGCGCGCGGTCAGGTCCTCGCGCATCGGCATCTGTCCGGTGGCGTCGAGGAACTTCCCGTCCTGCTGGGCCGAGGTGGCGAACTTCAGCAGGTCCCAGGCCGTGGCCCTGTTGTGGCAGGCGCTGAACATCGCGGCGGACTTCTCGTCGCTGAAGGAGTACGTGTCCTTCGGCGACTTCCCGGCGGCGGTGGGTACCGGGGCCACCCCGATGTCGACACTGTCCTTGTAGGCGGAGACCGCCCATGGGCCGACGGTGGCCATGGCGGCCTTCCCGTCGTTCACGGCGTCCCCGGGGTAGGCCTCCTGCGGAGCGAGCTTCTCGGCGTACAGCGTGCGCCAGAACGCGGCGGCCCGGCGGCCGGCCGGTGAGTCGAACTGCGGTTTGCCGTGCTGGATGAGCTGCTCACCACTGCTCTCCGCGGCGAACGCGGGGTAGAAGTCGTACCAGGACTGGAAGAACTCGCTGCTGGGCGCCGGCCAGATCGCGGCCTTGGCGGCGCCGCTGTGCACGAGGGTGCGGGAGGTCTTCAGAAACTGGCTGTAGGTCGCCAGCCGGGGGTGCTCCGGGTCGAGCCCGGCCTTCTTGAAGATCTTCTTGTTGTAGAGGATCATCACCGGGTTGCTCTTCCACGGCAGTTGATAGAACTTGCCGTCCTGCGACTTGTACTGCTCGGTGAGGGCGCCGCCTCGCTTCTGGACGTACGCGTCACCGTCCGGGAAGTCACTGAGCGGCACGAGACCGTTCTGCTTCTCGAAGGTCGGCACCGAGGCAGGCGCGGTGTTGAAGACCAGACAGGCGCTGGTGCCCGCGATGATCGAGGCGCTGATGGCCTCTTCGGATGTCTTGCCCGCCGGGATCTGCTGGGCCGTGGCGTGCTGGCCCGGATGACTCCTGTTCCAGGCGGCGATCATGTTCTTGCCCCAGGCCACTTCCTGGGCGTTGTTCGACAGCCAGACCTTGACGGGACCGCGGGCGTTCTCCGCGTCCTCCGGGTCGGGGGCCGGCCGGCCACAGGCGGTCGCGGCACCCGCGAGAGCGAGCACCAGCAGCGCGTACGCCGTTCTCCTCAGCATGAAGACTCTCCGAACTGTTCACGCCCGGCCTCGTCGCCGGACGGGAATTTTTTGCCGCGCCTCGATGGCCCGGCGACCCGTCGTCAGGGACGGGGAGCCGGCCCTATCGAGGCGCGGGGGATGAACTCGGCGGGCGGCAGCACGACGTGTGCCACCTGCTCACCCGCGAGCACCCGGTCCAGGGCCCGGGCCGCCGCCTCCCCCCAGCCACGCGCATCAGCACGGGCGGAGGACAACGGGGGGTGGGTGTATCGGGTGAGCGGCGTGTCGTCGTAGCCGACCACCGAGAGGCGTTCCGGTACCGGAACGCCGAGTTCCTGGGCCACGGACAGCCCGGCCGTCGCGGCCAGGTCGTTCCCGTAGACGATCGCGGTGGGCGGCTCGGCCAGCAACAGCAGTTCGCGCGTGGCCCGCGCGCCGCCCTCCGCCGTGAAACCGCCCGGCAGCACAGGGCTTTCGGGCAGTCCGAGGTCACGCAGTGTCTCCTCCCAGGCCGACCTGCGCCGGTGCGCGTGGCGGAACTCCTGCGGGCCCTCGACGTGCGCGATACGGCGGTGGCCGAGCTCGGCGAGGCGCCGAACCGCGTCGACGTAAGCGGGTCGGTCGTCGAGGCTCACCGAGGCCAGTCCGTCGCTCCACTCGCTCTGGCCGACCACCACGGCAGGCAGGCCGAGCCGGTGGGTCAGAGCGGGACGCGGGTCGTCGTGCCGCAGGTCGGTGAGGAGCACACCGTCCACCCGGCGGTCGGCAGCGAGCCGCTCGTACACGGACCGCTCCCGCTCCGGAGTGGTGAGGTGCACCATCAGCCCGTCGCCCCGCTCGCCGAGGACCACTTCGACACCCGCTATGAACGCGGGGAAGAACAGGTCGGCTCCGATCAGCTCGGGTTCGCGGGCGAGCACCAGTCCGAAGGCGCCGGCCTTGCCGAGGGACAGGGCCCGGGCCGGGCGGCTCGGGGTCCAGCCGAGTTCCGCCGCGGCGGTCAGGATGCGCTCCTTGGTCTCCTCGGCGATCCCCGGCCGGTCGTTCAGGGCGAACGAGACGGAGGTGCGTGAGACACCCGCACGTCGTGCGACGTCGGCGATGGTGGGCCTGTGAGCCATGGCGCCTTCCGCTCTCTGCGTTTGTTTCCTGGAAAACCGGTCAACCAGCGTTCAAACCGGTTCAGCGGCCGATCGGCGTCCACTAAACCGGTTTGCCACGGGGGGCGTCAATGGGTCGGAGCGTGTATTGCGGATCACGTCCGCCGGGAGGTGCGCCGTGTACGGATGTCAGGAGCTCCCGGGGCGGGGCGGGTGCCGTCCCGGGCGCGGCGTCACGCTGCGCGGGGGCCCGGCCCGTCTCCGGAGAGGTCTCGCACGTCTGGGTGCCGGGCCCCCTGCACCGGAGCTGAGCACGGCGGGGAAGGGTGGCCGGCCACGCGGGGGTCAGCCCGCCTTCGGCGGCTTCTGCGCGTCGAAGGCGAAGAGAGTGTTCTTGGCCGCGGCCACGATCACCGCACGCCCCGCAACGGTCACGCGCGGACTTGCGCCCTGCTCGCCCGTCAGACCGTCGGCCTGCGGGTTCGTCGTCCACAGGGGTTTGCCGTTGTACGGCGACAGCGCGACCACCCGGCCGGTGGCCGAGCTGAGATACAGCGCGCCGGCCCCCGCAACGGGACCCGACGCGCCCTCCACGTCCGTCTGCCGCGACCACTTCTTCCGGCCGGTCGCGGGGTCGAGCGCTGTGACGAGACCGGTCTGCCCGCTCACGTAGACGGTGCCGTCCGCCATGCCGGGCGTCCCCGCGTACGTGGTGGCCAGGCCGGAGTACGTGACCTTCCGCGAGGCCGGGTCGACCCGCGCCACCCCGTCGTAGCCGGCCAGCGCCGTTCCCTCCATGCGTCCCTGCAAAAGTACGAGTCTGCCGTTGGCGACACCCATCGGCACGGCGGGGCCGTTGACCGCGATGGGCCTGCCCAGTGTCCCCGATGCGCGATCGACCGCGTACAGGGTGGAGTGGCGCACCTCTGAGGAATCCACCTCCGCATCCGTCGCGCACATCGCGAAGAGCCGTGGGCCAACCGGGACGGGTGCGCACTGCGTACCCGCCGGGAACGGCGTCGTCCAGGTGATGTCACCGCTGTGCGCCTCGCGGGCCTCGAAGCGGGAGTTGGAAGCGTTGACCGTCACGACGGCGGAGCCGACCACAAGGGCGTCCTGAGTCCGGCCCGTGACGGCCATCGACTGGGCGCCGGACGGCACGGACCACAACTCCCGGCCGGTGTTCGCGTCGATGGCCACCACCTCGCTGGGAGGGTTCTGCGGGGCGTTCTGGGCTGCGAAGCGGTAACCGAGCACCGTGTCGTCGGTGGCGCCCACCATGTGCATGCCCTGGACGGGGACGCCCGGGCTCTTCGCCGTCCACACCCGCGAGCCGTCCCGGGCCCTGATGCGGGTCGCGACAACACCGCCGCCCCCGCAGAACAGCGCGTCGCCGTGGGCGACGCATCGCAGCTCGTCGGGAATGTCCTGGCGGCCGCCCTGCACGGTCTTGCGCCATGGGTGGAAGCCGTCCGGAAGTGCGGCACCCGACGCCGCAACGCCGTTGCCCTTGTCGCCGCCGCTGTTCCCCCCGAAGTCGCCTGCCTGCAGTGCGGTGACTCCCCCGCCGATCGCTGCCACCGCGACCCCGGCCGCGAGCACAGGACGCCATCGGCGACGCAGACGGCCGATGGGAGTGCCGGTGCTCCCTGGATCGGGACCGGCCGGGAAGGTGGTCGGAGCAGCCGGCGCCGGGGTGGCCCGCGTCGGGAAGTGATGCTGGGTGATCATGTCGCGGGTGCGGCTCGCGCCCGCCCCGTTCGCCTCGGTCCCACCGAGGTCGGCCGGCAGGTCCCGCAGCAGCACGAGGAGTTCGTCCGCCGAGGGGCGCGCCTCGGGCTCCTTGTCCAGGCACGACTCGACGACGGCGCGCAAGGCCACCGGTACGGCACCCAGCAACGGCTCCTCGTGCACCACCTGATACGCCGTCATGTAGGGGCTGTCCGCGTCGAAGGGCCCGTGGCCCGTCGCTGAGTACACCAGCAGCGTCCCCAGCGAGAAGACATCGGACCGCGGACCCACACCACGCGGAGCCTGCAACTGCTCCGGCGACATGAAGGGCGGCGTACCGATGACCCGCCCTGTCATCGTCAGCGTCTGCTGGTCCGCGGCGCGCGAGATGCCGAAGTCGATGACGCGCGGGCCCTCGGGCGAGAGCACGACGTTCGAGGGCTTCAGGTCACGGTGGACGACCCCCACCCGGTGGATGTCGCGCAGCGCCTCCGTCAGCCCGATGGCGAGCCTCTTGAGCTCCGCTCCGTTCAGCGGGCCCTTCGCGGCGACGTGCTGGGCGAGCGTGTGCCCCTCGATATAGGTCGTCGCCATCCACGGCTGCTCGGCCTCAGGGGCAGCGTCGACCACGGCGGCGGTGAACGCGCCGCTCACCCGCCTCGCCGCCGCCACCTCCTGCCGGAAACGGATGCGGAACTCGTCGTCCGCCGCGAACTGCTGGTGGATCAGTTTGATCGCGACAGGTCGCCCCGAGCTCGTACGGGCCAGAAAGACGGTGCCCATGCCACCCGAGCCGAGCCGCGCCTCAAGCGGATAGCCGCCGATCTCGGCTGGATCACCTTCGCGCAGCGACACTCTTCCCGACCTCCCGTCCCCCGTGCACCTCTGCCACCACGGGCCTGCGTACCTGTCCTGCACACAAACTAGCCGCAGGGCAGTACGGCAGAGCGAAGCGGGTGACGAACAGGCAGCCCAGGGCTGCTCTGCTCCCCGTGCCGCACACGACGAAGCCCCGCCACGAACGGTGGGCGACCGCTCGGCAGTCTCCTGCCCCGAGACTGACACGACGCGCGGGCACGGCCGTTGATCCTGGGAGCCGTGTCGCTCGCTCGGTGTCAGCCGGCGTCCCAGGCCATACGGAACCCGAGGTTGCCCGCCGAGCTGTCGACGGTGTTCGCGGTCCGGGCGGCGACGCGATACCGGTTGCAGTACGAGTCGTGGCAGAGGTAGGAGCCGCCCCGCATGGCGCGGCGTTCGGGATCTTCGTCTTGCCAGGGGTCGGCGGACCACTCCCAGACATTTCCCGCAACGTTGTAGAGGCCGAACCCGTTGGGGGCGAAGGCGTGCACGGGAGCGGTACCGGCGAAGCCATCGGCTTGGGTATTGCGGAAAGGGAAGGTGCCCTGCCAGATGTTGCAGCGATGCTCCCCGTCCGGCGTGAGTTCGTCGCCCCAGGGGTATCGCGCCTGTTCCAGGCCCCCGCGTGCGGCGTACTCCCATTCCCCCTCGGTGGGCAGCCGCCCCCCGGCCCACCGGCAGAAGGCGGTCGCGTCCCGCCACGTCACGTGGATCACGGGGTGGTCCCAGCGGCCGTCCAGTCGGCTGTCCGGCCCTTCCGGCCTGTTCCAGGCGGCGCCTTGGACACCGCACCACCAGGGGGTTGCCGGAGGGCGTGGTGACGTCTTGCGCAGGGAACCCGGCAGGAACTTCGCGAAGACGTAGCTCCAGCCGAACCCCTCCGCTTCGGTGCGGTAGCCGGTCTCCTCGACGAAGGCGGCGAAGCGGGCGTTCGTGACCGCGTAGGCGTCCATGGCGAAGGGCGCGACCGATACGCCGCGTACGGGCCCTTCGCCATCACCGGGGTTTGCGTCCGCGTCCTCGCCGCCCATGCGGAAGGTTCCCCCGGGAAGGGTCAACCGGTCGGCGTATTCGGCGGGAGGGCGCAGCGCAGCCGTGGCGGAACGATCCCCATTTCGGGGTGGGTCCGGGATATCGCGTGCCTGCGGCTTCGGCCCGGAGGGGGCGCAGCAGCTCATCTTGCCCGGCTGCGTGCCGCGCCCCGCGGTGTCGGCGGTGCTGCTCATGGCTGTCCTGCGGATGTCGTCAATTGCTGGGGGGAGGCTTGTGTCACGCAAGGGAAGATCGTTTCGTCATCAAAGGCTACTTACCGTAGGCCTGCCCGTAGAGATCGCCGTCGTAGTAGTCACTGGGGTCCGGGTTGTGGTCCAGCTGCTTGTTGCGGACGAAGAACTCGCCCAACTTCTTCAGCCATTCGTTCACCTCGCCGCCCTTGGTCTTCGCGGCCAGGTCTGCGGTGGACAGTGTCTCGACATGAGAGGCGTCGGCCTTGGCCTGGGCTTCGGTGACCTGGAGCATCCTGGCGGTGAGTGCGATGGTCTCTTCGGGGTGTTGCTTGCGCCAGTCGTTGGCCTGCTGCAGCACCTTGATCACTTTGCTGTTCTTCGCGCCGGGCACCTTGTTGCCCGCGACGAACGCGGTGGGGAAGGCGTCCCCGGTGTCCTTGGTACTGGCTATCTCCTCAAGGCCCGGAACCTTCTTCTTGATGGTGTCGATGGCGGGGTAGAAGAAGCCGGCGCCGTCGATCTTTCCGGAGGAGAAGGCGGAGACGATGGTGGACGGGTCCATGTTGACCTTGTCGATGTCGTTCACGGTCATCCCGGCCTTCTCCAGAGCGATGTTGAGGACCATGTCGCCGGAGGTGCCCTCGGGTACGCCGACCCGCTTGCCCTTGAGGTCCTTCATGGATGTCATGCCGGGCCGGCCGATGACCCGGTCCGCGTACGTGAGCGTGTCGATGGCGATGATCTTGGCCTTGCCCGAGGCGGGCAGCCACATCGCGCCGGGACCGATGTAGCCGTAGTCGAGGTCACCGGCGCTGAGGGCCTGGACCTGCACGGGACCGTTGTTGAACGCCTTCACCTGTGCGGTCAGTCCCGCCTTCTTCCACAGCCCCTGTTTGTCGGCGATCGCCAGCAGGCCGGCCCCGTTGTAGTCGCCGATATAGCCGAACCGGACCGTGCTGTCGTCCTCGGAAGCGCTGCCGGAGCAGGCGCTGAGGGACAGCGAAAGCAGGAACGCGAGGGGCAGCGCCGTGACGGCGTGCCTGATCGACTTTCTGGGCATGCTGGAATTTCCTCTCGCGGTTGTGCGCGGGTTGATGCTGCGAAGTTCTTGTACGAGGCCCAGTGCGAGGGCCCCGGGAGATGACGGGTCAGGCCGCCCGGGGCGGGGCTTCCTGGTGGTACACGGAGGTCCACACTTTGTTGCGGACGTGGAGGAACTCGGGCGAGAGCCGGATTTCCTCGGTCCGGGGGTAGGGCAGATCCACGTCGATGACGCGGTGGATGCGGCCGGGCCGGGCGGCCATGACGACGACCCGGCTGGCGAGGTAGACGGCTTCGTCCACGTCGTGGGTGATGAACAGCACGGTGCGCTTCTCCTGGCTCCAGGTCTGCAGCAGCTGATCCTGCAGCTGCACCCGGGTCAGGGCGTCAAGCGCCCCGAAGGGCTCGTCCATCAGCAGCACTTGGGGATCGACCGCGTACGCACGGGCGATGGCGCAACGCTGTTTCATTCCTCCCGAGAGGGTCTTGGGCAGGGCCTCGGCGAACTCGTTCAGGCCGACGAGGCTGATGGCCTGCTCGGTGCGCCGGTGTCGCTCGGCGGCTGGTACGGAGGCGATCCTGAGCCCGAACTCCACGTTCTGCCGCACGGTCAGCCAGGGGAAGAGGGCGTACTGCTGGAAGATCACCCCCCGGTCGGGGCCGGGTCCTGACACCGGTGTTCCGTCGACCAGGACACTGCCCGAGTCGGGTGCCTGCAGCCCTGCGGCCATGCTCATGAGGGTGGACTTGCCGCAGCCGGACGGACCCACAACGGTGACGAACTCCTGGTCCGCGATGTCCAGGCTCACCCCGCCGAGCGCGGTGAAGGACGAGCCCTTCAGCGGGAACGTCTTTACCACGTCACGGAAAGTGATCTTGCTGTTCATCGTCGCTCCTGCCAGCCGGTGAGGCGTCGTTCGGCCAGCAGCAGCAGCCGGTCCATGACGAGCCCGAGCACGCCGATGGTTATCAGGGACACGAAGATCGCGTCCATGTCGAACCAGGTGGACGCCTTCTGCATCCGATAGCCCAACCCCTCCTGTGCGCCGATGAGTTCGGCGGCGACCACGGTGGCCCAGGACGCACCGAGGCCGATCCGCATGCCGACGAGGATGAACGGCGTGGAGGCCGGGACGACCACCTTGGCAAAGATGGTGCGGTCCGAGGCGCCGAGCACCCGGGCCGCGTTGATGAGTGTCCTGTCGACGTCGATGACGCCCTGGAAGGAGGAGAGGACACAGGACATGAACGAGGCCAGGAAGATCACGGCGATCTTCGGTACCTCGCCGATCCCCAGCAGTACGACCGCAAGTGGAATGAGCGCGAGCGGCGGGATGGTGCGGAAGAACTGGATGTACGGCTCGATCAGGGCGCGCACGGTGGGGTACCAGCCCATGAGGAAGCCGACCGGGACGGCCGCAACCACGCCGAGGGCGTAGCCGAGGAAGACCCGGCGCAGGCTGGCGAACGTATCGGACGCCAGGGTGCCGTCGGAGATCATGTCCCCGGCCCTCTTCGCCACCGCCGTCGGCGCGGGCAGGTTCTCGACCAGATGCAGGGCGGCCACGACGCCCCAGACGGCGATGCCTGCCGCCACTGCGACAGCGTTGAGAAGCAGGGGCCGGTGCCGGGAACGGCGCGGTTGCCGCTGCCCTTCGGCGGCGGTTTTCTCGGCAGGAGCGATCACAGCCATGGATTCCTCGCTGGTGGCTTCACGCGTTCTCCTCGGGGACGGGCTGCGGGTAGTGGGAGAGCAGAGGGGATTCATGGAGAACGAGGGCGATGCCGCCCAGCGCGCTTCCGGCATCGCCGAGCGTCGCGCGCCGTACGTCCACGTGTGGGCGGGCCATCGGCATCAGGTGCTGCCGCAGGGCCCGTTCGACCGGCTCGAGCAGCGCCGGGCCGGCTTCCGCCAGCTCACCGCCGATGACGATGACGCCCGGGCCGACGGCATGACAGACCGCGGCAAGCACCCCGCCGACGTCGTTGCCGACGCGCTCCAGCACCTTCAGGGCGGTCGGTTCGCCGGCGTCGGCCGCGTCGAGGAATCCGGCGAGGCCATCGGCCCTGCCGCCGGTTTCGCGGTAGCGGTGCAACACCGCGTCGAGCGAGGCACGGGTCTCCAGACAGCCGGTCCCGCCGCAGTCGCACGGCCTGCCGGCCGGGTCCACGGTGATGTGCCCGAACTCGCCGGACAGGCCGTTGCGGCCGCGGTGCAGCGCGCCGCCCACGACCAGGCCGCCACCGACGCCGTGCGACAGCCGCAGGTAGAGCACGTCGCTGCTGTCCGCCGCCGCACCCCACACCGCCTCGGCGAGCGCGGCGAGCCGGGTGTTGTTGTCCAGGAGTACCGGCACACCGAACTGCTTGCGCAGCAGGTCCGGCAGGCCCTCGATGCCCTGCGCACGGGCGTTCTCGCCGCCGGGGTCGGTGATCGGTCCGACCACACCGACGCCGATCGCGCTGAGCGCGTCGAGTTGGACGGTGGCCGACGAGGCGAGAAGACGTCCGGCGATGTCGATCCGCTCGGGCCAGGACAGGTCCGCGGCATGTGCCTCGCTCGCCGAACCGATCACCTCATGGGCGAAGTTGACGGCTGCGACATGCACGGCGCGGCGCGCGAAGTCGATGCCGACCGCCTCGCCGGCGGCAGGGTTGAGGCTGAGCTTCTCCACCGGCCGGCCGCGCTTGCGTACCTCGACATGCGGTGTGCCGGGGACCACGGAGCCATTGCCCACCAGCCCGGCGACGATGTCGTGGAGCGTGGTGCGGGACAGCCCGCTGCGGTCGCCCAACTCGCCGCGGCTCAGCGGGCCGTGCCTGCGGAGCAGTTCAAGAACCGCTTGCTCATGGCTGCGGCGGAGGCGCGTCAGCGGACCGTCGTGTTCATGCATGCAGGACAGCATGTGAGCGCCGAGTATTTTCGTCAATGACTCGAAACAAATTATTCATATGAACGCCGCGTGTCACTGGCTCTTGCATCGGCACCGCCCTGACCTGCTGACGTGTACGGCGCAGGCGCGCCTGGCACCCCGCCCCGCGACTCTTCAGCACCGAGGAACGGTGGCTGCGCGCCTTGGTGGAGTACCTCCGCACGATTTGAGTCCACACTCTTGACTTAAATCATCGCCGGGCCGGAGCATGCGTCGCACGGCACCGTCGAGCACGCACCAGAAGCCGCACCGGCCCTGCCGAAGCGGCTCCTGTCGAGGCGTCATGACGGCGTGCCCGAAATACCGACGTCCGGTGCGTCCGCCCGCCCCGGCCCGACGTGCGAGCCGGACCGACCCGAAAGGCCCTCCGTGCGCCGCAACATGCTCTTCCTGATGACCGACCAGCACCGGGTGGACACCCTGGGCGCGTACGGCAATCCGCACACGCACACCCCGAACCTCGACCGGCTCGCGGACGAGGGAACCAGGTTCGACAGCTTCTACACCCCTACCGCGATCTGCACCCCGGCGCGCGCCAGCCTGCTCACCGGGGCGGCTCCGTTCCGGCACAGGCTGCTTGCCAACTACGAGCGCAACGTCGGCTATCTCGAGGACCTCTCCGACGGCCAGTTCACCTTCTCCGAGCAACTGCGCTCCGAGGGCTACAACCTGGGCCTGCTCGGCAAGTGGCACGGCGGGGTACGGCGCACCGCCGCCGACTACGGCTTCGAGGGCCCCGACCTGGTCGGCTGGCACAACCCCGTGGACCACCCCGACTACCTCGCCTACCTGGCGGAGAACAGCCTGCCCCCGTACCGCATCACGGATCCGGTGCGGGGCACCACGCCCAACGGCAGCCCAGGGAACCTGCTTGCCGCCCGCCTCCACCAGCCGGTCGAAGCCACCTTCGAGTACTACCTCGCCACGCGCACCATCGAGATGCTCCATCGCTTCGCCGCGCAGGAGGACCACGGTGACGGGGCGCCGTTCTTCCTGGCCACCCACTTCTTCGGTCCGCACCTGCCGTACATCCTCCCGGACGCGTACTACGACATGTACGACCCCGGGCTGGTCGAACTGCCCGCCTCCGTGAGCGAGACCTTCGCGGCGAAACCGACCGTCCAGCAGAACTACAGCAAGCTATGGGCCTTCGACACCATGGAGCTGGAGGAGTCGCGGAAGCTGATCGCCGTCTACTGGGGCTACGTCACGCTCGTCGACGAGCAGATCGGCCGCATCCTCGGCGCCATGCGTGAACTGGGGCTCGATGACCGGACGGCGGTCTTCTTCACCGCCGATCACGGCGAGTTCACCGGTGCCCACCGGCTGCACGACAAGGGGCCGGCGATGTACGAGGACATCTACCGCATCCCTGGGCTGCTGAAGGTCCCGGGCGCCCCGCAGGGCCAGGTGCGTGAGGAGTTCGTCTCCCTCACCGACTGCACCGCCACCATCCTCGATCTGGCGGGCAGCGAGACGGAGCCGGCCGTGGACAGCCGCAGCCTGCTGCCCCTCGTACGCGGTGAGCACCCGCAGTGGGACGAGCACCATCTCGCCGAGTTCCATGGTCACCACTTCCCGTACCCGCAGCGGATGCTGCGCACCAGAACCCACAAGCTGGTGATCAACCCCGAGTCCTGCAACGAGCTGTACGACCTCGATGCCGATCCCGACGAGCTGCACAACCGCTACGGCCACCCGGAACTGCTCGGCGTACGCACGGCACTGACCCGGCGGCTGTACGACCTGCTCCGCGAGCGTGGCGACAACTTCTACCACTGGATGACGCCGATGTACGACGTGGAGACGGACTACGACACCACACTCTCCGCCTTCGAGTCCGACGGGCCCGAAGCGCCCTCCGAGGCCGGACGACCATGAACCGCATGCCGACAGCACGCCACATCCCCTTGACCACGAAGGAGACAGACGGATGACGAGATCCGAGAACGGAACGCACCTCGGCCGCCGGTCCATGCTGGCCGGCATAGCCGGATCCATGGGAGTGGCCGCCCTGCCCACGGCCACTGCCACTGCCACTGCCCAGGCGCTGCCCGCGCACGCGCAGCCGCACCCGACGGCTCACCCGACCACGCACTACCCGTCGAACTGGTCCGAGCCCGAGTCTTACGGACTCGCGGACGCCCGCCGGGACTTGTGGCCGCGCGAGGACAACTCCTTCGTCCTCCCCCTCGAACTCCGTTCCCGGGACAAGGAGTCGGGCCGCGTCTGGATGCGCGACACCTACGTCAACTGCTTCGTCGTCGACGGCCGCCCGCTCTACGTCGCCACCGGCACCACCCGCGTGCCCGGCCTCGCAGTGGCCGGCCCCTGGAACGACGGCATCTTCGTGTGGACGGCACGGTCTCTGCACGGCCCTTGGCAACTGGCCGACACCACCGGCATCCGGCCAGGCGCCGAGCACGGAAAGGTGTGGTCACCCGAGTTCGTCGGGGAGAACCGCCCCGGCCGCACGGTCGTCGCCCCGTGGCAGGAGTACTGGTACGACGACCAGTTCGGCAAGCGCGGCGAGGCGTGGGCCCCCGAACTGCACTACTTCCGCGGCACGTGGTACATCGTCGCGTGCATGGGCGACCACTCCCAGAAGGTCGGCTCGTTCCTGCTGGTGAGCGAGGGCGGGGTCGCGGGCCCGTACCGCCTCGCCGAGGGAAACCTCGAAAAGCCCTTCGGTGACTCGTTCATCGGCGGACCCTCGTTCATCAAGCCCGGCGCGTACCACCACATCGACGGCGGCCTCTTCTCGGAGGGAGCCGACGCGTGGCTGGTGCTGCACAACAACCTCTACGCCAAGTTCCGCGACGACATGGAGGACATCGTCCCGACGACCGGCCTGCCGGCGTTCCAGCAGACGCCGTACACGCCGGAGCCGTACCTCGAGGGGGCGTACGTCTTCAAGCACGGCGGCAAGTACTACCTGGTGCACGCCGCGTGGGACCGTACTTCGATCGATGCCTACGGCAGCCCGCGCTACGCCTACGAAGCGGCGGGCACTGGCCGGACGCAGTACCAGTACGACGCGGTCGTCGCCGTCGCGGACCATTTCGAAGGGCCGTACTCCGCGCGCTGGACCGCGGGCGTGGGCGCCGGGCACAACAACTTCTTCACGGACCGCGACGGAGCCCTGTGGGCGACCTTCTTCCGCAACCCGGCCTCCGGTTACTGGGCCGACCCGTCCCGCACAGGTGACGCCGCGGTGGCCGGCGTCGTACGCCTGGAGTGGACTGGCCCGAAGGGCAACCGTCTGTACGTGCGGCGCCAGAGCCAGAGACGACGGACGCAGTGAGGAGCGTGGTCGGCCACCATGCAGGTCAGTGGGGCCGGCCCCGCATGGTGGCCGACCCCGTCGGCGTTGACGTGTGGAATGACCGGGTTGCTCATGGGGTCACCCGGTCGCCTGCGTCGGTGCCTCCGCCCCCCTGGCCACGGCAGGATTGACTCTTCGCGCCAGGAGTGGAGGACGCGTCGTCATGCAGAACCTGGTCCGCCGCACCCACCCCCGACTGCGCCAGCCGTGGCAGGCCATCAGTGAGCGGCTGGCCCAGCGCGTGGACTGAACCCTGCCCACCACCCCGCTGGACCCCATGGGCCACGAGTCGGTCGGCCACCCGCGCGCAGGCGAGGTCTCACCGTGCGAGCGCACCCATGGGGTCCCAGGCCGGCAGGACGATCGGCGGCTCGCCGAGGACGGCTGCCAGCTCCGGCGGCAGCGCCGAACGCCGCACCGCGACCTCGAAGACATGCTCGCCGAACCACGAGTCGTTCATCGTCCAGAAGCCCTTGTCGGCCTTCTCGTCACCCCAGCTGTTCTCGACCCGCCAGCGGCGCGGAGCGCCGTCCACCACGTCCACGCCGGTGAACAGCATGGCGTGCGTCATCTGGGTCTCGTGGTGGACGAGCCGGGCCGCCTTGTCCATCTCGAACGACGCGTCGTACACCGCCTCGTAGTCGTAGAGGGCGGCGTCCCAGAGCCCGACGTCCGCACGCATCATCCGGCCGACGTCGCAGCCGAACCAGACGGCCTCGCCGCCCACGAGGGAGTCCATGCTGAGACGCTTGAGCAGGTCCATCTCCACATTGAGGTAGACCACCGGCGGAGCCTCGACGACATTGCCCAAATACTCGACGGTGAAGGTCCGGCCGGCCGGACTCGACTCCCTCGGGTCGTGGACGAGACACACGTACTCGTCGAGGGGTATCTGCACGTACGAGGCGGCGAACTCGGTAGGCGTCATCCAGCCGTCGCGGTGGAACTCCTGGTCCTTGTCACGCCACTGCCACAGGAACCGCTGCGGCGGGGTGCCGAGGTGAATGCTGAGCACCCGGTGAACGGCGGCCAGCACCTCCCCCTTGTGCACGCGCTGTGCCTCGACGCCCTCGGACGCCATGCGGCGCAGGTCGCGGGCGCCCCGGCGAAGCAGACTCTTCAGGGCGCGGTTCATCGGCCCCGTCGCCGACGAGCTGTCCGTCTCCGGCATCGCCGACTTCGGCACGAGGCCGTGTTTGGCGACCAGCGCCACGAACATGTTCCACTGGCCGCCGTCGCTGATGGGGTCCCCGAGCAGGTGCGCCACCGTCCGGTCGTCGACGTCACGGCCGGAGGTCTCGACGATGCTCTCCAGGAAGTGGTTCGCCCGCTCGAACTTGTCCCACCAGAGCACATAGTTCTGCGAGAACTCGAAATCCTTGACACCGAGCTTCCGTGCGGCACCGGCGCGCAGCAGGTTCAGTCCGGCGAACATCCAACAGCGGCCGCTCTTCTTCTGGTTGGTGACCTTCCAGGCGTCCAGGTGATGGGAGACCGAGTGGTCGGCAGCGGTCACGATCCGCCGGTCCAGGGCGATGTCGTCCACGGGCGTCTGGGTCACGGCGTTCTGCATCAGCCGGTTCGCCGGCCGGGAGGCGAACTCCTTGTCGAATACGTCGAGTTGCGCGGAGGTGAGACTGCGGTCCATGGACTGAGGCGAGTGAGCGTTTCCGAGCGTCACAGTGATCCGGTTCCAGTTCTCGAGGCGGGCCGTGATCGCGCGGGCCCGGGGCAGGCAGGAGGGGCAACGCGGTCTCACCGTCGCACGGCCGCTCAGCCGCGGTCAACGGAGCCGGCGACGCGGACGACGCAGTGACCTCCCACTTCCGGGCCGCCGCGCTGCCCGCGCGTTTACGGCAGCTCGGACCACCCGCTCCACTCGGTCCCCCAGCCGGGCGCTCCCTCGCTCAGTACGCACACGGCTACCCTCGGCGAGCAGCCGCGGGAACAGCTGTCGGACCGAAGATGTTGCACCGGCCGAGGGACCGGGACCGGCGCTGCGCGGGCGCGGCGTGATCCGGGCCCCGGGTTCGCGCTACGCCCGCTGCGGACTCGTATCCAGGCCTTTTCCCACAGGAGGACGTTTCATGAAGGACGGGACCTTGACGCTCATGGCGGTCCACGCCCACCCCGACGATGAGGCAACGGGAACGGGAGGCGTCCTCGCGCGGTACGCGGCGGAGGGCATCCGCACAGTCCTTGTGACGTGTACGGACGGCAGCTGCGGCGACGGCCCGGGGGGCGTCAAACCAGGCCATCCCGGGCACGACCCGGCAGCCGTCGCCGCGATGCGGCGTCGAGAACTCGAGGCGAGCTGCGACGTCCTGAAGGTCAGCGATCTGGAGACGCTGGACTACGCCGACTCCGGGATGATGGGCTGGCCGAGCAACGACGCCCCCGGGGCGTTCTGGCAGACCCCGGTGAAGGAAGGCGCTGCACGGCTCGCGGAACTCATGCGGCGCTACCGACCCGATGTGGTCGTGACATACGACGAGAACGGCTTCTACGGCCACCCCGACCACATCCAGGCCAACCGCATCACCATGGCAGCGCTGGAGATGACCACGCTGACGCCGAAGGTGTACTGGACCACGGCGCCCCGCTCGATGATGCAGCGGTTCGGGGAGGTCCTGCGCGAGTTCGGGGAGGACTTCCCGGAGCCGGATCCTGCCGAGGCCGAAGCGATGGCCGAGATCGGACTCCCCGATGAGGAGATCACCACCTGGGTGGACACCGCCACGTTCGGCGGCCAGAAGTTCGATGCGCTGGCCGCACACGCCAGCCAGGGCGAGAACATCTTCTTCCTCAAGATGGGCCAGGAGAGGTTCACCGACTTGATGGGCGTCGAGACCTTCGTGCGGGTCCAGGACACCACCGGCGCGGCCGTACCCGAGAACGATCTCTTCGCCGGCCTGCGCTGACCCCCGCACGCCACCACCCGACGGCCGCGTCGAGGCGCGCTCGGCGACCACAGCATGATGTGGGCGCCGAGCAGCCGCGGGAACCGGCCGGCATGGTCGAACAGGTGCAAGCGCCGGCCCAGGCTCACCCCAGGAAGCTCAACCGCACCTGACGGTTGGCGTTGTCGATGTTGGTGTCCACCAGGCACACCGACTGCCAGGTACCCAGTTCGAGCCTGCCGCCGATCACCGGCAGCGTGGCGTGCGGCGCCACGAAGGCGGGCAGGACGTGGTCCCTGCCGTGCCCGGGGCTGCCGTGCCGGTGCTGCCAGCGGTCGTCGGCGGGCAGCAGCCCGTGGAGTGCGGCCAGCAGATCTTCGTCGCTGCCGGCGCCGGTCTCGATGATGGCGATACCGGCTGTGGCGTGCGGGACGAAGATATTGAGCAGCCCGTCGCCGCCTGCTGCCGCCTCCCGGAGAAACTGTTCGCAGTCGCCGGTCAGGTCCCTCACGCTTTCGGCGGAGCCGGTCTCGATGTGAAGGATGCGGGTGGTGAAGCTGTCATCGGGCATGCGTCCCATCCTCTCTCCCGTTCGGTGGTTCTGCCTGCCCGCCCGCCTGCCCATCGTTCCGCGGGGTACCGGCCCGGGAAGACCCGGACCGGCGCAGCTGTTGGGTGAATCGTGAACGATTTCGGGCAGCGGGAAGTGGACGTGGTGGTCATCGGCGCCGGGCAGGCGGGACTGTCGGGTGCCTACCATCTGCGGCGAGCAGGGCTGGTGCCCGACCAGGACTTCGTCGTGCTCGACCACGCACCGCGGCCGGGCGGCGCCTGGCAGTTCCGCTGGCCGTCGCTGACCTACGGCAAGGTCCACGGGATGCACTCGCTGCCGGGCCGTGAGCTCACCGGTACCGACGGCACCCGTCCGTCGTCGGAGGTGATCTCCGAGTATTTCGCGGCCTACGAGGAGGCCTTCGGCTTGCGGGTGCGCCGGCCGGTCGGGGTGACCGAGGTGCGTGACGGGGGTGACCGGCGACTGCTGGTGACGACCACGGACGGGGTGCTGTCCACCCGCGCGCTGATCAATGCGACCGGCACCTGGGACCGGCCGTTCTGGCCCCGCTATCCGGGGCAGGAGACCTTCGCCGGGCGGCAGTTGCACACCGCGGACTATCCAGGTCCTGAGGCGTTCGCCGGACGGCACGTCGTGGTGGTGGGCGGCGGGGCTTCGGGCACCCAGCACCTGCTGGAGATCGCCGAAGTGGCCGCCGGTACGACGTGGGTGACGCGACGCCCCCCGGTGTTCAGGGACGAGCCGTTCAACGAGGAGTGGGGGCGGGCCGCTGTCGCCGCGGTGGAGGAGCGGGTGAGCCGGGGGCTGCCTCCGCAGAGCGTGGTCTCGGTGACGGGGCTCCCGGTGAACGATGCGATCCGGGCCGCCCGGGCGAACGGCACCCTCGACCGGCTGCCGATGTTCGACCGGATCACACCGGGCGGAGTGGCGTGGGACGACGGGCGCACCGCAGCGGCGGACATCATTCTCTGGGCGACCGGTTTCCGAGCGGCCATCGACCACCTCTCACCGCTCAGGCTCCGCGAAACGGGCGGCGGCATCCGGATGGACGGCACCCGTGCCGTGCGGGACGAGCGGGTCCACCTGGTCGGTTACGGCCCATCGGCCTCGACCATCGGCGCCAACCGGGCGGGACGGAGCGCAGTCCGCGACATCGAGCAGCTGCTCGCACGCACCCCGGTGACCGTCTGACGCCCGGACATCGCCGCGGCCGGCTTTCCGGCAGCACGGAGCTGCCGCGGCGCGGCACGCCGTGCGCACTCACGCGGTCGGTGTCAGCTCACCGTCACGGCGCACGAGCGCGGCGTACCGTCCGTCCAGGGCGAGCAGCTCCTCGTGTGTGCCCCGCTCCGCGACCTCTCCGGCGTCCAGCACGACGATCTGATCGGCATCCCTGACCGTGGAGAGCCGGTGCGCGATCGTGATGGTGGTCCGGCCGGCAGAAAGGCCGTCGATGGCCTGCTGGACCGCGTGTTCGGTACGGGTGTCCAGGGCACTCGTCGCCTCGTCCAGAATCAGGACCGGCGGGTCGCGCAGGATCGTACGTGCGATGGCCAGCCGCTGCTTCTCACCGCCGGAGAAGCGGTAACCGCGCTCACCGACCAGGGTGTCGTATCCGTCGGGCAGCGAGGCGATGTGGTCATGGATCTGTGCCGCCCTCGTGGCCTGTTCCAGCTCCGCGTCCGTGGCCTCCGGCCTGGCGAAGCGAAGATTTTCGGCGACCGATGCGTGGAAGAGGTAGGTCTCCTGCGATACGACCCCCACGGCGCTCGCCAGCGTGGCGAAGTCGAGGTCGCGCACATCGACCCCGTCGAGGGTGACCCGGCCGCCCGTCACGTCGTAGAGCCGGGGCACCAGACAGCTGAGTGTGGACTTGCCCGAGCCGGTGGGGCCGACGACCGCCAGGCTGCCGCCGGCTGGCACCGTGACGTCGATGCCCCGGAGGGTGCGGCCGGCCTTCTCGTCGTAGGCGAACTCGACTCCCTCGAAGCGCACTTCACCGCGGACCTTCGGGAGAGGCACCGGCTGCCCGGGCTCGGTGATGTCCACCGGAAGGTCCAGGTACTCGAAGATCCGCTGGAACAGGGCCAGCGACGTCTGCATCTGCACACCGGTCGACAGCAGACTGACCGCCGGTCTGAAGAGGCTCTGCTGGAGCGAGACGAACGCGACGAGGGTGCCGATCGAGACGGCGGGACCGCCCGCTCGGAGGGACAGACCCGCCGCCCAGTAGATGACGGCCGGCATGGCCGCCATGACGATCCCGATGGTCGACATGCGCCAGCGTCCGGCCATGCTGGAGCGGACTTCGAGATCGACCAGCTGTTCGGACTCCTCGGCGAAGCTCCGGGTGAGCGAGTCGGCGCGGCCCATGGTGCGGCCGAGCAGGATGCCGCTGACGGACAGTGATTCGGTGACGGTGGCCGCCATCGCCGCCATCTGCTTCTGACGCTGTGTCGTGATCTTCTTGCGTTCGCGGCCGACCCTGCGGCTGATCCAGACGAAGACCGGGAGCAGCAGCAGCGAGACGACGGTGAGCCGCCAGTCGAGGGCGAGCATCGCGACGATCGTGGCGACCACCGCGGTGAGGTTGGAGACCAGGGACGTCGCGGTGGAGGTGACCGTCGCCTGCATACCGCCGATGTCGTTCGCGATCCGGGACTGGACCTCACCGGTGCGTGTCTTGGTGAAGAACGCCAGCGGCATCCGCTGGAGCTGGCGGTAGACGGCCGTGCGCAGGTCATGCATGACGCGCTGGCCGACCGTGGTCGAGATGAGAGTCTGCAGGACACCGAAGACACTGTTGACGACCGCGGTGGCGATCATGCCCAGGGCGAGCAGACTCAGCAGGCCGGTGCGCCCCTGCGGAATGGCGGTGTCGAGGATCGCCCGCAACAGGAAGGGTGAGGCGACCGAGACCAGCGACGATGCGCCGACGAGCAGCCCGACGACTGCCAGGCGGGCGCGGTAGGGGTGGAAGAGCCGGACGATGCGCCGCAGCTCGGCGGGCGGCTGACCGGCTTCACGGGGCGGGGGTGTCCAGCTGATGCGTTCGGGGTTCATGAGCTCCTTCGACGGGGATTCGGCGGACTTTGTCCTGGTGCTGAGCCAAGTCTGGTGGAGCATAGCTCACTGTTACCTTGACTCACAATGAACTAGGTCCTGATATTGTTCCGGCATGCCCCCCCGTTCCGGAGCGTCCGACGCCGACGGCCTGCTCGCCGAGCAGCTCTTCCGGCTGACCCGGCGGCTCTTCCGTATCCACAAGCAGCATCTGGTACCGGTCGGCATCACCCCCGCCCAGTCCCGTCTGCTGCGCACCGTGTCCCACTGCGCGGAGCCGCCCCGGATGGCCGACCTCGCCGAGCGCCTGGAAGTGGTGCCGCGCGCCGTGACCAGCCTGGTGGACGCCCTCGAGGAGAGCGACAGCGTCCGCAGGGTCCCTGATCCGACCAACCGCCGGGTGGTACGGATCGAGCTCACCGACAACGGCCGGGCCACTCTCAGGGCGCTTCGCGACGCACGCCGAGTGGCCGCCGAGGAGATCCTGGCCCCGCTCTCCGCCGACCAGCGCGAGGTGCTCGGCGAACTGCTGGCCACCCTGATGGACGGCGCGCCGCGGCGGTGCGCAGACGGCTGAATGGCGGCGCCCGGCACATAAATCGATTGCCCCGGGGAGTGGCGAAGCGCGAACCTTGCACGGATTTCGCCAACCACCGATTCCTGGGACGCCATGCAGATCCGCGATCTTCCCTACCCAGATCCAGGCGAGCCCGACGTCCGGTCAGGTCCGCGTTTCCTCTTCTGGCTCGGCCGCAATCAGCTCCCCGGGCAGCTCAAGTCCCTTGCCTGGGGGCTGCTGCACCAGTGCGGAATCGCCGGGCTCCCCCTGGCCGTCGGCTTCGCCGTGCAGGCCGTCATCGACCGCTCCGGCAGCCGGCTCGCGCTCTCCGGCGCTCTGATGGTGCTGCTCGGCGCGGTCATCGCGGCCGGCGACACGATGCTGCACCGCACCGCCGTCACCAACTGGATCACCGCTGCGGCACGCGTCCAGCAGCTGCTGGCGCGCAAGACCGCCGAGCTGGGCTCGGCGCTGACCCGTCAGGTCGCGGCGGGCGAGGTGGTCGCGGTATCCACCGGCGATGTCGAGAAGATCGGCTGGTTCGTCGAGGCGGTCTCCCGCTTCACCGCCGCAGCGACCGCGCTGCTCATCATCTGCACCGGCCTGGTGCTGTATCTGCCCTCGCTGGGCATGGTGGTGGCCCTCGCCATGCCCGTACTGGCCCTGTCCGTACTGCCGCTGCTCTCCCGGGCCACCGCACGCGCCGACATCCAGCGTGAAAAGGCCGGCCGGGCCACCGAGCTGGCATCGGACACCGTCGCGGGGCTGCGGGTCCTGCGCGGTATCGGGGGCGAGGAGCTCTTCCTCGGACGCTATCGGCGCGCCTCCCAGGAGGTCCGTGAGGCAGCTGTGCGCAGCGCCCGGATGTGGTCCCTGATCTCGGGGATTCAGGTGCTGTTGCCGGGACTGCTGCTGATCGGCGTGGTCTGTTACGGCGCGAGGCTGGCGGCCGACGGCCGTATCGGGGTCGGTCAGCTGGTCACCGTCTACAGCGCGGTAGCGATGCTGCTCTACCCGCTGCGGCACTTCGAGGAGATCGCGATGGCGTACTCCTTCTCCCGGCCCTCCGCGAAGCGGGCGGCCCGCGTGCTGGCGCTCGAGCGGACCTCGTACGAGATCACGGCGGGCGGCACACCGAGCGGTGACCTCTTCGACCCGGCCAGCGGACTGCTGGCCCCCGCGGGCCTTCTCACCGCTGTGGTGTGCGGGGACCCGGACGCGGCGGGCAGGCTGGCCGAGCGGCTGGGCGGGCATCCCGCGACCGAGGACAGGACACCGTCGGTCCTGCTCGGCGGAGTGGCGCTCGACGAGCTTCCGCTGGACACCGCCCGGACCGCGGTGCTCGTCCAGGACAAGGACCCGGTGCTGCTCTCGGGCACCCTGCGCCAGTTGCTGGACGTGCCGTCCTCCGGCACGGTGTCCGCCGGAGCCGCGCTGGCCGCCGCCGAGTGTGCCGACGTGCTGCAGGCACTGGCCCAGGCGTCCGTCGAGACGGGTGCGGACCCGATGGACACGCGGATCACCGAACGCGGGCGTTCGCTGTCCGGCGGGCAGCGTCAGCGCCTGGCGCTGGCCCGCTCGCTGGTGACCGACCCGGAGGCGCTGGTCCTCGACGAGCCGACGTCGGCCGTGGACTCGCACACCGAGGCCAGCATCGCGCAGGGCGTCAAGCGGCTGCGTGAGGGCCGCACGACGGTGGTTCTCACCTCGTCGCCGCTGCTGCTCGACCATGCGGACCGCGTGGTGTTCGTGCACGAGGGAGCGGTGGCGGCCGTCGGACCGCACCGGGAACTTCTGCATCACGACCCGCTCTACCGCGCCGTCGTCACCCGTGAGACCGAGGACGCACCGGCCCTCGTGCAGCCCTCCGGGGCACCACCCGCCGGCGCGGAACCCACCGAGGATGCCCGGCGGGCATTCGCAGAGATCGAGGAGTCAGCATGATCGGCGTCGCGCCGCCGGCGTACGACCCGGCGGCACCGCAAACGGCGGCCACTCTGCCCGTCGGCACACCCACGACCGTACGGTCCTACGTCCGCCGGCTGCTGAAGCGGCACCGCCGCGCGTTCGCCGCGCTCGTCGGGGCCAACGCGATCGCGGTCATCGCGTCCCTGGTCGGCCCGTATCTGCTGGGCGGCCTGGTGGAGGACCTCTCCGGCGGCGCCCGGCAGCTCCATCTGGAGAGCACCGCCGTGCTGTTCGGCGTCGCGCTGATCATCCAGACGGTGTTCGTGCGGATCATGGGCCTGCGCGGCGCCATGCTCGGTGAGCAGATGCTCGCCGATCTGCGCGAGGACTTCCTCGTGCGGTCGGTCGCGCTGCCGCCCGGCGTACTGGAGCGGGCAGGCACCGGCGATCTGCTCTCCCGCATCACCACGGACGTCGACCGGCTGGCCAACGCGATGCGGGAGGCCGTGCCCCAGCTGGCGATCGGTGTCGTGTGGACCGGGCTGCTGATCGGTGCGCTCACCGTCACCGCTCCTCCGCTGGCACTCGCCGTGCTGGTGGCACTGCCGGTCCTGGTCACTGGCTGCCGCTGGTACTTCCGGCGGGCACCGTCCGCCTACCGCTCGGAGGCCGCCGGTTACGCGGCGGTCGCCGCGATGCTCACCGAGACGGTGGACGCCGGACGGACCATCGAGGCGCACCGTCTCGGCCCGCGCCGGGTGGCGCTGTCCGACCGCCGGGTGAAGGAGTGGACCTCGTGGGAGCGGTACACGCTCTGGCTGCGTTCGGTCCTCTTCCCCGTCATCAATGTCACGTATGTGACGATTCTGGGCGCGGTGCTGATGCTCGGCGGGACGTTCGTTCTGCAGGGGTGGATCAGCGTCGGCCAGCTCACCACGGGGGCGCTGCTGGCCCAGATGATGGTCGATCCCGTCGGGCTGATCCTGCGGTGGTACGACGAACTCCAGGTCGCTCAGGTGTCGCTGGCCAGGCTCGTCGGCGTACGGGAGATCGAGCCCGGAGCGGGCGACGACCGGGTGAGGCCCGAAGGGCGCGACGTACGCACCGAGGACGTGCACTTCGGCTACCGCGACGGTGTCGACGTACTGCACCGGGTGACCCTCGAGGTCCCGCCCGGCACCCGGATGGCGCTGGTCGGCCCCTCCGGTGCGGGCAAATCGACGCTGGGCCGGCTGCTCGCCGGGATCTACGCGCCGCGGACGGGCCAGGTCACGCTCGGCGGCGCCGAGCTGTCCAGGATGCCCGCCGAGCAGGTGCGGAAGCATGTCGCGCTGGTCAACCAGGAACACCATGTCTTCGTGGGCTCGCTGCGTGACAACCTGCTGCTGGCCCGGACGGACGCGGACGACGCCCAGTTGTGGGCGGCGCTCGGCGCGGTCGACGCGGTCGGCTGGGCGCGGGCCCTCGACGGGGCGCTGGACACCGAGGTGGGTTCCGGCGGTCTCGCGCTCACCCCGGCTCAGGCGCAGCAGGTGGCACTGGCCCGTCTGGTGCTCGCCGACCCGCACACTCTGGTGCTCGACGAAGCGACATCGCTGCTCGATCCGCGCGCGGCCCGGCACCTGGAGAGGTCACTGGCGCGGGTGCTCGACGGGCGGACGGTCGTGGCGATCGCCCATCGTCTGCACACGGCGCACGACGCGGATGTGATCGCGGTGGTGGAGGAGGGCCGGATCAGCGAGCTGGGCAGCCATGACGAGCTGGTGGCGGCGGGCGGAGCCTATGCGGCGCTGTGGAGGTCGTGGCACGGGTAGCCCTGAGCGCCGCTCTTCCGCCTGCCACGGGCCGCGGCCCGGGGCAGGCGGACGGATGCCCCCGTGGGTCCTAGATGACCCCCATCGCGGCCGCCGCCCCCAGGCCGCCCGCCACCATGAACAGCGGCATCAGAACCTTGATCTCCACCCAGCTGCCCGCCCTGAAGCGCATGAACTTCGGCGGGCCCACGGGGTACCAGTGCTTGCGCCCCAGCGGGATCGGCCAGAGGATCGGGCAGCCCGACACCGTCAGCGCGTCCCCGATGTCGTGGACCAGCGCGCCGAGCACGATCGGCAGGCCCAGCCACACGTACGCCTGGCCGGGGTCGGTGAAGAGCCAGTCCGATCCGTTGCCGGGCTTGTCCAGGATGCCTGCCAGGATCCATGCGCCTGCCGCGCCCAGCAGCCACACCAGCACATCACTGCTGGTGCCGCGAGCGGCGCGCCACAGCAGCCCCTCGATCGCGAGCACCAGGTGCACGAAGAGAATGGCGAGCACCGCCCACCGGCCGCCGAAGACTGCCGCTGCCGAGGCGCCGGCACCGAGCAGGACCGCCCACAGCCAGGTGTGCGTCAGCGTGCGGTGTCCGCCCGTCCTGCGCGGGTCTCCCTTACCGCGGGTCGCCTTGTATACGGCGCCGGCGATCGTGTCGACGATCGCGCACATCCCGTGCGACAGCGGGCCGAACGCCGTAGAGATCGTCGCGGCCTTGTGATCGAGGTCCGGCGCAAGTGCCGCACCGGCGCTTATCAGCGCGCCGACGACAAGAACCGGCCAGGGCATGGGGTGCCCGTACGCCGCGGCCGCCGCCCCCACCCCCAGCCAGGCTGCTGCCCCTGACAGTGAGTGTGCCGGTCCCATCATGGTCGTTCCCGCCCCGTTTGCCGTTGTGCCGAAGCCCAGTTGAGGCCCGGTCGCGTGGGCAGCGTATCTCCCGTGATCTTCGTACGGGCAGCCGGTTCCCCTCCGGGGGCGGAAGGCAGGCAAGATGGGGGCGTGACCCTTATCGATCAGCTCCCGACGACCGCCGACCCCGATGCCCTCTTCGAAGCCTTCTCGTCGTGGGCCGAGGACCAGGGCATCACGCTCTACCCGGCTCAGGAGGAAGCGCTGATCGAGGTGGTCTCCGGCGCGAACGTGATCCTCTCGACCCCCACCGGATCGGGAAAGAGTCTGGTCGCCGCGGGCGCGCACTTCACCGCGCTCGCCCAGGACAAGGTCACCTTCTACACCGCTCCGATCAAGGCACTGGTCTCGGAGAAGTTCTTCGACCTGTGCAAACTCTTCGGCACCGAGAACGTCGGCATGCTCACCGGCGACGCCTCGGTGAACGCCGACGCCCCGGTGATCTGCTGCACCGCCGAAGTGCTGGCGTCCATCGCGCTGCGCGACGGGAAGTACGCGGACATCGGCCAGGTCGTGATGGACGAGTTCCATTTCTACGCCGAGCCCGACCGAGGATGGGCCTGGCAGATCCCGATCCTCGAGCTGCCCCAGGCGCAGTTCGTCCTGATGTCCGCGACCCTCGGCGACGTGTCCCGCTTCGAGGAGGACCTGACCCGGCGCACGGGGGTGCCCACCTCCGTGGTCAGGTCGGCCACCCGGCCCGTGCCGCTCTCGTACGAGTACCGCCGGACCCCGATCACCGAGACGCTGACCGAGCTGCTGGAGACCAAGCAGTCCCCCGTCTACATCGTGCACTTCACCCAGGCCGCGGCAGTGGAACGGGCGCAGTCGCTGATGAGCATCAACATGTGCACCCGTGAGGAGAAGGACAGGATCGCCGATCTCATCGGCAACTTCCGCTTCACCACGAAGTTCGGTCAGAATCTCTCGCGTTACGTGCGCCACGGCATCGGGGTGCACCACGCCGGCATGCTTCCCAAGTACCGCCGGCTGGTCGAGAAACTGGCGCAGGCGGGCCTGTTGAAGGTGATCTGCGGTACGGACACACTCGGCGTCGGGGTCAACGTACCCATCCGCACCGTGCTGTTCACCGCGCTGACCAAGTACGACGGGACCCGGGTCCGGACGCTCCGGGCCAGGGAGTTCCACCAGATCGCCGGGCGTGCGGGGCGAGCGGGCTTCGACACCGCGGGCTTCGTCGTCGCGCAGGCGCCCGAGCATGTGGTGGAGAACGAGAAGGCACTCGCCAAGGCGGGCGACGACCCGAAGAAGCGCAGGAAAGTGGTCCGCAAGAAGGCCCCCGAAGGCTTCATCGCCTGGAGCGACACCACCTTCGAGAAGCTGATCGGCTCCGATCCCGAGCCGCTGACCTCGCGTTTCAGGGTCACGCACACCATGCTGCTGTCGGTGATCGCCCGTCCTGGCAACGCGTTCAACGCGATGCGCCACCTGCTCGAGGACAATCACGAACCGCGCAAGGCACAGCTGCGCCACATCAGGCGCGCCATCGCGATCTACCGCTCGCTGCTCGACGGCGGGGTGGTGGAGCAGCTGGACACCCCGGACGCGGAGGGCCGGATCATCCGGCTCACCGTCGACCTCCAGCAGGATTTCGCACTGAACCAGCCGCTGTCGACCTTCGCCCTGGCCTCGTTCGACCTGCTGGACGCCGAATCGCCTTCGTACGCACTGGACATGGTCTCCGTCGTGGAGTCGACGCTGGACGACCCGCGGCAGATCCTGGCCGCACAGCAGAACAAGGCGCGCGGCGAGGCGATCGGCCGGATGAAGGCCGACGGCGTGGAGTACGAGGAGCGGATGGAACTGCTCCAGGAGGTCACCTACCCCAAGCCCATGGAGGAGCTGCTGGTGCACGCGTACAACGTGTACCGCACCAGCCATCCGTGGGTTGGCGACCATCCCGTCTCGCCGAAGTCCGTCATCCGTGACATGTACGAACGCGCCATGACCTTCACCGAGTTCACCTCGCACTATGAGCTCGCGCGCACGGAAGGCATCGTGCTCCGCTATCTCGCCGGCGCCTACAAGGCGCTCGATCACACCATCCCCGACGATCTGAAGTCGGAGGACCTCCAGGATCTGATCGCCTGGCTCGGCGAGCTGGTGCGCCAGGTCGACTCCAGTCTGCTCGACGAGTGGGAACAGCTCGCCAACCCCGAGGTGGAGACCGCGGAGCAGGCCGCCGAGCGCGCCGACCAGGTCAAGCCGGTGACCGCCAACGCCCGTGCCTTCCGGGTCCTGGTGCGCAACGCGATGTTCCGCCGCGTCGAGCTGGCCGCCCTCGACAATGTCGCCGCGCTGGGCGAACTGGACGGCGAAGCCGGCTGGGACGAGGACGCCTGGGGCGACGCCATGGACGCGTACTGGGACGAGTACGACAGCCTCGGCACCGGACCCGACGCCCGCGGCCCCAAACTGCTGATCATCGAAGAGGACACCGAGCACGGGCTGTGGCGCGTCCGGCAGATCTTCGCCGACCCCAACGGCGACCACGACTGGGGCATCAGCGCCGAGGTGGATCTCGCGGCATCCGACGAAGAGGGCCGTGCGGTCCTCCGCACGACCGCGGTCGGTCAGTTGTGAGCACCGTGACCGCCGAGAACCGCGACAACCCCGCCGTGAACCGGGAGAGCACCGCATGACGAACCCTGCCGAACGGCTCATCGATCTGCTCGATCTGGAGCAGATCGAGGTCGATATCTTCCGCGGCCGCAGCCCCCAGGAGTCCCTGCAGAGGGTCTTCGGCGGGCAGGTCGCCGGCCAGGCCCTGGTCGCCGCCGGCCGTACGACCGACAGGGAGCGGCCGGTCCACTCGCTGCATGCGTACTTCCTGCGCCCCGGACGGCCCGGTGTGCCGATCGTCTACCAGGTCGAGCGGGTCAGGGACGGACGCTCCTTCACCACCCGGCGGGTCTCCGCGGTCCAGCAGGGCCGCACCATCTTCAATCTCACGGCGTCCTTCCACCTGCCGGAGGAGGCCAGCTTCGAGCACCAGCTGGCGCCGTCCCGCGACGTGCCGGATCCGGAGACGCTGCCGACGGTGACCGAGGAGATCCGCGAGCACCTGGGCACCATGCCGGAGGCGCTGCAGCGGATGGCCCGGCGGCAGCCCTTCGACATCCGTTACGTGGACCGGCTGCGCTGGACCACCGAAGAGGTCAAGGGAGCGGACCCGCGCAGCGCGGTGTGGATGCGGGCGGTCGGGCCGCTCGGCGACGACCCGCTCATCCATACCTGCGCGCTCACCTACGCCAGCGACATGACACTCCTGGACGCCGTCCGGATCCCTGTCGAGCCGCTCTGGGGGCCGCGCGGATTCGACATGGCTTCACTGGATCACGCCATGTGGTTCCACCGCCCGTTCCGCACGGACGAATGGTTCCTCTACGACCAGGAGTCCCCCGTCGCGACGGGCGGCCGCGGCCTGGCACGCGGCCGGATCTACGATCGCGCGGGGCAGTTGCTGGTGTCCGTGGTGCAGGAGGGGCTCTTCCGCCGCCTCGGCGGCTGACACACCCGCGGGTTCGGCGGTGTCCTGCGGCGAGTCCCCACCCGGCGCGCGGCGCCGGGACGCCTGCCTGCGCCGGCGGTAGCCGGGGTGGCCGGTCCCGCTCCTTGCGAGCCGTCCCGGCAGCGGGTGTATCAGGGCTGTGGTGCGGCATCGTGGTATGACCGTGAGAACCCGGCGAAGTGGGACATTCCGGCCGGGTCCCGACGGCGAGGGGACCACGAACATGACGGCCGAGCAGGTCGGAGTATCCACAGAGCCGCCGGACCCCGTCGCCGTGGTGCGCACCCGTGGCTACACGGCGCTCCTGATCATGGTGGCGATCCTCGGAGTTCCCATCTCGGCGACGGCGTTCGGCTTCCTGGCCCTCGTGCACGAACTCCAGTCGCTGACGTACAAGGATCTGCCCGCGGCACTCGGCTTCGACGGCACACCGACATGGTGGCCGGTGCCGTTGCTCGCCGTGGCCGGCCTGCTGACGGGGCTGGCCATCCGTCGCTTACCTGGAGAGGGCGGCCACCGGCCGGCCGAGGGAATGGCGCTCACCGGCCCGCCGCCGGCATCGGACCTCCCCGGTATCGCGATCGCCGCGCTGGCCTGCCTCGGCCTCGGCGCGGTCCTGGGTCCCGAGGCGCCGCTCATCGCACTCGGCGGCGGTCTCGCCGTGTGCGCGGCGCGGCTGGTCAAGCCGGACATCGAGCCGCGCGCGACCGCTCTGGTCGCAGCCGCGGGAAGCTTCGCCGCCGTCAGCGCCCTGCTGGGGTCCCCGCTGCTCGGCGCGTTCCTGCTGATGGAGGCCTCCGGCCTCGCCGGGATGACGCTCGGTCTGGTCCTGGTGCCGGGGCTGCTCGCCGCCGGCATCGGGGCACTGCTCTTCACCGGCCTGGGCTCCTGGAGCGGACTGGGTACGTACTCCCTGACGCTTCACCAGGTGCCGCACGCCGGCCGGCCCACCGTCGCCGAGTTCGGCTGGGCGGTCGCCCTCGGCCTGGCGGCGGCCCTGGCGGGCTCGGGAATCAACCGGCTGTCCCTGTTCCTCCAGGCGCGGACCGATCGCCGGACGGTGCTGCCCACCGTGCTGATGGGTCTCATCGTCGGGGTCCTCGCGCTGGTGTACGCCGAGAGTACGGGCAAGGGCGCGTCCCAGGTGCTCTACTCGGGGCAGGACGCGCTGGGGCCGCTGCTCGCCGGCAGCACCGGGAACTCGACCGGCACCCTTCTGGCGCTCCTGGCCTGCAAAACACTCGCGTACTGCGCGTCGTTGAGCAGTTTCCGGGGCGGTCCCATCTTTCCGGCGATGTTCGTGGGAGCGGCGGGCGGCATGGCACTGTCCCAGCTGCCCGGGCTCGATCTGCCGGCGGGTTTCGCCATGGGCATCGGGGCCATGTGCGTGGCCATGCTGAAACTCCCGATGACCTCGGTGCTGCTGGCCACCCTGCTGCTGGGGTCCGTGGGCCTCACCGTCATGCCGCTGGTGATCGTCTCGGTCGTGGTCTCCTACGCCGTCACTCTCCGGCTGGCTCCCGCACCGGGCGCCGTGGCGGCTTCGCCCGCAGCTCCCGCACCGTGACCGGCGCCGCCGGGCCGTCCGCCGAGGGGCGACCGCCGCTCCGGGACGACCGGGCGCGGCGGGCCCCGTCCGGGGCCGGCGCACCAGCGGGCGTCACAATGAACAGCGACGCCACGCTATCGAGGAGACTTCCGATGACACTGCACGACATCTCGCTCCGCACCCTCACCGGAGAGCCGACCACGCTGGGGGCCTTCGCCGGGAAATCGGTCCTGCTGGTGAACGTCGCCTCCAAGTGCGGACTCACTCCGCAGTACGCGGGCCTGGAGCGGCTGCAGAAGGAATACGGGGACCGGGGCTTCACGGTCCTCGGGGTGCCCTGCAACCAGTTCGCGGGTCAGGAGCCGGGCAGCGCGGAAGAAATCCAAACCTTCTGCTCGACGACGTACGGGGTCAGCTTCCCGCTCCTGGAGAAGCTTGATGTGAACGGCGACGACCGCCACCCGCTCTACACCGAGCTCACCAAGCTCGCGGACGCCGAGGGCGCTGCCGGTGACGTCCAGTGGAACTTCGAGAAGTTCCTCATCTCCCCGGCCGGTGAGCCGGTTGCCCGGATCCGTCCCCGTACCGAGCCGGAGGACCCGGAGGTCGTCGCGGCGATCGAGGCCCAGCTTCCCGCCTGAGGCCGACCGGAACCGGGACCCCGGCCAGGCCGAGAGCCCGCCCGGCGGCCCCGGGGCGGTGCCTGTGCCGTGGCGGGCAGTGTTCGCCGGGCGAACACTGCCCGTAACGGCCCTAGCGGATAGGCATGCCCGACAGCGTCCGGGCGATCACCAGGCGCTGGATCTCGCTGGTGCCCTCGAAGATGGTGTAGATCGCGGCATCGCGGTGCATGCGCTCCACCGGGTACTCGCGGGTGTAGCCATTGCCGCCGAGGATCTGGATGGCCTGGGCCGTGACCTTCTTGGCCGTCTCACTCGCGTACAGCTTGGACATCGAGCCCTCGGCCGACGTGAACTGCTTGCCCGTGGTCGCCATCCAGGATGCGCGCCAGACCAGCAGCCGCGCGGCGTCGATTTGGGTACGCATATCGGCGAGCTGGAAGGCCACCCCCTGGTTGTCGATGATCGGGCGGCCGAACTGGCTGCGGGTCTTCGCGTAGTCGAGAGCGACTTCGTAGGCCGCACGTGCGGTGCCCACCGCCATGGCACCGACCGCCGGGCGCGAGGCCTCGAAGGTGGCCATGGCGGCGTTCTTCACCCGCTCGCCGCCACCCTGAGCGGCTCGCTCGCGCGCACGGGCCAGCCGTTCGTCGAGCTTCTCCTTGCCGCCGAGCAGACAGGCGCCCGGAATCCGGACGTCCTCGAGGACCACCTCGGCCGTGTGCGAGGCGCGGATGCCGTGCTTCTTGAACTTCTGGCCCTGCGTGAGGCCGGCCGTGTGCGGCGGGACGATGAAGGACGCGTGCCCCTTCGACCCCAGCTCCGGGTCGACCACGGCCACCACGACGTGGACGTTGGCGATGCCGCCGTTGGTCGCCCAGGTCTTGGTGCCGTTGAGCACCCACTCGTCCTTGGCCCCGTCGTACACGGCGCGGGTGCGCATCGCGGCGACATCGGATCCGGCGTCGGGCTCCGACGAGCAGAAGGCGGCGAGCTTGACGTCGTCCGGGTCGCCGTACATCTGCGGGATCCAGGTGCCGATCTGCTCCTCGGTGCCGTTGGAGAGCACACCGACCGCGGCAAGCCCGGTGCCCACGATCGACAGGGCGATACCGGCGTCGCCCCAGAACAGCTCCTCCATGGCCATCGGAATGCCGAGACCCGTCGGGTCGAAGAACTGCTGGGCGTAGAAGTCGAGTGAGTAGATGCCGACCTTGGCTGCCTCCTGGATCACCGGCCAGGGCGTCTCCTCACGCTCGTCCCATTCGGCGGCGGCGGGGCGGATGACATCCGCTGCGAACCCGTGGATCCAGTCGCGGACCTGCTTCTGGTCGTCGTTGAGCTCGAGCGTGAACTCGGCCATGTCCCCTCCAGCACTGCGTTCATTCGTTCCATGGGCATGTTACTTGCGGTAACTTCAGTCTGTTACTCGCAAGTAGCCCTGTCAACCACACGAACCTCCGACAGCACCGGTATCGAACAGGGTGTTACGTTTCGCGGAGGGGGGTAACGAATCGTACGGGCGGGGAGAGGCACCATGGGGACCACACAAGCCACAGATCAGCAGTCGGCGGCACGACGACGACGCAGAGAACTGCTGGAGGCCGCCGACCGTGTCGTGCTCCGGGACGGACCGCAGGCCTCGATGAACGCCATCGCCGCCGAGGCCGGCATCACCAAGCCCATCCTCTACCGGCACTTCGGCGACAAGGGCGGTCTCTACCGGGCCCTCGCCAAGCGCCACACCGACGCGCTGCTCGACGCGCTGCGGGCAGCCCTGGACGCCCCCGCCGACCGGCGTGAGCGGGTCGAGGCGACCCTCGACACCTATCTCGCGGCCATCGAGGCCCGCCCCCAGGTCTACCGGTTCCTGATGCACCCGGCCGACGACGCCCAGCAGCCCGAGCAGCCCTTCGACGTGGGGCTGCACTCGGCACCACTGCTGCGCAGGCTCGGCGAGGAGCTCGCCAAGGTGATCGCCGAACGGGTCGACCTCGGGCCGGACAGCGATCAGCTCGCCCGGGTCTGGGGCCATGGGATCGTCGGCATGATGCACGCGGCCGGTGACTGGTGGCTGGGCGAACGCCCCTGCTCCCGCGCCCAGTTGGTCAGCAGCCTCGCCGATCTGCTGTGGGGCAGGCTGGCCGGGTCGGCCGACCGCGCGGGCGGCCCGGGCTTCTGAGCGCGCCCCGAGTCTGCCTACGACCCCTGTCCGGCCTTGCGCAGCGCCCTGCGCCGGCGGCGGGCGGAGAGCCGGTCCGTGTATACCAGGCCCTCCAGGTGGTCGCACTCGTGCTGCAGACAACGGGCGAAGAAACCGGTGCCGGCGACTCTGACCGGCTCGCCGGTCACCGAGACACCCTCCACGACCGCATGGTCGAATCGCGGGGTGCCCGCCTCGACACCCGGCAGCGAGAGGCACCCCTCCGCCCCGCGCACGACGACCCCGTCAGCTTCGACCAGGCGCGGATTGACCAGATGGCCCACATGACGGACCTCTTCGTCGTCCGGGCAGTCGTACACGAACACCCGCAGGCCTGCGCCGACCTGGTTGGCGGCGAGACCGACGC
Organism: Streptomyces sp. NBC_00344; assembly: GCF_036088315.1. NCBI lineage: Bacteria > Bacillati > Actinomycetota > Actinomycetes > Kitasatosporales > Streptomycetaceae > Streptomyces > Streptomyces sp. NBC_00344. The sequence continues at coordinate 6,182,001 of NZ_CP107996.1, read as the reverse complement.
CGTCGGCCGCGTACATCGTCGCGAACATGTCCTCGACGAGCCGCGCGAGCGGGGCGCCGAATTCGGCCACGTCCGCGCAACGGGCGTGCAGGACCGGGTCGCCGAACCGGCTCATCGGCCGCACACGTCCGGAACTGCCGGGGATCAGGCGGTTTCGCATGGCCGCAAGCGTACGTTCCACCGGTTCCGTACCGTCCCCGGTGGTGCCGAGGTCGGGCACGCAGCCGGATCTCGATAGGCTGAGCCCCGCGCCGATGCAAGGAGGATCCAGAACGATGGCAGGCAACACGGAGCCGCTGTCGCCGCGGGCCAAACTGGCCGTGACGGCAGGCAAGGCCGCAGCAGCGGTATCGCGCGCCGCGGGGCGCGGCAGCGGGTCGGTGATCGGCGGCAAGGTCGCGCTGAGGCTCGACCCCGACCTGCTGGGGCGGCTGGCCCAGCACCTGGACGTGATCCTGGTGTCGGCCACGAACGGCAAGACCACCACGACCCGTCTGATCGCCGAGGCACTGCGGGCCAGCGGACCGGTCGTCTCGAACGCCCTGGGCGCCAACATGCCGGCGGGGATCACCTCCGCGCTGGCGGGCGGATCCGACGCGCGCTACGGCGTGATCGAGGTCGACGAGAAGTATCTGGCCGGAGTGGCGCGCGACACCACGCCCAAGGCGATCGCCCTGCTGAATCTCTCCCGGGACCAGCTCGACCGGGCGGGCGAGACCCGCATGCTGGCCGAGAAATGGCGTGAGGGCCTGGCCGGCACCAAGGCCGTGGTGATCGCCAACGCCGACGACCCGCTGGTCGTCTGGGCCGCTTCCTCGTCCCCCACCGTGGTGTGGGTGGCCGCGGGACAGGAATGGCGGGACGACGCCTGGTCGTGCCCCTCCTGCGGCGGGGTGCTCCAGTGGCCGAACGACGAATGGTTCTGCGCCGACTGCGGTTTCCGCCGCCCCGCGCCCAGCTGGGCGCTGTCCGGCGACCATGTGCTGGATCCGCACGGCTCCGCCTGGCCGATCCATCTCCAGCTGCCCGGCCGGGCGAACAAGGCCAACGCGACCACGTCCGCGGCCGTCGCCGCCACCTTCGGGGTCCCCCCGCAGGTCGCTCTCGAGCGGATGTACTCGGTGCAGGCCGTCGCCGGCCGGTACGACGTGGTGTCGTACCTGGGACGCGAGCTGCGTCTGCTGCTCGCCAAGAACCCGGCGGGCTGGCTCGAGACGTTCTCCCTGATCGACCCGCCGCCCACCCCGGTCATCCTGGCCGTCAACGCCCGCGGCGCCGACGGCACGGACACCTCCTGGCTGTGGGACGTCGACTACACCCGTCTCGCCGGGCACCCGATTTTCGTGATCGGCGACCGGAAGCTGGACCTCGCGGTCCGTCTCGAAGTGGCCAATCAGCAGTTCCGGGTGTGCGAGACCGTGGACGAAGCGATCCAGTACGCACCGCAGGGCCGGATCGAACTGATCGGCAACTACACGGCGTTCCAGGACGTGCGCCGGCGCGTCGGCAACTGACCTCAGAGGAAACCATGATGAGCGACAACAGCCTGCGCCTGGTGTGGGTCTACCCGGACCTGCTGAGCACGTACGGCGACCAGGGCAATGCCCTGGTCGTGGAGCGCCGGGCCCGTCAGCGCGGCCTCGACGTGTCACGTATCGACGTACGCAGCGACCAGCCGGTACCGACATCCGGCGACATCTACCTGATCGGCGGCGGTGAGGACCGCCCGCAGCGGCTCGCATCCGAGCGGCTGCGCCGCGACGGCGGTCTCAGCCGTGCGGCCTCCAACGGCGCGATCATCTTCTCGGTCTGCGCCGGCTACCAGATCCTCGGCCACGAGTTCATCAACGACCTCGGTGAACGCGAGCCAGGGCTCGGTCTGCTCGACGTGGTCTCCACGCGCGGCGAGGGCGCCCGGTGCGTCGGCGACGTGTACGGCGACATCGACCAGCGCCTCGGTCTGCCGCCGCTGACCGGCTTCGAGAACCACCAGGGCATCACCCATCTCGGACCCACCGCGCGCCCGTTCGCGCGGGTGTCGCTCGGACGGGGCAACGGCACCGGGGACGGCACCGAGGGCGCGTACAACGACACCGTCTTCGGCACGTACATGCACGGACCGGTGCTGGCCCGCAACCCGCAGATCGCTGACCTGCTGCTGAAGCTGGCGCTTGATGTCAACGCGCTGCCCCCGACCGACGACCGGTGGTACGAGGCACTGCGTGCCGAACGCGTCGCCGCAGCTACGCAGCCCGCATGAGGCCCTCTGCGTACATGTGAGCGGTGTCCAGCAGTCGGACGCCAGATGCGGTCCGGCCGCTCCGCGCCGGTATGGTGACGGGGATCCAACCGGACGACGTGGTCCGGTCCTCGGCCCACGTTGCAAAGGTTTTTCGGGCAATGCGAATTGGTGTGCTCACCTCCGGCGGGGACTGCCCCGGCCTGAACGCCGTCATCCGCTCGGTAGTTCACCGTGCCGTCGTCGATCACGGTGACGAGGTGATCGGCTTCCACGACGGGTGGAAGGGGCTGCTCGAGTGCGACTACCGCAAGCTCGACCTCGACGCGGTGGGTGGCATCCTGGCCCGCGGCGGGACGATCCTCGGCTCCTCCCGGGTACAGCCCGCCCACCTGCGTGACGGCGTGGAGCGCGCCAAGGGCCATGTCGCCGACCTCGGCCTCGACGCGATCATCCCGATCGGCGGCGAGGGCACCCTCAAGGCGGCCAGCCTGCTCTCCGACGCGGGACTGCCGATCGTCGGCGTACCGAAGACCATCGACAACGACATCGCGTCGACGGACGTGACGTTCGGTTTCGACACGGCCGTCGGCGTCGCGACCGACGCCCTCGACCGCCTCAAGACCACAGCCGAATCGCACCAGCGGGTGCTGATCGTCGAGGTCATGGGGCGCCACACCGGCTGGATCGCACTGCACTCGGGCATGGCCGCCGGTGCGCACGCCATCGTGGTCCCCGAGCGCCCCTTCGACATCGACGAGCTCACCGAGCTGGTCGGCAGGCGTTTCTCGGCCGGCAAGAAGTTCGCCATCGTGGTGGTCGCGGAGGGCGCCAAGCCCCGCGAGGGCTCGATGAGCTTCGATGTGGGTGCCAAGGACATGTACGGCCATGAGCGCTTCGCCGGTGTGGCCAGGCAGCTCTCCGTCGAGCTCGAGCAGCGACTGGGCAAGGAGGCCCGCCCGGTGATACTCGGCCATGTCCAGCGCGGCGGCACCCCCACGGCCTATGACCGCGTCCTGGCGACCCGGTTCGGCTGGCACGCGGTGGAAGCCGCGCACCGCGGGGCTTTCGGGATGCTCACGGCGCTGCGTGGCACGGAGATCGTCATGGTGCCGCTGGCCGAGGCGGTGGAGACCCTGAAGACCGTCCCGGCCGAACGCTACGCCGAAGCCGAGTGCGTCCTCTGACGGCTCCTCCTCCGAGGACAGCGCATTCGTCCGATACGGCACGAACTGCCCCCGGTCGCGATTGCGGCCGGGGGCAGTTCTAGTCTGGTGCGGACATCAGGCACGGATCAGGAGTGAGTGGATGGATCACGGCGGGCACGGCATGACCATGGATCTGCCGCCGTTCACGCTGGGCCGGGGGCTGGCTTTCTCCGCGGACCCGTTTTTCCTGATCGGCTGCCTGCTGGGGCTGGCACTCTACGGCTGGGGCGCATTGCGGCTGCGCCGGCGCGGCGACAGCTGGCCGGTGCACCGGATCGTGTTCTTCACCATTGGTGTGCTGACCGTGGCCCTGACCATGTGCACCAAGCTCAACGACTACGGCATGGTCATGTTCAGTGTGCACATGGTGCAGCACATGATCATCTCCATGCTCTCGCCCATTCTCCTGCTGCTCGGCGCACCGGTCACGCTGGCGCTGCGCGCCCTGCCGGTGTCCGGCCGGGACAGCCGCAAGGGTCCGCGGGAACTTCTGCTCGCGCTGCTGCAGAGCCGCTACATGCGGATCATCACGCACCCCGCGTTCACGATTCCGCTGTTCATCGCAAGCCTCTACGGGCTGTACTTCACTCCGCTCTTCGACACGCTCATGGGGTCGAAGACCGGACACATCGCGATGATGGTGCACTTCCTCTTCGTCGGTCTGGTCTTCTTCTGGCCGATCATGGGTGTGGACCCGGGGCCGCACCGGCCCGGTTACCTCATGCGCATGCTGGAGCTCTTCGCCGGCATGCCGTTCCACGCCTTCTTCGGCATCGCGCTGATGATGGCGACCGAGCCGATGGTGCAGGCGTACACGCACCCGCCGCTTTCGCTGGGCATCGACGCGCTCTCCGACCAGGAGGCCGCGGGCGGGATCGCCTGGGCGTTCAGCGAGGTCCCGTCGGTGCTGGTGCTGATCGCGCTGGTCTTCCAGTGGTACCGGTCTGAACAGCGGGTCGCCCGGCGCTCCGACCGGGCCGCCGACCGTGACGGTGACAAGGAGCTGGCCGCGTACAACGCCTATCTCGCGTCACTGCAGACACGCGGCCAGTAGCGGGGATGCCCCCTCTCGGGCGACGATGGTGCTCCAGCCCGGAGGAGGAGCGGCATGCCCGGTTCCACGAAAGCGATGGGTGTCACGACCATCGGTGCTCTGGTCACGGTCACGGGGTACACGGCGGTGCTCGGCAGTAACGGCTGGCTGTGGTTCGGCTGGGTTGTCCTGGGGCTGGTGACCCTCGGGATGATCGCCTCGCGCGGCAGCGACTGAGCCGGGGCGCGGACCCGACGCCCCGCCGGACGGCATCGGTGCGCTCCGCCGCCCTGCCGGCCCGGTCGCGGTGCCGTTCCGGCCAGACCGTGACCGGGAGCGACAGCCCGCGCCGGACCGGCGCATCCGCTCCGGCCGGCCTCCGGGCGCCCCGGCACGCCGCCACACCCGGACGGCGAGGGTGAAAGGCGCCCACCGGGCCGGTCGCGGTGATCGCCGCTGTTGGCGACGCGGTGGTTACACGAAGCAACCCCTGCATTTAGACTGACCGCCCCGGGACAAGCAGTGACCTGGCCGGACACACCACTGGGGCGCGTCCGGCGGAGCGAAAGGATCCGGGTGTTCTACTACATCCTGAAATACGCCATTCTGGGACCTCTGCTCCGACTGTTGTTCCGGCCCACGACCGTGGGGCTCAAGCACATCCCGGAAGATGGCGCGGCGATCGTCGCGGGGAACCATCTGTCATTCTCCGATCATTTCCTGATGCCGACTGTCCTCCGGCGGCGTATCACCTTCCTCGCCAAGCAGGAGTACTTCACCGGCCCCGGGCTCAAGGGACGTCTGACCGCGGCGTTCTTCCGGAGCGCCGGGCAGATCCCGGTCGACAGATCGGGCAAGGAGGCGGGAAAGGCCGCGGTTCGCGAGGGCCTGGGTGTGCTGGGCAGAGGTGAGCTGCTCGGGATCTATCCGGAGGGCACCCGCTCGCACGACGGGAAGCTGTACAAGGGCAAGGTGGGTGTCGCGGTGATGGCCATCAGGGGCCAGGTCCCCGTGGTGCCATGCGCCATGGTCGGCACCTTCGAGATCCAGCCGCCGGGGCAGAAGGTGCCGAAGATCAAGCGGGTGACGATCCGCTTCGGCGAACCCCTCGACTTCTCCCGCTATGCCGGCATGGAGAACCAGAAGGCGGCGCTGCGCGCGGTGACCGACGAGATCATGTACGCGATCCTCGGCCTCTCGGGTCAGGAGTACGTCGACCAGTACGCCGCGGACGTGAAGGCCGCACACGCCAAGAAGTTCCCCAGAAAGCTGCGTTGAGGGCGCATTAGCCCTGAGCAGAAGACCCTGGCCCGGGTGGCACAGCGGTACCTAGCGTGGAGACATGACAACGGGAAGCGCTTTCGTACTGGGAGCAACAGGACAGATGGGCCGCGCCGTTGTGCGCACTCTCGCGGCGGACGGCTGGGAGGTACGGGCGGGCTCCCGGGGAGCCGGCCGTGACGACCACTGGCCGGACGGCGTCCGCAGTGTGCGGCTCGACCGGGACGATGAGGGGGCGCTCGCCTCGGCTCTCGGGGACGGCTGCGATGTGCTGGTCGACATGGTCGCCTACGACCGGTCCCACGCAGGGCAACTGACCGGCCTGGCCGACCGGATCGGATCCGCGGTGGTGATCTCCAGCGGTGCCGTGTACGAGGACGACGCGGGACGCAGTTTCGACACCCAGGGTGATCCGGACGGCTTCCCCCGGTACCCGGTGCCGATCCCGGAGGAACAGCCGACGGTTGCCCCGGGGCCCGCGACATACGGCACCCGCAAGATCGAGCTGGAGCACGGACTGCTGTCCGCGGCTGCGACGCTCCCGGTGACCCTGGTACGCGCAGGCGCGGTTCATGGTCCGCACTGCCGCACACCGCGCGAACTGTTCTTCGTCAAGCGGGCGCTCGACCGGCGGCCGGTCCGGGTTCTGGCGCACGGCGGCAGGAGCCGCTTCCATCCGGCCCATGTCTCCAATCTCGCGGAGATGATCCGGCTGGCCGCGCGCCGGCCCGGGTCACGCGTCCTCAACGGGGCGGATCCCCAGGCACCCACCGTCGCCGAGATCAGCGCGGCCATCGACGAGGCCATGGGCGTCCGGAGCGAACTCGTGCTGATCGAGGGCCCCGCGCCCGTCGGGAACACACCCTGGGGTGTCGACCACCCCGTGGTGTACGACATGTCGGCCGCCGAACGTGAGCTGGGCTACCGTCCGGTGACGGGCTACGCCGAATCACTCCCCGAGACCGTGGAGTGGCTCACCGCCCAACTGCACGGCCGGGACTGGCGGCAGGCATTCCCGGCGATGGCGAAGACCTACGACCCGCATCTCGACCTCTTCGACTACGCGGCCGAGGACGCATGGCTCAAGGGCGCGGGCCGGTCCGGCTCCAGGTGACCCGGCGGCGGGCGCAGCTGTCCGTGGACCGTCTGCTGCCCTGTCCCCGGCCCGCCCGGGCGGACCGCACCTCCCGGGTGGGGCTGCCGGATTTCCCGGCAGCCCCACCCGGGCTATGGCTTCACGGCTGCGGCGTCGCGTGCGGTGTGCATGTCACGTCGCTGCGGTCCGTGCCGCCGGTCAGCAGATAGGTGTCGACCCGGCTGTTGACGCATGGGTTGACCAGTCCGGTCACACCGTGCGAACCCGCGTCCTTCTCGATGATCAGACGCGAGCCCTTGAAGCGCTTGTGCAGTTCGACGGCGCCCTCGAACGGTGTGGCGGCGTCACGCTTCGACTGCACGATCAGTACCGGCGGCAGCCCCTTGCCCGTGTGGACGTCCACCGGGGTGTGCTGCTTCGCGGGCCAGGTGGCGCAGGGCAGGTTCATCCAGGCGTTGGACCACGTGAGGAACGGGTAGTCCTTGTTGAGCCGGGTGTTGTCCCGGTCCCATGTGCGCCAGCTGGTCGGCCACTTGGCGTCCGCGCACTCCACGGCCGTGTAGACCGCGGTGCTGTTCTCCGCGGAGATGTTGCCCGCGGTGTCGGACATGTCCGGCCCTGCTGCGTCCACCAGCGCCTTGGTGTCGCCCGCGAGATAGGCGCTCCAGGTCTTGGCGACTGGAACCCACGAGGAGTCGTAGTACGGGGCACTCTGGAAGAGACCGAGGAGCTCGGCGGGTCCGACGACCCCGCCGATCGGGCTCTTCTTCGCCGTTGCCCGCAGCTCGAGCCACCGCTTTTCGACCTTGGCGGGGGTGTCGCCGATGTGGAAGGTGGCGTCGTTCTTCGCGACCCACGCCTCCCAGTCGTTCCAGCGTCCCTGGAAGGCGACGTCCTGGCCGAGGTTGGCCTCGTACCAGATGTTCGACTGCGCGGGATTGACCACGCTGTCGACGACCATGCGGCGGACATGGCCCGGGAAGAGGGTCCCGTAGACCGCACCGAGGTAGGTGCCGTAGGAGACACCCAGGTAGTTCAGCTTCTTCTCACCGAGTGCCGCCCTGATGACATCCAGGTCTCGCGCGGTGTTCGGTGTGGTCATGTACGGCAGCATCGCGCCGCTGCGCGCCTGGCAGCCGTCCGCGTACTCCGCGGCGAGTTTGCGCTGGGCGCGCTTGTCCGCCTCACTGTCCGGCACCGGGTCGGCCTTCGGAGCCTTGACGGACTCCTGCGGGTCGATGCAGGAGATCGGGGCCGAGTGGCCCACCCCGCGCGGGTCGAAGCCCACGAAGTCGTACGCCTTCGCGGTGTTGACCCACACAGCGCTCTTACTGGTGGAGCGTACCGGGAAACGCATCCCGGAACCTCCGGGGCCGCCCGGGTTGTAGACCAGGGAGCCCTGTCGCTCGGATGCGCTCCCGGTGCTCACCGCACGGTCCACGGCCAGCTTGATATGCCGTCCGTCCGGCCGCGCGTAGTCGACGGGGACGCTGACCCAGCCGCACTGCACCGGTGTGGCGAGTGCCCAGTCCGCCGGACAGTCCCGCCAGTCGATGCCCTGCTTCGCCGCCCGTGCCGCGGCGATCGCGGCGCCGTACGCCTCGGAACTGCCGTGGTGGCCGTGGTGACGGTCACCGGCGACGGCCGATGGAGCGGCCATGGCGCCCGCTATGAGAGTCGCCGCGGCCAGAGCGCCGGCCGAGCCGAGCACTGCGGTACGTCTCACGTGGTACCTCCCCCTGTGTGAAGCGCCGCGCGCGGCGGCGCTGTCCAGTACGTACGGGGATCCTCGCTGCTGAACCATCCCTGACAACAGGCCGCATGGGCGTTTCTTTACCAACCCGAAATGCGGACGGCTGAGTACCGCTGAGCGGTACTCCGGCTGTGCGGGTGCTGTGCGGCTCACCAGCCCTCGCTGTTCACCGCCTCGTCCAGCAGGGCGCGCAACCCCATCGCATCGGCAGCGAGCGCCGTGACCAGCACTGCCGGACCGGCGAGCGGGGTCAGTGCCGCTGTCTCTCCGAGCAACCGCGGAAGTGGCTTCTTCTCCACGAAACCCGGCTCGGCGACCAGGAGTTGGCCAACCGCCCGGTATCCAGCAAGCACGGCTCCGCCGTCCCACCCGCCGGCGGCGCGGGGGCCGAATCCGAGTTCCTGGTCGAGCAGAGGGCGTCCGCCGTGGCGCACGGTGAGCCGTGTTCCGAGCGTGCCAGGAGCCTCGCCGTGGCGGCCCAGGACCTGTTCCTCGCGGAAGACCAGCCGGGCGCCCTCCGCCAGATCGATGCGGGTGGTCATCCGCAGACGGCTGCCTCTGACGCAGATCAACTGCTCAGGAAGCCAGCACAGTTCGGCATCCTCGCCGACGGTGATCCGGATGTCGTACCGGGCCGGTTCGTCGCCGTGTCCTGGAAGGGCGATCGTCGCGGCCGCCGAGCCGAGCCGGAGCCGTGCGCCGGGGCGCACCTCGGCCTCGACGGCGAGCCGGTCCCCGTTGAGCGGTGCGCTCATCGCGCCGACAACGGTGACACCGGCCGCAGTTCCGGAGCCGCGGGTACGCCTCAGCGCCAGCGGCCCGTCACTCTCGAGAACGGGCAGCGCCGTGCCGCCCCGGCCGTCGGGGGCCGCAACGACACGGGCAGTGGCTCTGATGCTCATGCGGTCCAGCCGGCGAGCTGTGCGCGTACCCAGTCGGCCACCGGGCGTACACCGTCCTCACCCTTCAACGAAGTGAGGACGAAGGGGCGTTCGGCGCGCTGGGCGGCCGCGTCGCGGGCCATCCGGTCGAGATCCGACCCCACATGGGGTGCGAGGTCGGTCTTGTTGATGACGAGCAGATCGGCCGTGGTGATTCCGGGGCCGCCCTTGCGCGGGATGTCGTCCCCTCCCGCCACATCGATGACGAAGATCTGCGCGTCGACAAGGCCTCTGGAGAAGGTCGCCGTGAGGTTGTCGCCGCCCGACTCGAGCAGAATCAGGTCGAGCGGTCCCACCGCGTCCTCCAAATCCTCCACCGCTTCGAGGTTGGCGGAGATGTCGTCGCGGATCGCGGTGTGCGGGCAGGCCCCCGTTTCCACGGCCCTGATCCGCTCGGGTGGCAGAACGGCGTTGCGCAGCAGGAACGCGGCGTCCTCACGGGTGTAGATGTCGTTGGTGACCACCGCGATGGAGAGTTCGGTGCGCAGGGAGCGGCAGAGCGCGGCGACCGTCGCGGTCTTGCCGGATCCGACGGGGCCTCCCAGGCCCACGCGCAGGGCCCGCTTCGTTCCGTCGGGGCGGGTGGCGTCGGCGCTGACCGCCATGGCGGGGCGGAGGTGGTCGAGATGCATACGGCGGCTCCAGTGGTGTGACAGGTGCTACGAGGCGAAGAGGCGTACGGGGCGGACGGCGTGCGCCTCCGCCGTGATGTCGAGCATCGGCGCGGATGCCGCGGGGAGTCCCTGGAGACCGTCGCGCAGGGCGTCCAGAGCGGCCACAGCCGCCCGGGCGGCGACCCGGTCGAGTTCGGGCGTCAGACGGGCCAGTACGGCGGAGGCCTCGAACGGGTCGAGGCTCAGCAGCCGGACGGCCGCCGTGGCCGGTCCGCTCACCGCCTCGTACAGCACGCAGTGCGCGGCGTCCAGCGGTCCGAGGCCGGCCGCTCTCGCGGTGACCCCGAGGACCACGGGCTGGTGCGCACCGCGGGGGCGGACCGCGGCCAGCGCGTCGAGTTCGGGGCACGGCCAGGTGGCGCGGGCCGCGCGCATCAGCTGCCGTCCGAGCCGGCGGGCAGCGGAGCGCAGCGCGGGTGACGGCGTCCGGGCGTCGGCGGCCTCGTCGACCTCAGCGGGATCGGCTCCGAGGGCGGCGGTGGCGGCGAGCGCCGCCGATGTGAGGCCGGTGGTGTTCAGCCGCCCGAGGCAGAAGCCCGCCAGGTCCTGTGCGTCGCGGATCCGTCCTGCGGTGACCGCCTGTTCCACCCCGCCGGAGTGGGCGTGGCCGCCTGCGGGGAACCGGCCGTCGGCGAGTACCAGGAGGGCCGACCGGCTCGGCGACAGCTGGTCCGGGGAATCGGCCATCAGAAGAGGAAGTACCGCTGGGCCATGGGAAGTTCGGCGGCGGGTGCGGGTTCGACCCGCTCGCCGTCGATCGCCACGGTGAAGGTGTCGGCATCGACCTCGACGTGCGGCATGGCGTCGTTCTGTCGCATGTCCGCCTTGCCGACGGAGCGGGTGTTACGGATCGCCACGAAATCCTTGCCGAGGGCAAGGCGTTCGGTCAGACCGTCGTCGAGCGCCGACTGTGTGACGAAGTTGACCGAATTGGCCGACGGCGCTCGCCCCTTGGCGCCGAACATGGGCCTGGGAAGCACCGGTTGGGGGGTGGGGATGGACGCGTTGGCGTCTCCCATCTGCGCGTATGCGATCTGGCCGCCTTTGAGCACCAGGTGTGGTTTGACACCGAAGAACGCCGGCTCCCAGAGCACCAGATCGGCCAGCTTCCCGCTTTCCACGGATCCGATCTCGCCGTCGAGTCCCTGCGCCACCGCCGGGTTGATGGTGTATTTGGCGACATAGCGACGTGCCCGGTGGTTGTCCGCCCTGCCGTCGCCGGGCAAGGCGCCCCTGCGCAGCTTCATGACGTGCGCGGTCTGCCAGGTACGCAGCGCGACCTCCCCGATGCGGCCCATCGCCTGGGAGTCGGATGAGACGATCGAGATGGCGCCGAGGTCGTGCAGAACATCCTCGGCCGCGATGGTGGACGGCCGGATCCTGGATTCGGCGAAGGCCAGGTCCTCCGGAACCGCCGGGTTGAGGTGGTGGCAGACCATCAGCATGTCGAGGTGTTCCTCGATGGTGTTGACGGTGTGCGGCCGGGTCGGATTGGTGGAGCTGGGCAGTACGTTCGGTTCGGATACGACCGTGATGATGTCCGGAGCGTGGCCGCCTCCCGCGCCCTCGGTGTGGTAGGCGTGAATGGAGCGTCCGGCGATGGCTGCCAGGGTGTCACCGACGAACCCTGCTTCGTTCAGCGTGTCGGTATGAATGGCGAGCTGGGCCCCTGTCTCCTCACAGACACCCAGACATGCGTCGATGACGGCCGGTGTCGCCCCCCAGTCCTCATGGATCTTGAATCCCAGTGCGCCCGCGCGCAGTTGGGAGTGCATGGCCTCGCGGGACATCGTGTTGCCCTTGCCGAGCAGCCCGACGTTCACCGGGTATCCCTCCAGAGCCTCGAACATCCGGGCAAGGTGCCAGGGCCCGGGCGTCACGGTGGTCGCCTTGGTGCCCTCCGCGGGGCCGGTGCCACCGCCGACGAGCGTCGTGATCCCGGAGGACAGCGCCTGGTCGACCAGGGTTGGTGAGATGAAGTGCACATGCGCGTCGATGGCGCCGGCCGTGAGGATCCTGCCGTTGCCGGCGATGACTTCGGTCTCCGGGCCGATGACCAGATCGGCATGGACGCCGTCCATGGTGTCCGGGTTCCCCGCCTTGCCGATCCCGCTGATACGTCCGTCCCGGATGCCGATGTCCGCCTTGACGACGCCCCAGTGGTCGAGGATCACGGCGCCGGTGATAACGGTGTCGGGGGCGCCCTCCGCGCGGGTGACCCGCGACTGGCCCATCGACTCACGGATCACCTTGCCGCCGCCGAACACCGCTTCGTCACCGGCCCGCCCGGGGCCTCCGCAGCGGTCCTCCTCGATCTCGATCAGGAGAGCGGTGTCGGCGAGGCGGATGCGGTCCCCCGTGGTGGGGCCGAAGAGGTCGGCGTACACGGCACGCGTGATGTCAGCCATCGAGAGCTCCCGCGGTCTCTCCCCGCAGGCCCGCGACGATGCGCAGCCCCGCGATGGGAACGAGTTCGACGGCGACCGGGACCCCGGGCTCGAAACGCACCGCGGTCCCGGCGGCGATGTTCAGCCGCTGCCCGTGCGCCGCGTCGCGGTCGAACCGCAGAGCCGGGTTCGCTTCCGCGAAATGGTAGTGGGAGCCGATCTGGACGGGCCGGTCCGCGGCGTTGAGCACGGTGAGGCGGGTGATCCGACGGCCCTCGTTGAGGGGCAGCGGGTCGTTCGCGTAAAGGATCTCTCCCGGAATCATCGGCTTCGCTCCCCGGTCAGACGATCGGCTCATGAACGGTGACGAGCTTGGTGCCGTCCGGAAAGGTCGCTTCGACCTGGACATCGTGGATCATCTCCGCGATGCCTTCCATGACGTCCTCCCGGCTGAGCACCCGGCGTCCGGACGCCATCAGATCGGCCACGGTCCGGCCGTCCCTCGCGCCCTCGAGGATGTGCGAGGTGATCAGGGCGACCGCCTCGGGGTGATTGAGCCGCAGACCTCGCGACCGGCGCTTCTCGGCCACGTCGGCCGCCACGTGAATGAGCAGGCGCTCCTGCTCATGGGGTGTCAGTTGCACACTTCCGCCTCACCGTCTTCTGCCCCGGGCCCCGGCCGGGCACCGCGGGAACCACTCGACATCAACACTTTGTTGATGCAGGGCGAAAGGGCCGGCCGCCAGGCATTGCACATTAGGGCGGAAGTTTTTCCGGCACGTTAACCGGTCGTTTGCCGGTTCATGATCAACGTTCGCGGTGCTCGGCGACGCCACCGAAACGCCCGTGTTCACCGGGGGCTGAAGTCATGCGGACCGAGGAGAGAGAACCGGTCGCCCGCTCCTCGCCCGCAGCCTCGGCCTTCTCGAGTCGTTCCAGGTCGGCAGCGGAGACGAGGGCGGCCAGTGGCTTGCCGTGACGGGTCACGACCACTCGTTCCCCGCCGTATACGACACGGTTGATCAGATCGGCGAGCTCTGCTCGGGCTTGCGTCACCGGAATCTCGTAGACCATGTTTCCCATCATAACCGTCTGTACGTCCTGTACATTTTTTACAGAGGCGCCGTCCGAGGGCAGAGGCGCCGTCCGAGGAGAGGTACGCCATGAACCGACCTTCCGCCCGCGCGGCGGTCCTGGCGGCGGGCACGCCCGGAAAGCGGATGGCGCTTCCGGGCGCGCGCATCGTGATACAGCACCCCGCCATCGAAGAGCCGGTGCGGGACCGGCCCCGTGACCTGGACGTCCATGCCGAGGAGTTGCGGCAGTTGCCGCAAAGGCGCAGCGTGATGGTGCGGCCGATCGCCCGCCATACCGGGCGGGACGCCGGGCGGATCACGGGCGGCATGGAGCGGTGCACGGTGTTCGACGCCCCGGCGGCCCGGACCCGTCGCCCGGTGGACTTGGTGCTGGACAGCAGCGAGCCCTTCCCGAGTACACCGGCAGGGTGAACGCACCGTGCTGCCACCGGAGTTGCCGCCACTGCCCGCACTGACCCGGGCCGAGTGCGAGTTCATCGACAGCTATCTCGAAGTGATCGACCAGTTGGGTCGTATCAACCCGGCACACGGAGGCGACACTTACGGCGCGCTGAGAGCCGCGCAGGCCCTGGTCAGCAGAGCTGCCGCAGTGAGGGACGCACTGGATCTGATGCACCGGCGCGGCGAGAACGGGCTGCACGCCGAGACCCTGGCGCGTGCGCTGCGGGTGCTCGACGGTGAGCGCAGAACAGCGCGGGTTTCGCTGCCTCCCACTGCTGGCGGCTGAGCCCGTAGCCATCCTTTCGGCCGCCGCCAACACCCCGATGGGCGACGCCCGGAAGACGGAGACATCCGTGGGCCGACCGGCTGGTACGAGTTGCGCGGAGCAGCCGGTCGTACGCCCCGGAGCGCCGCTGCGCACCTGGTAGCGGGCCTGGAACCGACGGACGATCGCCATCGAAACCCCGTTGCCCACTCGAACAGGCCATTGGCGCGCAGCGTGCCGACCGGCGCTGTCAGACGGAAATCCGGCGCGTTGTGAGTCAAGATCCCTGGGACGACAAGCCCCCGCCACCACGGCGGGGCGGTCCGGGCGGACGCCGAGTCCTGCCGCCGTACCCGGATGTCTGGTCGACACGAGTGGATCGGCAGGAGTGGAGGACCCAAGCAGTCCGGGGCGACAGACATGTCGCCCCTTGGGGTGAAGCCGTCCAGTGGGACAACCGACTCGATCAGTCGGCCACCCGTTGGGCGACCGGGCAACTTCGCCGGCCCGAACCCGACAGGTCAACCTTCACAGGCGGTTTGACGAAGGGTTGCGCATGTCTGCGCAGATTCACATCCCGTCTCTGCTCACCCGGGCCGGAACCGCCTCGGCCCTCACGTTCGTCGCAGTCGCGGGAACCTCACTGGCACCCGGTGCCACACCAGAGGCCCAGGCCGCCACTCATGCCGCCAGAGCACTGCAGATCGCGGCATCCAAACGGGGCTCGCCCTATCAGTGGGGAGCCGCGGGGCCATCGCGTTTCGACTGCTCGGGGCTGACCTTCTACTCGTTCAAGAAGGCAGGGAAGCGACTCCCCCGCACCGCGCAGGCGCAGTACAACACCGTGCGCCACATCCCGCCCTCCAGCCGGAAGCGAGGTGATCTGGTGTTCTTCCACTACGGACGGAACGTCTTCCACGTCGGCCTGTACGCGGGACACGGGAAGATCTGGCACTCACCGAGGACCGGCTCGGTGGTCAGGCTGGAGCGGATCTGGTCCAGGAGCGTCTGGTACGGGCGCGTGCGCTGAGTCGGCGGTTCAGGGCTGGACGGGGGCCGTCCAGGGCAGCGCGATCCACACCGTCTTGCCGCCCTCCGGGGTCGGGGTGACCGACAGCCGGCCGCCGTTCTCGGCGGCCAGCCAGCGGATGATGACCATGCCCCGGCCGTTGTCCTGCTGTACTGCCGCGGGGAGCCGCTGCGGCCAGCGCGGATGACTGTCCGTCACACCGATGCGCAGTTGCTCGTCCCTTTCCAGCACGAGCCGCACGGTGAAGGCGGGCGACTGACCGAAGGTGTGCTGAACGGCGTTGGTCGCCAGCTCCGAGACCATCAGCCGGATCGCTTCCGCGGCATCCCCGTCGCCCGGCAGCCCCCATTCGGTGAGCACCCGGGCGACATACGTCCGCGCCGCCGGGACCGAGGCGGGCTCGCTCGGGAGCACGACATGTGATTCCTGGTGGTCTGCCATGACGGCCTGTCCCTTTCCCACCGGTGCCGGCTCCGACTCCGCGCGGATGCGCTTCGAGGGCGGCCTCGGACTGCGCTTCGTGCCAGCGTGACACTCATGGTGACCGGAGCGTCGGCAATCCACGAAGATGGGCCCGTTTCAGTCGCTCAAAGTGATGAACTCTGCGACGGGAGAACGTATTTGGACAGGCGTGATCCGGCAGCCGTCACCCGGCGGGCGCGGTCCGCACGATGGTTGCCACCGCGGCTTCCATCTGCCCGTCCGTCAGATCCGCGCGGGCGGTGAGCCTCAGCCGGGAGATCCCGTCCGGAACCGATGGCGGGCGGAAACAGCCGACCAGCAGTCCCGCTTCACGGCAGTCAGCCGCCCAGCGCACCGCCTGGGCCGCCGATGGGGCCCGCACGGAGACAACGGCGGCCTGCGGGGGTACGGCCACCAGGCTCGCGTCGGTGAGGCGGCGATGCAGTTCGCGCGCCACGGTACGGGCGCGCCCCGCCAGTCCGGGATCCCCGCGCAGCACCCGCAGAGCGGCCAGTGCGGCGCCCGCGGCAGCCGGCGCCAGGCCGGTGTCGAAGATGAACGTCCTGGCCGCGTTGACCAGGTGTTCGATGACTCTGGCGGGTCCGAGTACCGCACCGCCCTGACTGCCCAGGGCTTTCGACAGGGTGACCGTGGCGACCACATCCTCCGCACCGGCCAGTCCCGCGCCGTGCAGCGCTCCCCGCCCCCCGCCACCGAGCACACCGAGCCCGTGTGCGTCGTCCACGAGCAGCGCGGCGCCGTACCGGCGGCAGGCGGCTGCCAGCCGGGCCAGTGGCGCCGCGTCACCGTCGACGGAGAAGACCGAGTCGGTGACCACGACGGCGCGTCCGCCGTGGGCGCCGAGCGCTTTGGCCACCGCCTCCGGGTCGCTGTGCGGGACGACTTCCGTCTGTGCCCGGGACAGCCTGCAGCCGTCGACGATCGAGGCGTGGTTGCCCGCGTCCGAGACGATGAGCGAGTCGCGGTCGGTCAGGGCCGTGACGGCCGCCAGATTGGCGGCGTACCCGGAGGAGAAGACCAGCGCCGCCTCAAAGCCACAGAAATCGGCGAGTTCGCTCTCGAGTTCCGCGTGAAGCTCCGTGGAGCCGGTCACCAGTCTCGACCCTGTCGCACCCGCGCCCCAGCGGCGGGCCGCCCCGGCCGCCGCGCCGGTGATCTCCGGACTGCGGGTGAGCCCGAGGTAGTCGTTGCCTGCCAGATCCAGGAGTTCCGAATGGGCCGGGCGGGGGCGGAGTGTCCGGACAAGTCCGGCACGGGAGCGCAGACCTGCCGCGGTATCGATCCACTCGAACGGGGATGGAGGCGTCGCACCAGGCATGATCGGTCCCTTTTTGTAGGCAGTTCACAGACCTTAGCGAGGGTCAAGCGGGGTCATGGTGTGGCAATGCACACACCCCAGGACGGTGGTGTTGTTCAGATCCTCCTTGGCCTGACGTGGTGCCGTAGGCCAGGATCACCCCTATGGACCTGCTGAACACGCTGGTGGACAAGGGGCTGCGGCGCGAACTGCCGAGCCGTGAAGAGGCGCTCGCCGTACTGGCGACGTCGGACGACGAACTGCTCGATGTGGTGACCGCAGCCGGAAAGGTACGCCGTCAGTGGTTCGGGCGGCGGGTGAAGCTCAACTATCTCGTCAATCTGAAGTCCGGGCTGTGCCCGGAGGACTGCTCCTACTGCTCGCAGCGGCTGGGCTCCAAGGCGGAGATTCTCAAGTACACCTGGCTGAAGCCGGACGAGGCCTCTCAGGTGGCGGCAGCCGGTGTGGCCGGCGGCGCGAAGCGGGTCTGCCTGGTGGCCAGCGGGCGGGGGCCCACCGACCGCGACGTCGACCGTGTCTCGGAGACGATCGAGGCGATCAAGGAACAGAACGAGGGCGTGGAGGTGTGTGCCTGCCTCGGGCTGCTCTCCGGCGGACAGGCGGAACGGCTGCGCGCCGCGGGCGCCGACGCCTACAACCACAACCTCAACACCTCCGAAGCGACCTACGCCGACATCTGCACCACCCACGACTTCTCCGACCGGGTGGAGACCGTCCAGCAGGCCCAGGCCGCTGGGCTCTCGGCCTGTTCCGGGCTGATCGCCGGAATGGGCGAGAGCGATGAGGATCTGGTCGATGTGGCCTTCGCGCTGCGTGACCTCGACCCCGACTCGGTGCCGGTCAACTTCCTCATTCCCATGGAGGGGACCCCGCTCGCCGAGCAGTGGAACCTCACGCCGCAGCGCTGTCTGCGCATCCTGGCGATGGTGCGGTTCATCTGCCCCGACGCCGAGGTGAGGCTGGCGGGCGGCCGCGAGGTGCACCTGCGCTCGCTGCAGCCGCTCGCTCTGCACCTGGTCAACTCGATCTTCCTCGGCGACTACCTGACCAGTGAGGGACAGGCAGGACAGGCCGACCTCGACATGATCGCGGACGCCGGTTTCGTCGTGGAGGGCGCGGACACCACGACGCTGCCCGACCACCGTACGGACCTGGTGTCGGTCCGCAGGCGCGGGGCCGGGACGGATTTCGCTCCCAATGCCTGACACGGCCGAACTGCTCGATCTCGACCGGCGGCATGTCTGGCATCCGTACGGGCCGATGCCCGGGCGCCAGGATCCGCTGCTGGTCGAGTCCGCTTCCGGAGTGCGGCTGCGGGTCGCGGGCACGGGCGAGCTGATCGACGGCATGTCGTCCTGGTGGTCGGCGATCCACGGCTACAACCACCCGGTGCTCAACGAGGCCGCACGGGGCCAGCTGGACCGGATGAGTCATGTGATGTTCGGCGGGCTCACCCATGAGCCCGCCGTGCGGCTCGCGGCGAAGCTGGTGGAGATCACCCCGGAACCGCTCCAGCATGTGTTCCTCGCCGACTCGGGTTCCGTGTCGGTCGAGGTCGCGGTGAAGATGTGTCTGCAGTACTGGCGCTCGGTCGGCCGCCCCGCCAAGCAGCGGCTGCTGACCTGGCGCGGCGGATACCACGGCGACACCTGGCAGCCCATGTCGGTCTGTGACCCCGAGGGCGGGATGCACGACCTGTGGTCCGGGGTGCTGCCGCGTCAGATCTTCGCGGACGCGCCGCCCGCCGAATACGAGCAGGCGTACGCGGACCACCTCGACGAGCTCATCGGCCGTCACGCGGACGAGCTCGCCGCCGTGATCGTGGAGCCGGTGGTGCAGGGAGCCGGTGGTATGCGCTTCCACTCCCCCGCGTATCTGCGGGTGCTGCGCGAAGCGTGCGACACCCACGGTGTGCTGCTGGTGTTCGACGAGATCGCCACCGGCTTCGGCCGGACGGGGAAACTCTTCGCCGCGGAGCATGCCGGGGTGGCACCGGACGTGATGTGCGTGGGCAAGGCTCTGACCGGCGGCTACCTCACGATGGCGGCGACCCTCTGCACGCCTCGGGTGGCCGCCGGCATCGCGCAGGGCGATGTGCCGGTGCTGGCTCACGGGCCGACGTTCATGGGCAATCCGCTGGCCGCCGCGGTGGCCTGCGCCTCGGTGGAGCTGCTGCTCGGCCAGGACTGGGCACAGCAGGTCCGGCGGCTGGAGGCCGGCCTGCAGGACGGCCTCGCCGAAGCAGGGGATCTGCCTCGGGCACGGGAGGTCCGGGTGCTCGGCGCGATCGGGGTCGTACAGCTCGATCACCAGGTGGACATGGCCGCGGCCACCCGTGTGGCGGTGCGCGAAGGCGTCTGGCTCCGGCCCTTCCGCGATCTCGTCTACACCATGCCGCCGTACATCACCGGTGACCGGGATCTGGCCCACATCTGCCGTGCGGTGTGCGCGGTCGCCCGGGAGGCCTGAGATGACGGTTCTGGTGATCACAGGCACCGGCACGGAGATCGGCAAGACGATTGTCACCGCCGCTGTGGCCGCCACCGCGCGGGGCCGTTCGGTCGCGGTGCTCAAACCCGCACAGACCGGTGTGGCCCCAGGTGAGCACGGCGACGCCGACGAGGTCGCCCGGCTGGCCGGGGTGGTGACAGCGGTGGAACTGGCCAGGTTCCCGGAACCGCTCGCACCGGCGACGGCCGCGCGGCGCGCTGGAATGACTCCGGTGCGGCCGCGGGACGTGGCGGAAGCGGCGGAGAAGCTGGCCGCCGAGCACGACCTCGTACTGATCGAGGGGGCCGGCGGCCTGCTCGTACGGTTCGACGACGACGGCGGCACGCTGGCCGACGCCGCCCGGCTCATCGGGGCACCGGTTCTGGTCGTCGCGCCGGCCGGACTCGGCACCCTCAACGCGACCGCGCTCACCACGGAGGCCCTTCGCGCACGGGGGCTGGAGTGCGCCGGTGTGGTGGTCGGCAGCTGGCCCGCCGAAGCCGGACTCGCCGCGCGGTGCAATCTCACCGATCTCCCGGAGTCCGCCGGGGCCCCGCTGCTTGGAGCGGTTCCGGAGGGTGCGGGCTCGATGGAGCCGGCCGACTTCCGCAGGCTGGCGCCGAGCTGGCTGGCACCGGTCCTGGGCGGCAGCTGGACCGGATGAGCGACGGCGACGGCGGCTTCCGGGCGCTGCCGTGGTGCTGCTGCCGGACGCTGCCAGGCCAGGACGGAAGTCAGCGCCGCCCGGCTGCGGCGGCGACCTGGCGAGGGTGCGTTGGGACAAGCACCGTGTCCGCGGCGGCCGTTCGGCGGACTGGGTGCCCGATGCCCTTGCCCAGCGGTGGGATTCCCACCGCGACCCTGCGCGCTGTCCGCTGCGGCGCGTACTGCGGCCCGGTGGCGAACTGCCCTCCCCGGGCACGGCACCGGGCCGGCCCGGGTGATGGCAACTGCCCGGCGCGCCATGGACCGTACGGTCCGTACGGCGCTCTCCGGCGACGGTCACACCGCGCGGAACAATCTGGCGGCGATCGAGGGCTCCGGCGGACACCGCCGTCCGAACGTGCCGGAAATGGAGCCTGAGCTCTATCCGGCCCCGTGTGTACCGGGGACGGCACGCCGGCCCGCCGGGGCCGGGCCGGGCTGAGTCACAGGCACCACTGACGCAACTCATCAGCGATGGACCGCACATCGGCCTTGTCCAGTTTGACCAGACGGGCAAGATCTCTGACCTGCTCCGGGGAGGTGACGACCTTCAGACCGCAGGCAACCAGGTAGCCGTAGGCGACGGCGGACGCGAACATCGCGTTGGAGTGCTCAAGCGCCGGCACATGCAGCAGCAGTTGCAGCAACGCCGCGGCACGGGTGTGCGGGTCGCTGTAGACCTGGATGCCGAAGATCTCCGCCTCGTGCCGGCCGACCGCGGCCACCAGCGCGCCCCAGTCGGTGACCTGCGGATCGCCAGGGGTCTTGTGCTCGGCGACCATGAGCAGCCAGGGAAGGTCGATGCGCAGACTCAACGGCTGCCTTCGCCGCGCCGGTCAGCGGTGAACTCCTCGGCGAACTCCTCCGCGAAGACCGACTCGTACTGCTTCATGAAATCGGCCGCCGCTTCGACGAAGGTGTGTCCGACTTCACCCGCGTCCTGTCTGACCAGCTCCTCGATATAGCGGTTCACGCTCATCCCCCGCTGGAGCGCGCGCTGCCGGGCAGCTTCCGCGGTCACCTCGTCCACGCGTACGTTCAGCTGAGTCTTGGCCACCTGACAAAGCTAGCGCCCATGTGCTAGCAGCGGCAAGGGCGGAAACCGGCCGCACGGTGAAACCGGCTCGCTCCTACGGCCCGGACAGTGATGGGATCCGGCCATGGAAGATCTTCGAATCCGGGCCGCCGGGCCCGATGACCTCGATGAGGTGCTCGCCTTCTGGAAGACGGCCGCGGAAGGTGTCAGCATCAGCGACGACAGGGACGGCATCGAGCGGCTGGTCGAACGCGACTCCGCAGCCCTGATGGTCGCCGAGCGGGGCGGGGTGCTGGTGGGCACGGTGATCGCGGGCTTCGATGGCTGGCGCTGTCATCTCTACCGGCTCGCCGTCCATCCGGAGCAGCAGCGGCGGGGGATCGGCAGCGCACTCCTCGCCGCGGCGCACGAGCGCTTCAGTGAGCTCGGCGGGCGACGCGCCGACGCCATGGTGCTCGACCGCAATGACCGCGCGCACCATGCCTGGCGGTCCGCCGGGTACCTGCCGGAGCCCCAGTGGAGCCGATGGGTCAAGCCGCTTCGGAAGCCCTGACCTTTGCTCATCCTTTACCATGGCGGGAATCCGTTTCTCAGCTACCGGAAGGTGTGAGTCTCCGCCCATGGGCGAGCCTCCGAGCAGCCGACATCGCGCATTCACCGAGCCTGTGTCCGACCATGGGACAGAGGTGAAGCGATGACCGAAGTGCTCCTGCTCGTCGTGGCGCTGCTGCTCTCGCTGGCCTGCTCGGCATTCGTCGCCGCCGAGTTCTCGCTTACCACGGTCGAGCGCAGCGAGCTGGAGCAGGCCGCCGAACGGGGCGAGCGCGGTGCGGCGAGCGCCCTGCGGGCCGTGCGCAGCCTCACTTTCCAGCTCTCCGGGGCCCAGCTGGGCATCACCGTCACCAATCTGGTGATCGGCATGCTCGCGGAGCCGTCCATCGGCAAGCTGATCCGCGGCCCGCTCGAAGCCATCGGGGTCTCCGCCGGTGCGGCCACCTCCATGGGACTGGTGATCGGCACGGCCCTCTCCACCGTCTTCCTGATGGTGGTGGGCGAGCTGGTGCCGAAGAACTGGGCGATCTCATCGCCGCTTGCCGTGGCCAAGGTGGTGGCCACTCCGCAGCGCTACTTCAGCGGCGCTTTCCGCCCTCTGATCAGTCATCTCAACAACACGGCCAACCGGCTGCTGCGCGGACTCGGCATGGAGCCGGCCGAGGAACTGGCTTCCGCCCGCTCCGCGCAGGAACTCGTCGCACTCGCCAGGCACTCGGCGCGAGCGGGCGCACTGGAGGCGGACACCGCGGAGCGGTTCGTCCGCACTCTCAACCTCGCGGACCTGACCGCGGAGAACGTGATGACTCCACGGGTCCAGGTGATCGCCCTGGACATCCAGGCCACCGCGGAGGACGTCGCGAACGCCACCCGCGCCACCGGGCTCTCCCGGTTTCCCGTCTACCGCGGCAGCCTCGACCAGGTCGTCGGTGTCGCCGACATCAAGGACGTACTGGCGCTGCCGGCCGAACGCAGACCGCGCCATCCGGTGTCCGGGCTGGTGCGCCCTCCCCTGCTGGTCCCCGAGACGCTGACCGTGGACCGGCTGCTGGACCGGATGTACGGCAGACGCACCATGGCCGTGGTGATCGACGAGTACGGCGGCACGGCAGGTGTGGTGACGCTGGAGGACATCGTCGAGGAAGTCGTCGGAGAGGTGCGGGACGAACACGATCCGCGGGAGACGCCCGACCTCGCGAGCGCCGGAGTGGACGCCGAGGGCCGCACGGTCCACTCCGTCGACGGCGCGGCACGTACCGACCAGCTGGAAACCATCGGGCTGCGTGTACCGGAGGGCCCCTACGAAACGCTGGCCGGCCTGGTCGCCACCGTGCTCGGGCGCATTCCGGCCGAGGGAGACAGCGTGGAGCTGGCCGGATGGCGGCTGGACGTGGTGGACGCGACCGGGAGACGCGCCGCCCGCTTGCTGCTGCACGCGCCGCAAGCCGGCGATGACGAGGAGGCAGAGCGATGACCGCTCTTCAGCTGTTCATCGGCCTGCTGACACTGGCCGCCAACGCGTTCTTCGTCGGCGGTGAGTTCGCACTGATCTCGGTACGGCGCAGCCAGATCGAACCGGACGCGGAGCGGGGCGACCGCAGAGCGCGCAGCGTGCTGTGGGGCCTTGAACACCTCTCGGCGATGATGGCGGCGGCTCAGCTGGGCATCACGTTGTGCACGCTGGTCCTGGGTGTGGTGGCCGAACCGGCGATCGCACATCTTCTGGAACCCGTCTTCCACGCAGTCGGCCTTCCCACGGGGCTGACCCATCCGATCTCCTTCGTCATCGCGCTCACCGCGGCCACCTATCTGCACATGCTCTTCGGCGAGATGGTGCCGAAGAACATCGCGCTGGCCGGGCCGGTGCGGACTGCGCTGCTGTTCGGTCCGCCACTGGTCGCACTGGCGCGTGCGCTGCGCCCGGTGATCTTCACGGTGAACTCGTTCGCCAACGGGCTGCTCAGGCTGTTGGGTGTCGAGGCGAAGAGTGAGGTGGCGGCGACCTTCTCGGACGACGGGCTGGCACGTCTCGTCACCGACGCCTCGGCGGCCGGACTGCTCGACGACCGGGCGAGCGAACGGCTGCACGACGCCCTGGAGCTGGGCCGCCGCCCGGTGCGCGACGTGGTCGTGCCTCTGGAACGGGTCGTGTACGCGCGGCTGGGAACGACGCCGGAGCAGCTGGAACGGCTGTCGGTCGAATCGGGCTTCTCACGGTTCCCCGTGGTGGACGACGACCGCCGGATCCTGGGCTATCTGCATGTGAAGGACGCACTGGACGCCACCCCGCGCGATCTGCCGTTCACGGTGCCGTCGATGCGGAAGATCGCGCGGGTGCGGGCCTCCAGTCCCCTCGACGACGTACTGACGGCGATGCGCCGCAGCCGTACTCATCTGGCCGCGGTGATGGGCGACGACGGCACACTGGCCGGCCTGGTCACCATGGAGGACGTGCTGCGCGAACTGGTCGGGGGTCCGTCGGGGCAGGCCGGGCCCGCCGGCTGAGAGGCACCTCTCGGACGGCGCGGAACCGATCGTCCCCGACGGCGTGGAACTCATCGTCCCCCGCGGCGCGGAATCTGCCTGAACGGCCACGGTACGATCACTGCGAAATGAAACTGAATGCCTCATACACCAGCCTTGTCGCGGTCGGCGACTCGTTCACCGAGGGAATGTCGGACGCGCTGCCGGACGGTTCGTACCGCGGCTGGGCCGATCTGCTCGCCGAGCGTCTCGCCGGACGTGCTCCCGGTTTCCGGTACGCCAACCTCGCGGTGCGCGGCAAGCTCATCGGGCAGATCGTCGACGAGCAGACCAGCGCCGCCGCGGCCCTCCGGGCGGATGTGGTGACACTGGTGGGAGGGCTCAACGACACCCTGCGGCCCGCGTGCGACATGAGCATGGTGCGCGGCCGGCTGGAAGAGGCGGTCGAGCGGCTGGCACCTTCGTGCAAGCAGCTGGTGCTGATGCGCAGCCCGGGCCGCAACGGTCCGGTGATGGAGCGTTTCCGCCCGCGTATGGAGGAGCTGTACACCTTCATAGACGAACTGGCGGACCGGCACGGCGCGCTGGTCGTCGATCTCTACGGTGCCGCGGCTCTCGCCGATCCGCGGATGTGGGACGTCGACCGGCTGCATCTGACGGCCGACGGACACCGGCGGGTGGCGGAGGCCGTGTGGCAGGCACTGGGGATGGACGCCGAAAACGACTGGCAGGCGCTCCTGCCGTCAGTGGCCCCGGTGCGCTGGGCGGCACGGCGCGTCAGTGATGTGCGCTTCGCACGCGAGCATCTGGTGCCGTGGATCGGCAGACGTCTGACGGGCCGCTCGTCCGGGGACGGGCGCTTCGGCGCTCACTACAGCGGCGAGGCGGGAAAGGCTTTCTGGATCACGCCCGTTGACGACGCGAACCCGGGGCCCGTCACCGGCTGGCGCCGCGTGGAGGAGCCGTCACGGCTCAGGTGATTCCTGGCGCCGTCCCACTGAGCCGCCCCGGCACCCAGGGCTGCGCCTGTGGTCCTGCTCTCACAGTGCTTCCGGAGCGAGGGCGCGGACCGTGGAGACGGTATCGGCGTCGGCGGCGCTCTTGTCCTCGCGGTAGCGCAGTACG
Organism: Streptomyces sp. NBC_00344; assembly: GCF_036088315.1. Classification (NCBI taxonomy): domain Bacteria; kingdom Bacillati; phylum Actinomycetota; class Actinomycetes; order Kitasatosporales; family Streptomycetaceae; genus Streptomyces; species Streptomyces sp. NBC_00344. The sequence continues at coordinate 6,156,363 of NZ_CP107996.1, read as the reverse complement.
CGGGCGAAGCGCAGGGCAAGACCGGCCGGGTAGCGAGAGCTGCGCTGCAGTCCGTCGAAGGCGACCTCCACCACGAGTTCCGGGCGGACCCGCACGACGTAGCCGTCCCGGCTCTCCTCCCGTTCGAGGAGTTCCCGGGTCTGCCAGACGAGGAGTTCGTCGGTGAGCCCCTTGAAGGTCTTGCCGAGCATCACCCAGGGCGCGGGATCCGATTCCTCGCCGCGCGCGGCGAGGTGCAGATTGCTGAGCCACCCCTGCCGCCGGCCGTGGCCCCATTCGGCAGCCGTGACCACCAGGTCGAGCGTATGCCGGGGCTTGACCTTGATCCATCCGGCTCCGCGCCGGCCCGCCGCGTAGGGAGCGGCGGGGTCCTTGACCACCACGCCCTCCTGGCCGTGGTCCAGCGCGTCGTCGAAGAAGCGCGTGGCCCGGTCGGGGTCCGTGGTGACGGTTCTGGGTACCCGCAACTCCTCGGGTACCACAGAGTCCAGTGCCGACCAGCGTTCCTGGGCGGGCCGGTCCAGGAGGTCACAACCGTCGCGGTGCAGCAGATCGAAGAAGTAGACGCGCAGCGGCACCTCGGCCCGCATGCGGTCCGGATCCTGCCGGGACGCGGTACGGGCCGCGGTGACCTGGAAGGGCAGGGGGCGTCCCTCCGCTCCGACCGCGATGGCCTCACCGTCCAGGACGGCCGAGCGCACCGGCAGGGCTCTCACGGCTTCCACCACCTCCGGCACCCGGGAGGTGATGTCGTCCAGGCTGCGGGTGAAGACGGTGATGAGGTCACCGTCCCGGTGGGCCTGCACACGGATGCCATCCAGCTTCCATTCCAGCGCGGCAGGCGTGACCCGCTCCAGTGCGGCAGCGACATCGGGCGCCGCTGCGGCGAGCATCGGCCGGACCGGCCGTCCGATCTCGAGGCCGAACGCGCGCAGCGCTTCCCTCCCTCCCGCCATCGCGGCGGCCGCCACCGCACGGGCCGAGCCGCGGAACATCAGCGCCCGCCGCACCTCCGCCGGCGGTACACCCGCCGCCCTGGCGACCGCGTCCGCCACCACGGCGTCGAGCGCCCCCTGCCGCAACTCCCCTACCAGGACCGCGCTCAGAAAGGACTGCTCCTGAGCGGTGGCAGCCGCGAACAGCGCCTCGAGCAGCCTCCGCCGCTCTCCCTGGGATCCCGGTCCGTGCACCGCGGCCAGCGCGGTCAGCGCGTCCTGCGTCTCGCCGACTCCGAGCACCGGCTGCCCGGCGGGCCGCGGCAGATCGCGCAGTGCGGCCGGGCCCACCCCGATCCGCATCCGCCGGGACTCGCCGGAGAGCAGGGCCACGGCCGCCGGCAGTTCGCCGGGCCCCAGACCCCGCAGATAATCCGCGAGCAGCGCGATCTTCGTGTTCCTGGCCGGCTCGGCGCCGACGGCGTGAGAGGTGGCAGCCAGATCGTGCAGCAGCATGGCGGATCTCCCGGCCGTGGACGACAGTGGGCGGCGGTTGGTGATCCGTACCCCTTTTTTCCGGTGATTCTCCGCAGCCCGGCTCAGCGCACGCCGCGCGGACGGAATTGCACGCTGATGCGCGGCCCCACCGGTCTCGCCGTCTTCAGGATCGCGTGCTCCCAGGTCCGCTGGCAGCTGCCTCCCATCACGATGAGATCGCCGTGGCCGAGCGGCCTGCGCACCGGAGGCGCACCGCCTTCCCGTGGGCGGAGAACGAGGTGCCGGGGTGCGCCGAGGGAGAGGATGGCGACCATCGTGTCCTCCTTGCTGCCCCGGCCGATGGTGTCGCCGTGCCAGGCGACGCCGTCCTTCCCGTCGCGGTAGAAGCACAGCCCGGCCGTGGTGAACGGCTCCCCGAGCTCCTGCGCGAAGTGTGCGCTGAGCGCCGTGCGAGCCTCGTCGAGAACCGGGTGCGGCAGCGGATCGTCCGCGCCGAAGAACGACAGCAGCCGTGGCACCTCCACCACCCGCTCGTACATCACACGCTGCTCGGCGCGCCACGGCACCTCGCGGGCCAGTACGTCGAAGAGGCTGTCCGCACCGGTGAGCCACTGCGGAAGCACATCCAGCCAGGCCCCCTGGCCCAGCTGGGTACGCGTCAGCTCGTCCAGGGGGCGCAGTCCGGTCAGGTCCCCCTGGTCGAAGAGGGAGTTCTGCAGGTGTACAGCCATGAGCCGAGTCTATACGAACATGTGTTCCCATGGCATTCCGGGCATCTGGGCTCGTAGCAATCCACGAAGAACACCGGGGCGCCGACCTGCAGGAACCGCCAGTAGAATCACGTCACGTGACTGCAAAGCCTCGTATCCCCAATGTCCTGGCCGGCCGCTACGCCTCCACGGAACTCGCCGTCCTCTGGTCCCCCGAGCAGAAGGTGAAGCTGGAGCGTCAGCTGTGGCTCGCCGTACTGCGCGCCCAGAAGGACCTCGGGATCGAGGTGCCCGACGGGGCACTCGCCGACTACGAGCGGGTGCTCGACCAGGTCGACCTGGCCTCGATCGCCGAACGGGAGAAGGTCACCCGCCATGACGTGAAGGCGCGGATCGAGGAGTTCAACGCTCTCGCCGGCCATGAGCAGGTCCACAAGGGCATGACCTCGAGGGACCTCACCGAGAACGTCGAGCAGCTCCAGATCCGGCTCTCTCTGGAGCTGGTGCGCGACCGTACGGTTGCGGTACTCGCGCGCCTGGGCAGGCTGGCCGCCGAACACGCCGAGCTGGTGATGGCCGGGCGCTCACACAACGTGGCAGCGCAGGCCACGACCCTGGGCAAGCGGTTCGCCACGACGGCCGACGAACTCCTGGTGGCCTACGGGCGGCTGGACGACCTGCTGGGCCGCTACCCGTTGCGCGGGATCAAGGGCCCGGTCGGCACCGCCCAGGACATGCTGGACCTGCTGGGCGGGGACGAGACGAAGCTCGCCGACCTGGAACATCGGATCGCCGGTCATCTCGGTTTCTCCCAGGCCTTCACATCGGTGGGCCAGGTCTACCCGCGCTCGCTCGACTACGACGTGGTCACTGCCCTGGTGCAGCTGGCCGGAGCCCCTTCCTCGCTGGCGAAGACGATCCGGCTGATGGCCGGGCACGAACTGGTCACCGAAGGCTTCAAGCCGGGCCAGGTCGGCTCGTCCGCGATGCCGCACAAGATGAACACCCGTTCCTGCGAGCGCGTCAACGGCCTGATGGTCATCCTGCGCGGGTACGCGTCGATGACGGGTGAGCTGACGGGCGACCAGTGGAACGAGGGCGATGTCTCGTGCTCGGTGGTGCGCCGGGTCGCGCTGCCCGATGCCTTCTTCGCCTTCGACGGCCTGCTGGAGACCTTCCTGACGGTGCTCGACGAGTTCGGTGCGTTCCCCGCGGTCGTCGCGCGTGAGCTGGACCGCTACCTGCCCTTCCTCGCCACGACCAAGGTGCTGATGGGCGCGGTCCGTGCCGGGGTGGGCCGGGAAGCGGCACACGAGGTGATCAAGGAACACGCGGTCGCGTCCGCGCTCGCGATGCGAGAACAGGGCGCCGAGCGCAATGAGCTGCTGGACAAGCTCGCGGCCGACGAGCGGATGCCGCTCGGCCGTGGACAGCTGGACGAGCTGATGGCGGACAAGCTGTCCTTCACCGGCGCCGCCGGCGCGCAGATCACCGCGGTGATCGCGCGGATCGCGGAGATCACCAAGCAGCACCCGGACGCCGCCGTCTACGCCCCCGGCTCCATCCTCTGAACCGGCGCCGCACCACCCTCCCCGGCAGAAACGCCGCATGAAACCCGGAGAACTCGAAGCCGTCCGCGACCGCCTCGTTCCCGATGTGGTCGCGGACGGCTTGCGTGTGCGGTTCCGCGGGATCAACCCCGGTCTGACGACCGCCGCGACGGGCCATCACTTCGCCCGCCCCGGCAGATCGCTTCCGTCCGGTGCCGCTTCTCTGCACTTCACTCGAAAGGGTGGCGAGGGGCATAGGGCTCAGGGCAGTGCTCCTTCGTTGAGGCGACAGTTCACTGGCTGCTGATACTTGGGACGATGGACGAACCGGAAGGACGCGGCGTTTCCAGCCGGGAGAACGCCCTGTCCGGCCAGCGCAGATCGCCGGCTGTCCCAGCTTCCTGGGAAGTCATTGACGGCGACTTCGGGAGTCGCGTTGGGGTGCGTGGCATGATCAACAGCGGTCGGTGTGATGTCGGTGCGGCGCCGCCGATGGATGAGACGGAGCCACTACCCGCCGCTCGTGTGTCCGCTTATGCGGCCGTAGGAGCACAGCTCTCGCTGCTCAGCGACCGAAGGCTCGGCGATATGGTTGCTGCCACGCCGACACTCGGCTCGGGCATCGGTGGCAGACGGGGCGAGATGGAGGTCGCGGGGATACCCGTCTTCGTCAAGCGGATCCCGCTGACGGACATCGAGTTGCGGCCGGACCATGTGCGCTCGACCGCCAACCTGTTCGAGCTCCCTCTCTTCTATCAGTACGGAGTGGGGTCGGCGGGGTTCGGGGCCTGGCGTGAACTGGCCGCGCACGTCATGACCACCGCTTGGGTTCTGAGGAACGAGTTCGCGGGTTTCCCGCTCATGTATCACTGGCGGGTCGTGCCGGATCGTCCCCCTGTCGACTTCACCGATGAGTTCGGAGGCCTCGAGGGAGCCGTCGCGCATTGGGAGGGTTCGTCTGCCGTGCGCGAGCGGTTGGAGGCCATCGGCAGGGCCTCCTTCAGCCTGGTGCTCTTCCTGGAGCACGTGCCTCGGACACTCGCGGCTTGGCTCAGCGATACCCGTGATGCGGCCTGGACACAGCCGGGAGGCGACTCCCCTTACCGGTGGGTGGAAGACGAGCTGGTGCGGGGGACGGAGTTCATGAGCTCACGTGGGTTGGTCCACTTCGACACGCACTTCGCCAACCTGCTCACCGACGGTCAACGGGTGTACTTCGCGGACTTCGGGCTCGCTCTCAGCCGCGACTTCGAGCTCTCGGCGCAGGAAGCCGCCTTCCTCGCCGATCACCTTGTGTATGACCGCTGCTATGCACCGTGGCACCTGATGCGCCACCACCTGCCCAAGGCCGTGCGCGGTGGCGCGGAACACGGGACCTTCCTGCGCGAATGGCTCGCAGGCCGCCGCCCCGACGGCCTTCCCCCCGAGATCGGGGCGATCATTAATCGCCATGCCCCGCACGCCGTCGTCATGGACGACTTCGCCCATCAGCTTGTCACGGAGAGCAAGCGCACTCCATTCCCCGCAGCCAAGGTGCGGCAGGCCCTGGTCAGCGTGTCAGCGTCGGAGTGAAGTGTGGCCACTACGCGTACCGGTCGAAGAGGGCCTGGAGGTAGTCCTCCAGCCTGGTCGTCAGCACGGTGGGGGTCAGATCAGTACGGCCCAGTTCACGCCAGGGACCGGCAACCTTCTGGGCGTCCGGGGCAAACGCCAGAGCGTCCAGCAAGCGCCAGTAGAGGTGCGAGGCTCGATCGTCGGACACGGTACCGCCGCCCGCGATGTACCGGTCGGCGAGGCCCATGCCGGCCGGGACGCCGTGCAGCAGAGCGAGGGCGGTCGAGCAGTGGGCGACGTCCAGGTCGGCCGGACCCCAGGAGGTTTCGACCCAGTCGAATCGGTGGCGACGACCGCCTGCAGGTAATACATCCGCTCATTCTCGCCTGGCCGCTGATCGCGGTGCGATAACGGGTATGCCGAGGTTGACCGGTGCTGCGGTCCTGGCGAGCCGACGTGTCTGGGCCCGCTTCTGGCGCAGGAAAGGACAGTGGTCCCCACGCGCACTGGGCGGTCGGATCATGGCCGAGGGGTACGGCAGGTTGCGGTCGGCGGTCGAGGGCGACGAGGCACTCCTGCCGGGGTCGCAGGCGGAAAACGGATCACCCCGGGTACGCGGGGGCAGCCACCGGCTCAACCGCCCCACCGCCCGGGGGGGCCTGCCCGCCCTCATGGAGGGTCGGCATCGGTGATCGCCGCTATGAGCCGCCACTGCGGCCCCCCGTCCCACCGCGAGACACCGAGAGCGATCCAGCGGGCCTCCACCCTCCACAGGTGGACGTACGGCGTGGTGCTGCAGAGCGCGCTCCACGGCTCGGCCACCTCCTCCCCCTCCGTGAGACGGACCAGTAAGCTCCACAGCCCGAAGGTCTGGGGCGGGCCCCAGCGGGCCTCGAGCACGGAGGCCAGGCCCTCGCACTCCGCAACGGTCTGCCCCTCCGGCTCGGACTCCGCATCCGCGCCGGGCGGGCGGCTCCCGTCGCCGTGGCCGGAACCCTCATCGCCCTTCAGGACCACGAGGTGGTATCCGGAGCCGTCCGCGGCCGCACCGCGACCCAGGTCATCACCGTCGCGCCGGGCGGGAAACGCACGAGTCCTCAACAGGTCGATGGTGGCCAGGTTCTGAGCGGTGGTCATGACATCAGTAAACCCGCTGCCACTGACAGCCGGACGTCCGCCGCCGTTGGCCGGCCGACCGGAAGCGCGGCAGCAGTACGCGGCGCTCCGGGCCGCCGGCCGAGCCGGTCACCTCCCGTCTCAGGGCGGGCGGTCCCGCTCGGGCAGACGGCCCGCGGAATTGCGGCCACGAGCGACGTCCTGGTCCGTCGGGCCGAGCTCGTCGGCCTGATCCGGAACGGACCTCCACAGCCACTCGCCCACCGCCCGGCCACCCGGTACCATCCGGCAGACACGCGCACGAGCTGAGCTGGGAGGACACACGTTGGGGCGGCTGACCGGCGGGGACCCCTCCCTTCTGCGGCGGATCAACTCCGCAGTGGTGCTCCACGCGCTGCGGGGCGCGGAGTTTCCGACCCTCACCGATCTCACCCGGATCACCGGTCTCTCCCGGCCGACGGTCGAGGGAGTGATCGACGGGCTCATGGTGGCGGGCCTCGTGGTGGAGGACGCCCCGGAGGAGAGCGAGGCACGCCGGCAGGGGCGTCCGGCGCGCAGATTCCGCTTCCGGGCGGAGGCCGGGCACCTCCTGGGCATCGAGATCGGGCCGCACCGGGTCGCTGCCCTGCTCTCCGGGCTCGACGGACGCATCATCTGCGCCGGGTCCCGTGAGGTGGCGGAGACCGCGTCGGCGGACGAACGGCTCGAACGGGTGCGGATCACAGTGGCCGATGTGCTGCGCCGGGCCGGGGTCGCGCGGAGCAGCCTGCGTGCGGTCGGTGTGGGCAGCCCCGGGATCGTGGAGGCGGACGGAACCGTACGCCTGGGGACGGCGCTTCCCGAGTGGACGGGGCTGGCACTCGGCGAGCGGCTCCGGCGCTCCTTCCGCTGTCCGGTACTGGTGGAGAACGACGCCAACGCCGCCGCGGTGGCGGAGCACTGGAAGGGCGCGGCAGCCGATTCCGACGACATCGTCTTCGTGCTCGCCGGACTCAGCCCCGGCGCGGGCTCATTGATCGGCGGACGGCTGCACCGCGGTTTCGGCGGCGCGGCCGGCGAGATCGGCGCGCTGCATCTGCTGGGCCGCGGGGTGACCCCGGAGAAACTGCTGTCGACCACGGACGAGCCGCTGCACCCTCTGGACGAGGCCGCGGTGGCCGAGGTCTTCGCGCATGCCAAACGAGGTGACCCGCGGGCCCAGGCTGCGGTGGAGCGTTTCATCCAGCGACTGGTGCACGATGTGGCGGCGCTGGTCCTGGCACTCGACCCGGAGCTGGTCGTGGTCGGCGGCTGGGCGGCCGGGCTCGACGGTGTGCTCGAGCCGTTGCGCGGCGAGCTGGCCCGCTATTGCCTGCGGCCGCCGCGGGTGACGCTCTCGCTGCTCGGCGACTCCGCCATCGCCACCGGCGCGCTGCGCCTGGCTCTCGACCATGTCGAGGAGCAGCTCTTCGCGGTGGAGGGAACGGCCACGGCCCGCCGCTGAAGACGGCGGGCCGTGGCGTCCGGATCGGGGACCGCCCGGTGGAGAGCACACAGCTCCCGGCGGGTCAGGACGCCTTCTTGCTCTCCGGTGTGTGGTCGCTGATCTCCAGGTCGCCCGAGTCGCCGAAGGTGAGCCGGCAGGTGTCGGCCCGGTAGGTGGCCATCGACAGGGCTACGGTCCTGCCCTCGGCCAGATACCTGGTGGTCACGACGAGGACCGGCGCGCCGGGCAGCCGGTCGAGTTCCTTGGCGTCATCGGCACGCGCGGAGCCGAGTTCGACCGCGCGGTCCTGGCCCTCCAGGCTGAGGTGCTGCAGCTCACGCATGACGCTTCGCGCCCGTGCGGGTCCCGAGGGGGCGTCTATGGCGGAGAGTTCGGGAACCGATGCCTTCGGTACGTACAGCAGTTCCGCGGCGACGGACTGGCCGTGCGTCATCCGGATCCTGCGTACGGTGTACACCTCTTCGCCGCCGTCCACGCCCAGCGTCCTGGCCACCGCGGCCGGCGGGACGGCGGTCGCGCATTCGATGGGCTGCCACGCGTCGTCAGAGGCTCCCGGCCAGGTCTGCTGCGTGGTCGACACATCGACACCCACCCGCGGCGGGGCGACCGTGGTGCCGACTCCGCGGCGGCGCTGCAGTCTGCCTTCGAGCTCCAGCTGTTCCAGTGCCTGGCGCAGGGTGGCCCGGGCTACGCCGAACCGGGCGGCCAGCTCACGCTCGTTGGGCAGGATCTCGCCGACGGCGAAGTCCGAGTCCAGCGCCTCACTGAGGAGGGTCTTGAGATGCCAGTACTTCGGCTCCGGCACCGATTCCAGCTGCGTGGTCCCCACCCTGATCCTCCGCAATCGCCGTGTCCCCGGCGGCTTTTCCATGCCCTTGTTTATTAAAGGTTCTTGCACTATCTCTGCGAGGGTAGGGCGCCGCACCCCCTTGGTCAAGACCAATCCTTCCTCGATTACGCGGCGAAGTCGCGCTCTGCCACGGACCGTTCACAGTACGTTCTCGTGGATGCATGAAGAGGACAGCAGGAAGCCCCGCGTCCGGAAACGAACACGGGGCGGCGGCCGGCGGTCCCGGCCGCTGGGACAACCGGAGCGTCCTCCCTCTCGGCTCTACTTCACAGGGAGGAGCGCGAGCTTGTCCGGATTGCGCACGATGTATATGCAGGCGATCCGGCCGTCGACGACCTCCGCCTGGAGCATGCTGTCCACCCGGCCACCGGACAGCAGCAGCAGCGACGGAGCCCCATTGAGCTCGACAAACCTGAACTCCGGATCGTCGACGCCCTTCTCCGCGACACCGATGACGAACCGGCCGACCTTGTCCGCGCTCTCGATGATCCGCAGGGGCGCCCTGGATTTGCCCCCACTGTCCCCGATGAGCCGTACACCGGGCGCGAGCAGTGCGAGCAGACCCCCGAGGTCGCCTCCGGCGGCCGCGGCCAGAAACCGCTCCGTCAGATCACGGCGTTCGGCCGGGTCGACGTCGTAGCGCGGCTTGCGTTCCTCCACATGGCGGCGAGCCCGCGCGGCGAGCTGGCGCACGGCCGCTTCCTCACGGTCGAGGACGGCAGCGATCTCCACATAGGGGAACCCGAAGGCCTCCCGCAGCACGAACACCGCACGCTCGAGCGGGGAGAGCGATTCCAGCACCACCAGCACGGCGAAGGAGACGGACTCCGCGAGGACGGTGCGCTCCGCGGTGTCGGGGACGGCACCCCCGAAGTCGGTGACGAGCGGCTCGGGCAGCCAGGGCCCCACGTACGCCTCGCGCCGCGACTGTGCACGGCGCAACCGGTCGATGGCGAGCCGGGTCGCGATCCGCACCAGATACGCCCTCGGCTCGCGTACGTCCTCTCGGCTGTCCGCCGACCAGCGCAGCCAGGTCTCCTGCACCACGTCCTCGGCGTCGGCCACCCGCCCGAGCATGCGGTAGGCCACGCCGGTCAGTACGGAGCGGTGTTCTTCGAAAGCATCGGTCTCGGTGTCGGTCGCCACCGCTCCATCCCAGCCCACCGATCACCGGGTGTCCAGAAGGAATCGCCGGAACCCTGCCGGCTCCCCCTGTCGGGCGGGGGTCTTGAAGTACAAGCTACTGAGGAGTATTTCTTGCTGACGCGGTGTCTCATCGCCGTGCCGGACCCTCAGGAATCCCGACCGCAGGGAGCAGCATGACCACCCAGGTCTCATTCAGCATCGACACCCCCCGCGGACGGCGGCCGCTCTCCGTTGCCTACCGGCGCTCCGGAACCGGCGCACCCCTGCTGCTGCTGCACGGCATAGGCCACCACCGCCAGGCCTGGGATCCGGTGGTGCACATTCTCGCCGCCGAGCGCGATGTGATCGCCGTCGATCTCCCGGGCTTCGGCGAATCGCCCGCACTGCCCGAAGCCGTACCGTACGGCCTGAGCTCCGTGGTGCCGGTGCTCAGTGCGATGTGCGAGGCCCTTGGGGTCGATCGGCCTCATGTCGCGGGGAACTCCCTGGGCGGGCTGATCGCGCTCGAGCTGGGTCACCGCAAGCTCGCGCGTTCCGTCACCGCTCTGTCGCCGGCCGGTTTCTGGTCACAGGGCGAACGGCGCTACGCCTTCTCGGCCCTGAGCGCGATGCGGTACGGCGCGAAGGCGCTGCCGCTCCCGATCATCGAGCGGCTGTCCCGGTCGGCGGCCGGCCGAGCGGCACTGACCGGCACCATCTACGCCAGGCCCGGCCGCCGTTCACCCGAGGCCGTCGTCTCCGAGACCCTGGCGCTGCGCACCGCGACCGGCTTCGACGAAACGCTCGCCGCCGGCCGGGACGTGTTCTTCACCGGTGAGGTGAGCGAGGTTCCGGTGACCGTGGCCTGGGGGGACAAGGACCGGCTGCTGCTGCGCCGGCAGGGGATCAGGGCGAAGCACACCATCCCCGGGGCCCGGCTCGTCCGGCTGCCCGGTTGCGGCCATGTCCCGATGAACGATGATCCCGCCCTGGTGGCCCGGGTCATCCTGGACACCAGCAGCTGAGCGACCCAGGAGCACACCGGAGCCCGCGCCCGGACGGCTCACATCGAGTGTGAGCGCATGCTGTCACCACCCCGGCGCACCAGTCTCGGGCACAGCCTGCTCCGCCTGCCGTCGCTCCGAACCGGGGCGACAGGAGCCGGCGTGACGGTGTGTGCGCTGTCCAGCCCCGGGAACCGAGCGTCCCCGGGGCTGCGTCGTACACCTCGTACTCGGCTACGCGCATCCGGCGCCTTCGGCGGTCGCTCTCGGCATCCGACTGCCGGCAGGAACCAAATGACGTCGCCGGCGGTTCACTTGGGGTGAGGAGGTACGTTCAATGGCAGTCTCATCACCATGGGACAGGGAACCTCGCACCCCACGTCATTCACGGGAGGTAAAGGTTACCAATCAACCAAAAGCACACTTAACCCATCAGTCACAGACTGTTCGCGATCAGGCAACACCGTCGCGCAACAGTGAGGGCATGACTGATGTGACTTCCGCGAAGAGTGCCCGCCGCCCGCACCACTGGCGCCGGGATCTCATCGAGCTCGCCGCCCTGTTCAGCGCCGTCGCCCTCGCCGACGTCATCGCCAATCTCGTGGTGCACGCGCCCGACGGCCCAGTGCTTCTGGTCACCGCGGCCGTGGCACTTGGCTGCACCGCCGCGTTCCACATCTGGTGGTCCCAGCGGCACAGCCACGCCCCGCCGGGGGAACCCTCCGGCGCCGCATCGCAGAGCGAGCAGGAGATTCCAGAACCCGAGACCGCGTTGTGGCGGATGCGCACGACGGTGCGGGACGAGCCCGGCAGTCTCGCTGCCCTCTGCACAGCGCTGGCCCGCAGCCGGGTGGACATCCTGACCCTGCAGACCCATCCGCTCGCGGACGGCACGGTCGACGAGTTCCTGCTGCGCGCTCCCGCGGCCTTCCAGGCCCAGCAGCTCGGTCACGAAGTAGCCGCCGCCGGCGGACACGACACCTGGATCGAGCGCGCCGACGCGCATGACCTGGTCGACACGCCGACCCGCGTACTCGCCCTCGCCACTCGAACCGCACTGGACGCCGCGGAGCTGCCGCTCGCGCTGCGCCAGTTGCTCGGCCGCTGCACGATCCACTCGCTTCCCGCCACTTCCGTACATGCCTCCCCAGCGGGAGAGCAGACACCCGTGGAGGGTGTCCTGGAGGAGACCGTCATGCGACTGCGTGACCCCTCCGGCGGTGCCATCACCGTCGAGCGGCCCTATCTCCCCTTCACCCCCACCGAGTTCGCCCGTGCCCGTGCCCTGGTCGAACTGGATGCCCGCCTCGGCCCCCGGATGCCGCACAGCCAGGATGTGTGCACTCTCCCCGAGGGCAACGAGATCACCGTGCGCAGGGCGGGGCCGGACGACGCGAAGGCCGCCCGCGCCATGCACGACCGTTGCTCCGAGCGGACGCTGAGCCTTCGATACCACGGCCCGGTGGGAGACGCGGACCGCTATCTGTCCCATCTGCTGAGCCCCCGCTTCGGCCGCACCCTTGCCGTACAGACGGCGTCGGGCCGCATAGTGGCTCTCGGCCATCTGCTCTGGGACGGCGACGAGACGGAGGTCGCCCTGCTCATCGAGGACGACTGGCAGCGACGCGGTATCGGCTCCGAGCTGCTCGGCCGGCTCGTCTCGCTGGCCGTCGAGGCCGGCTGCGACAGTGTGTACGCCGTGACGCAGGCCTCCAACACCGCGATGGTCGCGGCCATGCGCGGTCTCGGCCTGCCGCTCGACTACCAGGTCGAGGAGGGCACCCTGGTGATCACCGCACGGCTGGCGGCGACACCAACACGTTCCCGCCTTCCGTACGAGCAGCCGTACGACCTGCGGAAGGAACTCCCGTACGAACAGAGTGAGCAGACGGGCCACTGAGTGCCTCGTCCAGGTCGTGCCAGAGGTCGTCGACGTCCTCGAGACCGACCGACATCCGGAGCAGTTGCTCGCTCACTCCGGCGGACGTCCGGTCTCCCTCGGCCACGATGCGGTGGCTGATGGAGGCCGGGTGCTGGATGAGACTGTCCACGCTGCCCAGACTGACCGCAGGGGTGATGAGCCGGACACCGGCGATGACCTGGTGCGGATCACCGCAGACCTCGAAGGACACCATCGCGCCGCCCACCTTCGGGTAGTGGACACGGGCGATGCGCGGGTCGGCTGCCAGCCGGGCGGCCAGTTCCGCGGCGGTCGCCGCCGCCGCCCGCACCCGCACCGGCAGCGTCGAGAGGCCGCGCAGCAGGAGGTACCCGGCCATCGGGTGGAGCACTCCGCCGGTCGCGAACCGCACCTGCCGCAGGGTCCGTGCGAACTCCTCGTCGCAGGCCACCACGCCGCCCATCACATCCCCGTGCCCGCCCAGGTACTTGGTGGCACTGTGCAGGACGATCCGGGCTCCTTCCTCCAGGGGCCGCTGGAGAACGGGTGTGGCGAAGGTGTTGTCGACCAGGAGCGGCACCGAGCCGCAGGAGTGTGCGAGCGCACTGATATCGATCTCGGCGAGAGTCGGATTGGCCGGTGTCTCCACCATCACCAGACCGGTGTCGGGACGTATCGCGTCGGCGACACCCGCCGGGTCGGTCCAGGTCACCTCCGTACCGAGAAGTCCCGCGGTGAGCAGATGGTCGCTGCAGCCGTAGAGCGGCCTGACGGCCACCACATGGCGCATCCCTCCGCCGGCCCTCGCCAGGAGGACCGCGGTGAGAGCCGCCATGCCACTGGCGAAGGCCACCGCGCTCTCGGCACTCTCCAGCCGCGCGAGCGCCGTCTCGAACCTGCCGGTGGTCGGATTGTCGAGCCGGGCGTAGACCGGCGGCCCATCGGGGCGGGCCCCGGTGGCGGCGAACTCGTCGATCCTGGCCGCCTCACCTCTGCTGTCGAACGACGGGTAGGTGGTCGACAGATCGATCGGGACGGCATGCAGGCCGAGATCCGCGAGGTCTTCGCGCCCGGCATGCACCGCTTCGGTGGCCAGCGCTCTGGAGGTGGTCGAAAGGCCCGTTTCGGCGTCTGCTCTCATGGCTGCACTCTGAACACCTGCCGGACCCTGTGGCGGATTCTCCGTGTTACGTTCGCCGAATGACCGAATCTGTCGTACTGGACCCGGTCGATCTGCAGTTGCTCGGCCTTCTGCAGAACGATGCCCGGAGCACCTACCGTGAACTCGCGGCCGAAACGGGGCTCGCCGCGTCGACCTGCCTCGACCGGGTCGCCCGGCTGCGGCGTTCCGGAGTGATCCTGGGGCATCAGCTGAGACTCGATCCGGCGAAGCTCGGCAGAGGACTCGAAGCCCTGCTCTCGGTACAGGTGCGGCCGCACCGCAGAGAGCTGGTGGGCCCCTTCGTCGAACGTATCCGGGCGCTGCCCGAATCCCGGGCGCTGTTCCATCTGACCGGCCCCGACGACTATCTGGTGCATGTGGCGGTGGCGGACACCGCCGATCTGCAGCGCCTCGTGATCGACGAGTTCACCGCACGGCGTGAGGTCGCCCGGGTCGAGACCCGGCTGATCTTCCAGCAGTGGGACTGCGGCCCGCTGCTGCCGCCGGGATGAGGTAAGGAGTCCGGCGCCGGAAGGTGCTGGCGCGGACCTCCCCGACGTACGAGGATGTCCGCATGTCACCAACTTCCAGCAGCCCCCTTCCCCGACAGGTAGCAGACGAGTACGTCGACGCCCTGATCGAACTGGACCCGATCACCGGCACGTTCCTCGGAGTCAAGGACAGCTCCAGCCGTCTTCCGGACTTCTCGCCGGCAGGGCAGGCCGCCCTCGCCGGGCTGGCGCGCAGCACGCTGGCCGCACTCGGCGAAGCGGAGCGCCGGCCGGGAGGGGCCAGCGATGTCGAACGGCGCTGCGGCAGGCTGCTGCGGGAGCGGCTGAACGCCGAACTCGCCGTGCACGATGCCGACGAGGCGCTGCGGGCCATCAGCAACATCCACTCCCCCGCGCACGCCGTGCGGGAGGTCTTCAGCGTGACCCCCACGGAGACAGAGGACGACTGGCGGGCCGTGGTCAAGAGGCTGGACGCGGTTCCGGCCGCATTCCAGGGTTATCAGGAATCTCTGGCGCTCGGCCTCGAGCGAGGGCTGCTCGGCCCGCCGCGGCCGACCGAGACCTTCGTCGGGCAGCTCACCGAGTGGGCGGGTTCCGGCGCCGGCAGCAAGGGCTGGTTCGAGGAGTTCGCGGCCGCCGGGCCGGATTCGCTGCGCGGGGAGCTCGACACCGCGGCCCGCGGAGCGACCGAGGCGATCGTGGTTCTCCGTGACTGGGTGCGCGATGTGTACGCCCCCGCGGTCGAGGACGCGCCGGACACCGTGGGCCGCGAGCGATATGCCCGCTGGTCGCGCTACTTCAACGGCACCGACCTGGACCTGGACGAGGCCTACGCCTACGGCTGGTCCGAATACCACCGGCTGCTGGCCGAGATGCGAACCGAGGCGGAGAAGATCCTGCCTGGCGCCGGCCCCTGGGAGGCGCTCGCCCACCTCGATGAGCACGGCACGCACATCGAGGGTGTCGATGAGGTCCAGAAGTGGCTTCAGGGCCTGATGACGGACGCCATGGAAGCCCTGGACGGAACCCACTTCGAACTCGCCGACCGGGTGCGGAAGGTGGAGTCCCGGATCGCGCCGCCGGGAGGCGCCGCGGCGCCGTACTACACGCCTCCTTCGGAGGACTTCTCCCGCCCGGGACGCACCTGGCTGCCGACCATGGGCGAGACCCGCTTCCCGGTGTACGACCTCGTCTCCACCTGGTACCACGAGGGCGTGCCGGGCCACCATCTGCAGCTGGCGCAGTGGGTGCATGTGGCGGACCAGCTCTCCCGCTACCAGGCGAGTGTCGGCATGGTCAGCGCCAATGCCGAGGGCTGGGCGCTGTATGCGGAGCGGCTGATGGACGAGCTGGGTTTCCTGCCCGACGCGGAGCGCAGACTCGGCTATCTCGACGCGCAGATGATGCGCGCCTGCCGGGTCATCGTGGACATCGGTATGCACCTGGAGCTGGAGATCCCGGCGGATTCGCCGTTCCATCCGGGCGAGCGCTGGACACCCGGACTGGCACAGGAGTTCTTCGGCAACCACAGCGGCCGCCCCGCCGACTTCGTGGAGAGCGAGCTCATCCGCTATCTGTCGATGCCCGGCCAGGCCATCGGCTACAAGCTGGGCGAGCGTGCCTGGATGCTGGGCAGGGAGAACGCGCGCAAGGCGCACGGCGACTCCTTCGACGCGAAGGCCTGGCACATGGCCGCGCTGTCCCAGGGCTCGCTCGGCCTGGACGATCTCGTCGATGAGCTGTCCAAGCTGTAGGACACCACCTCCGGCGGTTGCCGGGGCCTGCGCAACGCGCGGGCCCCGGCAGCCACCGGTCGCAGGCCGGTCAACAGCCGCAGTCCCCGGCCCCGGCCGGTGCGGTCAGCGGGTCGGCGTCGCGCTTCGCGGCGCCTTCCCGGGTCTCGTAGCCGAAACCCTCACGTACCCAGTACTCGAAGCCTCCCAGCATCTCCTTCACCCGGTAGCCGAGTTCGGCGAGGGCGAGCGCGGCGCGGGACGCACCGTTGCAGCCGGGACCCCAGCAGTAGGTGAGGCCGGCTACACGGAGCTCGCCCGGGCTGTCGCCATGTCGGCAAGCGCGGTGACCGAGCGGGTGCGACGGCTGGAGGAGACCGGGGTCATCTCCGGTTACACAGCGGTCGTCGAGCAGGAACAGCTGGGGATGCCCATCCTGGCCTTCGTCCGGCTGCGGTATCCGAACGGCAACTACAAGCCGTTTCACGATCTGCTGGAGACGACGACCGAGATCCTCGAGGCACACCATGTCACCGGCGACGACTGCTTCATGCTGAAGGTCGCCGCCCGCTCGATGACGCACCTGGAGGAAGTCTCCGGCCGCGTCGGATCGCTCGGCTCGGTGACCACCAGCGTTGTCTGCTCCTCCCCGCTTCCGCGTCGCCCTCTCAGCCCGTGACGGCTGCTCCGCGGTGCCGCACCGCCGAACCGTGCCGCTCCTTGACGATCTCCAGCTGAGCGGGGATCCGACGGCGCAGATCGGCGACATGGCTGACGATTCCGACGCTGCGGTCCCTTTCGCGCAGCGAGTCCAGCACGTCCAGCACCTCGTCGAGCGTCTGCTCGTCCAGGCTCCCGAAACCCTCGTCGATGAAGAGCGTGTCGAGCCGCACACCGCCCGCCTCGTCGGTGACGACGTCGGCCAGGCCGAGTGCCAGGGCCAGTGAGGCGAAGAAGGTCTCCCCGCCGGAGAGCGTCGCGGTGTCCCGCTCCTGCCCGGTCCAGGCGTCCACGACATGCAGCCCGAGCCCGGACCTGGTGCGCCCGCCTTCCCTGGCGTCGGAGTGCACCAGGGTGTAGCGGCCCGACGACATCCGGCGCAGCCGGGCGGTGGCGGCGGCCGCGACCTGCTCAAGCCGGGCCGCCAGCACGTACGACTCGAGGCGCATCCGGCGTTCGTTGTCCGCGGAGGTGCCCGCGGTGAGCGTGGCCATGCGCGCCACCCTGTCGTACTCGGCGCGAAGAGGCCCCAGGCGGCGCAGCTCTTCGGTGAACTGCTGGGCCAGTCGGGCCAGCGCGGCGCATCGTTCACCGGCGGCGTCGAGAGCCGAAGCGGTGTCCCTGACGGCGCGCTCTGCGGCGTCCAGAGTCTGCCGGGCCGCTTGTGGCGCGGCCGGGGGCAGTTCGGCGGCGGCCGAGGCGTCCTGTTCGGCGAGCCGTTCGGCCACAGCGGCCTCCTCGGCCTGCCAGGCGTCCAGCGCGCGCTGCATCGCGCTGTGCTCCGCGTCTCCGGCCAGCGCTTCCGATGCCGCCAGGGGGGTGTCGAACCCCGCCCGGAAAGCGGCGTCGGCCAGCCGGTCGTCGGCCTCCTTGAGCCGCCGGGCGGTGGTGCCGACGGCGCGGACCGCCTCTGCGGCCTCGCCGAGGAGGAGCACCCGTCGCTGGAGCTGTGAGGCGTGTTCGGCGACGCTGCGGGACTCGCCCCGCGCCCGGGTCAACTCCTCCTCCAGTGCGCCCTGTTCGCGCTCCAGGGCCTCCCGGTGCGATGTTCTGGCGGCGGATCTCCGCTCGGCCTGCTGCTGCGTGGCGACCCGCTCGGTGTGTTCACGTGCGGCACGGTCCTGCGCCTCCCGCGCGGCGTGCATGTCCGCCGCCAGACCGTGCGCCCCGGCATGCTGCTGCTGCAACTCGCCCACCAGCCGCTCGACTTCACCGGCAGTCGCGTCGCCCGCCCCGGCACGTGCCTCGGCCACCGATTCCCGCAGGGCGCCGAGTGCGCGCTCCGCCTGCGCCCGGTCCCGCTCGGCCCGGGTGTGTTCCTCGTACGCCGCTTCCTCCGCCGCGCGGTCCACCTGGCCGGCCGCGGCCCGGGCCGGCTCCGGGTGCTCCGTCGCACCGCAGACCGCGCAGGCCTGCCCCGGCGTCAGACCGGCCGCCAACTCGGCTGCGATACCGCGGAGTCGGCGCTCCCTGAGGTCGAGCCAGGTCTCGCGCGCGGAGTTCGCCCGTTCACGGGCGGCGCGCAGCAGATCGCCGGCATCGGCTGCTTCGGCCTCGCGCCGGTCGCGAAGCCGCGCCGCTTGCAGCCTCAGCCGGGCCGGTTCCAGCTGCCCGGCCAGCTGCTCCGCGCGGGTGGCCGCGTCCTGCGCCGCGTCGATCCGGTCCTGGCAGCGGCGGCTTTCGGCTTCCCAGTCCGCGAGCCGGCCCTCGGTTTCCCGGATCAGTTCGTCGTCCGCAGCGGCCTGCCGGTCAAGTCGCGCTCGCTCCTCGGAGATCGCGGCGCTGCGCCGCTCGGCCCTCCGGGCCGCTTCGAGAGCGCCCAATTCCTGCTGGGCTCCCGCCTCCAGGGCGGAGAGCTGTTCGGCCCCGGCGTCGGCCTCCCCTGCGGGGAGCCGCCCCCTGATGTTCTCCCACGCAACGACAGCCCTGCGGTGTTCGTGTCCCGCGCGCTCGCGCTGCGACAGCGGATCGGCGATCCGCTCGGCCCTGCGCGCCCTTTCCAGCCGCTCGCGCAGCCGGTCGCCCTCCGGGGCGCGGGCGATGAGCCCCTCGGCCCGCCTGCGCGTCTCGTCGAACCGCTGCTGAAGTCGGGCGAGTTCCCGCTCGTTCTCCAGCGCGTGCCGCGCGACGGCCTGCCTGCTCTCGGCCGCGGACACCGCGCACTGCGCGATGTCCAGCCGCTCGCGCGCCCCGCTGCGGGCGACCGCCGCCCATTCCAGCACGGCTCCGGCGAGCCCGGGGTCGCCCGGCCGGTGCTGCGGCAGGGGCCATCCGCCCGCGGAGTCGCCTGCCGCCTCCGCCATCCGGTGCGCGAGAGTGAGCAGCCGGGTGTCGCCCGCGAGCACTCCGGCCTCCGCCGCCCGGCGCAGTTCCGCGAGACGTTCCTCCACGGCGGCAAAACGGCGGGTGTCGAAGAGCCGGCCGAGCAGCTTGCCCCGCGCCTCCGCGTCGGCCCGCAGAAACCGCGCGAAGTCTCCCTGGGGCAACAGCACCACCTGGCAGAACTGCTCACGGCTCATGCCGAGGAGCTGAGTGATCTCCTCGCCGATCTCCTGGTGCGACCGGCTCAGCGGCTGCCAGCCCCCGCCCTGCGGATCGTATTCACGCAGCCGGCTCTGCGCCTTCTCCGTGACGAATCCGGCGCCGCGCTTCTTGGGGCGCGGCTGGGCCGGGCTGCGGGTGATCTCGAGCCGGCGTCCGCCGGCCGTGAGATCGAGGCAGACCTCGGTGAGGTCTGCCACCGGGGCGTGGTCACTGCGAAGCGATGCCCCCGGCCCCTGTCTGGCGCCGGGCACCGCCCCGTACAGGGCATAGCAGACCGCGTCGAGCACCGAGGTCTTGCCGGCGCCGGTCGGGCCGTGGAGCAGAAAGAGTCCGGCTGCGGACAGCGCGTCGAAGTCGACTTCCTGAGTGCCGCCGAAAGGTCCGAAAGCGGTGATCCGCAGGGTGTGGAGTCTCATCGGGCCACCTCGCGCAGCCCGTCGTCCACCCGTACGTGGTCGATGGCACCGGACAGGACTCCGCGTTCCGCTTCGTCGGGCCCCGTTCCGCCGCGCACATGTGCCACGAAGTCCTCAGCGATCTGCTGGTCGGTGCGGCCCTTGAGCCGTTGTGCGTATGTGGCGGAGGAGCCCTGCTCCGTGTGGTCGGGCTCGAAGACCAGGCTGAGCGTGTGCGGGAAGCGCCGGGTCAGTCCGGCCATGGGTTCCGGGGGCCGAACGGGGTCGGTGAGCGTCGCCTCCACCCAGGATTCCTCGTGCTGTTCCAGCGACGGGTCGTCCAGCAGCTCCGCCAGTCTGCCGCGGATGCGGGCGAGCCGTCTGGGGACGGGACAGTCGATCCGCTCCGCGGTGATCTCCCCGGCGGGCCCGAGGTCGATCAGCCACATGGTCTTGCGGTGAGCGGCCTCGGAGAAGGAGTAGGCGAGCGGAGAGCCCGAGTAACGCACCCGGTCCGAAAGGGTCTGGCTGCCGTGCAGATGCCCCAGCGCGACATAGTCGACGCCGTCGAACACACCGGCGGGCACGGCCGCCACGCCGCCGACGGTGATGTCCCGTTCACTCTCGCTGGGCTCACCGCCGGCCACGAAGGCGTGGGCCAGGACCACGGACCGGGTGCCCGCTGCGCGCTGCGCGAGATCGTCCCGCACCCCGGCCATCGCGGCTGCGATCACCGCTTCGTGACCAGCCTTCGCCGCCCCCAGCTGGTCGCGCACCAGAGCAGGTTCGAGATACGGCAGTCCGTAGAGTGCGACGGCGCCATGAGCGTCGGAGAGCAGCACCGGGGTGGCGCAGCCGGCCGGATCGGTCCGCAGATGTATACCGGCCCGCTGGATGAGGCCCGCGCCGACCCCCAGTCTGCGCGCCGAGTCGTGGTTTCCCGAGATCATGACCGTCGGTACGCCGGCCCCGGCGAGGCGGTGCAGTGCCCGGTCGAACAGCTCGACGGCGGCGAGCGGCGGTACGGCACGGTCGTAGACATCCCCGGCGACCAGGACCGCGTCCACATCACGCTCACGCACCGTGGCCACCAGATGGTCCAGGTACGCGGCCTGGGCATCGAGAAGCCCGACCCGGTGGAAGGACCGTCCCAGGTGCCAGTCCGACGTGTGCAGCAACCTCATGATCCCTGAGGTTAACCGGGAGGTCCGACAGCACGGGCGGCTACTCCCGTATCCGGACGGTCAGGCATCTCCGTACGCCTCGGAACCAAGCTCCAGCACCGCGTCCCCCGCGGTGGTGTCCGCGAGCCACCCGCGGAAGGTCTCCACGTCCGCGTCCGGCAGTGCGACCTCGATCGCCACGGCGTCCGTGTACCGCACCTCGCGCACCGCGCGGCCGGACGCGCGCAGCTCGTTCTCCAGCTTCCCCGCGCGCTGGTGGTCGACAGTCACCGTGACCAGCCTGTATCGCTGTCTCACCACGGTGCCCAGCTCGTCCAGGGCCTCGCCGACGGCTCCCCCGTACGCCCTGATCAGACCCCCGGCGCCCAGCTTCACCCCGCCGTAGTAACGGGTGACGACAGCCACGGCGTACCGCACCTCGCGTCTCAGCAGCATCTGCAGCATCGGCACCCCTGCTGTTCCGCCGGGTTCTCCGTCGTCGCTCGCCTTCTGCACGCCGGCGTCGGCGCCGACGACGTAGGCGAAACAGTTGTGCGTCGCGGCCGGGTGCTGCCTGCGGATACGCGCGACGAACGACTGCGCCTCCTGCTCGCTCGCGGCCGGCGCCAGCGAGCAGATGAAGCGCGATCTGCTGATCTCGGTCTCATGGACGCCCTCGCGGGCGACCGTCCGGTACTGCTCCTGCATCGGCCCAGCCTATGCGCCGGTGCGGGAATGCTCTCCGCGAGCACTCCGTTGACCGGACATGCGAGCAGACACCGAGAAGGACGCGGCCCCGGAGACGATCCGCAGGATTCTCACCTCCACCGGTGACACCTGGGCGGTGGTCGGGCTCTCGAACAACACGCAGCGGGCCGCTTACGGTGTCGCCCGGGTACTCCAGCGCTTCGGCAAGCGGATCGTGCCGGTGCATCCGGCGGCGGAAACCGTCCACGGCGAGCCGGGCTACGCCTCGCTCGCCGACATTCCGTTCCCGGTCGACGTCGTCGACGTCTTCGTCAACAGCGCCCTCGCGGGACCGGTCGCCGACGAGGCGGTGGCCATCGGAGCGAGCGCCGTCTGGTTCCAGCTCGGGGTGGTCGACCGCGAGGCGTACGAACGGACGCGGACGGCCGGCCTCGACATGGTGATGGACCGGTGCCCCGCCATCGAGATCCCCTCCCTGCCCTGACACCGCCCCTACCCTCCGACTGGGGGTAACCCCCAGCAAATTCGGGGGCCGGCCCGATCGTTGGGATGATGCGCCTTCCCTAGGTTGAGGAGTGGAATCAAGGCAACGGTTCAACCCCTTTCCCGGAGGCCCCTCGTGACCACGCAAGCACTGCGGCAGAAGCGCCAGGCACACCCGCTCGTCGGGGCCTTCGTGCGCTTCGTCGTATGCGGCGGCGGGGTCGGACTCGCTTCCAGCGGCGTGCTGTTGCTCCTCGACGGCCGGTTGCCGCTGGTGATCGCCAACGCTCTGGTCACGGTCGTCTCCACGGTGATCGCGACGGAACTGCACGCACGGATATCGTTCCGCGACGAGGGCGCGGTGCGGGGTACGAAGCGGGGCTTGAGCGGCTGGGGGGTCCATCTGCGGTCCGGGCTGACCGTGGCCGTGAGCTATGGCTTCACCACGGCGGCGCTGCTGGTCCTGGAGGCGGTACGGCCCGGGCCGTCCGCGATGACCGAGCAGGCCGTGTACCTCTCGGCATCCGCCCTGGCCGGTGTCGGACGGTTCGCGGTGCTGCGGGCGGTCGTCGTCGCCGGACGCGGGCCCCGCACGACCGAGCCCGTGTCCGGTCCGGCAACCGCGGGGACGCTGGTGATGGCGGCCTGATGGGAGCTGCGGAAGCGGCCGACGGGGAACAGCCGGCCTTCAGCCTCCGAGGCCCTCGACGACCACCGCGCCCGGCAGCGATGCGAACGTCTTTCCGGGCACGATCAGCTTGCCCCGGCGACTCCCGCTGCCGACCAGCACCCACTCCAGGTCGACCACGGCCGAGTCCACGAACAGGGGCCAGTCACGGGGCAGCCCGATCGGGGTGATCCCGCCGTACTCCATACCGGTCTCACCGACCGCTGTTTCCATCGGGGCGAAGGACGCCTTGCGAGAGCCGAGTTGCCGGCGGACAGCGCCGTTCACGTCGAGGCGATGACGGGAGAGCACCACACAGGCGGCGAGCGAGACCTCGCCACCGCGCTTTCCCGCCACGACCACACAGTTCGCCGACATGTCGAGCAGTTCGGGCCCGAAGTGCTCCACGAACGCCGCGGTGTCGGCGATCGCCGGGTCACTGTCGACGAAGATCAGATCCTCCGCCGGAACCCCGCCCCGCCAGTTCCGCACCGCGTCCGCGACCGGAGCCGTGAGCTGCTCCAGGCATTCGGGGGCCGGGCGGGCATCGTCGAACGTACCGATGGGAGCGCGCATACGGCCCACGCTAACAGCCTCCGCCCGGCGCCCGGCCGACGGTCTCAGCCGACGGGCGGGATGGAGACGGCCATGGTCATCTCGACCGTCTCCGTGCCCTCGTTGCGGTACGCGTGCGCGACATTGGCCTCGAAGGTGGCGGAGGTTCCGGCAGGTACCGCGTGCGTCACCCCGTCGACGACCAGCGTCAGTTCTCCTGTCCTGACATGCAGCAGCTCGACGGTGCCAACAGGGTGGGCGTCGGACGCGCTGCCGTCGCCGGGCATCAGCCGCCAGGACCACAGTTCCAGGGGTCCGGGCGTCTCGGTGCCGACGAGCAGCGTGGTGTGGCTGCCCGCCTCCGTCCACCACATCCGGACCGCCTGGCCCTCCGGGACAACCCTGACCTGAGGGCCGCGCTCATAGTCGAGAAGAGTGGTCACGCTGACCCCGAGGGCGTCGGCAAGCTTCACGGTGGTGCCCACGCTCGGATTCGTGCGGGCCTGCTCGATCTGGATGATCATGCCCCGGCTGACCCCGGCACGAGCCGCGAGGCTGTCGAGGGTGAAGCCGCGCTCCCCTCGCCAGTGTTTGAGGTTCCGGGCGAGCGACTGCGTGAGCTGGTCGAGGTCCAACACGGTCCGTCCATTATTTTGAATGACAGAGTTCAATATATTGCACTACGGTGTGGTGCACCCGCTGGTTCACCGCACTGTACTTGGAGCCCCCGATGACGGCACTGTTCGCCCTTGCCACCAGCCTGCTCTGGGGGCTGGCCGACTTCGGCGGCGGGCTGCTCACCCGGCGGCTCCCCGCGCTGACCGTGGTGGTCGTGTCGCAGTCGGTCGCCGTGCTGGTCCTCGGATCGATGGTGGCGGCCACCGGAGGCTGGAGCGAATTCGGGCCGCAGCTGTGGTTCGCGCTGGCCGCCGGAGTCGTGGGCCCGGTGGCGATGCTGAGCTTCTACAAGGCGCTGGCACTGGGGCCGATGGGGGTGGTCTCACCGCTCGGCTCGCTGGGGGTCGCCGTGCCGGTCGGGGTCGGACTCGTGCTCGGCGAACGCCCCGGTGTACTCCAGTTCGCGGGGATCGCCGTGGCGGTGGCCGGTGTGGTGATGGCCGGCGGACCCGAACTGCGCGGAGCCTCGGTCCAGCGGCAGGCGGTCGCGCTCACCCTGGTCGCCGCCATCGGTTTCGGAGCGGTCATGGCCCTGATCTCCGAGGCATCGTCGAACCTCACCGGCCTCTTTCTCGCCCTGTTCGTCCAGCGGGTGGCGAATGTGGCGGTGGGCGGCACCGCGCTCTTCGTATCCGTCAGGCACGGCGCCCGGGCACTGCCCGAAGGCAGCGGGGCGAGGCTGATCGGACGCGCGCTGCCCGCGCTCGCCTTCGTCGGCCTGGCGGATGTCGCCGCTAACGGCACCTACTCGGTCGCCGCGCACGCGGGTCCGGTCACCGTGGCAGCGGTGCTCGCTTCGCTCTACCCGGTGATCACCGCGCTCGCCGCACGCGGCATCCTCAAGGAGCGCCTGCGTGCGGTGCAGGCTGCGGGCGCCGGGCTTGCCGTGCTGGGCACCGTCCTGCTCGCCACCGGCTGACCGGGATCCGGCCGCGCCGGCCGGCGCGCCGTGGCAGGCAGTGTTCGTCCGACGCGACGCCTGCAACGGCGCTCAGGGCTGTCCCGTTGTCCCTGGCGGGTGCGCGACGCCCGCCACGACACCTCGCCCTGTTCTCGGATCGCCGGAATACGCCCGACCATGAGAACGCTCCCGCGCCGTGCGACGCACCGCATCCGGCGCCGCCCCGCCGATCCACCACGGATCAGGGAACGGCGCTCAGGATGTTTCCGGCTCCAGGTCGGCGAGCGCGAGCAGCTGTTCCGGGGTCACACCCTCCGGGATCGGCACGGGCGCCGGCGTACGCAACGGTGGCTGCCAGCCCTTCTCCGGGTCCCAGCTCCGTACGATGCGCGCCGGCGCGCCTGCCACCACCGCATGGTCGGGCACCTCGCCCCGTACGACGGCGCCGGCCGCCACCACCACATTGCGGCCGAGCCGCGCCCCCGGCAGGATCACCGCACCGGTCCCGAGCCAGCAACCGGGCCCGATCACCACCTTCTCCATACGGGGCCACTGCTTCCCGACCGGCTCCTGCGGGTCGTCGTAGCTGTGATTCGTCGACGTGATGTACACATACGGGCCGCAGTAGGTGTCCGCGCCGATGGTGACAGTCGTATCGGCGATGACATGACTGCCCCGCCCGAGCACCACTCCGTCGCCCAGGGTGAGGACCGGCTCGGGTCCGAGATCCAGGTCGGGCATCATTCCCGCGGTCAGTGTGACCTGTTCGCCGATGATGCAGTGATCGCCCAGCTCGATCCAGGGCTCGCCGAACACGGTCCCCTGCGGGAAGGCGAGCCGGGTACCGGTCCCGATGCGCCTGAAGCGCAGCCGGCCCGGACGCTCGGCGGTCACCGCGCCCGCCCGCTGCACCCACCGCCAGCCCGTGTGCAGCACGCGGGAGGTCAGCGACGAGAACGTGTTTCTGCTCCTGAGCACCTGCCCACCGTACTCAGCCCGTCCGGCGGTGATCAGCAGGGCAGGCTGTGATCTTCAACCCAGCGTCGCTTACGGTGCCGTGGGTGCGCGAAGGGCGCGGAGCCCCGGAACGCGAAGCCCGGAACAAGGAGACAGCAATGGCGGATAAGGCACTGATCAGCGGCGTCGGCGGCAAGAAGCCGAACCTCGACCCGGAGTCGTTCACGGCGCCGACGTCCGTGGTGATCGGCGATGCGACCCTGGCGGCCGGTGCCAGTGTCTGGTACCACACGGTGGTGCGCGCCGACTGCGGTCCGGTCGTGATCGGCGCCGACAGCAACATCCAGGACAACTCCACGGTGCACGTCGACCCCGGCTTCCCGGTGACCATCGGTGAGCGCGTTTCGGTCGGTCACAACGCGGTACTGCACGGCTGCACCGTCGAGGACGACGTTCTCGTCGGGATGGGCGCCACCGTGCTCAACGGCGCGCACATCGGGGCGGGCTCCCTGGTCGCCGCCCAGGCACTGGTCCCGCAGGGAATGCGGGTGCCGCCGGGTTCGCTGGTGGCCGGCGTACCCGCGAAGGTCAGGCGCGAGCTGACCGATGAGGAGCGCGAGGGCATCAAGCTCAACGCGGCGGTCTATCTGGATCTGGTGAAGGCCCACCGCGAGGCGGACGGGACCTGACCGGACATCAGGCCATCCGGACCGCCGGCACCGTCGCGGAGTGCGGCCGTGTGACCTGCCGGGTGGATTGGCGGTGATCCGCGGCGGGCGGCTAACCTTGACCGTGCAGCTGTTCTGCCCGGCTGTACGGCGGTGGGGCCCGCCGTCCTGAACCGCTGCGAGCATGCCGCCAACGGTCCCTACTTGCGATGGAGTGCGCCCGCGCGCGGGAGCCCGGTGAGTAGGAGACGTATATCCATGGGAGTACAGCGGCCGTCCGCGGTGGGTGAGCCCTCGGACCCCGATGTCGATCTCGGCGTACCCGCCCAGCGACGCGAGCTCGCCCGGGGCGCCTGGCCGGTTCTGGCGGTGGTCTCGCTCGGCGGCGCCATCGGGGCATCGGCCCGCTACGGCGCCGCGCTGCTCTGGCCCACCGCTCCGGCCGGGTTCCCGTGGACCACCCTGCTGGTGAACGTGGCCGGCTGCGCCACGATCGGTGTCTTCATGGTGATGATCAGCGACCTGTGGGCGGCGCACCGGCTGGTGCGGCCGTTCTTCGGTACGGGAGTGCTCGGCGGGTTCACCACCTTCTCCACCTACGCGGTGGACATCCAGCGGCTGGTGGACGCCGGCCGCGCTCCGCTGGGCATGGCCTATCTGGCACTGACGCTGCTCTCGGCTCTGGCGGCGGTCCTGAGTTCGGTGTGGCTCACCCGCCGCGCCGTTGCATGGAGGCGATCATGACGAGGCTGACAGGGACCGGGCTGCGGGTGACGGTGTTCATCGGGGAATCCGACCTGTGGCATCACAAACCGGTGTATTCCGAGATCGTGCATCGCGCACACCGGGCGGGACTGGCCGGCGCGAGCGTGTTCCGCGGGATCGAAGGCTTCGGCGCCTCATCGCTGATCCATACCCAGAGGCTGCTGTCGCTGAGTGAGGACCTCCCGGTCGCGGTCGTGATCGTGGACACGGAGGAAAAGATCAGGTCGTTCCTTCCGGAGCTCGACGAACTGGTCACCGAGGGCCTGGTGATCCTCGACGGCTGCGAGGTCGTTCGTCACACCGGCCGCGGGGAGCAGCGTTGAACTGGCTGCTGGTGGTGGCCGGGGCGATGATCGGCGCTCCGCTGCGGTATCTGACCGACCGGGCGGTGCAGACCAGGCACGACAGCGTCTTCCCTTGGGGAACGTTCACCGTCAATGTGGTGGGCTGTCTGGTACTCGGCCTGATGACCGGTGCGGTGACGGCCGGTGCCGCTTCCTCCTCGGTGCAGCTCTTCGTCGGCACCGGACTCTGCGGGGCACTGACGACGTATTCGACCTTCGGCTACGAGTCGCTGCGGCTGGCCGAGGACGGCGCGAAGTTCTACGCGGCCTTCAATGTCGTCGCCAGTGTGGCCGTCGGCCTCGGCGCCGCGTTCGCGGGAGTCGCGCTGGCGGAGGCACTGTGGTCGTGACCGCCTCAGTCGGCGGATACGGATTCCGGTGATTCGGCCGTCACTTCGGCTCGGGCATGGGCCTTCTTCGCACGGTTCTTGAGCACCAGCATCGAGCCGACCCCGATGAGCGCGGCGAGCCCCAGGCCCGCGTACGAGAAGTTCTTGAACCACGACTCCGCGACGACGCCCACGTAATAGACGGCAGCGGTGGTGCCGCCCGCCCACAGGATGCCGCCGAGCATATTGGCGATGAGGAACTTCCAGTAGGGCATGTGGAGCACCCCGGCGAGCGGCCCCGCGAAGATCCGGAGCAGTGCGACGAAGCGGCCGAAGAACACCGCCCACATGCCCCACTTCTCGAACGATCGCTCCGCCATGGCGATGTTCGGCGCGCTGAAGTGGCCAGGGAACCTGCGGCCGAGCCAGGCGATCAGAGGGCGTCCGCCCCTGCGCCCGATGGCATAGCCGATCGAGTCCCCGACGATGGCTCCGGCGGAGGCGCAGGCCCCGAGTACCAGCGGATTGACATGCCCCTGCTGAGAGGCCAGCAGGGCGGCGCTGACCAGCACGATCTCACCAGGCAGCGGGATCCCGAGGCTCTCCACCCCGATGACCACCGCCACCAGGAGGTAGACACTGACCGCCGGAACGGTCTCCAGCCACTCCTGGACGTGCACGGCCGGCCCCTATCCTTCGCAAAACACCCGTTTCCGGCGGGCGCGCCCCCCACGCCGCCTGCCGGGAAGCCTACCCGCTCGCCGGACACCGGGTTCCGGCAGCGGAGTGGCACCCCGGGCACGGGGCGCCTCCGGGCTTCGCCGAGTCCGCCGGGCGGGGGCGCGAGGTCAGGAATTGGGCCGCAGCGTCCAGACGACCGTCATCTCGCCGGTCAGCGCCTCGTCCGCGCGCCGGATGGATATACGCACCGGGAATTCGGGGCGCTCTCCCGCATCGAGCTGCGCCACCACGTCCGCGACAGGGCGGCCGAGCGTCGCGGTCGCGGTCACTTCGCCCATCGCCAGCTTCTTGTAGTCGATCTCGGCCCTGACGGCGAGCGGCACGGCGCGCGACAGCTGATCGCCGAACGCGGCGATCACTATCGCACCGCTCGCGGACTCGGCCAGGGTGAACATCGCGCCGGCGTGCGGTCCGCCGATGTGGTTGTGGTAGTCGGACTGGTCCGGCATGCGCACCACGGCGCGCTCCGCCGTGGTCTCGATGAACTCGAGGCCGAGGGTCTTGACCATGGGGACGGTGGCAGCGAGCAACTCGCCTGCGGACATCTGATCTGCGCTCATGGGAGCCGATGTTACCCATGAGTAGTTAACCTTGGCCATCCCTCCACAGGGGCGGGCGTAGCAACACGAGGGGCTCCCCTCTATCGTTACTCGCCATGTGGCCAGGACAGCAGCCGCCCGGGGGCGAGCAAAACCCGCAGGACCAGAACCCAAATCCCTACCAGCAGCCGGGGTATCAGCAACCGAACCCCTACCAGCAGGGACAACCGCAGGGACAAGCGCAGCAGGGCCCGCCCCAGGCAGGGCCCCCGCAGCAGGGATTCCAGCAGCAGGGATATCAGCAGCCAAACCCGTACCAGCAGCCGACGGTGCCGCAGTACGCGGTCGCTTCGCCGCCCGGGCCGCCGCGGCCGCCGGGTGACGGCAAGAAGCGGACGACGATCATCGCGATCGTCTCCGCGGCAGCGGTTGTCGCCACCGCGGTGATCACCGGGGTGGTCGTGTTCAAGGATGACGGCGGGACCGGCAAGACGGTCCAGGCCGACAACAAGAAGAAGTCACCCGCGGCGACCGGAAAGCCCACCGAAGCGGCGTCCCCCAGCGCCAATCCGCGGGCCGGGGGCGAGGTCAAGCCGCTCATCGCAGGCTGGAAGGTCGTGGTCAACCCGAAGTGGGGAACGGCCTTCGACGTACCTCCGGACTGGGAAGTGGCGTCATCCGGGCTGTCCTCGGGGTTCGAGGACGACAAGGGGAAGCCGCTCATCATGCAGTCGGCGCCCGCGTTCTACAAGTCCAAGTGGTGCACGGACGACTCGGACAAGGACGGGAACACCGAGGACACCGGGCTCGGCGGTGCGGGCACCAAGGGCGCCGACGGCGCCAAGGACACCCAGGAAGTGGCCGAGAACCAGGTGCCGTGGTGGGTCTACGGCGCCTACACCCAGCCGAACAAGAAGCTGGTGAAGACCTCCAAGTCGAAGCCCTACACCACCAAGTCCGGAGTCCAGGGCAGCCTCGCACGGGCCTGGGCCACCGGTGTGCCGAAGAAGAGCAAGTGCACCACCGACGGCCAGGCCATCACCTTCGGGTTCAAGAACTCGAAGGACGACTTCGTCGCCTTCTCGCTGTACAACAGCACGGGCGTCAAGGGAGCGGTCGGCCAGGCGACCATCGACAAGATTCTCAGCACGGTCCGGCTGGCCGGTGACCCCTCGGGCGCGGACGCCGGCTGATCAGGACCTTCGCCGTCCCCGGTCACGGGGGCACCGGCAGCGAGAACCCTCCGGGGGCCTCGGCCGGCGCCCCCGTCGTCGTGTCCGGCCGTTGTATCACCCCTGCCGCGATGTCAGCCGATCCCGAAGGTTCCGGCGGGAGGCTCGGGTGAGGCGACGGCTGCCGCGTCCCGTACCGGCTTCGCGTTCCCGGTGAACCGGATCAGTCCCGCGCCGTGTTCGACCCGGGCGGGAAAGGCGTCCGACGCCGTGCACCGGGCCAGCCGGGCCGTGTCGATCTGCGAGTGCGAGGCCAGCAGCACGGCGTTGCCGAAGCGCCTTCCGCGCAGCACGGACGGCTCGGCGATCAGAGCGGTCTGCTCGAACTCCGCCGCGAAGGTGGCGAGTTGCGAGCGCAGAAAGCCAAACGGCGCACCGTCGGCGAGATTTGCCGCGTACACCCCGCCGGCGCGCAGTACTCGTGCCGCCGTCCGCGCGTACTCGACCGATGTGAGATGAGCGGGCACCCGTGAACCGCCGAAGACATCGGCGATCAGGATGTCCGCGGAGTCCTCGGGCGCGTGCTCGAGCCAGCCGCGGGCGTCAGCGGCGTGCACGGTGATGCCCGTTCCTTCCGGCACCGGCAGGTGTTCGGCGACCAGCCTGAGCAGTCCCCGGTCCGCTTCGACCACGTGCTGCCTCGATCCGGGACGGACCGCCGCCGTGTAGCGGGGCAGGGTGAGCGCGCCCCCGCCGAGATGGATGATGTCGAGCGGCTCGCCCCGGTCCGCGGCGCAGTCCACGACATGGCCCAGTCTGCGGGCGTACTCGAACTCCAGATGGGTCGGATCATCCAGGTCCACGTAGGACTGGGGCGCTCCGTCGACCATGAGGAGCCAGGCCCGCGCCCTGTCCACATCCGGCATGAGCTTGGCGCTTCCGCCGTCCACGTCCCGGATGACCGCTATCGCATCGTTCACCGTTCCATTGTGCCGCCCTCACACCGTGCGGCGGCGCCCGTTGCTCCTCGTCCTTCGGCGTCCCCTGGTGGAAGTACATCCACCGCCCGTTGGATGTTCGGCTCCGGCGCCGGCTCCGTCCGACCCTGCGGCCTTTGTTGTCCGCGAGGCGGGTGAGGTGCCCGCGCTTCGTGCCACCCGGCCGGAGCCGGGTGGCACGAAGCGATTGCGCTAGGACACGGCCGGGTCGACCTCGGTCACCGTGCCGGCGCCGACCGTGCGACCGCCCTCACGGATCGCGAACCCGAGGCCGGGCTCCAGAGGTACGCCGCGGCCGAGTCGGACGGTCATGGTGACGGTGTCGCCCGGCCGCGCCACCGCCGTGTCACCGAGGTCGACATCGCCGACGACGTCCGCGGTACGGATGTAGAACTGCGGCCGGTACCCACTGGTCACCGGGGTGGTGCGACCCCCCTCGCGTGCCGACAGTACGTACACCCGCGCGGTGAAGCGACAGCTCGGCGTCACGCTGCCGGGCTCGGCCACCACATGGCCGCGGCGCACCGCGTCACGCGGTACACCGCGCAGCAGCAGCGCCACGTTGTCGCCGGCCTGGGCCTCCGTCATCGGCTTGCCGAACGTCTCGAGGCCGGTGACGACGGTGGCGGAGCCGTCGAGCCCGGCGCCGAGCACCTGCACCCGATCACCGACACCCACCCTGCCTCGCTCGACGGCGCCGGTGACCACCGTGCCGCGCCCCGTGATCGTGAGCACGTTCTCCACCGGGAGCAGGAACGGCGCGTCGGTGTAGCGGACCGGCATCGGCACATAGGTGTCGACCGCGTCGAGCAACGCCTCGATCGAAGCCGTCCAGCGCGGGTCTCCTTCCAGCGCCCGAAGGCCCGATACCCGCACGACCGGGGCCGCGTCCCCGCCGTACCCGTGTGCGGAGAGCAGCTCACGGACCTCCAGCTCGACCAGGTCGGTCAACTCCTCGTCCCCGGCGTCCGCCTTGTTCAGCGCGACCACGACGTGGTCGACGCCGACCTGACGGGCAAGCAGGACGTGCTCGGTGGTCTGCGGCATGATGCCGTCCAGCGCGGAGACGACGAGGATCGCCCCGTCGAGCTGCGCCGCCCCCGTGACCATGTTCTTGATGTAGTCCGCGTGGCCCGGCATGTCGACGTGCGCGTAGTGACGGGTGTCGGTCTCGTACTCCACATGCGCGATGTTGATGGTGATGCCGCGCTGCGACTCCTCGGGGGCCCGGTCGATCCGGTCGAACGAGACGAACGAGGTGCTGCTGCCGGCCCGCTCGCTGAGGACCTTGGTGATGGCGGCGGTCAGGGTCGTCTTGCCGTGGTCGACATGGCCCATCGTGCCGATGTTGAGATGTGGCTTGGTGCGCACGTATGCGGTCTTGGACATGGTCTTCTTCCTCGGAATGCAGAAGCGTGACGGGACCCCCCGGCCTGGCCGACCCTCCCCCTGTGGGGTCCGCCGGACGATCCGGGAAGGGTCAGCTTCGGGCGCCGCCGATGGGCGCTGCGGCCGCAGCCGCTGTCTCCGCGGCCGCTGTCACCGCGAGAACCGGGAAGCCGGCAGCCTTCGGCGCGTCCGCGACTGCGGACGGCGCTGCGAGGAAGACATACCGGAACATGCCGCTGATCATGCCCGTACGGGCACGGACACGTCGACTGGTTTTCCCGCACCCAGCGGGTGAACGGGCCCACGCCGTCGGGGGCTTCGCCGGACCGCGGCCGGTGCACGGCGGCATGGGCCTGCCGCGAGGCTCGTGCGCCGCCCATTACGGCGATCACACACGCGTGTCGGTTAGTCTCCCCGGATGCCGGAGTCCACTGCCCGATCGCCCGACCACCTTGCCGCACGCTGCCTCAGGGTCCTTGTCTCCCCATGGTCCCGGCTCTCGCTGCTGGTGATGGTGCTGCTCGCGGCCGCGACCGCGATGCTCCTGCTGCAGCCGCAACGGCTTCTCGCGGCCGGCTGGCCTCCCCACCTCAGTGGCATCTCGGCGGTGGTGCTGTTCGCCGTCGCGTACGGCGCGTGCACGGCGGCCTTCGTGCCAAGACCGCTGCTCAACCTCGCGGCAGGCGCGCTCTTCGGCAGCCAGATCGGCCTGGGCGCCGCCATCGCGGGGACGGTGCTCGGCGCGGGGATCTCCTTCGGGCTCGGCCGGGGGCTTGGCCAGAGCGCGCTGCGTCCCCTGCTGCGCGGACGCTGGCTTAAGGCGGCCGACGGGCAGTTGAGCCGGCACGGCTTCCGTTCGATGCTCGCCATCCGGCTCTTTCCCGGTGTGCCGTTCGCGGCCGCCAACTACTGTGCCGCGATCTCGCGGATGGGCTGGCTTCCGTTCCTGGTGGCCACGGGTCTCGGATCGGTGCCGAACACGGCGGCGTATGTGGTTGCCGGCAGCAGGGCGTCGTCACCGACCTCACCCGTCTTTCTCATCGCGATGGGGTTCATCGCGGTGTCGGGCCTGGGGGCCGCCGGGGTCGCCTGGCGCAAGCGCCACCGGCTGCGCGAGCGCTGAGTCCGCGGGGCCGCACCGGGCGTGGGCCGTTGGCCTGCCGTAACGGTGGAAGTCACTGTCCGTACATCTTGGGCCGTTACATTCCCCTGGCACGCCAGCCCCTTGATCCCTTGGACGGCCCATACCCATGTCTTGGTTCGAATCGTTCGTCCTCGGATTCGTGCAGGGGCTGACCGAGTTTCTGCCTGTGTCCTCCAGTGCCCATCTGCGGCTCACGTCGGCCTTCGCCGGTTGGCCCGATGCCGGAGCGGCCTTCACCGCGATCACACAGATCGGTACCGAGACAGCCGTCGTCATCTACTTCCGCAAGGACATCGCCCGGATCGTCTCGGCCTGGTTCCGGTCCCTGACCGACCGTTCGCTGCGCGGTGATCACGACGCACAGATGGGATGGCTGGTTATCGTCGGATCGATCCCGATCGGCGTTCTGGGACTCGTGCTCAAGGACCAGATCGACACCACCTTCCGGGATCTGCGTGTCATCGCCTTCACTCTGATCGCGATGGGTCTGGTGCTCGGCGTGGCCGACCGGCTGGCCGCCCGCGACGAGACGGGCGCCAGACACCGGGCGGCGAAGCAGCGCAAGTCGCTTCAGGACCTGAGCATCAGGGACGGTCTCGTCTTCGGCCTGTGCCAGGCGATGGCACTGGTTCCCGGTGTCTCGCGCTCCGGCGCCACGATCAGT
The DNA here is from genome assembly GCF_036088315.1 of Streptomyces sp. NBC_00344. Lineage (NCBI taxonomy): Bacteria > Bacillati > Actinomycetota > Actinomycetes > Kitasatosporales > Streptomycetaceae > Streptomyces > Streptomyces sp. NBC_00344. The sequence continues at coordinate 6,121,704 of NZ_CP107996.1, read as the reverse complement.
GGTGGCCTTCTGATGGGCTATACCCGTGAGGCCGCCGCCCGTTACTCGTTTCTGCTGGCCATTCCCGCCGTACTGGCCTCGGGCGCCTTCGAGTTGAAGGATGCCGGCGGGCAAGGCCAGGTGGCCTGGGGCCCGACGCTCTTGGCGACCGTGGTCGCCTTCGCCGTTGGATATGCCGTGATCGCGTGGTTCATGAAGTTCATCACGTCCAAGAGCTTCATGCCGTTCGTGATCTACCGGATCCTGCTCGGTGCCGCGCTGTTCCTGCTGATCGGCGCGGGCGCGCTCAGCCCGGACGCCGGCCCGGCCGGCGGTTGAGGGCCGACCCCTCCCCGCGTGCATGGCGAAACACATCGGGCCGGCCGGTTGCGGCCCGCCCGCGCCGCCCATCCGGTGAACCGCACGCGCCCCGAAGGCCAGTAGCTCCGGGCAGTCGTCACGTGCGGGTTCCCCGGCCCGGCGAGATGGCCATGGCACAGGCGGAGAACGTGAGTTGCCGCGTCCGGGCCGGGAGAGCGATGCCGCACGCGGTGACTCACATGACGCCGGATGCGCCACCCCTTCACCACCAATCGGTCACAGTTTCGCCACTAACGGAACATGGCCCTCACATCAGGTGAAGGTGTGCCGCTACGGTCGTCCCCTCGCACAGAGCATCCTTGGGGGGACGCGCATGGCACGCAGAAACCAGTCACCGTCGGGACCGCAGTGGGGGCAGTGGGGGCCGCCGCCACAGCCCCGCCCCGCTTCTCCGTCCGGGCGGCCCGGGTGGGCACGGAAGCGGGTCGTCATCCCGGCGGCTTTCGGTGTGTTCATCATCGGCGTGGCGATCGGTGGTGCCGGCAGCGGCGGGGGCACCGAAGCAACTGCCAGTGCGAAACCTGCTCCCGCGCCCACGGTGACGGCCACCGCCACGGAGACCGCCGCGGCCCACCCTTCTCCCGCGGCCACGGTGACCGTGGAGGCCACCCCGAAGCCTGCGCCCACCGTCACTCGAACGAAAACGGTCCGGGTCACTGTGGCCCCGAGGCCGGCTGCCGCTGGGACCGGTGGCGGCAGTTCGACTTCCGGCGGCGGCTCGACGTACTACGCGAACTGCACCGCGGTACGTGCGGCCGGCGCCGCACCGCTCCACGCAGGTGACCCCGGTTACGGGCGGCACTTGGACCGTGACGGGGACGGGGTGGCGTGCGAGTAGAGCCCGGGCGACTGTCGCAGCTCGGCGGCGCGCTCACCTGACGGGCGGGCCCCCTCTTTCCGACACCGGCCGGAACCCCGGAGGCTCAGCCCCAGGGTTCCGGTCATGATGACAGCCGAGGGTCTGAAGTCGGTACGAACCGGCTGAACGCGACCTCCGGGACATGGCCAACTGCGCCGGGTGTTCGGCATGGCCACGCACTTCTGAGCACATCCGGGACTGCTGCGGGCAGCTTCAGCCGTTCCACTGGTCATAGGGGATGCGGGCGATCTCGCGCACCTCGCCCGGGGTTCCCCATTCGTTCTTGCCCAGCCGGGCCAGCGGGCGCAGCCGGGTGTACTCGGGGTGTCCGTTGGTCATCACGGACTCGTCGACCGCCGCATGCACGACACGCCCGAAGACCACGGTGGAGGAGCCGAAGCCGACGGTGCTGTGCAGTTCGCATTCGAGAGCGACCGGTGAGCCTGCGACGCGCGGCGGCTTCACCCGCAGACTGGGCTCACGCGCGATGCCGATGGCGTCGAACTCGCTGGTCCCGCGAGGAAAGTCGGTAGCCGTCCCGTTGATCTGCTCGAAGAGGTGTTCGGGAGCGAAGTTGACGACGAAGGCGCCCGTGTCCTCGATGTTGCGCAGGGAGTCCTTTCGGCCCACCGAGGTGAACTGGACGATCGGCGGCGACACGCTGGAGACCGTGAAGAAGGAGTGCGGGGCCAGGTTGTCCGACACCCCGTCCCGGTGGATGGTCGACACCCAGGCGATGGGCCGGGGCACCACGACCGCGGTCAGCAGGCGGTAGAAGGCGTCGACAGGCGTTTCGGCGGGGTCGAAGTCAATGCGCATACCGCTCAGTATCGCGGTGGCGGCCGCGCCGGGCGCCCCCGGGGTGAGCGGGCGAACGGGCTGTCGGCTGCGCCCCCATGCGCAGGTACGGTCTCGCGCCGGGAGACCCCGCCGGGCGGCCGGAGGTGCCGGGCCGCGCTTCGATTCAGCGACCGTCCGCATCCGGCGGAGGCTCACCCGCCGCGGGCGGCCCGGGGGCCGGAAGCTGTTCGGACAGGCCGGGTGTGCCGGTCCCCGCGGGCGGGCCGGTCGGGGCGGCCCGCTCCGCGGACGAGGCCTGCTCCGGCTGATTCTGCTGGGCCCGTTCCAGGAAGCGCAGCAGTTCGACCGGGAAGGGCAGTACCAGCGTGGAGTTCTTCTCGGCCGCCACCGCGACCACCGTCTGCAGCAGCCTCAGCTGCAGTGCGGCCGGTTCCTTCGACATCACACCGGCCGCGTCGGCCAGCTTCTTGGACGCCTGCAGCTCCGCGTCGGCGTTGATCACCCGGGCCCGCCGCTCACGGTCCGCCTCGGCCTGCCGGGCCATCGACCGCTTCATCGTCTCCGGCAGCGACACGTCCTTGATCTCCACCCGGTCGATCTGCACACCCCAGCCGACCGCCGGACTGTCGATCATCAATTCAAGGCCCTGATTCAGCTTCTCCCGATTCGAGAGAAGATCGTCGAGATCACTCTTACCGATGATGGAACGCAGTGAGGTCTGCGCCATCTGCGACACCGCGAAACGGTAGTCCTCGACCTCCACGAGCGCATCGGCGGCATTGATCACCTTGAAATAGATCACCGCGTCCACCCGGACGGTGACATTGTCGCGGGTGATGCCGTCCTGTGCGGGCACCGGCATCGTGATGACCTGCAGATTCACCTTGCGGAGCCGGTCCACCAGCGGAAGCACCATGGTGAACCCGGGCTCCCGGATCTGGCCGCGCACCCGGCCGAGGCGGAACACCACGCCCCGCTCGTACTGCTTCACCACGCGCGCGGCGGCCGCCCCGTAGACCGCAACGGCACATATGACCAGCAATATCAGTGTCAGCAGCTCTGGCATGATGTGACCACCTGTCCGAATAGGCCCTAATCCACGATATGCCCCCTTCTGCGATTGGAGCGAGGCCCAGCAGTCCGGCCCTCGCGATACGGCTCAAACGGTCGTTCGATCACGGAGGCGGCCTCTCGCGTGGCGACGGCCGGGCCGGCGCTCCCCGCGCTCGCGGCACCCGGGTCACTGACCGGCCCGGGGGCCCCGGGGCCCCCGGCCTGCCGCCCCACCCCGCAGCGCACCGGCCAGCCGCCACAGCAGCGACACCGCGAAGAGCGCAGCAGTGATCAGCAGCCAGTGGGACAGGAAGACTCCGGCGGGCAGACCGGTGGACCGCTCGTAGCGGGGAGCAGGACCGAGGATCAGTGGGAACCAGACGAGCAGCAGCAGCCCGGACAGTGCGGCGGGCACCCGGAACGTGTTGATCCAGCCCCCGGCCCTGACACCAGGCATGGCGCGCAGCGCCCGGTCGGCCAGCGCGTACAGCGGCACCAGGAGCAGATCGTGCAGCACCGCCGCGCCGACGAACCACACGGCGATCAGGAACCGGTCGCCGTCCAGGAGGCGCACCCCCGCGAAGCCGGCCGCCGCGAACGAGGCGAGCAGGACCCCGCAGTGCAGCGGCCCCGCCCCGTACCACCGCCTCATCCGCTTCACGACAGCTCCCCGAAGGCCACCGAGGCCACCCATTTGGTGTTGAGCACCCCGGGCGCGGCGGGAACGATGATCCGTGCCGGGTATCCGTGATCGGGGGTGAGGTCGGCGCCGTTGACCCGTAGCGCGAGCAGCGAGCGCGGGTCGCCTACCTGGTTGTCCCGCAGCGCCGCCTCGCGGAAGGAGCCGTGCGTCTGCAACGACGTCACGAGCGCCGGCAGCGCGTCGCCCGCACCGACCAGGGCCGCCAGGTCCCGCAGCCGTACACCCGACCAGCTCTGGTCCGGTGTCGACCAGCCCTCCACGCAGGCGATCGGGAGTTCGGCACGGTGCTGGGGCATATGCAGCAGCTCGGCGCGGGCGAGGCGCACGGTACTCCCGTCGGGTCCTCGCACCACCAGCCGCCAGCCGTCGCCGGTGTCCTGCGTTCCGACGCCCGCGACGGCCGCACTCCTGTTGATCTGAAAGCCGCCGGGGCCGCCGACGGGCTCCGGCCCCCCGTGCGGGGCGAGCAGCGCCGTCCTGCGCAGCGGGCCCCCGATGCTCTGCCCTGCGGTCACCACGAACAGCAGCACCGATCCCCCGCCCACCAGGCCGATCAGACCGCGGCGGGAGAGCGTCGGGGCAGCCGGCCGCGGTGTCACCAGGCCGGATTCGTCCGGTGGCTCCTGGCGGAATGCCGCGGGCCCGCGCAGGGGCGCCCGCAGCCCGTGTGTCCGCAACACCCGTACGGCCTGCGGGAAGCGGAGGGTCACATGAGCGGCGAAGGCCCCGATGAAGACCCAGGCACCATAGAAGTGCAGTCGGTAGAACGAACCGGGAAAGAGATAGTCCAGCTGCACATTGAGCATCCCGGTGACGAACTCGAAGAGCACCCCGCCGACCAGCAGAAGCAGCGAGATCCGCTCCAGTGCGTGGGCCACCGATCTCACCGGAGGCAGCGCGAACAGCTTGGGGACGACGGACCACAGCTTCGCCAGCAGCACCGGGACCAGCACCACCCCGAGCGTCACATGGACGCCCTGGGTCAGGCGGTAGAGCCAGTGCGGATCGGTGGGCCAGGAGAAGAGGTAGAAGCCGAGCAGGCCCTTGTCCGGCGTCTTGTCATTGACGCGTGCGAGATCGGGGTTGTACGCGGCGTAGGACAGCAGCCCGGTCACGATCAGCACGGTGACACCGGCCAGCAGTACGAAGCCCAGCAACGCCGTCAGCCACGGTCCGCGCAGCGGGCTGCGCCAGAATCCCGGCTGCGCGGGGCTCAGGATCCACGGGTCCCGTTGCTCGTCCGCGGTCTCTTCTCCGGTGGTGGTCCACTGCTCGACGCCCATGACACTTCCTCGGCGGTTACGTGGGCGGTCGTCCACCGCCGCGCTCCGACGTTAGGCCTGTGCACGGGCTCTCAGGGGGCCGGGAACCATGACGAAACGCTGACGGCATGGGCGGCACCGCGGAGTTCGGACCGCATCACCGCGGGGATCTGACGGTTCCATGACGGACGGTGGTGTCGTGGGCCGGACCGCGGGCCCGGGCCCTAACGTGTGGCCGTGACCGCCCCCGCCCCCGCCACTCAGGACCAGGCCGTACCCCGTCAGGGACACGGCGGACACCGGCCGGATGTGCTGGCGGCCCTCGGCGCCGCCCTCCTGGTCATCGCGGCCGCGGTCGCTGGAACCGTCATCGAGGACACCGACGGCACCCTGCGCGTCGGGTGGCCCCCCTTGCTGGCCACCTGGCTTCCGCACCTGGGCCCCGGCACCCCGGCGGCGCTCGTGGTCGCGACGACGGTGATCATTCATGGACCGGCCGTCGCGGACCGTCTCGCCTGGCGCCCGCTGGCCGTGACCTGCTGGGCCGTCGCGTCCGCCTGGATCTGGTCCCTGGCACTGATCGACGGGTGGCACCGCGGGATCGCCGAACAGCTCACCACCAGCAGCGAATATCTGCGGTCCATCGGCGCCTTCACGCATATTGGGCCGGCGCTGCGGGACTTCACCCACCACATTCTGATCGGCGCCCCGCACAACTATCCCGCCCATGTGGCAGGTCATCCGCCGGGAGCCACGCTCACCTTCGTCTGGCTGGACCGGATCGGGCTGGGCGGCGGCGGATGGGCCGGCGTCTGGTGCATCACTGCCGGGAGTTCGGCGGCGGCTGCCGTCCTGGTTGCCCTGCGGGCCCTCACCGACGAAGGGACCGCCCGCCGCGCCGCTCCCTTCCTGGTGCTGGCCCCGGCCGCCGTATGGATGGGCACGTCGGCGGACGGCTATTTCGCGGCCGTCGCCGCTTGGGGGATCGCGCTGCTGGTCCTGGCCGCCACCCGGACGGCCCGCCGGCCCGTACCCACCGCACTGGGGGCCGGACTTCTCTTCGGCTGGATGCTCTATCTGTCCTACGGGCTGACGCTCATCGCCGTCCCCGCGGCCGCCGTTCTGCTGCTCACCCGCACGCTCCGCCCCGTACTGCCGGTCCTGGCCGGGGTGGTGATCGTCGCGCTGACGTTCACCCTTGCGGGCTTCAACTGGTGGGAGGCCTATCGCCTGCTGGTCGAACGCTACTACCAGGGCTCCGGCGGCATCCGGCCGCAGAGTTACTGGATCTGGGGCAACCTGGCCAATGCGGTGATCATCATCGGGCTTGCCACCGTGGCCGGGCTCCGCCGCGCCCTGGCTTCGTCCCCGGCCACGGTCAGCAGGCTGCGCGGCGGCCGGGCCACCGCCGCCGACCGCCTGGTGGTGCTGGTGCTCGCCACACTGCTGGCCGTGCTGATCGCCGATCTGTCGGGCATGAGCAAGGCCGAGACAGAACGCATCTGGATCCCGTTCGCTCTCTGGCTGCTGCCCGCCACCGCGCTGCTGCCCGGCTCCTGCCGACGGCCCTGGCTCTGCGTCCAGGCCGTCGTACCCCTGCTCGTCAACCATCTGCTGCTGACCGGGTGGTAGGGCCGCGTCCCGGGCCCGTGGGGCGATGCACACCGGCCGGCGGTCCCGCCCGCCGCGCACCGGCGCAGAACCGACCGGTGCGGCGTCCGCCGGAGACTGCGCCGGTCCCTGATCGTGGGAGCCGGACCCGCGAAGGAGACATCCATGACAGGTAAGTCCGCGGCCGCTTCGGCCACCGTGTACGGCTACCCCCGACAGGGCCCGAGCCGGGAACTGAAGAAAGCCGTCGAGGGGTACTGGAAGGGCAGCGTCAGCGACGGGGCCCTGCGGGACACCGCGGCCGGTCTGCGCCGCGCCAACTGGCTTCAGCTCCGCCAGGACGGCGTCCAGGAGGTCCCGACCGGCGATTTCTCCTACTACGACCATGTCCTGGACACCAGCGTGATGGTGGGCGCGATCCCGGCCCGCTACCGGGCCGGGATCGCGGCCGACGCCCTGGACGGGTACTTCGCAATGGCCCGGGGCACCCGCGATGTCGCCCCACTCGAGATGACCAAATGGTTCGACACCAACTACCACTACCTGGTCCCCGAACTGGGCCCGGACACGGTCTTCGCCGCCGACTCCGCTACGCAGGTCGGCGCGGTCGGGGAAGCCCTCGCGCTCGGTCTCACCGCACGGCCGGTACTTCTCGGACCCATCACCTTCCTGCTGCTGTCGAAGCCTGCCCCCGGTGTCGCGGACGGGTTCGAGCCGCTGACGCTGCTCGAACGCCTCCTTCCGGTGTATGCCGGTGTGCTCGCCGATCTCCGGTCCGCGGGCGCCGAGTGGGTACAGCTTGACGAACCCGCGCTGGTCCAGGACCGCTCCCGGGACGAACTCGACGCCGTCGCCCATGCCTACCGTGAACTCGGCGCGTCAGCCGGCCGTCCGCGGCTGCTCATCGCCTCGTACTTCGACCGGCTGGGCGAGGCGCTTCCGGTTCTCGCGTCGGCTCCGGTGGAGGGGCTCGCGATGGATTTCACCGGCCCGGCTGCGGCGAACCTCGGAGATCTGGCCGCGATGGGCGGTGTGCCGGGCAAGCGACTTGTCGCCGGTGTGGTCGACGGGCGCAACGTCTGGATCAACGACCTGCAGAAGTCGCTGCACACGCTGGACACTCTGGTCCCTCTCGCCCACCGGGTGGATGTGGCACCTTCCTGTTCGCTGCTGCACGTCCCGCTGGATCTCGGCGCCGAGCGGGACATCGATCCGCAGACCGCCCGCTGGCTCGCCTTCGCCCGCCAGAAGACCTCGGAGACCGTCACACTGGCCCGGGGGCTCGTTCTCGGGGCGCAGGCCATCGCCGGCGAGCTCGCACTCAACCGGGCGGATCTCGCGTCCCGCGCCGGATCGGCGCTCACCAACGACCCTGCTGTACGCGCCCGCACGGCAGCCGTCACCAGCGCCGGGACCCGCCGCTCGCTGCCGTATCCGGAGCGCGCGGCCGCACAGCGCGCCCGCCTGGGGCTGCCGCTGCTGCCGACCACGACGATCGGCTCGTTCCCGCAGACCGACGAACTGCGCGCCGATCGCGCGGACCTGCGGGCCGGCCGGATCGGCACCGATGTGTACGAGCAACGCATCGAGGCGGAGATCAGGAGCGTCGTCGCGTTCCAGGAGAGGGCAGGGATCGATGTTCTGGTGCACGGCGAGCCCGAACGCAGTGACATGGTGCAGTACTTCGCCGAGCAGCTGACCGGCTTTTCCGCCACCCGGCACGGCTGGGTCCAGTCCTACGGCACCCGTTACGTCCGCCCGCCGATCCTCGCGGGCGACGTCTCCCGGCCCGGACCGATGACGGTGCGCTGGACGGCGTACGCCCAGTCGCTGACCGACCGCCCCGTCAAGGGCATGCTCACCGGTCCCGTCACCGTGCTCGCCTGGTCCTTCGTCCGCGACGATCAGCCACTCGAGGACACGGCACGCCAGGTGGCACTCGCACTGCGCGACGAGGTCGACGACCTGGAGAGGAGCGGAAGCCCGGTGATCCAGATGGACGAACCCGCGCTGCGGGAGACCCTGCCGCTGCGCACGGCCGACCGGCCCCGATACCTCGCCTGGGCCACCGAGGCGTTCCGTCTGGCCACCGGCGGCGCACGCGCGGACACACAGATCCACACACACATGTGCTACGCGGAATTCGGCGACATCCTCCAGGCGATCAATGACCTCGATGCCGATGTCATCAGTCTGGAGGCCGCGCGCTCGCACATGCGGGTGGCGGACGAACTGGCGGCGGCCGGCTATCCACGGGAGGTGGGACCCGGTGTCTACGACATCCACTCCCCGAGGGTGCCGGGCAGCGACGAGCTGATCCGGATGCTACACAAGGGGCTCGGCGCCATTGCGGCGGAACGCCTGTGGGTCAACCCGGACTGCGGGCTGAAGACCCGCGGCTGGCCCGAGGTCAGGGAGTCGCTGGAGAATATGGTGACCGCGGCCCGGTCGGTCCGCAGCGCGCTGCCGGAAGGGACGCACTGAGGGACGGAGGCGGGGCCGCTTCGCGCACCGGCCCCGCCCGCGGAGCACCGTCAGGGCTGCGGCTCCCCGCGGAACGCCCCGAGGATGCGGTCGGCAGCCAGCGTCGGAGTCAGGGAGCCGCTCCGCAGCTGCTCTTCCAGCACCGGGGCCATCCTGCGCACCTGAGGATCGTCCTGCAACTGCTTCAGCAGCCCCTCGCGCACCATGGTCCACGCCCAGTCGACCTGCTGGTCACACCGCTTGGCCGTGAGCCCACCGGAGGCGTCCAGCACTTTGCGGTGCTGTTCGAGCCGCTCCCAGAGGGTGTCGAGGCCGGTTGACTCACGAGCGCTGCAACTGAGCACGGGCGGAGTCCAGGAGGCGTCGGCGGGATGCATCAGCCGCAGCGCGCCCGCGAGTTCGCGTGCCGCTCCACGTGCGTCGCGTTCGTGCGGACCGTCCGCCTTGTTGACGGCGATGAGGTCGGCGAGCTCGAGCACACCCTTCTTGATGCCCTGCAGCTGATCGCCGGTACGGGCGAGGGTGAGCAGCAGAAAGGAGTCGACCATGTTCGCCACCGCGGTCTCGGACTGGCCGACACCGACGGTTTCCACCAGGACCACGTCGTAGCCTGCGGCCTCCACCACGACCATGGCTTCCCTGGTGGCCCTGGCCACCCCGCCGAGGGTGCCCGTGGTCGGCGAGGGCCGGACGAACGCCGCGGGATCGACGGCCAGCCGCTCCATCCGGGTCTTGTCACCCAGGATGGAGCCGCCGGTCCGGCTGGACGAGGGGTCGACGGCGAGTACCGCGACCCGGTGGCCGAGGCCGGTGAGCATGGTGCCGAAGGCGTCGATGAAGGTCGACTTCCCTACACCGGGCACCCCGCTGATCCCGATGCGGCGTGCCTGCCCGGCGTGCGGCAGCAGCTGCGTCAGCATCTGCTGGGCTAGCGCCCGGTGGTCCGCCCGGGTGGACTCCACCAGGGTGATGGCCCGTGCGATGAACGCACGTGACCCTTCGATGACGCCCTTGACGTAACGGTCGGGATCGATCACTGATGGCATCGGCTCACAGCTCGTGGCCGAGAGCGGAGGCGAGCCTGGTCACCAGGTCGTACGCGGCGTCCGGGATCACCGTGCCGGGCGGGAAGACCGCGGCGGCTCCGGCTTCGATCAGCGCCGGGATGTCCTGGGGCGGGATGACTCCACCGACGACGATCATGATGTCCTCCCGGCCCTCGGCGGCCAGTTGCTCGCGCAGTGCCGGCACCAGGGTGAGGTGCCCCGCGGCCAGCGATGACACCCCGACGATGTGCACATCGGCCTCGACGGCCTGGCGCGCCACCTCTTCGGGTGTCTGGAACAGCGGGCCGACGTCGACGTCGAAGCCGAGGTCGGCGAAGGCGGTGGCGATCACCTTCTGGCCTCGGTCGTGGCCGTCCTGGCCCATCTTGGCGACCAGGATGCGCGGCCGGCGCCCTTCCGCCTCGTCGAAGGCCTCCACCAGCGTGCGGGTGCGCTCCACGGAAGGCGACTCCCCTGCCTCGGTCCTGTACACACCGGAAATCGTACGGATCTGGCCCGCGTGCCGCCCGTAGACCTTCTCCAGCGCGTCGGAGATCTCCCCCACGGTGGCCATGGCCCGCGCAGCGTCGACGGCGAGGGCCAGCAGGTTGCCGTCGAGCCCCGGCCCCGGTTCGCGTCCGGCCGCGGCGGTCAGGGCCTCCAGCGCCTGCCGGCAGGCGGCCTCGTCGCGCTCCTCGCGCAGCCGCTTCAGCTTGGCTACCTGCTGGGACCGGACCGAGGAGTTGTCGACCTTGAGCACGTCGATCTCCTGGTCGGTCTCGACCCGGTACTTGTTGACCCCGACGACCGGCTGGCGACCGGAGTCGATACGGGCCTGGGTACGGGCGGCGGCCTCCTCCACCCGCAGCTTGGGAATACCCGCGTCGATGGCCTGCGCCATCCCGCCTGCCGCCTCGACCTCCTCGATGTGCTTCCAGGCACGCTGCGCCAGGTCGTGGGTGAGCTTCTCGACGTAGGCGCTGCCGCCCCACGGGTCGATGACCCGGCAGGTCCCGGACTCCTGCTGCAGGAGCAGCTGGGTGTTGCGGGCGATACGGGCGGAGAAGTCGGTCGGCAGGGCCAGCGCCTCGTCGAGTGCGTTGGTGTGCAGCGACTGGGTGTGCCCCTGGGTGGCCGCCATGGCCTCCACACAGGTGCGCGTCACGTTGTTGAAGACGTCCTGCGCCGTCAGTGACCATCCGGAGGTCTGCGAATGGGTGCGCAGCGAGAGCGACTTGGCGTTCTTCGGGTCGAACTGCTTGACCAGTCTGGCCCAGAGCAGCCGGGCCGCCCGCAGTTTCGCGACCTCCATGAAGAAGTTCATGCCGATCGCCCAGAAGAAGGAGAGGCGGGGCGCGAAGGCATCGACGTCCAGACCGGTGGCGATCCCGGCGCGCAGGTACTCGACACCGTCGGCCAGGGTGTAGGCGAGTTCCAGGTCGGCCGTCGCACCCGCTTCCTGGATGTGGTAGCCGGAGATGGAGATGGAGTTGTAGCGGGGCATCTTCTGCGAGGTGTAGGCGAAGATGTCGGAGATGATCCGCATGGAGGGCTTCGGCGGATAGATGTAGGTGTTACGGACCATGAACTCCTTGAGGATGTCGTTCTGAATGGTCCCGGCCAGCTTCTCCGGAGGCACACCCTGTTCCTCGGCGGCGACGATGTAGAGGGCTAGTACCGGGAGCACCGCACCGTTCATCGTCATCGACACGGTCATCCTGTCCAGCGGGATGCCGTCGAAGAGCTGTCGCATGTCGTAGATCGAATCGATCGCGACACCCGCCATACCGACGTCGCCCGTCACGCGTGGATGGTCGCTGTCGTAGCCGCGGTGGGTGGGCAGATCGAAGGCGACCGAGAGCCCCTTCTGTCCGGCGGCGAGATTGCGCCGGTAGAAGGCGTTGGACTCCTCGGCGGTGGAGAACCCGGCGTACTGACGGATCGTCCATGGCTGATTGACGTACATCGTCGGGTAGGGGCCGCGCAGATACGGGGCCACACCGGGGTAGGTGGCGAGGAAGTCGAGCCCCTCGGTGTCCTCACCGGTGTAGAGGGGTTTGACCGGGATGCCCTCGGGCGTCTCCCACACCAGTTCGTCGACGCTGTGGCCGGTGTCCTCCTTCACGGCCGCGCGCCACCGGTCGTCCGTGACGGGCGAGGAGGGCACCGGTCCCAGCTCGATCTCTGAGAAGTCCGGGATCTGCATTACGCCACTCCCATTCGGTCGAGCACGGAGGTCAGCACGGCTACCGCGTCCGCTCCGGCGAAGATGAACTCGTCCACTCCGGCCCGCAGATACGCGTCCTTCCGCTCGCCCGGCCGGCCGGCCAGGAAGATCTGGTCGGCACCCGCCGATTTCAGCGCGGCCGCGGTGCTCTCCGCCTGCTCGGCGTAGAGCGTGTCGCTGGAACAGAGACAGGCGACGGTCGCACCGCCCGACGCGAAGGCCGCGGCGACGTTGTCCGGGCCGAGCGGCGCCGGATCGTGCACCGGTTCGATGCCGCCCGCCTGGAAGAGGTTGGAGGCGAAGGTGACCCGTGCTGTGTGGGCCGCGGCGGGGCCCAGTGCGGCGATGAACACCCGGGGCCGGGCGCCGGTTGCCGCCAGATGTGCGTCCGAGCGGGAGCGCAGCGCCTCGAACGCGTCGTCACGGCGGACCACGGGCAGTCCGCCCGCGGGGCCCGCAGGTGCGGTGTCACGGACCACGGGTCGCTCGGCGAGCTGCGGGAACTCGCTGACCCCGGTGACCGGCTCACGCCGTCGGGCCAGCTGTTCACTGCGGCGCTCCCAGGTGTCCGCCAGCCGGCCGGCGATCAGCCCGGAACGCAGGCCGGCTGCCTGCCCGCCGGCGCGTTCGATCTCCTGGAACCAGTTCCAGGACGCCTGGGCGATCTCCTCGGTGAGCCGCTCCACGTACCAGGACCCCCCGGCCGGGTCGATCACCCGCGCCAGATGCGACTCCTCGACGAGCACGGTCGAGGTGTTGCGTGCGATACGCCGGGCGAAGTCGTCCGGCAGTCCGAGTGCGTGGTCGAAGGGCAGCACGGTCACGGAGTCCGCCCCGCCGGTGCCCGCGGCCAGGCAGGCGATGGTGGTGCGCAGCATGTTCACCCACGGGTCGCGCCGGGCCATCATCACCGGTGATGTCACGGCGTGCTGACGCTGGGCGCCGGCGGCGGGAGAGCCGCACGCCTCGGCCACCCTGGCCCAGAGCCGGCGGGCGGCGCGCAATTTGGCGATGGTGAGGAACTGGTCGGCCGTGGCGGCGTAGCGGAATTCCAGCTGCCCACAGGCCGCATCGGCGTCCAGCCCGGCCGCAGTGAGATCGCGCAGCGCGGCCACCGCGGTGGCCAGCGAACAGCCGAGCTCCTGGGCTGCCGACGCGCCGGCCTCGTGGTACGGCATCGCGTCCACGACAAGGGCGCGCACTCCGGGGTACCGCTGGTGGCACAGCTTCGCCAGTTCGGTGGCGGCAGCGGTGTGAGCGGTCAGGTCGTCGTGCCGGCCGGTGCGGGCGACAAGCCCGAGAGGGTCGGCGCCGAGATTGCCGAGGGCCGCATCAGGGGCGACCCCTCGGGTTTCATGAAGCCTCAGCAACTCCCGTGCGGCTGCATCGAATTCAGCGCCCGCGTCGAGAACGACCGGAGCCAGATCGAGGTGGACCCCCTCGAGGGCTCTGTCCAGCTGGGCCACCGGCACACCGGCGGCGCCGGCCGTCAGCCATACGGAGGCGACGCCGTTCTCCAGGTCCGCGAGCACGGCCTCGTTGGTGCGGGCGGCGTCCGGTCTGCTGTGTCGCTGCCGTACGTCCCAGCCGCTGAGGGAGCGGCCCGCGGGCGCGCTGCCCCGGGTGAACGGGGCGAAACCGGGATAACCCGGCTCACCTCCGGCGTCCGGCGCGATGTAGAGGGGACGGGCGATGAGCCCGTCCTCCAGCGTGGTGGAGAGCGCCGCTTCCGCCGCCGTGCCCGAGACATCCTTACCCGATTTGCGCAGCACGCCTTCCACAAGGGTCTGCCACTGCTCATGGGTCGCATGCGGGAACTCGGCGGCCAGGGGGAGCCCGTTGTCGGGCAGGACCGTCATGCTCAGATGCTAGCCAGCGTCTCAGACGAGCAGCAGAGGGAACCGCTGTGACCTTGAACTCTTCCCGGCCCGCCGGAGCGGAGCGCGACCGTGGCCGGGGGGGGGCGGCGCGGCCCCCGACGGTGTGTCAGTGGTCCGGATTCTCGCCGAAGGATCCGTGCCGGCCGGCTCCGGCCGCAAACCGGTCGGCGCCCTCCTGCGAGTGCGTCAGTGAGATCCGCCCGTGGCGCAGTTCGCCGGCCATCGCCTCCGCCTCGGAGCGGCCGGCCTGTTCCAGGAGCGAGAGCCGGTCCTCGCGCAGACAGTCCTGCGGAAAGGCCGCGATGGCTGCGGCGAGCTCCTCCGCCGCCGCGCGGGCCGTGCCGGACGGCACCACCCGGTTGGCGAGGCCGATCGCGTGTGCCTCGGCAGCGTCGACCGGGCGGCCGGTCAGCACCAGGTCCATGGCGCGGCTCTCCCCGATCAGCCGGGGCAGCCGTACGGTGCCGCCGTCGATCAGCGGTACCCCCCAACGGCGGCAGAACACCCCGAACACCGCGTCCTCCTCGGCCACCCTCAGGTCGCACCACAGGGCGAGTTCGAGGCCACCGGCCACGGCGTGCCCGGAAACCGCGGCGATGACGGGCTTGGAAAGACGCATCCGGGTCGGGCCCATCGGACCGTCACCCGCCTCGTTCACCGCATTGCCCCGGGGCGTCCCGATGGCCTTGAGGTCGGCGCCCGCGCAGAAGGTGCCGCCCTCGCCCCAGAGCACTGCCACCGCGGCCTCCGGGTCGGTGTCGAAAGCCCGGAAGGCGTCCGCGAGCGCGAGGGCGGTGGGACCGTCCACCGCGTTGCGCGACTCGGGCCGGGACAGCACCACGGTGGTGACCGGGCCGTTGCGTTCGCTGCGTACGGGCATCTGCCGCACCCTCCAGTCGGCCGGCCTGCTGTCCGGGGCGAGTCGTCCGGTGGCGATCAGCGGCAGCACCCGGCAGAGCCTTCCACACGCGGTGCCGGTGCGGCTCGCCGCGGAGCGCGGATCTCGGGTCGCGCGTGCGGTCCGGGTCGTACGCGCGCGTACGGTCCGGTGCGTATGCGGGTGCGGTCCGGCGCATGCGCGACGTCCCGGTCCGGGAGAGAAACGGCGGCGTGCCCTGGGGCAGCCGCAGGAGCCTGACACGCCGCGCGGGCCGCGCGCTGTCAGCAACCGGCTTACTCCCGCACACTGAGGGAAGAGACTGCACACGGGGCCGGAGAGCAAGGAGGCGCTGATGCAGATTCCGCTCGGCCGGCTTCGGGGACATGCCCGCTCGCCGTGGTGGCGTGGCGCGGCGGCCCTGCTGGCGGGGGCGTTGCCGGCGTTGTCCTTTCCGGCGCCGTCCCTGTGGTGGCTGGCCTACTTCGCGCTGGTGCCGTGGATGTTGCTGATGCGGGCCGCCCCCACCCCGCGCAGGGCCGCCCTCGACGGCTGGCTCGGTGGCACCGCTTTCATGATCGCTGTGCACCACTGGCTGCTGCCGAGCCTCAATGTCTTCATCGTGGTGCTCGCCGCGCTGCTCGGAACACTGTGGGCGCCCTGGGGGTGGCTGGTCCGCTCGATGCTGGGCCGGACCGCGACCGCCTCCCGCGTCGCGGCGGCCCTGGTGGTGGTGCCGTCCGGCTGGCTGATGGTCGAACAGGTCCGGTCCTGGCAGGGGCTCGGTGGCCCCTGGGGGCTGCTCGGCTCCAGTCAGTGGCAGGTCGGCCCGGCGCTGCGGCTCGCGTCGGTGGGCGGGGTCTGGCTTGTCAGTCTGCTGGTGGTGGCGGTCAACACCGCCGTGGTGGCACTGCTGGTGGCGGAGTCCGCACGGACGACCGCTGCGACCGGGGCAGTGGCCTGTGCCGTGGTCACCGGCGCGGTGTCCTGGTGGGCCCCCCGGCCAGCCGAAGAGGGGAGCACCCGTGTCGCCGTGGTGCAGCCGGGGGTCGTCAAGGGCGTCGACGCCCGGTTCGACCGGAGCGAGGCCCTCACCCGTGAACTCGCGGGCCGGGACGTCGACCTGGTGGTGTGGGGAGAGAGCAGCGTCGGCAGGGACCTCACCTCCCGGCCCCGTCTGACCGCCCGGATCGCCGCCCTTTCCCGGCTGACCGGCGCCGACATCCTGGTGAATGTGGATGCCCGGCGTTCCGACCGGCCCGGCATCTACAAGAGTTCCGTTCTCGTCGGCCCTTCGGGACTCACCGGCGACCGCTACGACAAGATGCGGCTCGTCCCGTTCGGCGAGTACGTCCCCGCCCGTTCGGTCCTCGGCTGGGCGACCTCGGTGGGAAAGGCCGCGGGCGAGGACCGCAAGCGGGGCACCCGTCAGGTCGTGATGACGCTGCCCGGCGGTCTGCGGGTGGGCCCCATGGTCTGCTTCGAGTCGGCGTTCCCCGACATGAGCCGGCAACTGACCCGCGACGGAACCCGGCTGCTCGTCGCGCAGTCGGCGACATCGTCCTTCCAGCACAGCTGGGCGCCCGAACAGCACGCTTCACTCGGGGCGCTGAGAGCCGCCGAGACCGGACGGCCGATGGTGCATGCCACGCTCACCGGGGTGAGCGCGGTGTACGGGCCCGACGGCCGTCGCGTCGGGCCCTGGCTGGGCACCGGCAGCAGCACATCGGAGGTGTACGACATTCCGCTGGCCGACGGCACGACTCTCTATGTGCGCTTCGGTGACTGGCCTCTCCGGGGCGCCCTGGCCGTGCTCGCGGTACTGGCCGCGGTCGAGGGTCTGCGGTCGTTCAGGCGGCCTGCCGCACGGCCGACTGCACCACACGCTCGCACAGCTCATGAGTCCGCAGGGCATCCTGGGCGCTGAGCAGTTCTCCCGCCTCCACCGCGTCGAGGAAGGAGGTCACGCACTGTTCGATGCCACGCTGCCGGGCCACCGGCACCCAGTCGCCGCGGCGGCGCACAGTCGGCTGGCCCTTGTGGTCGACGATCTCAGCGAGATTGATCACCTGCCGCTTCGACTCCTGCCCCGAGACCTCGAGGATCTCCTCGGTCGAGCCGTTCATCCGGTTCATGGTGCCGATCGCGGAGAAGCCGTCACCCGACAGATGCAGCACCACATGGTGCATCAGCCCGTCCCGGATCCTTGCCTGCACGTCCACCCGCTCGACCGGTCCTGGCGCCAGGAAGCGCAGGGTGTCGACCACATGGATGAAGTCGTCCAGGACCAGGGTGCGCGGGTCCTCCGGGAGGCCGACCCGGTTCTTCTGCATCAGGATCAGCTCGCGCGGATGGTCGGCGCACTGGGTGTAGCCGGGAGCCAGACGCCGGTTGAATCCGACGGCCAGACTGACTCCGCGGCTTTCGGCCAGGCTCACCAGACGCTCCGAATCGGCGAGTTCATAGGCGAGCGGCTTGTCGACGTAGGTCGCGACACCCGCCTCGAGGAGCCGGGCCGCGATCTCCGGGTGCGCCGTGGTCGGCGCGTGGACGAATGCGGCGTCGAGCCCCTGGGCAAGCAGTGCGTCCAGGTCGGCATGGCACTGAGCGGCCGGGATGCGGTGGGCATCAGCGGTACGCGCCAGAGTCGCGGGCGTCCGGGTCTGCAGATGCAGTTCGATGCCCGGCCTGGCGGTCAGTACCGGCAGATACGCCTTCTGAGCGATGTCCCCGAGCCCGATGCAGCCGACCTTCACAGGGGGCCTCCCTATCGCTTTGTCACGTACTGGTGCTGTGCTGCGCAGCATACGTGCGCTGCGGCGGCTGCCAGTCGGCGATGTCCGCGAAGGAGCGGAGCACCACGGTGGGCCCGACTCTGGAGACCGCGGCGATGAGGGTGTTCCGCAGCGCTACCGCCGGCAAGCTGCGCAGCATGGTCAGTCTGCCGGTTGCGGCCGCCCGGCGGGCTATGGCCGTGGTGCGCGGCAGCCGGTCCGCGGTGTGGGCGGCGAGCGCCGGGCCGGGAACGGCCCCGGGTCCTTGCACGGATCCGGCGTGGTGGGCGAGCACGATGGCGTCCTCGATGGCCTGGTTGCCGCCCTGGCCGAGGCTCGGAGTCATGGGGTGTGCGGCATCGCCGACCAGAACGGCCCGGCCCCGGTGATGGGCAGGCAGCGGAACGGTGAGATGGCGGACGTCGTGGCGCAGCACCTGTCGCGGCTCGGCGGCTGCGATGAGCGCGGGAACCGGGTGGTGCCAGTCGCCGAAGAGCCGGCGCAGTTCGGCCTTCTCGTCGTCGGGGGCACGGCCGCCCTCCGGTGCGGCGGCAGCCGCGTAGGCGTAGATCCTGCCGTCCTTGAGCGGCTGGCTGCCCCAGAGGCGTCCGCGCCCCCAGCTCTCGTGCGCGGGGAAGGACCGGTCCGGCGCCGGGACGATGAGCCGCCAGGTGGTGAATCCGGCATGGACCGGCTCCTGATGGCCGGGGAACAGCACCCGCCGCACACCGGAGTTGATGCCGTCCGCGCCCACGACGAGAGCGGCCTCCAGCTCCCCCTCGGGGGTGCGGACGACTGCGGGGCGCCCGGCAGCGCCCGGTTCGGCCAGTTCGGCGGGCACCCCGGTATGGACGCACCCCGCCGGCAGCAGCGCGGCCAGTCGCTCCACCAGCACGGCGCGGTGCAGCAGGACGACGGGCCCGCCGAACGCGCGCCTGGCGGCTTCGGCGTTCGTACGGGACAGCCAGCGACCGCCGGGGGTGCGCATCCCGCCGTCCCCCTGCCATGCGGCGAGCCGGCGCACCTCGTCACCGAGGCCGATGACATCCAGCGCGCGCTGGGCGTTGGGTGCGAGGGAGATCGCCGATCCCAGCGGTTCGATCGAGGGCGCGCGTTCGAGGACTGTCACCTGCCAGCCGCGCTGGTGCAGGGCTGCCGCGGCGGTCAGACCGCCGATGCCCGCTCCGATCACCACGGCATGAGAATCGGTCGCCGCTTTCCGCATGACCCCTCCTGTTCGCGCACCCCGGTCACATGGGACTACAGGCGTAGTGACCGGTAGGGTACTACACCTGTAGTACCCCCGGTAGGTTGGCCGCATGGCAGCATCCAGCCCCGGCAGATCCCGTGCCGAACTCATCGCCGACACCGCCCTCACCCTGCTCACGGAGCGCGGCATGCGCGGCCTCACCCACCGGGCGGTCGACGAGCTCGCCGGGCTCCCCCAGGGCTCGACATCGAATCACGCACGCACCCGCCAGGCCCTGCTGGAGGCCGCGGTACGGCGCCAGGCGCAGCGGGAGGCGCGGGTACTCACCGTGGACGAGATGCCGGTTCACGGCGACGGCACAGCAGAGTTGGTGGAAGCCCTGGCCACGGCGCTGCACCGCTATCTGACCCGCCATCCCGGACTGCTCGTGTCACGCTACGAGCTGGCACTGGAGGCCACCAGAAGGCCCGAGTTGCGGAAGTTCTACGACACAGCGGGCCGGCAGTTCCGCGAGCCCCTGGTCACCCTGATGACGCAGGCGGGGTCGCCGGAACCCGAGCGGCACGCGCTGTCGCTGATGGCCTGGTGCGAGGGGCTGATGTTCTCCTGTGCGGCCGGCTCCCACCACGACGCCGTGCCCAGCCGGGAGGAACTGAGCCGCGGCTTCGGCGAACTGCTGCGTGGAATGCTGCAGCGATAACGGATGGCGGCGACGCCGATCACAGGGCGAGGATGTCCGTCATGACAACCCAGGAACGCAGCGAACCGCCTCTGACCGCCGACGAACGCACCATGCTGGACGGCTGGCTCGACTACCACCGGGACACCCTGGCACTGAAGTGCGCGGGGCTGGACGACGCACAGCTGCGTACGGCATCCGTGCCCCCGTCCGAGCTGTCCCTGCTCGGTCTCGTCCGCCACATGGTCGAGGTGGAGCGCGGCTGGTTCCGCCAGGTCCTGGCCGACGAGGAGACACCGCCGATCTACTTCAGCGACGAGGATCCGGACGGGGAATTCCACCTCACCGAATCCGACACCTGGGACGAGGCGTACACCACGTGGCAGGCCGAGATCGCGCATGCGCGCCGGCTGGCCTCCGGGCGCTCTCTGGACGATCTCTCCGACGGCAGGAACAAGAGGGGCGAGCAGTTCAGTCTGCGCTGGATATACACCCATATGATCGAGGAGTACGCCCGTCACAACGGCCATGCCGACCTGCTGCGCGAACGGATCGACGGCGCCACCGGGGAGTAGTCGTGACGGCCGGCCGGAGGTCCGGCAGGTGCAGGGCCGCACAACCGGCCGCCGGTTCGCGGGCCGTGGCGGGCCCGCGTCGTCCGCGCCGGTCGCTCACTCCTCTCCCAGCTGCCACTCGAGCCGGTCGATCGCGGCCCGGATGCCGTTGCCGTATCCGTCGTCGGCCAGCGCGTCCGTCGCGGCCCGCGCGCGAGCCAGATGGCCGCGCGCGGCCGCGCTGCGCCGCAGCTTCAGATAGTCGGCCGCCAGACTGAGATGCAGCGACGGATAGAAGCCCCGGACGACCAGGGAGGAGTCGTGCCGGGCGGCCCGCCCTTCGTCCAGTCCGTCCGCCGCGGCCAGCGCCCGCAGATCCCAGAGCAGTTCGTGCTCCGGATCGTCCTGGGTGTCCGCCATGTAGTGCGCCAGAGTGCAGCGGTGCAGGGCGTCGCCCTTCTCCCCGATCTCGGCCCACAGCCTGCCGAAGCGGTTCCGGGCCTCTTCGCGGTCGCCCCCGTGCATGAGCATGATCACTTGGCCGATCCTGGTCATCACGGTGTCAGCCGATGTGTCCTGCTGCGACTCGGCCACTCATGTCTCCTCTGCCCGTGCACGGATCAGCTCGACCCGCGCCGTCTCCGACCCCGGCTGGTGTCCGCTCGATCATGGCGCAGCCGTGCGGCCTTCCCGGGTCAGCCCAGATCAGGGATACGCCAGTCGATGGGCTGATGCCCCTGCGCGGCGACCGCCTCGTTGATCTGCGTGAACGGCCGGGAGCCGAAGAACCTCTTCGCGGACAGCGGCGAGGGATGCGCGCCCTTCACCACCACATGCCGCTCCTCGTCGATCAGCGGCAGCTTCTTCTGCGCGTAGTTGCCCCAGAGGACGAAGACCGCAGGATCCGGCCGGGAGGCCACCGCGCCGATCACCGCGTCCGTGAACTTCTCCCAGCCCTTTCCCTTGTGGGAGTTGGCCTCGGAGGCCCGCACGGTCAGCACCGCGTTGAGCAGCAGCACCCCCTGTTCGGCCCAGGGCATGAGATATCCGTTGTCCGGCACGGGGTGGCCGAGCTCGTCCTTCAGTTCCTTGTAGATGTTCCGGAGCGAGGGCGGCGTCCTGACGCCGGGACGCACCGAGAAGCACAGCCCGTGCCCCTGCCCTTCGCCGTGATAGGGGTCCTGACCGAGGATCAGCACTTTCACCCGGTCGTACGGCGTGGCGTCCAGGGCGGCGAACACCTCTTCACGCGGCGGGTAGACCGGCCCCCTGGTCCGCTCCTCCTCGACGAATTCGGTGAGCTCCTTGAAGTAGGGCTTCTGAAGCTCTTCGCCGAGGACGCCGCTCCAGGACTGGGGCAGCATGTCGGTTCCGGTCACGTCAACAACCTCCGGTGTGCGATTCGTATCCGCCACAGAACCTACCGGCGGCCACTGACAGCGGCCCCGGGCGCTCCCCTTGCACCGCCGCGGCCGACGGTCGCCCACGCACGACGCCCGGCCGGGAAACCCCGGCCGGGCGTCTGTCCGCACTGCGCGCGAACCGGTAGGCCGGCCACGCGTTCAACCGCCAGGCGCATGCGCTGCAGGGCGGGGCCGTGCTGTGTACGTGCGGCTGACGGGGCCGCGGCTCAGGCGACCCCGGCGTTGAGGAAGATACCGCCGTCGACGACCAGCGTCTGACCGGTGATCCAGCCCGACTGGTCGGACGTGAGGAACGCGGCGGCGCCGCCGATGTCCTCGGGCACACCGAGCCTGCCGAGCGGATAGGCGGCGGCCGCCTCCGCCTCGCGGCCCTCGTAGAGCGCCTCGGCGAACTTGGTCTTCACCACGGCGGGAGCGATGGCGTTGACCCGGACGGCCGGGGCGAACTCATGCGCCAGCTGAAGGGTCAGATTGACCATCGCGGCCTTGCTCATGCCGTACGCGCCGATGAAAGGCGACGGCGAGACACCGGCGACCGACGCGATATTGACGATCGCTCCGCCGTTGTCCCGCTGCCAGGCCTTCCAGGTCTGCTGTGCGAAGCCCAGCGCCGAGATGACGTTGGTCTCGTAGACCTTGCGGGCGACATTCAGGTCGAGCTCGGCCATCGGGCCGAACACCGGGTTGGTTCCGGCGTTGTTCACCAGGAAGTCGACCCGCCCGAACGCCTCCATGACGCGCTCGACGGCCACCGCCTGATGTGCCTCGTCGTGGGCCTTGCCCGCGACGCCGATCACCCGGTCGGCGCCGAGCTTCTCCACGGCCGCCTTGAGGGCGTCCTCGTTGCGTCCGGTGATGCAGACCCGGTCACCGCGGGCTACGAGCGCCTCGGCGATCCCGTATCCGATACCGCGGCTGGCACCCGTGATGAGCGCCGTCCTCCCGCTGTCCTGTGCAGTCATGTCTGTTGATTCCCTGTTCAGTTGAGCGGGCCGCCGGCGACGTACATGACCTGACCCGAGACGAAGCCCGCGTCCTCGCCCGTGAAGAAGGCGATGGCGTTGGCGATGTCCTCGGGCCGGCCGACGCGCTGCACGGGGATCTGGGTGGCGGCCGCGGCCTGGAACTCCTCGAAGCCCATGCCGACGCGCGCCGCGGTCTGGGCGGTCATCTCGGTGACGATGAAGCCGGGGGCGACGGCGTTGGCGGTGACGCCGAACTTGCCGAGCTCCTTGGCGAGTGTCTTGGTGAAGCCCTGCAGGCCCGCCTTGACCGCGGAGTAGTTCGCCTGTCCGCGGTTGCCGAGCGCCGAGCTGGAGGACAGGCTGACGATGCGGCCGAACTTCGCGTCGACCATGTGCTTCTGGACGGCCTTGGACATCAGGAACGCACCCTTGAGGTGGACGTTCATGACCATGTCCCAGTCGGACTCGCTCATCTTGAAGAGCAGGTTGTCGCGCAGGACACCGGCGTTGTTGACGAGGATCGTCGGCGCACCGAGCTCCGCAGCGACCCGGGCCACGGCGGCCTCGACCTGCGCGCTGTCGGAGACGTCACAGCTCACGGCGATGGCCTTGCCGCCGGCCGAAGTGATCTTCTCTACGGTGTCCTTGCAGGCTGCCTCGTCGAGGTCGAGCACTGCGACGGCGCGCCCCTCTGCCGCCAGACGGACTGCCGTGGCTGCGCCAATGCCGCGCGCCGCCCCGGTCACAATGGCAACACGCTGCTCGGTGGTGGACATTCTGGATCTCCTCGCCCTCGGATCGCGGCCCTCGATCGCTGAGCAACCGCTTAGTACCTTCAGCAGACGAGACGCTAGAAGGCCTGGCACCCGGTGTCAACGGCACACGGGATCAGCAGTGAACGTCACACCGGATGCCACACCGCTCAGCGCACCAGCAGTTCCAGCAGGCGCTCGACCTCCGCCGCCGGATCCGCGGTCAGCCCGGTGTGCACCGGGCCGGGCTGTACGACCGTCGACCGCGGTGCGATCAGCCAGCGGAACCGCCGTCCCGCGTCGTCCGGCGCCGCCTGTCCGGCGGCCCGGCCACCGTGGCAGATCCCCTCGACGGCGCGCAGCGCGGCCCGCACTCCGACAACGTCCGCACGCGGATCGAGCACCATCAGCTTCGCCTCGTCCAGATGGGTTCTGGCCGCCACGAAGGACTTCGCACGGCAGTAGACCATCACGCCCGCATTGAACACCTCACCGCGCTCGACCCGGGGCATCACACGCACCAGCGCGTACTCGAAGACATCCCGCTCGCTCATCGGGCACCGCCCCTGTTCCCGCTCTCCTTCGTCGGGTGCGGCCAGGGCGTGAGGTGTTCGGTCAGCCAGCCGGGGGCCTGCGAGGGTTGCGTCGCCGTCTGCGGACCGAGGGTCAGTCGGGTGTGGACACCTGCGGCCCGCTCGAGCAGGACCTCCACATAGGCCCGGCGCAGCGCGTCGGGGGTGTCGAATCCCGCCTCGCCGGCCAGCCAGACATCGGGGATGTCCGCGGCGATCCCGGCGAGCAGGTCCTCAGTGACCAGGGGAGCCAACTCCCCGGCAGCGGCCGGGACATCGGGGGAGAACGTCGCCAGCACATGATCCGACGCGTCGTACGGTTTGGTCCCGTAGTTCTTCGCGGACGGCCAGTTGTGCTGCCAGATCATCGTGGCACCGTGATCGATGAGCCACAGATCGCCGTGCCAGACCAGCATGTTCGGGTTGCGCCAGGAGCGGTCCACGTTGTTGATGACCGCGTCGAACCAGACGATCCGCCCCGCCTCGAGTGGGCCGACCTGGTAAGCTAGCGGATCGAATCCGAGTGAGCCCGGCAGATAGTCCATGCCGAGATTCAGCCCGCCGCTCGCCTTCAGCAGCTCCTGCACTTCCTGGTCCGGTTCGGAGAGTCCGATGACCGGATCGAGCTGCATCTGCACCAGTTCAGGCACGCGCAGGCCGAGCCTGCGGCCGAGCAGACCGCACATCACCTCGGCGACGAGGGTTTTGCGTCCCTGCCCCGCCCCGGTGAATTTCATGACGTACGTACCGAGATCGTCTGCCTCGACGATCCCCGGAAGCGAGCCTCCCTCACGCAAGGGCGTGACATAGCGGGTCGCGGTGACTTCGGTGAGCATTTCGCCAGGTTACTTCGGGGACGGGGGCGACGATTTCTTTTATGTGCCCGCACGGTGCCGCGTGACCGCCCGTCACCGTACCGCCGCCCCCGACAGAATCCATGGAGCCGATGGACAGCGAAGAATTCCCCCGCCAGTTCGCCAGGACCCGCCGGTTCACCCTCGGCGTCCCCGCACAGTTCACCGTGTCCCCCGACGGCGAACGAGTGCTGTTCCGGCGTACCGCATCCGGCTCCGACCCGCGCGGCCTCCTCTGGCTGCACGAGAACGGACGCGAGCGGCCCCTCGTCGATCCGCCGCACCCCGCCGCGGGCATGAGCGGGTACGCGACCGACCAAGCCGTCCGGACCGCCGTCTGGGCGGTGGAAGGAGCCCTGTGGACGGTACGGACGGACGGCGGCGCCCCGCCCCGCCGGGTCCCGGCAGCGGGCCCGGTGACCGCGCCACGGCTCTCCCCCGACGGGACGCTGATCGCCTACGTCACCGGCGGCGCCCTGCATGTGGTGGGCACGGACGGGACGGACGACAGGCCGGTCGCCGTCCCGGAGAGCGCCGATGTGACCTACGGGCTGCCGGACCACACGGCGGTGGAGTCGATCGGCAGAACGCGCGGGTACTGGTGGTCGCCCGACAGCGGCACACTGCTCGTCGCGCGGGTCGACACCTCGGCAGTGCAGCGCCGGTACCTCTCCGATCCGGCGAACCCCCTGGAGCCTCCGAGGCCGATCCGCTATCCGGCAGCCGGCACGTCCAACGCCGTCACCACGCTGCTGCTGGTCACTGCGGGCGGCGAGCACATACCCGTGTCCCTCCCGAGCACGGCGGACACGGAGCCCGCGGCGCACCCCGCCTGGGCCGATCCCGCTTTCGAATACCTGATCGCCGCCGCCTGGGGAAGCGCAGGCCCCGTCGTCAGCCTGCAGACCCGCGATCAGCGCACGGTCTGGACCGGCGCGGTCGACCCGGCGACCGGCGGCTTCGATGTGCTGTTCCGCGCCACCGACCCGCACTGGGTGCACTTCCCGCCGGGCGCCCCTCTGCACACGGATGCGGGGACCGCCGTCACCCCCCACGACATCGGCGATGTCCGGCGAATCCGCATCGGGAGCACACCGAGCCCGGCAGGCCTGCAGGTGCGCGAGGTGCTGGGCGCTGTGGGCGAACGGATTCTGTTCACCGCGAGCGAGGACCCGACGGAGACACATGTGTGGTCCTATGCGCCGGGGAGCGGCTTCGTCAGGCTCACCGACGAGCCCGGAGTGCACACCGCGGCCGCCGGGGGCGGCACGGTCGTCGTCGACAGCAGAACCGCGGCCGGGCAGACGGTGACCGTGCTGCGGGAGGACGGTCCGTGCGGGCGGATCGCCGTTCTCGCCGAGGAGCCGCGAGTGAGGCCCGCGCCTGTTCACCTCGTCGTCGGCGAGCGCGAACTGCGTACCCGGCTCCATCTCCCCTCCTGGTACGCCGCGGGGTCGGGCGGGCTGCCCGTGCTGCTCAGCCCCTACGCCGGGCCCGGGATGCAGGTCGTGACCAGGGCGCGGATGTGGTACACCGCCGTGTGCCAGTGGTTCGCGGAACAAGGATTCGCCGTGCTGGCGACGGACGGTCGCGGCACACCGGGTCGTGGCATCGCATGGCAGCGGGCGGTGATCGGCGACCGGTTGGGGCCGGTTCTGGACGACCAGATCGACGCCCTGCACGCCGTCTCCGGCCGGTACGACTGCCTTGATCTGGACAAGGTGGCGATCAGAGGCTGGTCGTTCGGCGGATACCTGGCCGCGGGCGCCGTGCTGCTCCGCCCCGATGTGTTCCGGGCGGCTGTCGCGGGGGCGCCGCCGACCGACCGCCGCCTCTACGACACGTACTGGGAGGAACGCTTTCTCGGCCACCCGGATTTCCAGCCCGAAGGGTACGAGCGCTCGTCGCTGCTCCCCCACGCGCACAGACTCACCCGGCCGCTGCTGCTGGTGCACGGGCTCGCGGACGACAACGTGGCACCCGCCCATACGCTGCTGCTCTCCGCCGCACTGCTGGCAGCCGGCCGGCCGCACAGCGTCCTTCCCCTCTCCCGGGCCGGGCACCGGGTCTCCGCGGAGGGGGTGGCGGACAATTTGCTGCTGCTGGAACTGGACTTCCTGAAGAAATCCTTGAACATCTGAACATCGCGCCGGCGATATCCGTACCTCCTCGGGAACCGGTCGTCCGATGGCCGGCCGTCGAAGGGAAGCCGGTAATGACCG
Source organism: Streptomyces sp. NBC_00344 (assembly GCF_036088315.1). Classification (NCBI taxonomy): domain Bacteria; kingdom Bacillati; phylum Actinomycetota; class Actinomycetes; order Kitasatosporales; family Streptomycetaceae; genus Streptomyces; species Streptomyces sp. NBC_00344. Next base: position 6,094,535 of record NZ_CP107996.1, on the reverse strand, counting down.
CAGCACAGGAACCCGCTCGCGCGTTCGACCGCAGGACCGTCGTGGCCGCGGTGGGTGCGACCGGAATCGCCGCCGTACTCACCGCGTGCGGCGGTTCGGACCAGTCGGGAGGCTCCGACGCGGTGAAGCCGGCCGACGGTGGCGGCGGCGCCGCCCTTGCGAAGACCTCGGACATCCCGGAGGGCGGCGGCAAGATCTTCGCCGATCAGGGCGTCGTCGTCACCCAGCCGACGGCGGGGCACTTCGTGGCCTTCTCGTCCAAGTGCACGCACCAGGGCTGCGCCGTCACGAAGATCGTGGACGGGACGATCCACTGCCCCTGCCATGGCAGCCAGTTCGGCGTGGCGGACGGCAGCGTCAAGCACGCCCCGGCCACGCAGCCGCTGCCGGCCGTGAAGATCAAGGTGGACGGGGACTCGATCAAACTCGCGTGAGGCACCGCGCGCACTACCGGCCCCCGGCGACGACGTCGGAGGTGGACGGTGGCACCGCACGCGGACACGCGGCGGGTCATCGTAGCGGGGGGTGCCCGGCAGGTACTCCCCCGACGGCATCCGGGGGAGTGCCTGCCGGCCCATTGCGCTGCCGCGGGCAGCTCGGACGGCCAGGACACAGCCGAGGGCTGCCCCGCAATCCCCGGCGGGCGCACGACGAGAGCTGACGCCATCCACGGCGCCGCGCCGCGCCGTCGGACCGCCCGGAATTCGCCCCGTACGAGGACGTTCCTCCGCCTTGCGATCCACGGCACCGGACCCCCTCACCGATCCGACCTGATCCGAACGAGGGACCCTAACCGGCAACGGCCGCCCCGGCGTTGTACAGGGCGTCGACCGCGGCCCTGATCGACGGCCTGCGGTCGGCGTCCGCGCGCCAGATCGCATAGACATGGCGGCGCAGCGCGTCCCGGACCGGAACCACGCGCACCCCGTCGGGCACCGGGCCGCGCCCCAGCCTGGGCGCCACCCCGACTCCCAGCCCCGCGGCGATCAGCGCCATCTGGGTGGGGTGCTCACCCGCCACATGCGAGATCCGAGGCTCGAAGCCCTTGCCTCCCAGCGTGAACATCAGCCATTCACGGCAGAACTCTCCTTCCGGCCAGGTGATCCACTCATCCTGAGCGAACTCCTCCAGATCCACCTCGGCGCTGCCCGCGAGCCGGTGACCGGCGGGGACTGCGATATCGGCGATGTCGTCGAGCAGTGCGCGCTTCGCCATCCCCTCGGGCATCGGAGTCGGCTTGTTGTACCAGTCGAGCACCACAGCCACATCGAGGTCGCCGCGCACCACGCCGCGGACCCCGTCCTCGCCCTCGAGCTCCTGCGAGCAGACCGCCAGTTGAGGATGGCCGGCGCGGAGCGCGGCCAGCGCGCCCGGGAAGAGACCGCGGGCCGCCGTGGGGAAGGCGGAGATCCGCAGGTCGCCGACGACCCGTCCGCGCTGTGCCTCCAGATCGGACTGGGCGACCTCCACCTGGGACAGGATGCGAGCGGCATGGTCGGCAAGCAGCCGGCCGGCATCGGTGAGCCGCACACCGCGGCCGTTCTTGGCGAGCAGCGGCTGTCCGGCCTCACGCTCCAGCTTGGCCAGTTGCTGGGAGACCGCCGATGTGGTCACATGCAGGCCCTCGGCAGCCCCGCTCACCGACCCGTGCCGGGCCACCGCATCGAGGATCCTCAGACGCTCCAGATTCAACATGTAAGCAAGTCTAATCTAACTACTTCACATAATCTCGCTTGTGCTACGAAGTGAGGGCACCTCACAGTGGTCCTCATGAGCACCGCGACTCCGCCCACCACTCCGCCCGCGACCGTGTCCGTACCGGTCGCAGCACCCTCCGCCGCCGCTCCGCGGCGCTCACTCGACTGGCGCGTCCGCTTCATGGTGCTGTCCCTCATCTGGGGATTCAGCTTCCTGCTGATCAAGGTCGGCACGAACGGCTACGCACCGTTCCAAGTCACCTTCGGGCGGCTGTTCTTCGGCACTGCGGTGCTTGCCGTGGCGATCGTGACGAAGCGGGAACGCCTGCCCCGCGGAGTCCGCACCTGGGCCCACCTCGCCGTGGCCGCTCTGCTGCTCAACGCGGCGCCGTTCTCGCTCTTCGCCTACTCGGAACAGACCATCCCCTCGACACTCGCCGGGATCTGCAACGCCACCTCGCCGCTGTGGGGCATGGCCCTCTCCCTGGTCGCCCTCTCCGAGGACCGCCCGACCAGGCGCAGGGTCGCCGGGCTCGGCATCGGATTCCTCGGAGTGCTGACGGTGCTCGGCGTCTGGCAGGGGTTCTCGGGGCTGGACTACCGGGGCACGGCGATGGCCCTGCTGGCCTCACTCTGCTATCCGATCGGCTGGATCTACGTACGCCGTACCCTCGCCGGCACCGGGCGTTCCAATGTGTCGCTCATGGGCTCCCAGCTCCTCGTCGCGACCCTCGAACTCGCCCTGATCACACCGCTGTTCACCACTCTGCCGCGCTCGTTCCCGGTGGTGCCGCTGCTCGCGGTGGCGGCACTCGGCGCTCTCGGGACCGGCCTCGCGCTGTTGCTCCAGTACGGCCTGGTGACCGAGGTCGGTCCGACGACCGCACAGATGGTCACCTACTTCATCCCGGTGATCGCCACGGCCGCGGGTGTGGCGCTGCTGCACGAGAACCTCGGCTGGAACACCCCGGTCGGCGCGGCTGTCGTGCTGGCAGGCGCCGCACTCACCCAGAGCCGGCCGAGAAGGCCGCGGCGGCGCAGCACTCCGGATCAGTCGTAGCGTCTGCCCGGCGCGGGCCCTGCCGCCGAAGCGACGGCCTCGGCGGCCGCAGCGATGTCGCCGGGGCCCAGACCCGAGACGGTGATGCGCACACCGGGAGACGAGGCCGTCCGGAACCGCGCACCGGGGGCCACCGCCCAGCCGGAGTGCAGCAGCCGCGCCACCACTCCGGTCTCGTCGGCCACCGGCACCCACACGTTCATTCCGCTGCGCCCGTACGCCTCGATCCCCCGCTCGCCGAGCGCCCGCACCAACGCGTCCCTGCGGTCACCGTAGGCCCGGGACACAGCGACCGGGTCGACAGCCCCGGAGGTCCAGAGGTGGACGACGGCACGCTGCAGCACTCTGCTGACCCAGCCGGGGCCGAGCCGCTGCCGGCCCCGCACCCGGTCCACGGTGGCCGCGTCACCGGTCAGCACCGCCAGTCGCAGATCGGGCCCGTAGGCCTTGGAAGTGGACCGTACGAACGCCCAGTTGCCGGTGGCCCCGGTAAGTGTGTGCAGCGGCAGATCCGCGATGCCGTGACCATGGTCGTCCTCGATGAGCAGCACATCCGGATGGGCGGCCAGGACCGCCCGCAGTGCGCCGGCACGGGCCGCGCCCACCGCCGCGCCCGTCGGATTCTGCGCACGAGCCGTGACGACGAGTGCCCGGGCGCCGCCCCGCAGAGCCTGCTCCACCTCCCCGGGGAGCGGCCCCTCGTCGTCGAGCGTGACCGGCACGGCGCGCAGCCCGAGCGCCGGCACCAGGTCCAGCAGCGCTCCCCAGCCCGGGTCTTCCACAGCCACGGCGTCACCCGGCCTGAGGTGCGCGGCCAGGACCCGCTCGATGGCGTCGAGCGACCCGGACAGTACGGCGACCGGCCCATCGGGCACCCCGTCGGCATCGAGGGCGGCGCGGGCCAGGGCGGACAGCTCCGGATCCACGGCGTCCTCGCCGTACAGCACCGGCGACCGGTCGCTGAAGGCGCCCGCAGCGGCGAGGGCGGGGGCGAGCGGCGGCAGCAGCAGCGGGTCCGGATTGCCCGCCGCTACGTCGCGCACCCCGGCAGGCACATCCCGCCTGGCATCTCGTGCGGTGCTGGCCGGGCGGGGCCGCACCCGGCTGCCCCTGCGCCCCGCCGTCTCGATCACCCCGCGGTCGCGCAGGGTCCGGTAGGCGGCGGCGACTGTATTGGGATTGACACCCAGACCGGTTGCCAACTCCCGCAGAGGTGGCAGAAGTTGGCCCGGCTCCAGCTTCCCTGAGCCGACCGCGCGCTCCACGCTGGCAGCGATGTCCATTGCACGGCGACCTTCGATCCCATATTCTTCTAGCACAAAGATGATTATGCACTAGTTCAATGGAGAGCACAATGCCGGAGACCGCCCGTTACGAACCGACCGAGCGCACTGTTCCCACCCGCTCGCGGGACCGCGCGGCCTACGACCGCGACCTGGTGCACTCGATACTCGACGAGGGCTACGTCTGCCATCTCGGCTTCGTCAGGGACGGCGCCCCCGTTGTGCTCCCGACGCTGTACGGGCGAGTGGGCGAGCGTCTGTACATCCATGGCTCCACGGGTTCCCGACCCCTGCGGATGGCGGGCGAGCAGGATCCCGGCCTCGCCGTCTGTCTGACCGTCACCCACGTCGACGGTCTGGTGCTGGCCCGGTCCGCCTTCCACCATTCGATCAACTACCGCTCCGTGGTGGTGCACGGCACGGCGCACCAGGTCGTCGACCCCGATGAGCGGCGCATGGCGCTCGACTCCCTCGTCGACCACGTCGTCCCGGGCCGTTCCCTCGACTCGCGCCCCGCCGACGCCAAGGAACTGGCGGCGACCGCCGTGCTCCGGCTCGACCTCGAAGAGGTCTCGGCCAAGGTCCGCACCGGCGGCCCGAACGACGAACCCGAGGACCTGTCGCTGCCGTACTGGACAGGAGTCGTACCGCTGACGCGCGGTTACGGCACGCCGATCGCCGCCGGCGACCTCGATCCGGCCGTCGCTCTGCCCGGCTATCTCGCGGAACTCTAGAAGGGCCGGCGACCACCGTGCTGATTCATCCCTGGGACACCCCACAGGACGACACCGAGTGGCAGCAATGGCTGGCCGTCCACGATTTCGGCCAGCTGGTGGTCAACGGTCTGCCGGGCGAGGCCCCGTACAGCCAGCCGGCGCACTTCGTCTTCGACCCCGGGTGCGGCGACGTACTGACGCATCTGGCCCGGCCCAACCCCGTCTGGCCTGCCATCGAGGCGGATCCACGGGTCCTGCTGAGCGTCGTCGACGACTACGTCCATGTGCCGGGGCCCTGGCAGGCGCCGGTGGGCACACCGTCGGAGCACGGTGTACCCACCAGCTTCTACGCCGCCGTGCAACTGCACTGCACCGCGCACCCGGTCGACGATCCGGTTCTGAAGGCGGAGCTGCTCAACCGGCAGATGGCGCACTTCCAGCCGGAGGGCGGATCGGCGGAAGCCGCCGTGGGGGAGGCGCCGTTCGGACGGATGCTGTCCGGGATCCGCGGGCTGCGCCTGGAGGTGACGCAGGTGCGGGCGAAGTTCAAGTACGGAAGCCAGAAACCGCTCGACGTGCAGGAGCGGACCGCTGCCGGCCTCGCCGCGCGCGGCGGTCCGCGCGACGAAGCCGCGCGCGTCCACCATCTGCGCCGCGGGTCGGCGGGCGGTCATGCCGGAACCGGCTGACGGCGCGCGAGGGCAGCGGCCCGCGCCTCCCCGTACGCCAGCCCCGCGACCGCGGTGAGCAGCAGCAACGTGCCCAGCACGGTCGCCGTCGTGAGCTGTTCACCGAGCACGGTGACGGCGATGACGGCCGCGCTCACCGGCTCCAGCAGCATGATCACGGAAACCGTAGCGGACCTGATCACGGCAGCTCCCGTGAAGTACAGGGCATAGGCGAGAGCGGTGGGCACGACGGCCACATAAGCCAGCAGGCCGATCACGTCCGCGGTATCGGCGGTGCGCGGCAACAGACCTTCGGCAAGGGCGAACGGCAGCAGGACGACCGTGCCCACGGCGAAGGACCAGGCCGTAGTAGACAGCGCGTCGCCTCCGCCGTTACGTCCGAAACGACGCGTCAGCAGAGTCATGGCCGCGTATCCGAGCGCCGAGAGGAGGGCCCAGCAGACTCCCGCCGGACGCACCGCACCACCGCCGCTGCCGAGTACCAGCACCACCAGGCCGCCGAGCGCGCCGGCCACGGCGGCCGAACCGCCGCCGCCCAGCCGCTCCCCCAGGGTCAGCCAGGCGCCGAGGGCGATGAGCACCGGGCCGGCGCCCAGCGTCACGACGGTGCCGACGGCCAGCCCGGTGTCCTGGACCGCGGCGAAGTAGGCGGCCTGGAAGACCGTGAACACGACCCCGGTGGCCGCGATCCGGAGGGCCGCGCGCCCGGGCCGCTCGCCGGCGCGCGTCCGGGGCGCCGGCCGCGGGCGCCGCAGTCCGCGCGCGACGAGCAGCACCACGAGTCCTCCGGCACAGCGCCAGAAGGTAAGTGCGGCCGGACCGAGATCGCTCACCCGGTAGAGCAGCGAAGCGGCTGCCCCCGCGGTGCCCCAGGCCGCGCCGGCAATGATCAGAAAGACGAGGCTCCGCCGGACGGACGGGCCTGATTGCTGGTTCGCCACAGATTCGGCGCGCTGTGCGTACGTCACGTACTTCTCCACATGCAAGACAGGGACGGGGGTCGCTGAAATCCGCGCGCGGGCAGCGACGACCCGCTCGGGGACACCCCGAGCCCGGTCTTCGTCAGGGAATGCGACCGCCCGCGCTAAGCGGCGGGAGGCGGCAGTACGGTCGAATGCATGGGCGCCACCCTAGGACGCGGTCCGGCCGGCCGACAACTCGGTTACCTCGGCGCCGGCCCCGCCCGCCAGCGGCCCCGACGGGGCTTTAGGGGCCGAGGACTGGGCGATGAAGGCGCCGAGCAGCACCACCGCTCCGCCGACGACCTGCGGGGCCGAGAGGTGCTCCCCGAGCAGCACCCAGGCGAGCACGGTGGCGATGACCGCCTCCAGGCAGGCGACCACCCCGGCCACCTGCGGAGAGAGCCTGCGCACCGAGACCACCCCGAAGACGTAGGCGACAACGGTGGCGATCAGCACGATCCAGCCGAGGAGCAGCCAGCCGGGCACCTGCGTTCCGTTCATGTCCGTATGCGCGGCGAGCAGCGACCAGTCCATCCGCCAGGGGCGGGCGACAACTGTCAGCACCGCGGTGCCCACCAGCAGTCCATAGGCGATGACGCCCAGCGGGTCCGCCGGATCAGCGCCGTCGCTGCCCTGGTCGGACAGGACGAAATAGCCGACCTGGCAGCAGGCCGCGCCGAGGGCGAGCAGCAGACCGACCGCGTCGAAACTCAGTCCCGACCACACCTCGACAACACAGGCCAGCCCGCCGGCTGCCAGCACCACTCCGAGCGCCGCGGCGCGGGTCACCGGCCGGCGCTGGACGAACCGGACCCAGCCGAGGACCAGCGCGGGCGCCAGGTATTCGACGAGCAGGGCGACACCCACCGGGATCCGGGAGAGCGCGGCGAAGTAGCAGGCCTGCACCCCGGCGACCGCGAGCAGGCCGAATCCGACGAGCAGGGCAGGCCTGCGCAGCACGAGATGACGGTGGCGCCAGGCGACGGGCAGCATGACCAGCGCCGCCCCGGCCACCCGTAGCCAGACAACTTCGAGGGGGGCGAGCCCCGCTTCGATCAGCGGCTTGGCCGCGACTCCCGATCCACCGAACGCGAACGCCGAAACCAGGGCCAGTCCCAGGCCGACGCTCTTTCCCTGAGACACCCGCATCGGCACATCATGTCAGCTGCCCGTCAGGAGTGTCACCCCTGATACACCTGTTGAGATGCGCCCTCCTCGAGCCGTGTGCCAAGCGCTTCCCTGTCGACTCCCGCCCTGTCCAGCACCTCGACGGCGCGGCACCGGCCGTCCCGCACGACCGCGGCCAGCAGGTCGAGCGCGGTCGCCCGTTCCTCTGCCCGCGCACGCGCCCGTTCCAGTGCGCCCTCCATCGCGGCGACGGCGGCGGGCGACCACCCGGCGACGGCCGGCCCTGCGGGAACCGCCCCCGTCTGCTCCACCGAACCCTGCCAGCGAAGTCCGTAGCCGATGCTGCGCTGCACGAGATACCCCAGCACCCTGGAGGCCCGCGGCCCCCCGCCGATGGCCGTCCGTACGGCAGGATCCGTCTCGACCACCGAGTGCAGCAGATGGGCGGTGTCGATCTGACGGTCGCCGTCGCGCAGCGCACGCCGGCGGGCGCCGGTGACGACCGTCGCCATGTGTACGGAAAGTCCGGCCTCGATCCCAGCACGCGGCGCGGCAGGCCTGTCGTCCGGCCGAAGAGGGCATTGCACAGGTCCCACCCCATCAGGTGCACACGCCCCGGGCATCGCCGGCGGGAAGCATCCGGATGTCCCACGGAGGGTGGGCACGCACGGCGGTCGCGTCCTCCCTGCGGATGAGATGACGGTTCCACGCCGAAAGGGCGCGCGCCGCCTTGCCACGCGCCCCGTGCCGGGAGTTGAAATCCGTCGCGCCGTCGTGGGCACAACAAAGCGGCGCCCCACGGAAGTCCGTGGGGCGCCACCGGCGCACCGGTTGCCCGGCGCCGGTCGTCAGGCCTCGTCGGCCAGGATCAGATACAGCTTCTTCCTGGTCTCGCCGATCAGAGCGATCGCCTTCTGCCGCTGCTCCGGGGTACCGGTCCTCCAGACCTGACCGAACGCTTCCATCAAGCCGAAGCCCTCCTGCCGGATCTCGTTGATCGTGTCCCAGTCACCACCGCGCCCGGCGGCCTCCCACGGGGCATCCGGCCCTTCTTCGGCCGCCGTGCGCCCCGATTCGGTCAGCGTGAACAGCTTCTTGCCGCCCTCACTGGCACTGCTGATCAGACCTTCGTCCTCGAGCAGCTGCAGCGTCGGATAGACGGACCCCGGGCTGGGGCGCCAGGCCCCGCCGCTGCGCTCACCGATCTCCTGGATCATCTCGTAGCCGTGCATGGCCCGGTCCTTGAGCAGAGCCAGGATCGACGCGCGTACGTCACCTCGCCGCGCCCTTCCTCTGGGGCCGCCCCTGCCGCCTCGCCCGCCGAACGGGCCGCCGAAGGGCGGTCCGAACGGACCGAAGGCACCACGCCGGCCCTCGAAATCACCCCGACCCCGATGGCCGGGACCGTCGTTTCCATGTCCATGGGAACGCATCGCGCTCACTTCCTTCCATCGTTGATCTGTCGCGATGCGTCAACGATATATCGGTACCTTTCGTTTGGCAACACCCTTCGACCGCGCACCGGTCCAATGCCAGCCGATTGGCCGTGGCCTGCGGCTTTCTTCTCGGCCTACGGTCGTGCCATGCGGATTCGAATCGTCGACGCCTTCACCGACCGCCCCTTCGCCGGCAACCCGGCCGGGGTTCTCCTGCTCGACTCCTTCCCGGACGACGAGTGGCTCCAGAACGTGGCGGCGGAGGTGAATCTCTCCGAGACCGCCTTCGCCCACCCGCTCGCCGCCGGCGGAGCGGCCGACTGGGCGCTGCGCTGGTTCACCCCGGCCACCGAGGTCGACATGTGCGGCCATGCCACGCTCGCCACGGCGCACATCCTGAACACCACGGGCGCGGCGGACGGGACCGTGCGCTTCGCCGCGCGCTGCGGGATTCTCACCGCCACCGCTCAGCGGGACGGCGCCATCACTCTCGACTTCCCGACGGCGCCCCTCACCCCAGAGCCGGAACCCGAGGGCCTGGCGGATGCGCTGGGCGCAAAGGTGCTCTCCGTGCGGGACACCGGTCCGCACATCGGCGATCTGCTGGTGGAACTCACGGACGAGAAGGCGGTGCGCTCGCTGTCTCCCGATTTCGCCGCTCTGGTCGCGCACTCCGGACGAGGCATCATCGCGACCGCCCCCGCAGCCGACCCCGGCCGGGGCTACGACTACGTCTCCCGCTGCTTCTTCCCCCGGGTCGGCATCGACGAGGACCCCGTGACCGGCAGCGCCCACACGGCGCTCGCACCCTTCTGGTCCGCCAGGCTGGGGCGCGACAGCCTCACGGGCCTCCAGGCATCGGCCCGCTCCGGTCTGGTGAAGACCACGCTGCGCGGCGACCGGACCCTGCTCACCGGCTCCGCGGTCACCGTCATCGACGGCGAACTGCAGGTCTGAAGAGGGACCCCGGGGGCGTGCGGGGGCGCCGTACGCCCCTGGGGTCATGCGCTGCCCCCGGGCAGCGGGAAACATCAGACGGTGGGACGCATCAGGCAGTGGGGAGCATCAGGCAGTGGGGAGCCATCCCACCTTCCCGGCCAGCAGCACGTAACCCACGAAAGCCCCCGTGTCGAGCAGCGAGTGCGCCACGACCAGCGGTCCGACCCGGCCCCAGCGGCGGTAGAGCAGTACGAACACCACCCCCATCACCACGTTGCCGAAGAAGCCGCCGATCCCTTGGTAGAGGTGGTAGGAGCCGCGCAACAGGGAGCTGGCCAGCAGCGCGGCCATCGGTGTCCATCCGAACTGTCCCAGTCTGCGCAGCAGATACCCGACAACGATCACCTCCTCGAGCACGGCGTTCTGCACCGCGGAGAGGATCAGCACCGGGACCCTCCACCACACGTCGGGCAGCGATTCCGGCACTACGGTCAGGTTGAACCCCGAGGCCCGGGCCGCCAGATAGAAGGCCAGCCCAGCACTCCCGATCCCCGCCGCGATCAGCGCCCCGCGTGCGAGATCCGGCAGCCTGCGCGTGAGATCGAAACCGATCGCCCGCAGGCCCGATCCCTCACGCAGCAGCAGATGCGCCACCAGGGCGACCGGCACCAGCGCGGTGGCGATACCGAACAGCTGCCAGGCCAGATCCAGCCATGGCCGGCCCGGGGCATATGAACCATTGAGATGGGCGGCCTGATGCTTGAGCCCACCTGGTTTCGTCAGCGCTCCGACAAAACTGATCAGTGCCGAGACGCCACTCGCACCGAGCGAGAGAGCCAGCACCAGCACCGTCTCGGGCCGCAAGAACCGCTGCGGAGTCCCCTCGGTGGGAAGAGAATCAGCCACACGCCCTGCCTCCGCCTGCACGCCCGCCTCCAGTTGGCCAATCGCGCCTCGTCCTCGGTGCCGCGCCGCCAGGGTCTCGAAATGCAAGTACGAAGACCGCGCGCGACAGGCCGTGGTACGGACGCCGGTTCGCTGGCGCGCTCCGCTCTTGCCGCGTCAACGGTCCAGAAGGGAGACGCCACCGCATGGGACGTCATAGCTTGCCCGATGACCACGCGCCGAGGGGAACCCGGTCCCCGTCTGCGTACCCTCGCGACCCCGGCCGGGCCTGCACACTCCCCCTGCGGACCGCCGGTTCGCGCCACCGTCGCCGCGGGGAGGGGTCACATCCGCCCGGACGACGGGCCGGGAAATCCGACCGGCCATGAATGCACCGGTTCACCCTCCTGCATCAGTTCCATGTAGCGGCGGGTGGTGGCCGCCAGCGCCGCATCCCGGCCCAGTCCGGCCTCCAGCGCCCGGTGATAGGTCTCCGCCTGCCAGGACGCGCCGTTCGTCCGGCGCCTGCACCGCGCCTCGATGACACCCAGGTAGCGGTCGCGGTCGGCCGGCTCGATCCCCCAGGCATCCAGGCCGGCGGCCGCCAGCGGCAGCAGCTCGTCGCGCACGAGCTGCACAGCCGGAACCCGCACCACACCTCCTGAACGGCCCTGGCGGGGCCATTCGAGTTCGGCCTCGATGCCGTAGCGGCAGGCGCGGTCGAAATTCCGCGCCGCGACATCGAAGGGGAGACGCTTCCACACCGGGCGTGATTCGTCGGCGAGTGCCCGGACCAGCCCGTAGTAGAAAGCCGCGTTGGCGATGACATCGGTGACCGTGGGACCGGCGGGCAGCACCCTGTTCTCCACACGCAGATGCGGAACGCCGTCGGTGAGGTCGTAGACCGGGCGGTTCCAGCGGTAGACGGTGCCGTTGTGCAGGACGAGCTCCGCCAGGCGGGGTACGCCGCCGTCGTCCAGCACCCGCAGGGGTTCCTCCTCGTCGCACATCGGCAGCAGCGGCGGGAAGTAACGGAGGTTCTCCTCGAAGAGGTCGTAGGCCGATTCGATCCAGCGTTCGCCGAACCAGGTACGCGGCCTCACCCCCTGGGCCCGGAACTCGGGCGGGCGAACATCGGTGGCCTGCAGAAAGAGCGGCGGCCTGGACTCCCGCCACAGTTCTTTGCCGAACAGGAACGGCGCGTTCGCGCCGACGGCCACCTGTACCGAAGCGATGGCTTGCGCAGCGTTCCACACGTCGGCGAACCGGGCCGGGGTGACCTGGAGGTGCAACTGCACGGAGGTGCAGGCCGCTTCGGGGGCGATGGAGGAAGACGTACAGGTCAGCCGCTCGACACCCTGGATGTCGAGCAGGAAGTCCTCGCCACGGGCAGCATGCATCTGATCGTTGAGCAGGGTGTAGCGGTCGACATCCGAAAGGTTCGCCGAGACGAGATCATGCTGTGCGAGCGTCGGCAGAATTCCGATCATCACGATGCCCGCGTCCACCTCACTCGCCTTTCTGTGGGCGTAGCCGAGACCGGTGCGCAGCTCCTCCGCCAGCTGGTCGAAGACCTGGCCCCCCAGACGGTGCGGAACGATATTTACTTCCAGGTTGAACATCCCGAGTTCCGTCTGGAAATCCCGGCTGGCGATGCGGTCCAGCACCTCCGCATTCATCATCCGCGGCATACCGTCGGCACCGGCGAGATTAAGTTCGATCTCCAGGCCCATGAGATTCTTCGGCCGGTCGAAGCTCTTCTCGTCGAGCAGCCGCCCGAGACCGGCAAGACATTGCTGGAGCTTCCTCCGGTACCGCTGCCGATCGGACGGGTCCACTCCGCCTGCCTCGACCTTCTCCCCCATCGAAGCGTCCCTCCTCGAGCCTGCGGTCACGTAATCGGCGTTCATGTCACCGTCGATAATGCCCAGACTCGTTGATCCGTAACTCCCCACGGCCGGCCCGCGCCGGGTAGGGTGACTCCGGATGGCATGTGGCACATGCGATCGGCATGAAGCGGGTGCAGATACCGAATCCGCGGAAGCGGCGAAAACGCCGACGTGTTTCGGCCTACCACTCACGCCGGAGCCCTTCAGGTCACAGACCTGCACGCAAGCTAAATCGGGAGATTCTGTACAAGAGAAAGTCCGAATACACACTTGCTTGCAATATCCACGTCAGCTAGCCGAAACATTTTCTGAACACGCGTCGTATAAACTCCGCGAACAAGGCAGAGAGTTGACGCCCCGGCCCGCGGAGGACGCACCTTCCTCCTGGCCGCCCGGCCCCCCTCAGGCCCCGCAAGCTGACAGCGCCGTCCGCACTGCCCGTGCATCACCGTGTCTCCGAAGCGAGAGGCGACCCACCATTATGCCGCTTTCCATCCCTCCGGCCCCCGCGCCGGCCCTGCGCAGCGTCCTCGCGGCACTCGATTCACCCACTGCCGTCCGCGAGGCCCGAACTCCTGCCCTTCGCTCCGCCCAGGGGCCGCTGGCCCCTGACTCCGCCCTTCCGGTGCACGTACTGGACGGCATCTTGGCGAGCGATGAGTCCCCGCGCACCCGGCTGACCAGCTGGCGCTTCCTGATCCGCAGCGGTGAGCGGGCGGTGGCCGCCGCCGACGCCAAGCTCACTGCCGATGGCTGGACCTTCTCGCACTTCTTCGAGGGGCCCTACATCGCTGCCACCGAGAACGCCCTGCGGCAGGCCGAGGCGATGAACAAGTCCTACCAGCCGAGGCTGCTGTCCGTCCCCCAGCTGTACATGATGACGCTCTGGCTGCACGCCGACACCGGGTCCGACGCATCCGACCCCGGTTCCACGCCGGCGCCCACGGACCTGCTGGTGCCGCTCGCGCCCGCGCCGCCCGGGATCGCCGCGCACCGCCCGCACCGGGTGTCCGAACTGCTGCCCGTGATGACGCTACGCCTGAAGCAGTCCCCGTTGCTCGGTTCTCCTGCCTGATCACCACCGGCTGCCGGTGCGCCCCGTGACCCCGTTCGAGTCACGGGGCTTTCTCGCCCATCGGACTAGCCCGGTCGGGTCACCCGGAACCACCCGAAGAGAAACCGGAGTTGGGTTGAACCGTCCGCACGGGTGATGCGTCCTCAAGCTGTAGCAAGTGCTGCCGCGAAATCCCTGCGGATTGGCGCCCGTGGGGCAACACTGGGACCGACCGACTGATACGGGGGGCGGCCATGACATCGACATCGAGCCGCAGGACACTCACCACAACGCAGCGAAAGAACGCATCCATGTGCCAGCACCAGCCATCCTGCCCGTCAGCCGACTCCGCCGACCGGGAGGCCGCGGTCCTCGTGGCGCACCACCCCGAGCAGGGCTGGAGCCTGCTGTGCAATGGCGTCCTCGTCTTCGAGGACACCGGCGAGCTGCTGCCGGACGGGCAGATCATCGCTCCGCACCGCCCGCTGACCGCGGGGCTCGCGACCGCCGCCTGACGGGCGCCCCCGGAGCGGCACCGCCCGCACGGACGGCACCCGACAACCGCTGAGCACCCATCCGGCAGCACCGAGGCTGCCGGAGACGACGAAGGGCCGGCCCGGGAGACATCCCCGAACCGGCCCTCCCGCATGTGCGTCAGGCGTCGTACGCGTCCAGCGGCGGGCAGGAGCAGACGAGATTACGGTCTCCGAACGCCCCGTCGATACGGCGCACCGGCGGCCAGTACTTGTCGGCGGGCGACACCCCGGCGGGGAAGACCGCCTCCTCACGGCTGTAGGAGTGCGTCCAGTCACCGCCGAGCGCGGCAGCGGTGTGCGGGGCGTTGGCCAGCGGGTTGTCCTCCGCCGCCCACTCACCCGAAGCGACCTTCTCGATCTCGCCGCGGATCGCGATCATCGTGTCGCAGAACCGGTCGAGCTCGGTGAGGTCCTCGCTCTCGGTCGGTTCGATCATCAGCGTGCCGGCCACCGGGAACGACATGGTCGGGGCGTGGAAGCCGTAGTCGATGAGGCGCTTGGCGATGTCGTCGACGCTCACCCCGGTCGACTTGGTGAGCGGCCGCAGATCCACGATGCACTCGTGTGCGACCAGGCCGTTCGGCCCGGTGTAGAGCACCGGGTAGTGCGGCTCCAGACGCTTGGCGATGTAGTTGGCAGCCAGCACGGCCACCTGGGTCGCCCGCTTGAGGCCGTCGCCGCCCATGAGCCGCACGTACGCCCAGGAGATCGGCAGTATGCCCGCGGAGCCCCACGGCGCGGCCGAGATCGGACCGATGCCGGTCTCGGGGCCCGCGGACGGCTGGAGCGGGTGGTTCGGCAGATACGGCGCCAGGTGCGCGCGCACGCCGACGGGACCGACGCCCGGGCCACCACCGCCGTGCGGAATGCAGAAGGTCTTGTGCAGATTGAGGTGCGACACGTCCGAGCCGAACTTGCCCGGCTTGGCCAGACCCACCAGCGCGTTGAGGTTGGCACCGTCGACGTAGACCTGGCCTCCGGCGTCGTGCACCGCGGCGCAGATGTCGGTGATGTGCTCCTCGAAGACACCGTGCGTCGAGGGGTAGGTGACCATCAGGACGGCCAGCTCGTCCGCATGCTGCGCGATCTTGGCGTGCAGGTCCTCGACGTCGACGTCGCCGTCCTCGCGGGTCCTGACGACCACGACCTTCATGCCGGCCATCACCGCGCTGGCGGCGTTGGTGCCGTGCGCCGACGACGGGATGAGACAGACGGTGCGTCCTGTGTCGCCGTTGGCCCGGTGGTAGGCGCGTACGGCGAGAAGACCGGCGAGCTCGCCCTGTGAGCCCGCGTTGGGCTGCAGCGAGACCTTGTCGTATCCGGTCACCTCGGCGAGCCGCTCCTCCAGCTCGTGGATGAGCGTCAGGTAGCCCTGTGCCTGGTCGACCGGTGCGAACGGGTGCATCGCGCCGAACTCGGGCCAGGTGACGGGCTCCATCTCGGTGGTCGCGTTCAGCTTCATCGTGCAGGAGCCGAGCGGGATCATGCCGCGGTCCAGCGCGTAGTCCCGGTCCGCGAGCTTGCGCAGATAGCGCAGCATGGCGGTTTCCGAGCGGTGCTGGTGAAAGACCGGGTGGGTGAGGACGGTGTCCCGGCGCAGCAGTTCCGCGGGCAGCGCGTCTGCAGTCCGCTCGTCGAGCGCCTCGACGTCGCCGTCCGCTCCGAAGGCGGACCAGACGGCAGCCAGCTGGACGCGTGTCGTGGTCTCGTCGCAGGAGACCGAGACCAGGTCGGCGTCCACGCGGTACAGGTTGACACCGCCCTCACGGGCCGCGGCGACGACCTGGTCGGCCTTCCCGCCGGTCCGTACGGTCAGGGTGTCGAAGTACTCGCCGTGCACGACATCGACGCCGGCGGCGCGGAGCCCCCCGGCGAGGATCGCCGCGTAGCGGTGGGTCCGGCGGGCGATCTCGCGGAGACCGTCGGGACCGTGGTAGACCGCGTACATCCCTGCCATCACGGCGAGGAGCACCTGCGCCGTACAGATGTTGCTGGTGGCCTTCTCCCGGCGGATGTGCTGCTCACGGGTCTGGAGCGCCAGCCGGTACGCCTTGTTGCCGTCGGCGTCCACGGAGACACCCACCAGCCGGCCCGGCAGATTTCGCGCGAACTTCTCGCGCACCGCCATGAACCCGGCGTGCGGGCCGCCGAAGCCCATCGGTACACCGAAGCGCTGGGTGGTGCCCACGGCGATGTCGGCCCCCAGCTCGCCGGGCGAGGTGAGCAGGGTCAGCGCGAGGAGATCGGCAGCGACGGTGACGATCGCGCCGAGCCGCTGCGCCTGCTCGATGACGGGCTTGATGTTCTGTACGCGGCCGGAGGCCCCCGGGTACTGCAGCAGAACACCGAAGACACCGCGCTCGGCAACCTCAGCCGGGATGCCGTCGCTCAGGTCGGCGACAACGACCTCGACCCCGGCCGGTTCGGCGCGGGTCTCGATCACGGCCAGGGTCTGCGGCAGCGCGTCGGCGTCGACCAGGAAGACACCGTTCTTGACCTTGCCGACCCGGCGTGCGAGCGACATCGCCTCGGCCGCCGCCGTGCCCTCGTCAAGCAGGGAGGCACCGGATGTGGGCAGCCCGGTCAGGTCGGCGACCACCGTCTGGAAGTTGAGCAGCGCCTCGAGCCGGCCCTGCGAGATCTCCGGCTGGTACGGCGTGTAGGCGGTGTACCAGGCCGGGTTCTCCATGACGTTGCGCAGGATGACCGGAGGGGTGAAGGTGCCGTAGTAGCCGAGGCCGATCATCGGTGCGAGCACCCGGTTGCGGTCGGCGAGCGAGCGCAGCTCGGCGAGCACCTCGGCCTCGGTGCGGGCCTCGGGCAGCCGCAGCGCCTCCGCGCTCTTGATCACTTCGGGCACCGCCGCGGCTGTGAGTTCGTCCAGCGAGCCGTAGCCGACGTGGGCCAGCATCTTGGCCTGGGCCCCGGCGTCGGGTCCGATATGGCGTTGTTCGAAGGGGATGCCACGCTCGAGCCGGGAGAGCGGAATGCGGTCGGCGGTCATGTTGGGAGGCCTCCTGGTCGATGCGACCTGCGAGAGGTACCACGGCACGGGTACCCGGACGGCCTCCCCCTCTGTCATCTCAACCTGAGAGTTTCACCGGCCCGTGCTGCGAGGCGCCGATTTTCACCGTCGGTGAGGAAGGGTCCCGGCCGTACCCGCCCGGTGCCCGCCCTGCTTTCCAGAGTGACCTCGTCCGCGCGGTACGTGTGCCTGAGAGATTCCGGGGAGGATTTGCTCCTTCGGCGCCCGCGGAGACTTCCTCCGGGGACTCTCCCGCGTGGGGTCAGTAGCCGCTAGCCAGCCTACCAGCGCGGCAGATCGCGGCACGCTCGAGTGGCCGAAGCCCCGGATCTGCACTTCTGTAGGGGTACGCAGCAGTTGCGACCAGTTGGAGGGACCGTGCAGACCGACATCGATCCGCGCAACCTGATAGGCCGCAAGGCGTTCGACCGCAACGGCGACAAGATAGGCACGGTGGACGAGGTCTACCTCGATGACGCCACCGGAGTGCCGGAGTGGGCCGCAGTCCGCACCGGCCTGTTCAGCCGGGACGCCTTCGTCCCGCTGGCTCCCAGCGAAATGGTGCAGGAAGCGCTTCGGGTGCCTTTCGACCGGTCTCTGATCAAGGACGCTCCGGACTTCGGAGTCGGCCGCCACCTGTCCCCCGAGCAGGAACTCCAGCTCTGTCACCACTACGGACTCGATGTATCGGCGCCGGCTTCTCCGCCGCCCCCCGACCGGGACTTCGGCCGGCTGGCCGGCGACGAGAGCTGATCCTCCGCGGGCGCGGGCTGCGCTGCTGCGTGTACCGGCGGTGCCTGTACCAGAGGCAAGGGGTCGGACGGCTCCAGATCGGGATCGTCCACGCCGAAGGTCCGGACCCGGCCGGGCGCGGACGAGCCCGGCTCCTCGAAGCGCACCGTCACCCGCCCCACACCGCTCCCCTGCACCCACCCGGCTCCGTACTCGCTGTGGCGCACATCATGCCCGGCGAGCCAACGGCGCCGGGTGGGCGGATCGGGCTCCAGGTCCGGCACGTCGGCGGGGCCGGCAGAGTCCGCATCCGCATCGTGCTCCCGTCCGGCGGCGCGCTCGGTCGCCGCCTGGGCGAACAGATCCTCCTGGGTGAAGTCGGCGAGCCCGGTGACCCCCACCCCGAGCAGCCTGACCCCTCCGGTGGTGTCCACCGGCTCCAGCAGCCGCGCAGCGGCCTCCCGCACGACTGCAGGATCGTCGGTCGGGCCGCGAAGGGTCTCCGAGCGCGTCAGGGTTGAGAAGTCATATCTCCGGACTTTGAGTACGACGGTCCTTCCGGACCGTCCGGCGGCGCGCAGCCGCTCCACGCACCGGTCGGCGAGCCGCCCCACCTCGTGGCGCACCCTGACCCGGTCATGCAGGTCGACGTCGAAGGTGTCCTCCACAGAGACCGACTTGGTGTCCCGCTCGGCGACCACGGGGCGGTCGTCGTACCCGATCGCCATCCGGTACAGGGACCCGCCGTGCGCCTTGCCGAGCAGGCGCACCAGTTCGTCCTCGCCTGCTTCCGCGAGGTGGGAGACCGTCGTCATCCCGGCCCTCCGCAGATGTTCTCCGGTGGCGGGACCGACGCCCGGCAGCGTCCGCACCGTGAGCGGGGCCAGCAGCTCGCGCTCCGTGCCCGGTTCGATGAGCACCAGGCCGTCCGGCTTGGCCCGCTCGGAGCCGATCTTGGCCAGCATTTTGGAGCCCGCCAGCCCGACCGACCCGCTGAGCCCGGTGACCGTCAGGATGTCCCGCCGCAGCTGCTCACCGACCCGCCGCGCCGATGCCGTGTCGTCGGCCGCGCCCCCCGCTTCCAGGTCGACGAAGGCCTCGTCGAGGCTCAGCGGTTCGATCAGCGGGGAGAGCCGCCCCAGCAGCTCCATCACCTGGTTGCTCACGTCCCGGTACAGGGCGAAGCGGGGCACCAGATAGGCCGCGTTCGGGCAGAGCCGCCGGGCCTGGGCCATCGGCATCGCGGAATGGACACCGAAGCGCCGTGCCTCGTAGGAGGCGGTGGAGACGACCCCGCGGGGCCCGAGACCGCCGACGACCACCGGTTTCCCGCGCAGGCTCGGCTTGGACGCCTGCTCCGCGGCGGCGAAGAAGGCATCCATGTCCAGATGCAGGATGGTCGGAACGGCTCTCACACCATCAGATGCTGCCCTACCGCACTGACAATCGGGCCACGGCGCAGCTGGGCGGCTCAGACGGCCCGGTTGCGTCTCCTGGCCAGTTCGTCCTCGGGGTTGTGCCCGATGAGGGTCTCGCCGGTGTCGATGCGTTCGCCGTGCAGCTGGGACAGGGCGGCCTGCACGTCGCTGAGCACCACTCCGACGGCGATCCCGAAGATCCCCTGGCCGCCCTGGAGCAGTCCGACCACTTCATCGGGCGAGGTGCACTCGTAGACGGTCGCACCGTCGCTCATCAGCGTCACCCGGTCGAGGTCCCCCGCATCACGGTCCTGGAGGTGCTGTACCGCGGTGCGGATGTTCTGCAGGGCCACACCGGTGTCCAGGAACCGCTTCACGACCTTGAGGACGACCACGTCCTTGAAGCTGTAGAGGCGCTGGCTGCCGGAGCCGTGCGCAGGACGCACGCTCGGCTCGACCAGTCCGGTGCGCGCCCAGTAGTCGAGCTGCCGGTAGGTGATGCCCGCGGCGGCACACGCCGTCGGCCCCCGGTAGCCGACGGTGTCGGTCGTGGGTTCGGCTGCTGAGCCGTGAAGCGGATACGGCCCGCTCTCCCCCAGGCTCCGCCCGGGGGCGCCCCCTGCCGTGCTGTCGCCGGTGCTTCTCACGCCGACCTCCGTCCTTGACCTGCCTTCTCGAAGGTAGGCAGTCACTCGGGGTGCGTCAACGATCGCCACACTCGGCACGCCGAGTGATAATCACCCTGAGAGTGGTTTGCCGCGAACCCCGGTGGGGAACGGCTTGCCGGATGCGCTGACTACCCCGGCCGGAGCGTCACTGGCTGTTGGTCCCGAAGTCCTCCGGTGAGATCTGGTCGAGGAACTCACGGAACTTCTCCACCTCGTCCTCCTGCTCGTCCGGGATGGCGATTCCCGCGTCGTCGAGCACCCCGTCACTTCCGTAGATCGGGGTCCCGGTGCGCAGGGCAAGCGCTATGGCGTCCGACGGCCTGGCACTCACCTCGACTCCGCTCGCGAAGACCAGCTCCGCGTAGAAGACCCCGTCACGCAGGTCGGTGATGCGCACTTCGGTGAGCTCCTGGCCGACCGCTTCGAGGACATCCTTGAAAAGGTCGTGCGTCAGCGGCCTGGCTGGAGCCATGCCCTGCTGGGCGAAGGCGATCGCGGTCGCTTCACCCGGGCCGATCCAAATAGGGAGATACCGGTCGCCTCCCACTTCACGCAGGAGCACGATCGGCTGGTTGGAGGGCATTTCCACCCGGACACCCACAACGTCGAGCTCGTTCACACAGCAACCCTAGGACGTGCCCGGCAGGTTTGGGTAGTCGGGCACCTCCGTGATCAGTACAACCGGACCCTCAGAGACGTCTGCACCAGCGCGGCGTGGAGCCGTACGGTCAGCGCCGCGAGCTCCTTCGTGGTCACCTTCGCATGCTCTCTGGTCTGCGGATTCCGGTTCAGGCGCAGCGGTGCGACGACCTGCTCGATCAGCCCCGCCTCACGGTCGGCTGCGGCTTTCATTGCGCGCAGATGCCGCGGTTCAAGACCGAACCGGCCCAGCTCCGCCAGAAGCCTGGCGACGTTCACCGCTTCGGCGTCATAGCCGCCTTCCGGCACCGCGGAAATCAGCCCGTAGGACTCCCACTCCCCGAGATCGGCGCTGCCGACCTCGGCGGCAGCCAGCAGCTCGTCCCTGCCGAGCACGGCGGCGGTCGAGTCCTGGATTCCGTCCTCCGGCGCGTCGTCGGGCAGCCCGGAGGCCGTGCCAGGGGCAGGCAGCTGCACCTGCTCCCCGCGCCCCAGCGCGTCGAGGTGGTCACGGATGACCTTGAGCGGCAGATAGTGGTCCCGCTGCATGCGCAGGACCTGCCCGAGCCGCTCGATGTCGGCCGGGCCGAATTTGCGATAGCCGGACGATGTGCGCTGCGGCTCGACCAGGCCCTCGGCCTCCAAGAAGCGGATCTTGGAGATCGTGACCTCGGGAAACTCGTCCCTGAGCAGGCTGAGCACCGTACCGATGCTCACCAGCCGGTCGTCCGCGGCGGCGGCGCCGTGGCCGGCACCGCCGTCCGTCGATGATTGCAGCATGGACCTTCCCTGAGGGGTCACACGCCCCGCTGGCTCGCGTAGAAGACCAGCCGGTACTTTCCGATCTGCACCTCGTCGCCGTTCGCGAGAGCGACGGAGTCGATGCGCTCACGGTTGACGTACGTGCCGTTCAGACTGCCGACATCCGAGACGGTGAATCCGCCGTCGGCACCCCTGCGGAACTCCACATGGCGCCGGGAGACGGTCACATCGTCGAGGAAGATGTCGCTCTGCGGATGACGGCCCGCTGTGGTGAGCTCACCGTCCAGCAGGAAGCGGCTGCCGGAGTTCGGGCCCCGGCGCACCACGAGGAGCGCCGAACCGAGCGGAAGGGCATCGACGGCCGCCTGCGCCTCCGGAGAGAGCGAAGGAGAGGCGGTCTGTCCTGTCGCCTCCGCCTCGTACGCCTCAAGACCCGAGATGGAGATCGTCGAGGTGGTCTCGGACGGCCGCTCGGGTACCCCGGCGCGCAGCGGAGCCCCGCAGTTGGAGCAGAACCGGCTGGCCTCGGCATTGCGATGGCCGCACCTCGTACAAACCGGCATGGACGCATCCTCCTGCCGCGACTGCCCGGCATGGGCACTGGTTGCGTACGGATCAGAGCTCAACCCTCGACCCGTACTTGAGGTTGATGCTTCCCCAGAACCTATGCGCCCCTGACCGGAGGGGTCAACAGACGACGCGCCACGATCACCCGAAATGTCACCGCCGGGACGGCCGATCTCATCGCGGAACAGCGGACGTTCGCCGCCCTGGTCCTCGCCTTCCGCGGCACGCGGGGCGCGGTGCCGGGCAGTGCTGTTGGCACTGTCCTGGCGGGCACTCTTGCCGAACAACTTCCCAAACAACTTCACGGGCGATTCCCCTTGACCGAAACAGACCCGCCCGTGGGGCAGGACGAACTCTCAATGAACACACCTGCCGAACCGGACATCCCTACAACGTCCGCATCCCTCAGACAGTTTCCACCACGTACCACGCTTACGGTGCGGCGACCCCCCGCAACCTCATGCCCTCGTCCCACGACCCTCATGCGCCACAGCCTCACGGCGAGGACGACCGAGCGTAGTCAGGCCGCTTCGCCGGTCGCAAGGCGTCCACAACCACCTTGTCGGCCCGCGTCACGGTGGCGGTGGCCTGCTCCTTCTCCAGAGTCTGCACGACTCCGCCGGGGATGTTGAGCGCAGGCTCCAGATCCTCGGGCTTGCCGATCACCCTGAAGGTGTACGGCGCACTGACCTTCTGGCCGTCCACCCGGATACCACCGCCCTGATCGGCGAAGTACGTGTCGGCCACCACCCGGATGTTGTTGATCTGGATGGCTTCGGCACCGGCTGCGCGCAGCTCCTGGATCGTGTCGAGCAGCATGTCCGCCTCGACCGTGCCGTGCGGGTCGTCGATGGAGAGGGTGATGCCGGGCCCCTGCGCGGCCTCGGTTCCCGCCAGGATGCCGAGCTGACGCGCCTTTTCACGGGTCTGCTTACGGGCTTCCTCGGCCTGGTCCGAACTGCTCTCCAGCTCGGTGCGCTGGCTCTGGAGACTCTGCTTCTCGTCCTCCAGGCGCTGGGTACGGTTGTCGAGCTCGTCGAGAATCCGGACCAGGTCCTCCTGACGCGCCCCGCGCAACGCGCTGTTGTCACTGTTGGACCGGACCTGGATCGCCAGCCCCAGGCCGAGCACGAACAGCAGCAGCGCGACGATGAGCTGTGCCCGCGAGACGCGCGGCGGCCACAGTCCGGCCATCAGACGCTGGCGGCCCGTCGGGCCGCCGCCGGCCGCCGAAGCCCCTTCGGCCGGACCGGCCTCGGGCGAAGTCGGCTCGGGACCGGCCGCGGCCGGCCGGCCGGCTTCCCCGGCATCCGGCTCGGCAGGCGTCCGCGCCGGCTTCTCCTCAGGTGTTTCGTCGTTGCTCATATGCCTCACGCCCGGAATACGTGCCGTCGAATGGCCGCGGCATTGGAGAAGATCCGGATGCCGAACACCACCACCACACCCGTGGAGAGCTGCGCCCCGACTCCCAACTTGTCGCCGAGGAAGACGATCAGGGCCGCCACGACGACGTTCGACAGGAAGGACACCACGAAGACCTTGTCCACGAAGATCCCGTCGAGCATGGCCCGCAGGCCACCGAACACCGCGTCGAGGGCCGCCACGACGGCGATCGGCAGATAGGGCTCGACCACCGCCGGCACTTCGGGCCGGACCAACAGTCCGACCACGACTCCCACGACGAGGCCCAGTACGGCGATCACGATGTGCCCTTCCCTGTGTCGGCCGCGCCCTTGTCGGTGCCGGCGGCCTTCGGCTGTGCTGTACGTACGATCAGACTGGCGGCCGGCGGAAGGCGCACCTCGCCCTGGACGGAGATGCTGGTGCGGATGCCGTAACTGTCCTTCAGCACCTGCAGAAACTGTCCGCCTGCGCTGTCCTGGAACTCCGAGCTCAAGTGCTTCCCGTCCCCCACCGCGAGCACCGTGTACGGCGGTACCAGCGGCCTGTTGTCGACCAGTATGGCGTCACCGGCCGCGCGGATGGCCGACAGGGCCGTCAGACGCTGCCCGTTGATGGCGACGGCCTCCGCGCCCGACTGCCACAGCCCGTTGATGAACTGCTGCATGTCCCGGTCCCGCACCCGGCCGGTATCGGAGAACCCGCTCGTCTCCCTGGGCCCGCCGCCGCCGCTCTCGTCGGTGTCCTTCGCGTCGTCGATCACCAGCTTCACGCCGGGGCCGTGCACCGCGGTGGCCCCGGAGAGCAGCGCGACCAGACCACCCTGATCACCGCCGAGCTTCTGAAGTGCCCTGCGCTGCCGCTCACTCACCTCGTCACGGAGCGCGTCGACCTTTTTCTGCTCCTCGTCAGCCGACCGGGTCTCCGACCCCACCCGGTCGATGAGCTCCTGGCGCTCCTTGGCCACCACCGGGGCTGCCACCCGGGCCTGCGCGGCACCGACCGTCACGACGACCGCCGCGAGCACCAGGCCCGCGGCGAGACCCAGCTTGGCCCGGAGCGGCCTCGGCACCCCCGCCTGGCCCGCGGCCGCACGCCGCGCGGTCGCCTCGGCATACCCGTCGTCGAGGCTGTGGTCCATCACGTTGTTCAGCAGCGACATCGACGCATCGGGACGCCTGGGCGGCGATGGTGTGCTCCGAATGGGGGGCTGCTGCGACATGCCGCACATCGTCGCACGTCGCGGCCACTGGTACCCAATGGCCCCACCGGTGTGCCGGAGGCGTTGAACCGCCCTGCCCGGCACACCGTCGCGACGTCAGTGACCTGCGCTCTCCACCACTGCCGACCACTCGTCGAGCAGTGCCTGCGCGGACGCGTCGTCGGGGCCCTCTGCCCACAGATGAGTGACAGCCTCGGCCGGAGCCGGCAGCACCATCACCCACCGTCCGTCGGGCTCCACGACCCGCACCCCGTCGGTGGTGTCCACCGACCGGTCGGCGGCGGCCTCCACCACGGTGCGCATCACCAGACCCTTGACGGCCCAGGGAGTTGCCAGGTCGCGACGCAGTACATGGGCCCGAGGGATACGCGCATCGATCTGACTGACCGTCAACTGGGTGCGCGAGACCAGACCGATCAGTCTGACGAAGGCTGCGGAGCCGTCGAAGACGCTGCTGAACTCGGGGATGATGAAGCCACCGCGTCCGTCCCCGCCGAAGATCGTGCCGTCCTCGCGGCCCACCCGGGTCAGATCGTCGGGTGATGTCGTGGTCCACTCCACCTGGGTCCCGTGGTACGCGGCGACCTGCTCGGCGATCCTCGTAGTGGTGACCGGAAGGGCCACGCGTCCACTGCGCCGCTCGGCCGCTATCAGGTCGAGCATCACGAGCAGCGCCCGGTCGTCCTCGATGATCTTTCCACGCTCGTCGACGAGAGACAGCCGTTCACCCACGGGGTCGAATCGCACGCCGAACGACGCACGTGCGGACGCCACGATCTCTCCCAGCCGGACGAGACCGGACCTCCGGCTGTCCGCGGTCTCCGTCGGCCGGGACTCGTCGAGTCCGGGGTTGATGACGAGCGCGTCCACCCCGAGCCGTCCCAGCAGACTGGGCAGCACCAGACCGGCACTTCCGTTGGTCGCGTCGACCACGATCTTGAGACCGGCTTCGGCGATGCCGGTGGTGTCCACATTGCGAAGCAGGGAACCCGTGTACGAGTCGAAGACACTCGCAGGGAAGTGCAGGTCCCCGATCTCCCCGGGGAACGCACGGCGGTACTCCTGCCGTGCGTACACCCGGTCGAGCTTGCGCTGTCCGCCGGCCGAGAGGTCGGCCCCGCGCTCGTCGAAGAACATGATGTCCACCGAGTCGGGCACACCAGGGGTCGTACGGATCATGATGCCGCCCGCGCTGCCCCGCGCGGTCTGCTGTCTCGCGACGGGCAGCGGCACGTTCTCCAGGTCCCGTACGTCGATCGCGCTGGCCTGGAGAGCGGAGATGACCGCACGCTTCAGGGCGCGGGCGCCACGGGAGTGGTCACGTGCGGTGGTGACCGTCGAGCCCTTCTTGAGAGTGGTCGCGTAGGCACCGGCCAGCCGTACCGCGAGTTCAGGGGTGATCTCCACATTCAGAATGCCGGAGACTCCCCTGGCGCCGAAGAGATGCGCCTGGCCACGGGATTCCCAGATGACCGACGTGTTGACGAAGGCGCCGGCCTCGATGGTCTTGAACGGGTAGACCCGCACATTCCCCTGGATGATCGATTCCTCACCGACGAGACACTCGTCGCCGATGACCGCGCCGTCCTCGATACGGCACGCCCGCATGATGTCGGTGTTCTTGCCGATCACGCAGCCGCGGAGATTGCTGTGCTGTCCCACGTACACGTTGTCGTGGACGACCGCCTTATGCAGGAAGGCACCGGATTTGACGACCACGTTGGAGCCCACGACCGTGTGCTCGCGGATCTCCACGCCAGCTTCGACCTTGGCGTAGTCACCGATGAAGAGGGGCCCCCTCAGCACTGCGTCCGGGTGCACCTCGGCTCCCTCGGCGACCCAGACACCGGGGGACATCTCGAAGCCGTCGATGTCGACCTCGACTTTGCCTTCGAGTACGTCGGCCTGTGCCTTGACGTAGCTCTCGTGCGTGCCCACGTCCTCCCAATAGCCTTCGGCGATATAGCCGTATACCGGCTTCCCCTCCTTCATCAGCTGAGGGAATACATCGCCCGACCAGTCGACGGAGGCATCGGCCTCGACATAGTTGAAGACTTCGGGTTCCATCACATAGATGCCCGTATTGACCGTGTCCGAAAAGACCTGACCCCAGGTCGGCTTCTCCAGGAAGCGCTCGACCTTTCCTTCTTCGTCGACGATCGTGATACCGAATTCCAGCGGATTCGGCACCCGGGTCAGGCACACCGTGACCAGTGCGCCCTTCTCCTTGTGGAAATTGATCAGGTCTGTAAGGTCGAAGTCGGTGAGTGCATCGCCCGAGATAACGAGAAACGTGTCGTCCTTGAGTGCCTCTTCGGCATTCTTGACGCTGCCGGCTGTACCGAGCGGCTTCTCCTCGTTGGCGTAGGTGAGCTCCATGTCGAGCTCTTCGCCGTCGCCGAAGTAGTTCTTGACCAGGGAGGCGAGAAACTGCACGGTGACGACGGTCTCATTGAGCCCATGCCGCTTGAGCAGCCGCAGTACGTGTTCCATGATCGGTCGATTGACCACGGGAAGAAGTGGCTTGGGCATACTCGAGGTCATTGGGCGAAGGCGCGTGCCTTCGCCGCCAGCCATCACGACGGCCTTCATGTCGGAAGCGTCCTCCTTGAAGAGACACGGTCCAGCCGACGTCACCCGTCCGGTCAGGACACCTGCGTCTCATACGCTATCCGGCCACGCTGCTCGGCGCGCATCGACGAGTTCAATCGGCTGTTGCGTCCGCCTTGACCAGTCGGCGGACTTGTACCACGTACAGGACTCCTGCCCACCAATAGAGTGTTGTACCCCACCCTGCGAACGCCCATCCAAGAATCGCCGCGAGGGTGCCGAGCCAACCGCTGTGATCACTGAGGAGCAACAACGGGAACGCGTACATCAGGTTGAACGTAGCCGCCTTCCCCAGAAAGTTCACCTGGGGAGGCGGATAGCCGTGCCGGCGAAGGATTCCCACCATCACCAGAAGCATCAGTTCGCGGGCCAATAGTGCGGAGGTCAACCAAATGGGCAGGATCTCGCGCCATGTGAGGCCGACCAGGGTGGAGAGAATGAAGAGGCGATCCGCGGCGGGGTCGAGCAGCCGGCCCAGGGCACTGATCTGGTTCCAGCGCCGGGCGAGCTTCCCGTCGAGGTAGTCACTCACCCCACTGAGCATCAGCACGAGGAGGGCCCAGCCGTCGCTGTTCGGTCCACCGAACTCGGGGCGGAGGATCAGCCACAGGAAGAGCGGCACACCGACGAGGCGGGCCATGCTGAGGATGTTGGGGATGGTGAGTACCCGGTCCGTCTGAACGCGGGTCTCCTGGACCTCCACCCGGGGGCCTCCTGTGAGGAACGTGCGAACGATGCTCCCTGACCTTACCCTCAGCCGGCGACGGTGACGGCACAGGGGTGGCGACGATGACACAGGAGTGGCAGAGAACCGTGTTCGCATTCTGGTCCGGAACGCAGAAAAGCCCCGCACCATAAGGTGCGGGGCTTCCCCACAATGATTGTTCGGCGGCGTCCTACTCTCCCACAGGGTCCCCCCTGCAGTACCATCGGCGCTGAAAGGCTTAGCTTCCGGGTTCGGAATGTAACCGGGCGTTTCCCTAACGCAATGACCACCGAAACACTATGAAATTAACGAAACCGGATATGGACACGGCTGTTCGTTATTTCAGAACTAACACAGTGGACGCGAGCAACTGAGGACAAGCCCTCGGCCTATTAGTACCAGTCAGCTCCACCCGTTACCGGGCTTCCACATCTGGCCTATCAACCCAGTCGTCTACTGGGAGCCTTAACCTCTCAAGGAGGTGGGAATACTCATCTCGAAGCAGGCTTCCCGCTTAGATGCTTTCAGCGGTTATCCTTTCCGAACGTAGCCAACCAGCCATGCCCTTGGCAGGACAACTGGCACACCAGAGGTTCGTCCGTCCCGGTCCTCTCGTACTAGGGACAGCCCTTCTCAATATTCCTACGCGCACAGAGGATAGGGACCGAACTGTCTCACGACGTTCTAAACCCAGCTCGCGTACCGCTTTAATGGGCGAACAGCCCAACCCTTGGGACCGACTCCAGCCCCAGGATGCGACGAGCCGACATCGAGGTGCCAAACCATCCCGTCGATATGGACTCTTGGGGAAGATCAGCCTGTTATCCCCGGGGTACCTTTTATCCGTTGAGCGACGGCGCTTCCACAAGCCACCGCCGGATCACTAGTCCCGACTTTCGTCCCTGCTCGACCCGTCGGTCTCACAGTCAAGCTCCCTTGTGCACTTACACTCAACACCTGATTGCCAACCAGGCTGAGGGAACCTTTGGGCGCCTCCGTTACTCTTTAGGAGGCAACCGCCCCAGTTAAACTACCCATCAGACACTGTCCCTGATCCGGATCACGGACCGAGGTTAGACATCCAGCACGACCAGAGTGGTATTTCAACGGCGACTCCACAACCACTGGCGTGGCCGCTTCAAAGTCTCCCACCTATCCTACACAAGCCGAACCGAACACCAATATCAAACTGTAGTAAAGGTCCCGGGGTCTTTCCGTCCTTCTGCGCGAAACGAGCATCTTTACTCGTAGTGCAATTTCACCGGGCCTATGGTTGAGACAGTCGAGAAGTCGTTACGCC
Organism: Streptomyces sp. NBC_00344; assembly: GCF_036088315.1. NCBI lineage: Bacteria > Bacillati > Actinomycetota > Actinomycetes > Kitasatosporales > Streptomycetaceae > Streptomyces > Streptomyces sp. NBC_00344. Next base: position 6,065,211 of record NZ_CP107996.1, on the reverse strand, counting down.
ATTCGTGCAGGTCGGAACTTACCCGACAAGGAATTTCGCTACCTTAGGATGGTTATAGTTACCACCGCCGTTTACTGGCGCTTAAGTTCTCAGCTTCGCACGCCCGAAAGCGCACTAACCGGTCCCCTTAACGTTCCAGCACCGGGCAGGCGTCAGTCCGTATACATCGCCTTACGGCTTCGCACGGACCTGTGTTTTTAGTAAACAGTCG